>NZ_JBEYUP010000010.1:0-212992 GCF_040643575.1 Streptomyces sp. NPDC047108
AACGACCAGTGGTCCGGGAAGATCTTGCGCATATTGCTCTTCGCCAGGCCGTAGATGCCCAGCCGGCCGTCCGCCCAGTCCGCGATCCGCTCACCGCGCGGCGCCTGACGACGCTTGTCGGTTGCCGTACTCATCCGCGCTCCCAGAAGCTCGGGCCGACCGGCTCCTCGAAGTCGCCGAGCGCTTCGAGGTAACCGTCCTTGTTCACACCGATCCGCAGCTGAGGCAGCGCGTGACCGGCAGGGCCGAAGATGACCCGGCCGCCGTCCGAGAGGTCGAACGTGGACTGGTGGCAGGGGCAGAGCACGTGGTGCGTCTGCTGCTCGTACAGGCTGATCGGGCAACCGACGTGGGTGCAGATCTTCGAGTACGCCACGATGCCCTGGTGCGACCAGTCGAGCTCGCGCTTGTCCTTGATGTTCTCCGGCTGCAGCCGGACGATCATCAGCGCGGCCTTGGCGATCTGGGTCTGGTACTCGTGCGCGTCCTCCTCCAGGCCCTCGGGCTTGGCGAAGGTCAGCGAACCGACCATCACGTCCTCGGGACGCAGCGGCTCATCGGTGTTCTGGTTGATGAGCAGCTTGCCCTTGGACCACAGCGTGTGGCGGAGCTTGTCCTCGGGCAGCGGGCCGAGATCGCGCAGCAGCACCACGCCGGAGAGCGGCACCATGGCCAGCGCGCCGAACATGGTGTTGCGGATCAGCTTGCGGCGGCCGAAGCCCGACTCCTTGGCGCCCTGCTGGAAGTCGGACATCACCTTGGCCTTGACCTCGGGCGACGCCTCGATCGGGTGCCGGTCGTCCGCGGTCTCCACGTCCGACATCAGCGTGCGCGCCCAGTGGACGGCGCCGGCGCCGATGCAGAAGAGGGCGATGCCCAGGGTGGTGCCGAGCGCGAAGTTCAGCGCGCTGATGTGGCCGATCGGCCACACGTACACGATGTCCTCGATGCCGATGGTCACGTACGCCGCGATGAACGCGATCGTGGCCAGCATCGAGACCGTGAAGAGCAGCGCGACCGTCCGCTCGGACCGCCTGGCGGCCCGCTCGTCGATGTCCTGGATGCGCGGCTGATGGGGCGGCAGCCCGGGGTCGGCGAACGGGTCCTCGGCGCGGGCCAGCGTGCCGGCCCCGGCCTTGGCCTGCTCGCTCGGCAGGTTTTCTTCGGACACGTCTTTGTTGGATCCAGTCTCACTCATGACTTCTTGGCCTTTGCGGTGTGCGCGGCGACCCAGACGGCGGCGGCGATCATCACGCCCAGGCCGAAGATCCAGCCGAACAGGCCCTCACTGACCGGGCCGAGCCCGCCCAGCTCGAAGCCACCGGGAGAGGGAGAGTCGTCCTCACCGACTGCCTTGAGGTACGCGATGATGTCGCGCTTGTCCTGCTCGGGCATCGTCGTGTCCGGGAAGGACGGCATCTGCTGCGGGCCCGTCTGCATGGCCTCGTAGACGTGCTTGGGGTCGACGCCTTCCAGCTCCGGGGCGTATTTGCCGCCGGTCAGGGCGCCGCCCTTGCCGGTGAAGTTGTGGCACTGCGCGCAGTTGGTCCGGAAGAGCTGACCGCCGTTGGCGATGTCCGCGCCGCTCGGGTCGTACTGCTCCTTGGTCGGAGTGATCGGGCCCGCTCCGAGCGAGGCGATGTACGCGCCGAGCTGATCGATCTCGGCCTGCGAGTACACCTTCGGCTTCTCCGGCACCTGCGCGCCGGGCTGCTGCGCCGGCATGCGGCCGGTGCCGACCTGGAAGTCGACGGCGGCGGAGCCGACGCCGACCAGGCTCGGGCCGTCAGAGGAGCCCTGACCGCCGGTGCCGTGGCAACTCGCGCAGCCGACGGCATAGAGCTTCTTGCCCTCCTCGATGGCAAGGGTCTGGGCGGTGTCTTGCGCCTGCGCCTTGTCCGCGGGCGCGAACGCTGCGTACAGCCCCCCGGTGACCGCCAGCGCGAAGAGTAGGACGACGAGCGCCGCCAGCGGATGGCGCCGTCGTGCGGAGAGCTTTTTCACGGATTACCCCGGTGTCAGGATCTTCTGCGTCGATGCTTTGGGTATGTCTGTGCGGTAACGCGGGTCCGGCGGACCGGACGGCCCGTTACTTGATCATGTAGATCGTGGCGAAGAGGCCGATCCAGACGACATCGACGAAGTGCCAGTAGTAGGACACGACGATGGCCGCCGTGGCCTGTTCGTGGGTGAACCTCCTGGCCGCGTACGTCCTGCCGAGGACCAGGAGGAAGGCGAACAGACCGCCCGTCACATGGAGTCCGTGGAAACCGGTGGTCAGGTAGAACACCGAGCCGTACGGGTCGGACGAGAGCGAGAGACCCTCGTGCTTGACCAGCTCCGTGTACTCGTAGATCTGACCGCCGATGAAGACGGCGCCCATGACGAAGGTGATCACGAACCACATGCGCAGCTTCTTCACGTCACCGCGCTCGGCGGCGAAGACGCCGAGCTGGCAGGTGAGGGAGGAGAGCACCAGGATCGTGGTGTTCGTCGCCGAGAACGGGAAGTTCAGGGCGTCGGCCATGTCCTTCCAGTGCTCGGGACCGGTCACCGATCGCAGGGTGAAGTACATCGCGAAGAGGGCCGCGAAGAACATCAGCTCGGAACTCAGCCAGATGATGGTTCCGACGCTGGTGAGGTTCGGCCGATTGACCGACGGGTGCGCGTGCCCGGTGTCTACTGTCGTTGCTGTCGCCACGACCGACATTATGTCGGTCGCTTATCCCGCCCTCACTCCGGGGGGTACCGTTCGGTGTGTCAGCACTTCGGACCCCTCCTCGACAGGGCCTTCGGCGGAGTAGGCTCCGCCAGGCGGACCCAACGTCGACGACACGGAGGAACGATGCAGCCGACTGCCACGGTGCTGGTCTACAGCGATGACGCGGGCACCCGCGAGCAGGTACGGCTGGCGACGGGGCGGCGCCCCGCTCCCGGTCTCCCCGACGTCGAGTTCGTCGAGTGCGCGACCCAGCCGGCCGTCCTGGACGCCCTGGAGGCCGGCGGGATCGACGTCTGTGTTCTGGACGGCGAGGCGACGCCCTCGGGCGGCATGGGCATCTGCCGGCAGATCAAGGACGAGATCTTCCGCTGCCCGCCCGTCCTGCTGCTGATCGGGCGCCCGCAGGACGCCTGGCTGGCGACCTGGAGCCGGGCGGACGCGGCGGTCACGCACCCGATCGACCCGGTGGAGTTCGCGGAGGCGCTGGCCGGGCTTCTGCGGACGCGCCTCGCCGTCGAGGCCTGACCCTTCGGAGCCGCGCCCTCAGGGCCGTGAGCCGTCAGGCCTCGGCCCTCAGACCGAGGGCCGCAGGCGGGCGGAGTCGGCGGGAGTGCTGTCGACGTGGCTCCCCGCGGGGACCACGGCGCTGCCCTTGCGCCACTTCGCCCAGTCCACGTTCCAGTCGCCGAAGCCGTTGTCGAACGGCGTCATCATGTCGCCGTTGCTGCCGACCACTTGGACGACGTCCCCGACCTTGACGGTGTCGAAGAACCACTTCGCGGCCTCGGTGCTCATGCCCGTGCAGCCGTGGCTGACGTTCGCGGCCCCCTGCGATCCGGTGGACCACGGGGCGGCGTGCAGGTACTCACCGCTCCAGGTCACACGGGTCGCCCAGTAGACCGGAAGGTCGTAGAAGTCCGAGGCGCCGATGCTCGCGCTGGTCATCCGTACGAAGGATTCCTTGGCAAGGATGACCTTGACCCCGTTGCGGGTGTCGTAGCCGGGCTTGCCCGTGGTCACCGGAATCGTTCGGATGACTTTGCCGTTGCGCTTGACCGTCAGCGTGTGGGCGGCGGCGTCGGTGATCGCCTCGACGCGGTCGCCGATGGTCAGCTTCAGAGGCTTGGCCGAGCCGCCGTAGCGCTTCCCTACCTTGATGCCGTCGAGCTGACTGCGTACCTCGACCGTGGCCCCGGCCGGCCAGTACTCGCGGGGGCGGAAGTGCAGGGTCTTGTCGTTGGCCCAGGTCCAGCCGCCCTCGACGTGGGGCTGGGAGTCGACCTTCAGCGCGCGCTCGACGGTCGCGCGCTCCTCGGGGCTCTTGACCGAGTGGCTCAGCTCCGCGGTGACGGGCTGGCCGACGCCGTAGGTGCCGCTGTCCGGTCCGAGAGTGACCTTCAGCTGCTTGCCGGCGGGCGTGGTGTCGAAGCCGATCGTGCGTCGGCCGGGAGCGCCGTCATCGTCCTCGGTACTCACCCGGACGGTGTAGTGGGCGCCTGCGGCCAGCGGGGAGGTGCTGCGCCAGCGGGTGCCGTCGGCGGAGAGTTCGCCGCGCACGTAGCGCCCTGCGGCGTCCGTGGCGGTCACGTCGGTGATCCTGCCGTCGTCGTCCTTGGCGGATATCTCCAGCGGCTTGTCGGGGTCTATCTTGCCGCCGTCATCCGCGTTGAAGGCTATCTGGTCGGCCGCGTCGTACGGCGTGGCCGAGAGCGGGTGACCGTCGTCGCAGGCGCCGGCGAATATCGCCAGCGGGGCTATCAGCAGAGCGCACCCTGCTGCCGTCCGGATTCGAGAGGTGTGACTCATGGTCACAAAATAAGAAAACCGGGATGAATCGGCGCGTCGGATGGGTGCAAACGGGTGGGGCCCGGGCAACCTGAGAGGTTGCCCGGGCCCGGTGTCCTGCGTGCGCGGGGTGCGCTACTGGGTGCGGTTCTCGCCCCGGTAGTACTCGAAGACCCAGCCCCACAGGCCCACGAGGATGACCGGCAGCGAGAAGTACAGCAGCCACCAGCCGAAGACGACGCCCATGAAGGCCAGCGCGCCACCCATGGCCAGGGAGAGCGGCTGCCAGCTGTGCGGGCTGAAGAAGCCCAGGTCGCCGGCGTCGTCGGCGACGTCCGCCTCCTTGTTGTCCTGCGCCCCGGTGTCCACCCGGCGAGCCGTGAAGGCCAGGTAGTAGCCGATCATGATGGACAGGCCGAAGGCCAGGAAGAGCGCCGTGGTGCCCACCGGCTCCTTCGACCACACGCCGTAGACGATGGCCATGGCCAGGATGAAGACGGCCAGCCAGATGAACATGCGACCCTGGATCTTCACTTCCCGGCCTCCTTGCCCTTGCCGCCCGCGAGCTCCTTCTCACCCGCGTGGAACTGGAGCTCGTCCAGCGCCGCGATCTCGGGGTGATGCAGGTCGAACGCCGGGGATTCGGAACGGATCCGCGGCAGGGTGAGGAAGTTGTGGCGCGGCGGCGGGCAGGAGGTCGCCCACTCCAGCGAGCGGCCGTAGCCCCACGGGTCGTCGACCTCGACCTTCTTGCCGTACTTGGCCGTCTTCCAGACGTTGTAGAGGAACGGCAGGATCGAGGCGCCGAGCAGGAACGAGCTGATCGACGAGATCGTGTTCAGCGTGGTGAAGCCGTCCGCGGCGAGGTAGTCCGCGTAACGCCGCGGCATGCCCTCCGCGCCCAGCCAGTGCTGGACCAGGAACGTGCCGTGGAAGCCGATGAACAGCGTCCAGAACGTGATCTTGCCGAGCCGCTCGTCCAGCATCTTGCCGGTCCACTTCGGCCACCAGAAGTGGAAGCCGGCGAACATCGCGAAGACGACGGTGCCGAACACCACGTAGTGGAAGTGGGCGACGACGAAGTACGAGTCCGAGACGTGGAAGTCCAGCGGCGGCGAGGCCAGGATGACACCCGTCAGGCCACCGAAGAGGAAGGTGATCAGGAAGCCGACGGACCACAGCATCGGGGTCTCGAAACTGAGACTGCCCTTCCACATGGTGCCGATCCAGTTGAAGAACTTCACACCGGTCGGTACCGCGATCAGGAAGGTCATGAACGAGAAGAACGGTAGGAGCACGCCGCCTGTGACGTACATGTGGTGCGCCCACACCGTGACCGAGAGGCCGGCGATCGAGACCGTGGCGGCGATCAGACCGATGTAGCCGAACATCGGCTTACGGCTGAAGACCGGGATGACCTCGGAGACGATGCCGAAGAACGGCAGCGCGATGATGTACACCTCTGGATGGCCGAAGAACCAGAAGAGATGTTGCCAGAGCAACGCCCCTCCGTTGGCCGCGTCGAAGATGTGCGATCCGAACTTCCGGTCCGCCTCCAGCGCGAGCAGCGCGGCCGCCAGCACCGGGAACGCGATGAGCACCAGCACACCGGTCAGCAGGACGTTCCAGGTGAAGATCGGCATCCGGAACATCGTCATGCCGGGGGCGCGCATGCAGATGATGGTGGTGATGAAGTTGACCGAGCCGAGGATCGTGCCGAAGCCGGAGAAGGCCAGACCCATGATCCACATGTCGGCGCCCACACCCGGGGAACGGACCGCGTCCGAGAGCGGGGAGTAGGCGAACCAGCCGAAGTCCGCGGCGCCCTGCGGGGTGAGGAATCCACCGACCGCGATGAGCGAACCGAAGAGGTAGAGCCAGTAGGCGAACATGTTCAGCCGCGGGAACGCCACATCGGGCGCGCCGATCTGCAGCGGCATGATCCAGTTCGCGAAGCCGGCGAACAGCGGCGTCGCGAACATCAGCAGCATCACGGTGCCGTGCATCGTGAACGCCTGGTTGAACTGCTCGTTCGACATGATCTGCGTGCCGGGGCGGGCCAGTTCGGCGCGCATCAGCAGCGCCATCACGCCGCCGATCACGAAGAAGACGAACGAGGTGGCGAGGTAGAGCGTGCCGATCGTCTTGTGGTCGGTGGTCGTCAGCCACTTGACCACGACGTTGCCGGGCTCCCTGCGGTGCGGCGGCAGCTCGTCCTCGTAGGAGTCCGTCCCGGCGGCACCCTGGGGTTCGTTGAGGATGCTCATTCTTCGTTCGTCTCCGCATTCTTGGCGGCATCAGTCTGGGGAATGCCGGACTTGATGTAGCCGGTCTGGCCCTGCTTCGCCAGGTCCTTCAGGTGCGCCCGGTACCGCTCGGGGGAGACGACCTTGACGTTGAAGAGCATGCGTGCGTGGTCGACACCGCAGAGCTCGGCGCACTTGCCCCGGAACGTGCCTTCCTTGTCCGGAGTGACCTGGAAGACGTTGGTGTGGCCGGGGATGACGTCCTGCTTGAACAGGAACGGCAGCACCCAGAACGAGTGGATGACGTCACGCGAGGTCAGGATGAACTGGACCGTCTCGCCCTTCGGCAGCCACAGGGTCGGACCCGGGCTCGGGTTGCCCTTCGTCCACTCGCCCGGCGTGCCCGTGTCGTAGACGCCCTCGGCGCCCTTGGGCACGGCCTCGAGCCGCTTGTCCGGGATGGTGCTGACCGCGGCGGGGACCTTGGCGGGAGTGCTCAGGTCGCCGTCGACGTTCTCCATGTAGTTGAAGCCCCAGCTCCACTGGTAGCCCACGACGTTGATGACGTGGTCCGGCTTCTTGGAGGTCTTCAGCAGCTCGCTCTCATCGCGGGCGGTGAAGTAGAAGAGCACCGCGACGATGATGATCGGGACCACGGTGTAGAGGGCCTCGATCGGCATGTTGTACCGCGTCTGCGGAGGAACCTCGACCTTGGTCCTGGACCTCCTGTGGAAGATGACGCTCCACAGGATCAGACCCCACACCAGCACGCCCGTGGCGAGCGCAGCCGCCCATGAGCCCTGCCAGAGGAAGAGGATCCGCGGCGCCTCCTCCGTGACAGGGGTTGGCATACCGAGGCGGGGAAAGTCCTTATATGTGCAACCGGTGGCGGTCGCAAGGACCAGGCCCGCGGCCAGCGCCTGCGGCAGCTTCCGCCGCATCGGGCGCCGCGACGAGCGGTCGGAGCCGTTGGGACTCACGTAGCGCCTTCCCGAGAGTCTCGCCCGCGCGGCCGGCTGCGGCCGTCTCGCTGGTCGGTCGCCGGCCCTGTCGCGGGCAGGGGTTTGATGTTTATGCGGACCAAACCCTACTGGACGCAATTTGGGGTCGCGCGGGGAGGGTGCCCAACGCGGCGCGCCGCGCCCCGAAGGGGTGGAACGGGCCGCCCCGCTCGCCTTCTGACACGCCCTCGCATAGCGCGTGAGCAGCGCAGTCGGCACGCCGCGGCACCGTGCCGCGTGAGCGTCCCCCACCGCTCCGGCAAGCCGCGGACGGTGCCCCCTGGCGCCGGTCCTCGTCCACGACCGCGGGCCCATCCGGTTCCCCGCACGGACGGCCGCGACCGGCCCGCGTCCCGTTGGTGCACGCACCGCGCCACGAGCCCCCCTCGACGGCGTGCGCCCCGGGTCGCGACCACCGCGTGCCTGGTGGCGGGCGGTCCGCGGCCGGACCGCGCCCGGGCCGCGTTAGCGTTCATACGTGGTCTACTTCGATTCCGCGTCGTCCGCTCCGCTCCATCCCGTCGCCCGCCAGGCGCTGGTGGCCTCGCTCGACGAGGGGTGGGCCGACCCGGCCAGGCTGTACCGGGAAGGGCGACGTGCGCGGCTGCTGCTTGACGCCGCCCGCGAGGCCGCGGCCGAGGCCGTCGGCTGCCGGCCCGACGAACTGGTCTTCACTCCCTCCGGTACCCGCGCCGTGCACAGCGGGGTCGCCGGTGCCCTGGCCGGGAGGCGCCGTACCGGCCGGCACCTGGTCGTCTCCGCCGTCGAGCACTCCTCCGTCCTGCACGCCGCCGAGACGCACCGGGCAGCCGGCGGCGAGAGCGACGAGGTCGCCGTGGACCGGGCGGGCCGGGTGGACGCGCCGGCGTACGCGGCGGCGCTGCGCCCTGACACCGCCCTGGCCTGCCTGCAGTCCGCCAACCACGAGGTGGGCACCGAGCAGCCGGTGGCCGAGGTCGCGCGTGTGTGCGCAGGGGCGGGTGTGCCGCTGCTGGTGGACGCCGCGCAGTCGCTGCCGTGGGGGCGGGTGGAGGGCGACTGGTCGCTGCTGACCGCGAGCGCCCACAAGTGGGGCGGGCCGCCCGGGGCGGGCCTGCTCGTCGTACGCAAGGGGGTGCGGTTCGCGGCCCAAGGGCCCGCGGACGAACGGGAGTCGGGTCGCGCGCCCGGTTTCGAGAACATCCCGGTGATCGTGGCCGCGGCCGCCTCGCTCCGGGCCGTGCAGCAGGAGGCGGCCGAGGAGCGCGAGCGGCTGCGGGGGCTGGTGGACCGGATCCGGCGGCGGGTGCCCGAACTGGTGCCGGACGTCGAGGTCGTGGGCGACCCCGTGCGGCGGCTGCCCCATCTCGTCACCTTTTCCTGTCTCTATGTCGACGGAGAGACACTGCTGCACGAGCTGGACCGTGCGGGTTTCTCGGTCTCCTCGGGGTCGTCGTGCACGTCCAGCACGCTGACGCCGAGCCATGTGCTGAAGGCGATGGGGGTGCTCTCGGAGGGAAACGTCCGGGTGTCGCTGCCGTCCGGTACGCGGGAGGAGGACGTGGAGCGGTTCCTGGCCGTGCTGCCGGAGGCGGTACGGGGCGTACGCGAGCAGCTCGGCGCTCCGTCCGGCGGGCCGGTGGCCGTCGCGGCAGCCCCCGCGGCGGAAGCAGCCGCCGCGGAACCGGAGGCGGAACCCCGGGCGGACGCGGACACCGGAGCGGACGCGGAGCCCGAGGCGGGCGGCGCGGAGCCCGGAGCGGGCGCGGACGCTCGCGGCGACGAGACGCCCGCCCTCACCGTCGACTCGCTCGGCAAGCGCTGCCCGGTCCCGGTCATCGAACTCGCCAAAGTCATCGGGGACATCGGGATCGGCGAGATCGTGGCCGTCCTCTCGGACGACGAGGCGGCGCGGCTGGACTTCCCCGCCTGGTGCGCGATGCGGGACCAGGAGTACGTCGGCGAGCGCCCGGCCGACCGGGGCACGGCCTATCTGGTACGCCGACGCTCCTGAACTCGGACTCCCCGGAACGAAATTACTTGCCGCTGGTCAAGCGATTCACCAACGGGTCCCCGGTCCGGCTCAACCGATGTCCAGGAGGACGCCATGGACGCTCTCGTCTCGCGCCTGCGGCGCAAGGAAGGAGCATCGGGGCGGCTGGGGCGGGGCCAAGGTCCGCGTCCGCAGGTAAGCCCGGTGTCCCTGCGGGGTCCCCAGGCGCGCTCGGGCCCCGCGCTTCCCTCGGGCACCCGTGGTGAAAATGCTTGCCTCCGGTCAAGCAATGCGAAAACAGGTCCCCCGGGTCCGGCTCGACCGATGCCCTGGTCGGTCTGTTGCGCAACCGGGCGACGACACCACCCTCGGACGCCCGGCTCAGCCAGGCCCGGCCCATGCCCGATGCTCGAACACCCGCCGCCGGGCCGCCACCCGGACAACAACCCCCACACGAACCGGCAGCCCTGATCTACGGAATGCAACAACGGTCAGCCGTGGCGTCCGCCCACCCACCCTCGTCGGGCGGGTGGGCGGAAGATCCCCGGGGCCGCGGTTCACCCGCGGCCCCCGGGGCGCGTCAGGACAGGTGCGCCTTGACCTCGGCGGCGGCCTCGTGGCCGTACGCCTTGGTGAAGCGGTCCATGAAGTGGCCGCGCCGCAGCTCGTACTCCTGCGTCCCGATCGTCTCGATCACCAGCGTGGCCAGCATGCAGCCGAGCTGGGCCGACCGCTCCAGCGGCAGCTTCCAGGAGACGCCCGCCAGGAAGCCCGCGCGGAAGGCGTCGCCCACACCGGTCGGGTCGGCCTTGCTCTCCTCCTCGGGGCAGCCGACCTCGAGCGGCTGCTCGCCCTGGCGCTCGATGCGGACGCCCTTGGCGCCGAGCGTCGTCACGCGCGTGCCGACCTTGGCGAGGATCTCGTCCGCCGTCCAGCCGGTCTTGGACTCGATCAGGGCCTTCTCGTACTCGTTGGTGAAGAGGTACGCGGCGCCCTCGACGAGGACGCGGATGTCGTCGCCCTCCATGCGTGCGAGCTGCTGCGAGGGGTCCGCGGCGAAGGGGATGCCGCGCGAACGGCACTCCTCGGTGTGGCGGATCATCGCCTCGGGGTCGTCGGCGCCGATCAGCACCATCTCGAGGCCGCCGACGCGGTCCGCGACCGGCTTCAGCTCGATGTTGCGGGCCTCGCTCATCGCGCCGGTGTAGAAGGACGCGATCTGGTTGTGGTCGGCGTCGGTGGTGCAGACGAACCGCGCCGTGTGGAGCATCTCGGAGATGTGGACCGAGGAGGTGTCGACCCCGTGGCGGTCCAGCCAGGCGCGGTACTCGGCGAAGTCGTCGCCCGCGGCGCCGACGAGGATGGGGCGCAGACCGAGAAGGCCCATGCCGTAGCAGATGTTCGGCCCGACGCCGCCACGGCGCACGTCGAGGGTGTCGACCAGGAAGGAGAGCGAGACCGTATGCAGCTGGTCCGCGACCAATTGGTCGGCGAATCGGCCGGGAAAGGTCATCAGATGGTCGGTGGCGATGGAGCCGGTGACAGCGATGCGCACGACGGATCTGCTCCTGCGGCGAGTGAAGGGATGAGTGGACGATCGCGCTGCGAACGAGCGGTGAAAGGACCGGCATCCACGCTACCGGCTCCCCACGCTCCGTTCCGACGCGGCAAAACTACCCGATAGTAGGTCTTTCTCGGTCCCCCGGGGCTGCTTACCGTTCATGGTGTCGGGGTCTGCGGCGTTGCCGACCCCTCGGACCGGGAGTGCCCATGACCAAGCACGCCGATTCCTCCGTTCCGTCCGTCACGGCCGAGCCGGAGTCGATGGACGAGCTGCGGGGCGACTGTGCCCGCATGGCCCCGCACTGGGCCTCCGCCGCCCGTTCCGCCCCCGCCGAGCACGTGTCGCCGTCTCGGATCCAGGGCGTCACGGTGCCGCCCGCGTCGGCCCATCTCCTGGACGGAATGTCCGAGTACGGCGACTGACCGGAACCCCACGGGAACCACACGCTCCTCTGCTCCGTCCAATCCGCGTCCCCGGATGAGGGACCCGACATTGAGAAGTGTCGAGCGGAGCCGAAGGAGCTGAACGGTGAGCACCGAGAACACTCCCCCCACCCCGGACGGCGAGGACCGGACCGAGGACACCTCGAAGAGCGCACCGGCCCCCGAGACCCGTACGGCCGCCCCGGGGCGGCGTCGCTCCGGTCTTGTGGCCGCCTCGGTGGCGGTCGCAGTGCTGCTGGCCGGTGGCGGCGGCGCGTACTGGGCCTCGACCGCTTCGGACGGCGGGGGCGACGACACGTCGTCCTCGGGCGAGGGCGAACCGCCGCCGCTGCGGCTGGACGGCTACGGTCAGTCCTCCGCCGAGGACGGCCGCGGCATCGCCCCGGGCGAGCCCAACCCGAACGGCAGCCGTTACCGCGCCCTGGGCGACCTGCCCGACGGGCCTGGCTCGGCGCCGGTCTACGAGGCGCGCAGCGGCGTGACCCGGGCGCAGGCCGAGAAGCTGGCCGACGCCCTGGGCGTCAAGGGAGCGCCCCGGGACGTCAGCGGATCATGGAAGTTCGGGCTGAACCGTGACGCCTCCGGGCCGACGCTGAGCGTCAGCAAGAAGGCCCCGGGCACCTGGACCTTCCTGCGCTACGGCAACGCCTCCGGGTGCGCCGAGCCGCCGATGAGCGGACCGAAGGACGGACAGGGCACCGGCGCCGAGGGCTCCACGAGCCCGCGCTGCCCCGCCCCCGGCGACGGGCAGGACGGCACCGAGGGCCACGGCAAGGACCCCGTCTCCGAGGAGCGGGCGAAGTCCGTGGCCGGGCCGGTGCTCAAGACGATGGGTCTGACGGGCGCCAAGCTGGACGCGAGCCGTACGACGGGCGCCATCCGTGAGGTGAACGCCAACCCGGTGAAGGACGACCTGCCCACGCACGGCTGGCAGACCGGCCTGCAGGTGGGTGCCGACGGCCAGGTCGTCGCCGGCAACGGCCACCTCACCGAGCTGGCCAAGGGCGCCGACTACCCGGTGCTCACGGCCGAGGACACGCTGAAGCGGCTCAACAAGTCGAGCAGTGGCGGCACGGTCGGCATCCCCGAGTGCGCCTCGGCGGTGCCCCACAAGGAGGGTGAGGCGGAGACGCCGCCGTGCGCCGAGCCGAAGAAGGCCAAGCCGGGCGGGAAGCCCGCGGCGCCGGCGAAGCCACTGGAGGTCAAGGACGCCGTCTTCGGTCTCGCCGTCCAGTTCGTGGAGGGGCGCGAGACGCTGGTGCCCTCATGGATGTTCGAGGTCCGGCCGACGGGTGCCGCGGCGGACGCGGCGACGTACACGGTCACGCACCCCGCGGTGAAGGACAAGTACATCGAGGAGTCCACGCCGGCGCCGTCCGAGCCGGGCGGTGACGAGCAGACGTCCGAGCCGGGCAAGCCCGGGGCGTCCCCGCGGGTGACGTCCTACAGCGCCGACGGCAAGACGGTGACGCTGCGCTTCTGGGGCGGGGTGTGCCACACCTACAGCGCCAAGGCCGACACCTCGCTGTCCGACAAGGTCGTCGTCCGCGTCACCGGCAAGGAGAAGAAGCCGGGCCAGGTGTGCGTGAAGATGGCCAAGGAGTACGAGGAGAAGGTCACGCTGGACAAGCCGCTGGGCGACCGTGAGCTCATGGACGCGTCGACCGGCAAGGCCGTGACGAAGGGTTCCGGCAAGGCCGGGCCCGAGGCCCGGTGACACGCGGGGCCGGGCTTCACCGCAGGGCCGGGCTTCACGACCACGCACGCCGAAGGCGGCGGACCGAGGATGGTCCGCCGCCTTCGGCGTGCGTGGTGCCGGTGCGTCGTACGCACCGCGCGTCCGGCTCCGGCCCGGAGCCCGGGCGGACCCGGGACTCCTGGGTAGGAACCCGGGCTCCTAGTGGAAGGAGTCGCCGCAGGCGCAGGAGCCGGTCGCGTTGGGGTTGTCGATGGTGAAGCCCTGCTTCTCGATGGTGTCGACGAAGTCGATGGAGGCACCGATCAGGTACGGAGCGCTCATCCGGTCGGTGACGACCTTCACGCCGTCGAAGTCCTTCACGACATCGCCGTCGAGCGAACGCTCGTCGAAGAAGAGCTGGTAGCGCAGGCCGGAGCAGCCACCGGGCTGGACGGCGACGCGCAGCGCGAGGTCATCGCGGCCCTCCTGCTCCAGCAGGCTCTTGACCTTCGACGCGGCGGCGTCGGACAGAATGATGCCGTCGCTCACGCTGGTCTTCTCGTCCTGAACGGACATCTGCTCTCTCCCGGGTTGTTCGGACTGCTTGCCGTCGGTCAGAACCAACGGGGCCGCGGATTCATTCCGGGCCTGGCACGTTCACTTCCGCGTTCATGCTCGCACACCTCGCGCCGTACGGTCGCGACGCTGTGCCGTGACCACGGTACGGCTCCGGGCGGGCGTCCCGGGAATGCGTCACATCGACGCGATGCCCGTCGTCAAACTGACGCGAAGCGGTTATGATAGATAGCGTCAATCAGACGAAAAGGTGCGTCTGCGGAACACAGAAAGGGTGCGTGTCAGTGACCACCGCCCAACCCCTCGATGTCCAGCCGACGCCGCTCGCCCTGCTCCTGCTCGGCCGCGAGGCCGACCCGAAGAGCGAGCGCGGTGTCGAGTGCCCCGGCGACCTGCCCTCCCCGTCCGACCCGGACCTGGTGGAGCGCGCCCGGGCGGCCAAGGCTCGGCTCGGGGACAAGGTCTTCGTGCTCGGCCACCACTACCAGCGTGACGAGGTCATCCAGTTCGCGGACGTCACCGGTGACTCCTTCAAGCTCGCCCGGGAAGCCGCCGCGCGTCCGGAGGCCGAGTACATCGTCTTCTGCGGTGTGCACTTCATGGCCGAGTCCGCGGACATCCTGACCGCCGACGACCAGCAGGTCGTACTGCCCGACCTCGCCGCCGGCTGCTCGATGGCCGACATGGCCACGGCCGAGCAGGTCGCCGAGTGCTGGGACGTGCTGACCGAGGCCGGGGTGGCCGAACTCACCGTCCCCGTCTCGTACATGAACTCCTCGGCGGACATCAAGGCGTTCACGGGCCGGCACGGCGGGACCATCTGCACCTCGTCCAACGCCAAGCGCGCGCTGGACTGGGCGTTCGAGCAGGGCGAGAAGGTCCTCTTCCTGCCCGACCAGCACCTGGGGCGGAACACGGCGGTCCGTGACATGGGGATGTCGCTCGAGGACTGCGTCGTCTACAACCCGCACAAGCCGGGCGGCGGTGTGAGCCCCGAGGAGCTGCGCGCCGCGAAGATGATCCTCTGGCGCGGTCACTGCTCGGTGCACGGCCGGTTCTCGCTGGAGTCGGTGCGGGACGTACGGGAGCGGATCCCGGGCGTGAACGTGCTGGTGCACCCCGAGTGCAAGAACGAGGTCGTCGCGGCCGCTGACTTCGTCGGCTCGACGGAGTACATCATCAAGGCCCTGGAGGCGGCGCCCGCCGGATCGAAGTGGGCGATCGGTACGGAGCTGAACCTCGTACGGCGCCTGGCGAACCGTTTCGCCGACGAGGACAAGGAAATCGTCTTCCTCGACCGCACGGTGTGCTTCTGCTCGACGATGAACCGGATCGACCTCCCGCACCTCGTCTGGGCGCTGGAGTCGCTGGCGGACGGCAAGACGGTCAACCGGATCCAGGTGGACCCGGAGACGGAGAAGTTCGCCAAGCTGGCGCTGGAGCGGATGCTCGCGCTGCCGTAGCGGACACCACCCGCGCACGAAGCCCGGGCCGCCCCATCGAGGGCGGCCCGCGGACCCGGCGCGGGCCGATGCGTCACGTACGGGATCACGGGGCCCGTACGCGACGGGGGCGGTCCCCGCGGCCTCAACGAGGCTGCGGGGACCGCCCTTTGAACGGTTCGGACGCGGTACCGGTCAGACGCCCGCCGGCTCCGACTCCCGCTCCGGCGCCGCCGCGTCGCCCGCCGCCTTCGCGCGCTTCGCGGCGCGCTTGGTGCGACGGCGCTCCTTGCGGAGCTCGACCATGGCGTACAGCGTCGGCACCAGCAGCAGCGTGAGCAGCGTGGAGGTGACCAGACCGCCGATCACCACGACCGCCAGCGGCTGCGAGATGAAGCCGCCGTCACCGGTGATCGCCAGCGCCATCGGCAGCAGTGCGCAGATGGTGGCCAGCGCGGTCATCAGGATCGGCCGCAGACGGTGGCGTCCGCCCTCGACGACGGCCTCGACGACGCCGTAACCCTGCGCCCGGTACTGGTTGACGAGGTCGATCAGCACGATGGCGTTGGTCACCACGATGCCGATCAGCATCAGCATGCCGATCAGGGCCGGGACGCCCATCGGCGTGCCCGTGGCGACGAGCAGACCGATCGCGCCCGTCGCCGCGAACGGGATGGAGATCAGCAGGATCAGCGGCTGCACCAGCGACTTGAAGGTCGCGACCAGCAGCATGAAGACGATCGCGATGGCCGCCAGCATGGCCAGGCCGAGCGAGGAGAACGCCTCGTCCTGGTCCTGGGAGACACCGCCGATGTCCGCGGTGGCGCCGTCGGGCAGCTTCAGCTTGTCGATCTTCGACTGGAGCTGGGTGCTCACCTCGCCGGTGTTGTCGCCGGTGGCCTTGGCCTTGATGGTCGCCGCGCGCGATCCGTCGATCCGGGTCATCTGGACCGGCCCGGGGACGGTCTTCACGTCGGCGATGCGGCCGAGCTTCACCGTGCCGGCGGGCGTGGCCAGTTCGAGGTTCCGCAGCTGGGCCTCGGTCGTCGCGGGCTTCTCCGCCTTGAGGACGACGTCGCGCTCGGTCTCGCCGAGCACCGCCTTGCCGGTGGTGGTGCCGCGTACGGCCTGGGTGACGGCCTGCCCGAGGGTGGCGTCGGAGTAGCCGTAGCCGGCTGCTTTGGAGTTCGCCGTGACGGAGATGCGCGGGACGCTCTGCGCCAGGTCGCTCTGGACGTCGGTGACGTCGTCGAGCTTCGCGACCTCGGCGCGCACCTGCTCGGACGCCTTCTTCAGCACATCGGCGTCCGCGGCCTTGACCACGACGCTGAGGTCCTGGCTGCCGAAGCCGTCGCCCGCCTGCACGGTTGTCTGGCCGGCGCTCTTGCCGAGGCCGTCCAGGCCGTCGCGGATCTTCTCGATGGCGGCGTCGGAGTCGTCGGAGCTGCGCAACTTGACCTGGTACGTGGCCTGGTTGGCGCCCGTACCGCCGCCGAAGGCCGCCATGAGACCGGACGAACCGACCGTGACCTGGTAGTCCTTGACCTCGCGGACGCCGTCGAGCAGCTTCTCGACCTTCTGCGATGCGGCGTCGGCCGCCCCCAGGCTGGTGCCCGCTTCGAGCTCCTGCCGGATCGAGAGGGTGTCTTGGTCGCCCGCGTCGAAGAAGTTGGTCTTCAGCAGCGGTGCCATGCCGAGCGTGCCGACGAACACCACGACCGCGATCAGGATGCTGGTGAAGCGGCGGCGGGTGGCGAAGCGCAGCACCGGCACGTACATCCGCTGGAGCAGGCTGCGGGACTCCTTCTCCTCCGAGAGGCGGCGCAGCTCGTCCGGGTCCATGCCCGCCGAGCCCTTGGGGGCGCGCAGGAACCAGTACGAGAGCACCGGCACGACCGTGAGCGACACGATCAGCGAGGCGAGCAGGGCGACCGTGACGGTCAGCGAGAACGGGCCGAACAGCGCGCCGGTCATGCCGCCGACGACACCGATCGGCAGGAAGACGGCGACGGTGGTGAGCGTCGAGGAGGTGATCGCTCCGGAGACCTCCTTGACCGCTTCGAGGATGGCCTTCTGGCGCTCCTCGCCGTACGAGAGGTGCCGCTTGATGTTCTCCAGGACGACGATCGAGTCGTCGACGACGCGGCCGATGGCGATCGTCAGCGCGCCGAGCGTGAGCATGTTGAGCGAGAGATCCCGGGTCCACAGCACGATCAGGGTGATCACGACGGACAGCGGGATGGACACCGCGGTCACCAGCGTGGACCGCAGCGACACGAGGAAGACCAGGATCACGACGACGGCCATGAGGAGGCCGAGCATGCCCTCGGTGGTGAGGCTGTCGATGGACTTGGAGACCGCGGGGCCCTGGTCGCTGACGACGGTCAGCTCCGCATCGGAGCCGAGGTCCTTGCGCAGCTCGGGCAGCTTGTCCTGGACGGCCTCGGAGATGTCGACGGCGCTGCCGTCCTGGCCCATCGTCAGGACGACGCCGAGGCTGGGCTCGCCGTTGGTCCGGGTGATGGAGACCGGGGTGGCGGACTCGTCCTTCACCTCGGCGACGTCACCGAGCCGTACGGCCTTGGGGGACGCGCCGGCACCCGTGCCGCCGCCGGCGGCCTGGCCGCTCTCGCCGCCCTGACCGCCGCCCTGGCCGCCGCCGCTCTGGCCGCCTGCCGCGGCGGCCGCCGCGGAGACGCGCAGGTCCTCGATCTGGCGCACCGACGAGAAGCCGCTACCGACCTGCACGGTCCTGCTCTTGCCGTCCTCGGCGAACGAACCGGCAGGCACCGAGGCGCCACCTGCTTCCAGCGCCTGGCCCAGAGCCGCTGCCGAGAGTCCCGCCCGGGCCGTCTTCTTCTCGTCCGGCGTGACCGACACGATGCGGTCCTGGACGCCGTCGATCGTGACCTGGCCGACGCCCTCGATGTCCTTGAGGGCCGGGACGACGGAACGGTCGAGCTGGTCGGCGAGCGCCTGCTGGTCCTTGCCGGAGGTGGCGGCGAGGACGACGGCGGGCATGTCGTCCGTCGAGCCGGCGACGACCTGCGGGTCGACGTCGTCCGGCAGTTCGGCGCGCGCCCGGTTCACGGCCTGCTGGACGTCGGCGACGAGCTGATCAGTGCCGTTGCCGTAGTCGAACTGAGCCATGATCACGGCCGAGCCCTCGCTCGCCGTCGCCGTGACGCCGGTGATGCCGTCGACCGACTCGATGCTGTCCTCGAGCGGCTGGACGACCTGCTTCTCGACGACATCGGGGGACGCACCCTGGTACGGGGCCAGCACCGACACCATCGGCAGCTCGATGGACGGCAGCAACTGCTGCTTGAGCTGGGGTATCGCGACCGCTCCGAAGGCGATGGCGATGAGCGCCATGAGGGCGATCAAACCCCGTTGTACGAGGCTGATTCTCGACAGCCAGGACATGGGTGGAGGTCTCTCTTCTGTTGCCGGTCGTGAAGCGGTCTTATGCCGCGCTTATACGATCAGCCACGGAAGACGCGATTCCGTCGCTCCCAGGTCGGTTATCGGCCAGGCCGACTACCGCGAGCGCAGTACGGCCCTCTCCCCCGTCGGTCCTCCCTTCGACGTACCGGTCTCTCGGCCCCTCCGGTGACCGGCCCTGCGACCGGCTCGGGACGGCCCGAGCACGGCCAGGGGTCGGAGCGTCAACGGCCCCCGGACAGCGCCGGAAACGGCCCCGGTCAGGGCGCGAACGGGCCGCCGGCCGGCACGTGAGCGGGCGCGGCGATCCGTCCCCGGTGCCCTGCCCGTCAGTCCACCCTGGGGCGGACCAGCCCGGTCTCGTACGCGATCACCACGAGCTGGGCGCGGTCGCGGGCGCCGAGCTTGGCCATCGCCCGGTTCACATGGGTCTTCACGGTCAGCGGGCTCACGGCCAGCCGCTCGGCGATCTCGTCGTTGGAGAGCCCGCCCGCGACGAGGACGAGGACCTCGCGCTCGCGCCCGGTCAGCGCCGCCAGCCGCTCGGCGCCGTCGCCCCGCTCCTCGGCGGAGTCCGAACCCTCGGGCTGCGCAAGGAACTTGGCGATCAGGCCCTTGGTGGCGGCGGGCGACAGCAGCGCCTCGCCCGCGGCGGCGACGCGGATGGCCGCGAGCATCTCCTCCGGCTCAGCGCCCTTGCCGAGGAAGCCCGAGGCACCCGCGCGCAGCGACTGCACCACGTACTCGTCCACCTCGAACGTCGTCAGCATCACCACGCGGACGCCGTCGAGCGCCGGGTCGGCGCTGATCTCCCGGGTGGCGGCCATGCCGTCCGTGCCGGGCATCCGGATGTCCATGAGGACGACGTCGGCCCCGCGTTCGCGTACCACCCGGACCGCCTCCGCGCCGTCGGACGCCTCCCCCACGACCTCCATGTCGGGTTCGGAGTCGACGAGGATGCGGAACGCGCTGCGCAGCAGCGCCTGGTCGTCCGCGAGCACCACCCGGATCGTCACGTAGCCCCCTTCCGCGCGGCCTCCCCGGCCTGCGTGTCCGTGAGCGGCAAGCGTACGTGGACGCGGAATCCGCCGCCGTGGCGCGGGCCGGTCTCGCACACGCCGCCCAGGACGGCGGCGCGTTCCCGCATGCCCATCAGGCCGTGGCCGCCGCCGGAGTCGGGGCGGCGGATGTCCGCGCCGACCGCACTGTCCGTACGGTCGGGGGCGGGGTGGTCGCTCACGCCACGGTCCGGGGCCGGGAGGTCGGTCCTCGTACGGTCCGGGGTCGTGTCCTTCCCGTTCGCCGCCTTGGAGTTGGCGGATTTCAGGCCGGCGCCCTTCGCGTTCACGCCCTTGCCGTTCGCGGCCTTGCCGCTCGTGCCCTTCGCGTTCGTGCCCTTCGGATTGGCGGCCTTGGTGGCCTTCGCGAGCGCCCCCGCGGCGCGTGGCTCGGTCCGTACGCCCCGCTCCGGCCCCGCGGCGGCGGCCAGGTCCGTCTGCGCGGGCTCCCCGGCGCCGTCGTCGAGGACCGTGATCTCCAGGGACTGACGGGCCCGGGCGATACGGACGACGGCCCGTGCCCGCTCGCCCGCATGCTTCTGGGTGTTGGTGAGGGCTTCCTGCACCACGCGGTACGCGGTCAGGTCGACGCCCTTCGGCAGGTCGCCGATGGCCTCCGCCGCGTCCTCGGCACGCCGGCTGTGCCACGGCCCCTGGCCCCCGGCCCTGGGCACCTCCGAGGCCACCTCGACCTCGACCGGCAGGCCGGCGCGCGCGAAGGAGTCGATGAGCTGATCGAGGAGGCCGAGGCCCGGGGCGGGTTCGGTCGGGGCCTCGGGGTCGCCGAACTGGCGCAACAGCCCCACCGTGGCGCGGAGTTCGGTCAGCGCGGAACGGCTGGCCTCCCGTACGTGCGCCAGCGCCTCCTTGGCCTGGTCCGGACGGTTGTCCATGACATGGGCCGCCACCCCGGCCTGCACGTTGACCAGCGCGATGTGGTGCGCCACCACGTCGTGCAGCTCGCGGGCGATCCGCATGCGCTCCTCGGCGACGCGGCGGCGGGCCTCCTCCTCGCGGGTCCGCTCGGCGCGCTCCGCACGCTCCCGGATGGCGTCGACGAAGGCGCGGCGGCTGCGGACCGCGTCGCCGGCGGCCGCGGCCATACCCGTCCACGCGAAGATCCCGACGTTCTGCTGGACGTACCAGGGCCGGGCGCCGAAGAGCATGGCGGTGGCCGTGAGTCCCACGGCCGTGAGCAGCCCGACCCGCCAGGTCGTCGAGCGGTCGGTCCTGGAGGCCACGGTGTAGACGGCCACGGCCGCGGTGATGGCGACGGGCGAGGTGTCGTCACCGCGGACGACGACCAGCTCGGCCAGGGACAGGACGCTGGTGACGGTGAGGACCCGCTGCGGCATCCGGCGGCGCAGCACGAGCGCACCGGCGGCGAGGACGGCGAGGGCGACGCTCGCCGCCTCGGGGCTGCGCTCGCCGTACTGCCGGCCGTGCGGGCCGTGGGGCTCGGTCACCATGCCGACGAGGATGATGGCGAGCACGACCGCGGCCACGGCGGCGTCGAGGGCCAGCGGATGGGCGCGCAGCCAGCGCTGGGGACGGGCGAGGCCCTGTCCGACGGCGAGGGAGGTCACGACAAGCAACGGTAAGCGGTGCCGGGGGCACCTCGACAGCGGGCGTGGACGCGCGGACGCGCACGGATGTGCCCGAGGCGGCCGGCGCACTCGATATCCCGCCGATATGGCCGGATCGACCCCGTTCCGTTCCGGGGGTCGTCGTCCGTATCGGGAGGCGGGTTTCCGTTCCGGAGCGAGCGCCGCTCCCGTCCTCCCGCCCGCGGCCCATGACGCGGCGATGGCCAGGTCCCCGTCCGGGAACCTGGCCATCGCCGGGTGCTGCTGTGCCCGCGTACCGAAGACGTGCTCACGCCAGGACGCGTACGGGGTCGGGCGGTGTCGCGCGCCGAGGCCGACGGGCGACCGCGGGTCAGCCCGGGATCAGCCCGTCCTCGCTCAGCATCTCCCTGACCTCTTCGAGCGTCGCGTCCGGAGCCGGAAGGATCAGTTCGGACGGTTCGAGGGAGTCGTCGGGCAGCGGCTCACCCAGCTCACGGACCTCGTTGAGCAGCGCGGTGAGGGTCCGCCGGAAGCCCGCGTCGTCCCCGCTCTCCATCTCGGCGAGCAGTTCGTCGTCCAGCTTGTTGAGCTCGGCGAAATGACGGTCCGCCAGCTCCACCTGGCCCTCCCCCATGATCCGCACGATCATGACGACCTCCCGATACGTCCGGTGCGCGCCGGCGCCCGGCCACGGCTCCCTGCGTGGCCGGCGCCTAGCTCTTGTCGAACCGCGGCCGTTCCTCGGACTGCTGCGGCGCCGCCTGCTGCTCCGGGCCTCCCTCAATAGCCTGCTGCGAACCGCTGCCGCCCGCCAGCTCGGCCTTCATCCGCTGCAGCTCCAGCTCGACGTCCGTGCCGCCCGAGAGCCGGTCCAGCTCGGCCGCGATGTCGTCCTTGGCCATACCGCTCTGGTCGTCGAGCGCGCCGGAGGCGAGCAGCTCGTCGATCGCGCCCGCGCGCGCCTGGAGCTGGGCCGTCTTGTCCTCGGCCCGCTGGATCGCCATGCCGACGTCGCCCATCTCCTCGGAGATGCCGGAGAAGGCCTCGCCGATCCGGGTCTGCGCCTGCGCGGCGGTGTAGGTGGCCTTGATCGTCTCCTTCTTCGTGCGGAATGCGTCGACCTTGGCCTGGAGCCGCTGCGCCGCCAGCGTCAGCTTCTCCTCCTCGCCCGTCAGCGTCTGGTGCTGCGTCTCGAGGTCGGTGACCTGCTGCTGGAGCGCGGCACGGCGGGAGAGCGCCTCGCGCGCCAGGTCCTCCCGGCCCAGGGCGAGCGCCTTGCGGCCCTGGTCCTCGAGCTTCGCCGACTGTCCCTGGAGCTGGCCGAGCTGCAGCTCGAGCCGCTTGCGGGAGGTGGCCACGTCCGCCACGCCCCGGCGGACCTTCTGAAGCAGCTCGAGCTGCTTCTGGTACGAGTAGTCGAGGGTCTCGCGCGGGTCCTCGGCCCGGTCCAGGGCTTTGTTGGCCTTCGCGCGGAAGATCATCCCCATCCGCTTCATGACACCGCTCATGGGCCTCGCGCGCCCCCTTCTTCCGGGCTCGGACTGCAGCACGTCTCTAGACCCAACAGTACGGGTCCTGCCTCTATTACCGCACTGTTCCGCCCCCCATGCGCTCCTCCTGCAGGACGATCACGGAACGGTTTTCTCCGGCGCAGGGAGTAGGTGGGACCGGGGTACGTCCGCCGTAGGTCCGGCGCGCCGTTGCCGGATCGTGCCCGTGGGGCCTGTGGGTCGGCGGCGCCGGAACCCGTACCCTTGGGCTTTGTGTTCCGAAGCCGTTCCAAGGATGAGCAGGCCGCCGTCACCAGGATGACCGCGGACCAGCCACAGCAGCCACGCGACCCGCAGGCACCCAAGGGTCGCCCCACCCCCAAGCGCAGCGAGGCCCAGTCCCAGCGCCGCAGCCTGGCGTCGACGCCGACCAACCGCAAGGACGCGGCCAAGCGCACCCGCGAGGCACGCCGCGCGGACATGGCCCGGCAGCGCGAGGCGCTGGCGAGCGGTGACGAGCGCTATCTGCCGGTCCGGGACAAGGGCCCCGTCCGGCGCTTCGCCCGCGACTTCGTCGACTCGCGCTTCGCCGTCGCGGAGTTCTTCCTGCCGCTCGCCGTGCTCATCCTGGTCCTGAGCATGCTGCCGTCGCCGTCGATCAAGAACATCTCGCTGCTGCTGTGGCTGGGTGTCATCGTCATGATCGTCATCGACTCGATCGGTGTCGCCATCCGCCTGAAGAAGCAGCTCCGCACCCGCTTCCCGAACGAGAACCTGCGTGGCGCCGTGCCGTACGCCCTGATGCGCACCCTGCAGATGCGCCGGCTTCGCCTGCCCAAGCCGCAGGTCAAGCGCGGAGAGCGGCCCTGAGCGCTCCGCCCGCCCCCCGCGAGGCCGCGGTCGGCGGGCTGGAGGATCTTCTCGACCCGGACGCCGCGGTGCGGCACGAGCTGGTGGCCCGCCAGCTCGAGGAGCAGATAGCGGGCCGCTTCCCGGTGGGGCAGCGGCTGCGGATCCTCGACGTGGGGCTGGGCCCGGGAGCGCCGGAGCCGCAGACCCGGGGCGGTTCCCAGGCGCTGCGCCTGGCCCGCGCGGGCCACAAGATCACGATTCTGGAGTCCGACCCGCGGACCCTCGCCGCGCTGCGCGCCGATCTGGTGACGGAGCCGGAGGGCATACGGGAGCGGGTGCGGTTCATCGAGGGCGCGGGCCGCGACACGGGCGTCCACTTCCTGCCGGGCAGCTTCGACGTCGTGCTGTGCCACGGCGTGCTGATGTACATAGCGGAGCCCGATGCGATGCTGGCGGGCCTGGCCCGGGTGCTCGCCCCGGGCGGACTCCTGTCGCTGCTGGTGCGGAACGCCGACGCGCTGGCCATGCGGCACGGTCTCGCGGGTGACTGGGAGGGCGCTCTCACCGCGTTCGACTCCCCCGTCTCCACGGGCACCGGCGGTCTGAAGCTGCGGGCCGACCGGCTCGGAGCGCTCACCGCCACCCTGGCGGGGATCGGCGCCCCGCTGCACACCTGGTACGGCGTACGGGTCTTCGCGGGCCCGGGCGGTGCCGGCGAGGGGCTGCCGCACTCCGCCGGCACGGTCCCGCTGCCGCGCTCCGCCGACGGGGAGCGGATGCTCGCCGCGGAGGAGCGGGCCGGGCGCACCGACCCGTACCGCGCGGTGGCGGCGCTGCTGCATCTGTGCGGCGTACGCGGCTGAGCGGGGCCCGACCGCACCACGGACACCGGTTCACCGGCGCCTGATCACGTACCCGGTTCACCGGCGCCTGATCACGTACGAAGGGTCAGGGGATAACCGGTCACGGTCGCCTGATCATGCGCGAGGGGCGCGGCCGCCACGGCGGCCGCGCCCCTTGCTGTCCGCCCCGCGGGCGGTCAGACCTCGGACGCCTCCGACGCCTCCGACTCCTCCGACTCCTGCGCCGCCTCCTCCGCGTGCAGGCTCATCGGGCCGTAGATCTTGGTGCCGTCCTCGAAGAGCGACACCTGGTCCGCACCGCCGTCCGCCAAGTCCTTCCACACCTCGCCGACCCAGGACTCGGCGTCCCCTTGGGTGCTGAACTCCTCGGGCTCGACCGCGGGCACGGTCTCGGTGCCGTCGGCCTTCTCGAACCGCCACGTCCACGCCATGTGCGCCTCCCTGCGTCCCTCTGAAGTCCCTCCGCGTGCATGCCTGACGCAGCCTAACCGGCCCGGCCGGGCCGGCGCCGGGACGCCGGCCGGTCACCACCCGGCCGATCGGTGCCGGCCGCGGGGGACGTACGGCGGTCCGTACCCGGGTGCCCCGGCGCGCCCGGCGCTCGGCGACGCGAGACGATCAGGGACGTGGACATCACTCTGCTCGGGACCGGAACGCCCGGCGGCCTGCCCCGCCCAGGCTGCCCCTGCGCCGCCTGCGCGGCCGCGGTCGGCGACGAGGCGCGGGCCCCGACCGCGCTGCTGGTGGACGGTTCGCTGCTGCTCGACCTCACACCGGGTGCCGCGCTGGCCGCCGCCCGCGCCGGACAGACAGTGACCGGCGTACGGCAGGTCCTGCTGTCCCATCCGCAGAACGGGCCCGCCGTCGAGGCACCGGCAGGACTGCCCGCGCCCGAGCGGGTCCCGGACGGGCGCGAGATCACCCTGATCAGCGGCCACCAGGTGCAGGCCATCGCCGTGGACGTGCCGGGCACGGGCTACGCGGTGACGGGCCCGGAGGGCGACCGGCTGCTCTACCTCCCCCCGGGTGCGGCGCCCGCGGGCGAGTCCGAGGGCCACCAGCCGTACGAC
Source organism: Streptomyces sp. NPDC047108 (assembly GCF_040643575.1). Taxonomy (NCBI): domain Bacteria; kingdom Bacillati; phylum Actinomycetota; class Actinomycetes; order Kitasatosporales; family Streptomycetaceae; genus Streptomyces; species Streptomyces sp. NPDC047108. The sequence continues at coordinate 25,775 of NZ_JBEYUP010000010.1, forward strand.
CTGGCCGTCCTCGACGTCGTCGGGCGGCCCGACGCGCTCGCGCGGCTGCGCGGGGCGGGCGCCGTCGCGGCGACCACGGATGTGGTGGCCGTCCACCTCGACCACGACGTGCCGCCGGGGGCCGAGCTGCAGCGCAGGCTGGCGGCCGCGGGATCGCGGGCCGTACCGGACGGGGAGACGCTGGTGGCCGGTGACTTCCACGCGGTCCCTGACCTGCCGCGCCGCACGCTGGTCCTCGGCGGCGCCCGTTCCGGCAAGTCGGTGGAGGCGGAGCGCCGGCTGGAGTCGTTCCCCGACGTGGTCTACGTGGCGACCGGCGGCACGCGCGAGGGCGACGACGACTGGGCGGAGCGGGTCGCCCTGCACCGCGAGCGGCGCCCTCGCTCCTGGCGTACGGCCGAGACCTGCGAGCTGGTGCCGCTGCTGGCCGAGGAGGGGCCGCCGCTGCTCATCGACTGCCTGGCGCTGTGGCTGACCGATGCCATGGACCGGGCCGGGGCGTGGGACGAGGAGCGGTGGGCCTCCGGTGTGGCGCGGCGCGAACTGCACGAGCGGACGGACGCGTTGACGCAGGCGGTACGGGCCACGACGCGCCGGGTCGTCGCCGTGTCGAACGAGGTGGGCTCCGGGGTGCATCCGGCGACCTCGGCGGGGCGGCGGTTCCGCGACGAACTCGGGCGCCTCAACGCGGCCTTCGGGGCCGAGTGCGAGCATCTGCTGCTCGTGGTGGCGGGCCAGCCGCTCCCGCTCCGCCCGCGCTGACGCCCCGTGAGCGCCGCCGCGGGCCGGGCCCGCCGTGCGGGGACGGCGAATTGGGGCCGCGAACCGGGGCGGGCGGGGGACGTTGCCGCGGGCGCACCCGGCCCGGCGGCGGCCCGTTCCGCGACGGTAGGGTTCAGCGCGTGAGCGGCCTGAATCTCGACGACTTCGGCAATCTGATCGAACGACCCGACGGCGGGGTGCGGCGGGACGCCGAGGAGCGGCGCGAGCGCCTGATCGTGCCCCCCGGTGCCCTGGGGCGCCTGGACGAGCTGGGCGACTGGCTCTCCGCCGCGCAGAGCGCGGTGCCGGTGAAACCGGTCGAGCAGCCACGTGTCGTGCTGTTCGCCGGTGACCACGGCGTGGCCGGGCTCGGTGTCTCCGCCCGCCCGGCGGGGACCACCAGGGACCTGGTGCGGTCCGTCCTCGACGGCGAGAGCCCCGTGGCCGTACTGGCCCGCCGGTTCGGTGTCCCCGTACGCGTGGTGGACATGGCCGTGGACTGCGATCAGGAGGAGTTGCCCGAGGACGTCGTACGGCACCGTGTCCGCCGGGGCTCCGGCCGGATCGACATCGAGGACGCCCTCACGGCCGAGGAGGCCGAGCAGGCTGTGCGCGCCGGGATGGCGGTGGCGGACGAGGAGGCGGACTCGGGGACCGACCTCGTCGTGCTCGGCGATCTGAGCGTCGGCGGGACCACGGTCGCGGGCGCGCTGATCGCCGCCCTCTGCGGCACGGACGCGTCGGTCGTCACCGGCAGGGGCGGGGCCGGGATCGACGACCTGGCCTGGATGCGCAAGTGCGCCGCGATCCGTGACGCGCTGCGCCGGGCGCGGCCGGTCCTCGGCGATCAGCTCGAACTGCTCGCCGCGACGGGCGGTGCCGATGTCGCGGCGATGACCGGGTTCCTGCTGCAGTGCGCGGTGCGCCGTACGCCCGTGATCCTCGACGGGGTCGTGTCGGCGGCGTGCGCCCTGGTCGCGCAGCGCGTGGCGTTCCGGGCACCGGACTGGTGGCTGGCGGGACAGGCGAGCGGCGAACCGGGGCAGGCCAAGGCGCTGGACCGGATGGCACTCAACCCTCTGCTCGACCACGGCGTCACTGTGGGCGAGGGAACGGGGGCGCTGCTCGCTCTGCCACTCGTGCAGGCGGCGGCCTCCCTGGCGGCGGAACTGCCCGAGCGCCCGGACACGGGCCCGGACGGGACACCGCAGGAGCCCGAGCTCGACTGACCTGCGCCGCGGGCCCACCGGTCCGCGGGTACGAGCGCACGGTATGCCGCGCCGCGGACCGCGCCGGTGACGGCGTGACCTCGCCGGTGACGGCGTGACCGCGGCGCCGTGCACCCGGCTTCTCCCCCACCACCGATTCCGTACGGTCGCTCGTCAGGGGGAGAAGTCCACGTGCATCCCAAGCATGCGGAATGCGCCGTTCGTTACGCGCCGCACGGAGCCGAGCCGTCCACCTGGTCCGCACGGCGAAGAGGCGGAGGTGCCTGGTGCGACACGGCATCCGAGCCGCGGAACAAGGGAGTTGAGCTCCCGGGTGGCCCGGATCGCGCGCGAGGCGCGAGCCGGGGCGCCGGGGGACGCGTTGCGGGTGACGGGGAGCCCGGCACGGCACGGCGCGCGGAAGGCACTCCGGAGGGTCGGACGGGCCGGGTCTCCCGGGCCGGTGCGCGCCTCATGCACGCAGCCCGCACCGAGTGGGACACGGTCCTCGGCCCCGTGCGCGAAGCGCTCCTGACCCGGCGGCCGCTCGTCCTCGGCGCGATCCCGCTGGCCGTCGCGGCGGCGTGTCTGACAGGGCTGTTCCAGCTCCTCCAGTCCCAGCCGTGGGGCTTCCAGCCCGTCCAGGACATCGGTGCCGTACGGGCCGGGCAGCCGTGGTGGCTCGCCGCCCTGCGCACCCCGCTGTCGCTCTTCGTCCCCGCCCCCGACCTCCCCGTCTGGGGTGCCCTCGCCCAGATCCTCATCGTCTTCGGCATCGGGCAGATCTGCCTCGGGTGGCGCCGGACGCTGGCGGTCGCCCTGCTGGCGACCGCCGCCGGGACGCTGTACGCGCGGTACGGCGTCGCCGTCGGGCCGGACGGCTTCCTCGGCCTGCCCGCCACCGACGCGCTGGTCACCGACACCGGCCCCTCGGCGGCCGTCGTCGGCCTCGCCGTCCACCTGGCGTGGCACCTCCGCGCCTGGATCACGGGCGGGGTCGTGGTGACGGCGATGACCGTCGAGGTGATCCTCGAGCCCAATCTTGCGGGCAAGGAGCATCTGGCCGCCATCGCGGCCGTGCTGGTGCTGTGCGCGGCGCGGGCGGCGTACGGCACGGTGCGCGAACGCGGCGCGCTGCGCCTGGCACGTCAGCGGCTGGGGGCACCAGCCACCAGGTCCTGGAAGCGCCGGCCGAGCCTGTCCCACCGTTTGTCGTGGCGGTACGCCCGGATCCGCGACCGGGCTCTCGCCTTCGGGCGTTCCCTGTAGAAGCGCTTGGCCCAGGGCGAGGTGGGCCGGGCGAGGCGTACGGCGCCGACGAGGGAGAAGTACGGGATGAACGCGCCGATGACGGCGAGTCTCAGCTTCCCCTTCACCAGAGCGATCAAGGCGATGAGGAAGTTGAGGCAGATGTTCGCGATCACGGTGAGGCGGTCCGCCTGCTCCTCGTCGGTCACGCCGTTGACGCCGAACGGGACGAAGCCGAGCAGCATGAGGCCGACCAGCGCGGCGGTGAGTACGACGACCTCGACGCTCTGCCGCCCCTGCTCGGTCCAGTAGACGTCGGCGAGGTGCAGCACGAGCGCGAACTCGTCGAGGACGAGCCCCACCCCCACGCCGAACAGGACCGCGGAGAGCCCGCTGCCGAAGCCGTGCCCGTAGCCGCCGATCACGCCGAAGCCGCCGATGACGGTGAGGATGATGCCGGGGACGACGTGGTGGATGTGCATCCCGCCCGGTGTGACGTTGCGGAACGGGCCCTTCCCCGCCCGGATCATCCGCGTGATGGTCCGGGTGATGAGGAAGGTGAGGATGAAGGCCGTGAGGGCGAGGAACAGCGGCAGCTTGCCGGGCTCCACGATGTTGCGGTCCCACCAGCCGCCCATGACATCCGCTCCCCCGCGTCGAACTGATCCCTTTTCTACAGATTTGCGCTAGACGGCAATGTACTGCCCGCGGTGCGCCGCGGCCTGCGGGACGGTCACTGCGCGTTGGGGTACGGCCCGGTCACGGTTCGCGGCTCGCTGCCGGGCAGCCTGCGCGCGGCCCGCGGCTCGCTGCCGGATAGCCTGCGCGCGATGAGCGACACGACCTCGGGGCCCGCCGCGGCCGGCCCACCGGAGCCGCCGGAGCCGGGCGACGGCACGGCCTCCGGCTCGGCCGCCACCTGGGGCGAGGGGCTGCGGTTCGCCTTCGGCACCCTGACGGTCTTCCGGGTCACCGTGGCGCGCTGGGACCGGGAGGCCGCCCGCGCGGGAATGCTCTGCGCGCCCGTGGCCGGTGCGGCCGTCGGCCTCTGCGCGGCCGTCGCCTCCGGGCTGCTGTACGCCCTGGGCGGCGGAGCGTTGCTCGCGGCGGTGGCCGCCGTGGCCGTACCGGCGGTGCTCACCCGCGGCCTGCACCTGGACGGTCTGGCCGACACCGCCGACGGGCTCGGCAGCGGCAGGCCCGCCGATGACGCCCTGCGGATCATGAAGCAGTCGGACATCGGTCCGTTCGGCGTCGTCACCCTGGTCCTCGTCCTGCTGGCCCAGGTCGCGGCCCTGTACGAGCTGTTCGGGGCGGGCGCCGGGCACGGCGTCCTCGCCGCCGTCGTCGCCGCGGTCGCGGCCAGGTCGGCCCTCACCCTCGCCTCGCGCAGCGGCGTCCCGGCGGCCCGGCCCGGCGGCCTCGGCGCCGCGGTCGCGGGCGCGGTCCCCGTGCGGAGCGCCGCGCTCGCGGTCGGCGTCACGGTGGCGGCCTGCACGGCCGCGGGCGCCGCCCTCGGACCGTACGGCGCCGTGCGGTACGGGCCGGCCGTGCTGGTCGCGCTCGGTGCGGCCGAACTCCTGCTGCGCCACTGCCGGCGCCGTCTCGGCGGCGTGACCGGCGATGTGTTCGGGGCACTCGCCGAGACCGCCGCGACGGCCGCCCTGCTCGCGCTCGCCGTCGCCTGACGCCTCATTCGTAGCGCGAAGCGACCGCGACGGAACTTCCCCACCACAAACGCACGTTCGGGCCAGGGAGCCCGCGGCGGCACACTCCCCGTACCGCGCGGGCGGTCGCCCCGGGCCCGCGCCCAGGCCGTGCACCCTTGCCGGGCGGGACCCCTGTCCGGCCGTCGGAATACGATGCTCGCAGCGCCCGGGGCCGTGCGCGGCAGTTGCGGCGGCCCGTCCGGGCTCGCGGCGGCCGGCCCACCGACTGGCCGAGGAATGCAACGGAAGAGGACCTCAACCCGTGACTGCTCTGACTATCAGCACCTCCTCAGCGGCGACGCTCCGCGCCGACGCCGTCGTCATCGGCGTCGCCAAGGGCGAGAAGGGGCCCGTCGTCGCGCCAGGCGCCGAGGCCGTGGACAAGGCGTTCGACGGGAAGCTGGCCGCCGTCCTGGAGACCCTCGGCGCCTCCGGCGGCGAGGGCGAGGTGACCAAGCTCCACGCCCCGTCGGGCCTGAAGGCCCCGGTCGTGCTGGCGGTCGGTCTCGGTGAAGCCCCCGCGAAGGGCGACGGCTTCGACACGGAGACCCTGCGGCGCGCCGCCGGGTCCGCGGCCCGCGCGCTGTCCGGGTCGAAGAAGGGCGCGTTCGCGCTCCCCGTCACCAGCGCCGAGGACGCCGGGGCGGTCGCCGAGGGCGCGCTGCTCGGTGCGTACGCCTTCAACACCTACCGCAGCAACGGCAACGGCAAGGCCGGCTCGAAGAAGAACGACAAGAAGGCGCCGCTCGCCGAGGTCGCCCTGCTGGGTGGCAAGTCCCGCGACAAGGCCTTCAAGGCCGCCATGGAGCGGGCGAGCGCGCTCGCCGCCGAGGTGCACCGCGCCCGCGACCTCATCAACACCCCCTCCAACGACCTGACCCCCAAGTCCTTCGCCGCCGCCACGCAGGCCGCCGCCAAGGAGTTCGGGCTCAAGGCCGAGGTGATGGACGAGAAGGCACTCACCAAGGGCGGCTACGGCGGCCTGATGGGCGTCGGCCAGGGTTCGGCCAACCCGCCCCGCCTGGTGCGCCTCGCCTGGACCCACCCGAAGGCGAAGAAGACCGTCGCCCTCGTCGGCAAGGGCATCACGTACGACTCGGGCGGCATCTCGCTGAAGCCGGCCGGCCACAACGAGACGATGAAGTGCGACATGAGCGGCGCGGCCGCCGTCTTCGCCACCGTCGTGGCCGCCGCCCGCCTCGGCCTCCAGGTCAACGTCACCGGCTGGCTCGCGCTCGCCGAGAACATGCCGTCGGGCACCGCGACCCGCCCCGGCGACGTGCTCTCGATGTACGGCGGCAAGACCGTCGAGGTGCTCAACACCGACGCCGAGGGCCGGCTCGTCCTGGCCGACGCGATCACCCGCGCCTGCGAGGAGAAGCCGGACGCGCTCGTGGACGTGGCGACCCTGACCGGCGCCATGGTGCTGGCCCTGGGCAACCGCACGTTCGGGATCATGGCGAACGACGACGCGTACCGCACCGCGATCCACGAGATCGCCGACGAGGTCGGCGAGCAGTCCTGGCCGATGCCGATGCCGGCCGAACTGCGCAAGGGCATGGACTCGCCGGTCGCCGACATCGCCAACATGGGAGAGCGGATGGGCGGCGGTCTGGTGGCCGGGCTGTTCCTGAAGGAGTTCGTCGCCGACGGCATCACCTGGGCCCACCTGGACATCGCGGGCCCGGCCTTCCACGAGGGCGCCCCGTACGGCTACACCCCCAAGGGCGGCACCGGCTCCTCGGTCCGCACCCTGCTGCGGCTCGTCGAGCGCACGGCGGCCGGCGACCTCGCCTGAGCGATCCGTCACGTCGGTCACGTCACGGCCCCGGGCCTCGCGCCCGGGGCCGCGTGCACGCCGAGGGCCCGGCGCACGGACCGCGGACGCGTTCCGGCGGCCGGGGCGGCATCGCCCCAGGTCGTCCGGGGCCGCTTCGCGTTCGCCCTCGACGAAATCCGTACGACGTACGCTCGAGTAACCGAAGTGCCAGGTCCCCGGACCTGTCTCAGACCGTGGCCCCGCGTCCCGCCTCCTCCGAACAAGTGCGAAGATGTTGTGTCGGCAGGACAGGGCCCCGGCTCACTTACCGAGCGAGCCGACCCGAGGGCCGACAGAAAAGCGGCCGAACCACAGCCGCCGCCCGGTCGCCGTGACCGGCTCCGGCGCACCATGCATGGAGGACGTGACGTGGCGAACGACGCCAGCACCGTTTTCGACCTAGTGATCCTCGGAGGCGGCAGCGGTGGTTACGCCGCCGCTCTGCGCGGGGCACAGCTGGGCCTGGACGTCGCACTGATCGAGAAGGACAAGCTGGGCGGGACCTGCCTGCACCGCGGATGCATCCCCACAAAGGCTCTGCTCCACGCCGGTGAGCTCGCGGACCAGGCTCGCGAGGGCTCCGAGTTCGGTGTGAAGACCTCTTTCGAGGGCATCGACATGGCCGGCGTCCACAAGTACAAGGACGGCGTGATCTCGGGCCTGTACAAGGGTCTGCAGGGTCTGGTCGCCTCCCGCAAGATCACCTACGTGACCGGTGAGGGCCGTCTCTCCTCGCCCACCTCGGTGGATGTGAACGGCGAGCGCTACGAAGGCCGCCACATCCTGCTGTCGACCGGCTCCGTGCCGAAGTCGCTGCCGGGCCTGGAGATCGACGGCAACCGTGTCATCTCCTCCGACCACGCCCTCGTCCTCGACCGCGTGCCGAAGTCCGCGATCGTGCTGGGCGGCGGCGTCATCGGCGTCGAGTTCGCCTCCGCCTGGAAGTCCTTCGGGTCCGAGGTCACCATCGTCGAGGCGCTGCCCCACCTCGTCCCCGTCGAGGACGAGGACAGCTCCAAGCAGCTCGAGCGCGCCTTCCGCAAGCGCGGCATCAAGTTCTCCCTCGGCTCCCGTTTCCAGGGCGTGGAGTACACCGCGGACGGTGTGAAGGTCACGCTGGAGAACGGCAAGACCTTCGAGGCCGAGGTGCTGCTCGTCGCCGTCGGCCGCGGCCCGGTCTCCCAGGGCCTGGGTTACGAGGAGGCCGGGGTCGCCATGGACCGCGGCTTCGTTCTCGTCGACGAGTACATGCAGACCAACGTGGAGTCGATCTCGGCCGTCGGTGACCTCGTCCCGACGCTGCAGCTCGCACACGTGGGCTTCGCGGAGGGCATCCTCGTCGCCGAGCGGCTGGCGGGCATCAAGACCGTGCCGATCGACTACGACGGTGTGCCGCGCGTCACGTACTGCCACCCGGAGGTCGCGTCGGTGGGCATCACCGAGGCCAAGGCCAAGGAGCTCTACGGCTCGGACAAGGTCGTCGCCCTCAAGTACAGCCTGGCGGGCAACGGCAAGAGCAAGATCCTCAAGACCGCGGGCGAGATCAAGCTCGTCCAGGTGCGGGACGGCGCCGTCGTGGGCGTCCACATGGTCGGTGACCGTATGGGCGAACAGGTCGGCGAGGCGCAGCTCATCTACAACTGGGAGGCGCTGCCCGCCGAGGTCGCGCAGCTCATCCACGCGCACCCGACGCAGAACGAGGCGCTCGGCGAGGCTCACCTCGCGCTGGCGGGCAAGCCTCTGCACTCCCACGACTAGTCCTCGGGCGCGACCCATCCGCACAGATCGTTAAGGAGCAACCGAAACCATGGCGGTTTCCGTAACCCTGCCGGCGCTCGGCGAGAGCGTGACCGAGGGCACCGTCACCCGCTGGCTGAAGGCGGAGGGCGAACGCGTCGAGGCCGACGAGCCGCTGCTCGAGGTCTCGACCGACAAGGTCGACACGGAGATCCCGGCCCCCGCGGCCGGTGTGCTCTCCTCCATCAAGGTGGCCGAGGACGAGACCGTCGAGGTGGGCGCCGAACTGGCCGTCATCGACGACGGCAGCGGTGCGCCCGCGGAGGCTGCGGCCCCGGCGGCCGAGGCCGCTCCCGAGCCTGCCGCTCAGCCCGAGCCCGCCCCCGCCCCGGCCGCTGAGGCCGAGGCACCCGCCCCTGCCCCGGCCGCCGCTCCGGCGGGCGGCTCCGCCGAGGGCACCGAGGTCGTCCTGCCCGCGCTGGGCGAGTCGGTGACCGAGGGCACCGTGACCCGCTGGCTGAAGCAGGTCGGCGAGTCGGTCGACGCCGACGAGCCGCTGCTCGAGGTCTCCACCGACAAGGTCGACACCGAGATCCCGGCCCCGGTCGCGGGCACCGTGCTCGAGATCCTCGTCGGCGAGGACGAGACCGCGGAGGTCGGCGCCAAGCTGGCCGTCATCGGTGCCGCCGGTGGCGCTCCGGCCGCCGCCCCGGCCCCCGAGGCCCCGGCGCCCGCACCGGCCGCGGAGGCTCCGAAGGCCGAGGCCCCGAAGGCGGAGGCTCCGGCTCCCGCCCCGGCGCCCGCGCCGGCCGCGGCTCCGGCCACCGCTGCCCCCAAGGCACCGGCCCCGGCTCCGGCTCCGGCCGCGCCGTCCATCCCGGCCCCGTCCGCTCCGGCGGGCGAGAGCGCGGGCGCGTACGTCACTCCGCTCGTGCGCAAGCTCGCCGCCGAGAACGGCGTGGACCTGGCCGCGGTGAAGGGCACCGGTGTCGGTGGCCGCATCCGCAAGCAGGACGTCATCGCCGCCGCCGAGGCGCAGAAGGCCGCGACCCCGGCTCCGGCCGCCGCTGCCCCCGCCGCCAAGGCCGCCCCCGTCGAGCCGTCCCCGCTGCGCGGGCAGACGGTGAAGATGACCCGCATGCGCAAGGTCATCGGCGACAACATGATGAAGGCGCTGCACGAGCAGGCCCAGCTCACCTCGGTCGTCGAGGTGGACGTCACGAAGATCATGCGGCTGCGGGCCCGGGCCAAGGACAGCTTCGCGCAGCGTGAGGGCGTCAAGCTCTCGCCGATGCCGTTCTTCGTCAAGGCCGCCGCCCAGGCGCTGAAGGCCCACCCGGTCATCAACGCCCGGATCAACGAGGACGAAGGCACCATCACCTACTTCGACACCGAGAACATCGGTATCGCGGTGGACTCCGAGAAGGGTCTGATGACCCCGGTCATCAAGGGTGCGGGCGACCTCAACATCGCCGGTCTCTCCAAGAAGACCGCGGAGCTGGCGAGCAAGGTCCGTGGCAACAAGATCACTCCGGACGAGCTGTCCGGCGCGACCTTCACGATCAGCAACACCGGCTCGCGCGGTGCGCTGTTCGACACGGTCATCGTGCCGCCGAACCAGGCGGCCCTGCTCGGCATCGGTGCGACCGTCAAGCGCCCGGTGGTCGTCGACCACCCGGAGCTGGGCGAGACCATCGCCGTGCGGAACATGACGTACCTGTCGCTCTCCTACGACCACCGCCTGGTGGACGGCGCCGACGCCGCCCGCTACCTGGTGGCCGTCAAGGAGATCCTGGAGGCGGGCGAGTTCGAGGTCGACCTCGGCCTCTGACGCCCTCGCAGGACCGCGTACGCAGCGGCGCCCCCGTCCGGATCGCTCCGGGCGGGGGCGCCGTCGTCCGCCCTCCTCCCTCTCTTCCGGCACCGCCGGGTCTCCGCTCCTGCCCGCGCTGTCAGAGGTGCCCGGCATGATGGCTCCATGCGTGCGGCACGGCTGATCAAACTGGTGCTGCTGCTCCAGTCCCGGCCGTCGATGACGGCCGCCGAACTGGCGCAGCAGCTCGAGGTCTCGGAGCGGACCGTCGCGCGCGACGTCCTCGCCCTCTCCGAGGCCGGGGTGCCGGTGTACGCACACCGGGGCCGCGCGGGCGGATACCGCCTCATCGGCGGCTACCGCACCCGGCTGACGGGCATGGGCCGCCGGGAGGCCGAGGCGCTCTTCCTCTCCGGGGTGCCCACGGCCCTGCGTGAACTGGGCCTCGACGACGCGGGGTCGGCGGCGCGTCTGAAGGTGGCGGCGGCGCTGCTGCCGGAACTGAGCGACGCCCCCGCCAGCGCCGCACAGCGCTTCCACCTCGACGCACCTGGCTGGTGGCAGGAGCCGGAGACCCCGGAGCTGCTGCCGGACATCGCGAACGCCGTCTGGGACGACCGCACCCTCCGCGTCCGCTACCGCAGGAGCGGCGGCGAGGTGGCCCGGGAGCTGGAGCCGTACGGTCTCGTGCTGAAGGCCGGGGTCTGGTATCTGGCGGCGCGCCCGGCCGGGGCGTCCGCTAACGGCACGGCTGCCGGGGAGGAAGCGCCGCACGGCGGCGATGCCGAGGTCCGCGCGGCCCACCGCGTCTACCGCGTGGACCGGTTCACGGAGGTGGCGCCCGGACCCGAGCGCTTCGTCCGGGACGAGTCCTTCGACCTGGAGGCGTTCTGGGCGGAGCGCGCGGAGGCGTTCGCGCGCTCCATCCTGCGGGAGACGGTCGTCCTGCGGCTCACCGAAGCCGGGGCGGCCCGGCTTCCGTACGTGACCGACCGCGCGGCGGGCCGGGAGGCGGTGGATGCCGCGCGGCCCGGGCCGGACGGGTGGGTGACGATCACCCTGCCCGTCGAGTCGCTGACGGTCGCGTTCGCCCAGCTCGCCGCGCTGGGTCCGGAGGTCGAGGTGCTGGAGCCGCCGGAGCTGCGCCGCCGCTTCGCCGAGTCCGCGGCCCGTACCGCCGCGCTGTACGACGGAGGCGCACCTCACGATCGGGCCGCACCTCACGACGGCACCGCACGTCACGACCGGGCGGGACCTCCCCGCACCACCGATGCGGAGGAGGGGGAGATGCCGCGAGGATCCGGCGGCGGCCGGGATCAGCGGTAGCCGGTGTCGTCCTTGTCCAGGCCGGCCCGCTCGACCTCCTCGATGTACCGCCAGGCGTCGGGGCGCGTGCCGTCGGCGTCGGTGAAGCCGTAGACCTGGGCCAGTTGGCCGCTGGAGAGCGACTGTCCGTTCCAGCGCGCGACGTCGGGGTCCGTGGCGAGAGCGGCCAGGGCCCGGCCGACGTAGAGCGGCGACTCCGAGATGCAGAAGCTGCGTACCACCTGGATGCCCTCGCGCCAGTTCTCCTCGGTGACGCCGAAGGCGTCGAGCATCTGCTCGGAGCGCAGGAAACCGGGGGTGAGGGAGACGGCGGTGCAGCCCAGGTCCTTCAGCTCCTCGGCGAGGCCGAGGGCCATCCGGATCGGGGCGTACTTGGTGAGGTCGTAGAAGAAGTTCTCCCGGTACCGGGCATTGGTCTCGGCCGTGCCGTCGGTCACCTCGACGACCAGCCCGCCCGGCCGCCGGACCAGCAGCGGCAGGGCGGCGTGGCTGGTGATGATGTGGGTCTTCACCCCCAGCTCCAGCATCCGCAGGCCCTTGTCGAGGTCGCACTCCCAGGGCTTCTTCGGCTCCTCGATGTGCTCGAGCAGGTGCTCCCCGCCCCAGATGTCGTTGACAAGGACGTCGAGCCGGCCGTGGTCGCGGTCGATGCGCTCGACGAGGGCCCGCACCTGCTCGCGGTCGAGGTGGTCGGTCGGCACCGCGATGCCCTCGCCGCCCGCGGCCGTGATCAGCTCCGCGGTCTCCTCGATGGTCTCGGTCGCACGGCCGACCTCGCTGACGCGGTCGCGGGTCGTCCGGCCGGTGGCGTAGACCGTGGCACCGGCCCGCCCGAGCTCCACCGCCATGGCGCGTCCGGCGCCGCGGGTCGCTCCCGCGACGAGGGCGACCTTCCCGGTCAGTGCGCGCTCTTCGCTCACGTGTCATTCCTTTCGCCGTGCCCGCTGTCGTGTGCGCACCGACCCTGTCACCGGAACCGGACATCTCCTGTCGTGTTTCCGTACGCGGTGTGGCGTGCCCTGCGCCACACCCCCGTACAACGCTCCGGACCGCGGCCCGCATAACGACACAGCCGCATCCGGGCGGCTCCGGGTGCGGGGCGGGGGGCGAGGGCCGATGCTGGTCGGGTGATGGACGAGACGGAGTTCTGGGAGATCATCGACAGCACCCGCGAGGCCGCCGAAGGCGACCCGGAGGAGCAGGCCGACCTGGTGGTGGACCGGCTGGTGCAGTTCGATCCCGACGCCGTGCTGGACTTCGCCCGTCACTTCGAGGCCCGCTTCAACCGGGCCTACCGCTGGGACGTCTGGGGCGCCGCCTGGGTCCTCCTCGGCGGAGCCAGCGACGACGCCTTCGACAACTTCCGCTGCTGGCTGATCGGCCAGGGCCGTGAGGTCTTCGAGGGCGCGATGCACGACCCGGACGCCCTCGCCGAGCTGCTCGACGACTTCGACGAGGAGGTCGACGGCGACGCGGAGGAGCTGGGCTACGCGGCGGACGAGGCGTACGAGCAGCTCACCGGGATCGAGACCCCGGACCTCGGGCTGCCGCAGCCGGCGCGCGAGCCGCAGGGCACGGCGCTGAACTTCGAGGACGACCGGGCGCTGGAGGAGCGGTTCCCCAAGCTGTGGGACGCGTTCCGGCCCTGAGGGTCTTCGCCTTCCGCCGAAGCACCCGGCCGGTCAGTACCCGGCCCCTCAGTGCCCGGCCCCTCAGTGCCCGGCCCCTCAGTACCCGGCCCTCAGCAGCCGCCGGGCCGCGGCCCGTTGACGCCCGCGCCCGTTGACGCCCGCGGGCTCGGACTCCCGTCAGAGGGTGAGGCTGCGCCCCATCAGCACGTCGTCCACGTAGCGCCCCTCGATCAGGAACTCCCCCGGCAGCACGCCCTCGACGACGAAGCCCGACGACTCGTACAGGCGCCGTGCCGGGGCGTTGTGGCCGAGCACCCGCAGCGTGATGCGGCTCGCGCCCTGCCGCCGGGCGTCCTCGCAGGCCGCGTCGAGCAGCGACCGCGCGATGCCGTGCCTGCGGGCCCAGGTGTCCACGGCCAGCCCCTGGATCTGCCGGACGTGTGCGTTGGCGGGGAGAGGGGTGGGGGTCACGAGCCGGACGTAACCGGCGACCCGGTCCCCGTACTCCGCGACGAGGAAGTGGGACGGCGGGTGCGTCACGTCGAAGAAGGGGTCGCCCGGCTCGGGAGGTCCGGGAAGCACGGCGTGCAGCGTGGACCACGTGCGGCGGTCCAGCGCGGACAGCGCGGTGTCGTCGGCGCGGACGGCGCGGCGTATGACGGGTCGTATGCCGGAGTCGGACATGGGAGACACTGTGCCACCCGCCGCTCGGCCTGTGGCATCACGGGTCCGCGCCCGGGCAGGATGGCTCGCATGCGTATCGCGATCACCGGCTCGTCCGGCCTCATCGGCACCGCACTCGTACGGTCGTTGCGTTCGGACGGACACGAGGTGGTCCGGCTCGTGCGGCGGGAGCCGAAGGCCGCGGACGAGGCCGCCTGGGATCCGCGGCGGCAGCACGTCGACGCGTCGGGCATCGCGGGCTGCGAGGCCGTGGTGCACCTGGCGGCCGCGGGCGTCGGCGACCGCTACTGGACTCCCGCCTACCGCAAGGAGATCCGCGACAGCAGACTGCTCGGCACCGCCGCGATCGCCGAGGCCGTCGCCTCGCTCGACACCCCGCCGCGGGTGCTGGTCAGCGGCAGCGCGGTGGGCTTCTACGGCGACACCGGAGACCGGGAGACCGACGAGAGCGCGCCACCCGGCGACGGCTTCATGGCGGACCTGTGCGTCGCGTGGGAGGAGGCTGCCGCGCCCGCCGCCGACGCGGGCATCCGTACGGTCTTCACTCGTACCGCGCCGGTCGTCTCCGCGCGGGGCGGGGCGTTCGGCCGGCGGCTGTTCCCGATCTTCAAGCTGGGTCTGGGCGGACGGCTGGGCGACGGGCGGCAGTTCTGGAGCCTGATCTCACTGGAGGACGAGGTCGCGGCGATCCGGCACATCCTGGACACCGAGGCACTGTCGGGGCCCGTCAACTGCACGCTGCCGGAACCGGTCACCAACCGCGAGGTGACCGACGTGCTGGGACGTCTGCTGCACCGGCCGACCGTCTTCCCCGTACCGGCGCAGGTGCTGCGGTTCACGCTGCGCGAGTTCTCCGAGGACATCCTCGGCAGCAAGCGGGTGCTGCCGAGGAAGCTGCTGGATTCCGGCTTCTCGTTCGCCCACCCGACGACCGAGAGCGCCCTGCGGGCCGCCCTGCGGCGGTGAGGGCACGACGGGCACGGATCCAGGGGTGCCGGGGGTGCCGGCACGGAGCCACGGCTGCCGGCGCGGGGAGAGCGGGCGGAAGCGGGCGGCGGCGCCGTGCGGGCCCGGCGGGAGGAACCGGCGATGAAACGCGGCAGCCCCGCGACCTGCGTCACAGCGCGGGACAGCGCTTTCAGGATCCGGCTGGATTCCTCCGTACACCAGTCCAGAACCGGAGCATTTCCCATGGCCGTTGAGGGCATGAGGTCCCTGCGATCCTGCGACCGCAGGTCGCCAGCGCGGGACACAGCCGACCTCGGGGAGGGGACGTGCTCAGCAGCCCAGCACGGCACAACACAGATCGGACGGACGTCATCGTCGTGGGCGCGGGCGTGGCCGGCCTCGCCGCGGCCCGCCGCCTGACCGACGCCGGACTCGGCGTCACCGTCCTGGAAGCGGCACCGTACGTCGGGGGACGCATGTCGACCGACAGGGTGGACGGCTTCCGGCTCGACCGCACCGCGCACTTCCTCACCCCCTCCTCCGCGGAGCTGCGCCGTACGCCGGGCCTGGAGAAGCTGGCGCTCCGGCCGCTCTCGCACGGGGTGCTGGTGCGTCAGGGCGGGCGCAGCCAGCGGTTCGCCGAGCCGCGCGGCGCACGCGGCCCGCTGACCGCCGCCCGTGCCCTTGCCTCGGCCGCCCGGTCGCCGCTGGGCGGGGCGCTCGACCAGGCCCGGGTCGCCTCGTTCCTGAACCGCCTCGCCGCCATGCCCACGGACCGGGTGCTCGCCCGTCCCGAGGTGCCCGCCGCCCAGGCGCTCGGCGCCCGCGGTCTGCCCTCCCGTACGGTCGAGGGCTTTCTGCGCCCGCTGCTCGCCGCCCTGCTCAGCGACCCGGAGCTCATCACCTCCAGCCGCTGTGCGGACCTGGCCCTGCAGGCGTTCGCCCGGAGCAGGCTCAGTGTGCCCGCGGGCGGGGCCTCGACCGTGCCGGAGCTGATGGCGGAGGCCCTGCCGCCCGGCACCGTACGGACCGGGGTGCGCGCCGTGTCCGCATCCACCACGTCCGTCGAGACCGCCGAGCACGGACGGCTCGCCTGCCGTGCCGTGGTGGTGGCGACCGGAGCGCGGGCGGCGGCGGAGCTGCTCCCGGGGCTGCGGCTGCCGGACTTCCACCCGACGACCGTGCTGCACCACACCACGGACGCCCCTCCCATGGCCGAGCCCGCGCTCGTGGTCGACGCGGACCGGCAGGGGCCCGTCTCGCACACGGTCGTGGCCACGGCGGCCGACCGGTCGCGCGCTCCGCGCGGGCGGACCCTGGTCACCTCGGTCGTCCTCGGCGGCGCCGCGCGCGAACCGCTGTCCACGCTCGACAAGGCGGCCCGCGTCCACCTCGGCGAGTTGTACGGCGCGCAGGCCGACGGCTGGCAGCTCGTCGCCGCGCACCACGACCCGGAGGCGGTCCCGGCGATGCGGGCACCGCACGACCGGCGGCGCCCGGTACGCGTACTGGCCGGGCTGTATGTGTGCGGGGACCACCGCGACACCAGCAGCGTGCAGGGAGCGATCGTCTCGGGCGGGCGCGCGGCGGCCGCGGCACTCCGCGACTTCGGGCTCCCGCACGCCGAGACACCGGCGGCCCTGCCCACGGCCGCCTGACGGAACGCCCGGCGCCCCGGCGCCGGGCGGCCCCACTCCCCCGCGGCGCGTACGAGGCGCCGGGTCGCCCGCGTCGCCGCAGGTCCGTGGAGCGCCGCACCCAGCCGGTGGCGCCGAACCGGACGCGGTACGCCGCAGGCCGCTCGCCGCGCTCCGGGCCGCGGACCGCCCGGCGAACACCGAACCGCCCGCCGCACACCGGCCCGCGGACCGGCCGTCGTGGACCAGCCGTCGTACGCCGGCCCCGTGCGCCGGGGTCGCCCGCCACAGCGTCGCGGCGGGTCAACCCCCCACCGGCGGCGCTCAGTTCAGCGCGGCCACCCGCTCCCGGAAGGACCGCACCGCCGCGGTGTCCTTGTACGGTTCGAGCCGCCGCTCGAATTCACGCACGTACTCCGCGGCCCGGGTCGAGCGCATCTCCGCCGCCTGCGCCGCGGCTTCCGCACCCAGCACGCAAGCCTGGTCCAGCTCGCCGAGTCCGAGCCGCGCCGAAGCCAGCACGACACGGCAGAACAGCCGGCTCCTCGCGTACCCCGCGGTCCGCAGTTGCAGCGAGCGCTCCGCGTGCTGCGCGGCGGCGCGGTACTGCTGGAGGTCGCGGTGACAGTGGCCGAAGTCGTCCGCGAGCTGGGCCTCGTCGAAGAAGCGGGCCCAGTGCGGGACGTCGTCGCCCGGCTTGGCCTGCTCCAGGGCGCGCTCGGCACGGGCCAGCGACGCCGTGCAGGCCCGCACCTCGCCCATGACGGCGTGCCCGCGCGCCTCCACGGCGTGCAGCAGCGCCTGCACCACCGGCGGAGGACCGCTCCCTGCGCCCTGCTGGGCGACGCGGGCGAGTTGCACGGCCTCCCGCCCGTGCCCGAGGTAGACCGCCTGCCGGCTCATCGTCAGCAGCACATAGGCACCGTAGTGCCGGTCGCCCGCGGCCTGCGAGAGCCGCAGGGCCTGGACGAAGTAGCGCTGGGCCAGGCCGTGTGCGGCGATGTCGTACGACGTCCAGCCGGCCAGCCGGGTCAGGTCGGCGACGGCCGCGAAGAGCCGCCGCCCGGTCGTCTCGCCGTACGAACCGCGCAGCATCGGCTCGGCCTCGTGCTCGAGGTAGCGCACCAGGGCCTGGCGCGCGTGGCCGCCGCCGTATGCCTGGTCGAGGGTGCGGAAGAGCTCCCCCACCGAACGGAGCGCGGCGATGTCCCCCGTCGAGACCTTCTGGCCGGACTCGGCGGGCGCCGTCTGCCGCTGCCGGGGCACGAGCGTACGGGCGCGTGCGGGCGGTCGGACCACGGCCTCCGCCGAGCCACCGGAGGCCGGGGCCGTGGCGGACGCGGACGCGGGCTCGGCGCTGCGGGCGACGCGGTCGTCGGGACGGCCGATGAGCCAGTCCCTGCTGGGCACCACGAGGCTGGCCGGGGTGAATGCGATCTTGCGGAGTTCGGCATGGCTGCCGGAGTCCTTGCGCCACAGACCGCTGACGATGTCGACGGCCTCGGCGGGCGAGGCCGCGAACTCCAGCCCCGCGTAGACGGGGCCGCAGGCGTCGAGCCCGAGGTCCTGGGCGGACAACCGCCGCCCCAGGCGGCGGGAGAACACCTCGGCGATCAGCGCGGGCGTGGTGCCGCGCGGTTGCTGCCCGCGAAGCCAACGGGTCACCGAGGTCTTGTCGTAGCGCAGGTCGAGACCGTGCTCGAGGCCGAGCTGGTCGACTCTCCGGGCAAGCCCGGCGTTGGAGAACCCGGCTTCTGCGATGAACGCGGCGAGCTGACGGTTGGGAGTGCGTTGCTGGGGTCGATCCGTCATCGGCTGTGCGATCTCCTGCCTTCCGGGCTCGGACGCCCTCGTGGAACGGCGCGAATTTAGCGGTCCTCGCGGCCGTTGCCTGCGCCGATGTCGTGCATTCATCCGATCGTGTGAGCACGTGCCGCGGGGGCGACAGAGGCGCGGGGACGTCACCGAGCGGCCCGGACCGGCAGCCGCGCCGGGCCGGAGGACAGCGGCCGAATCCCGGACGGGCAGTGGCCCGGGTCCGTGTCGCCGGGAGCCCGGGCCGGTGTCGGCGACGGCCCGCAGCTTTGTCCACAGCCGCCTGGGGCGCGGTGACGGGGCCGCCGTACAGTGGCATGGGCGCGTTCGGCGCCCCGGGAGGTCCCGGAGGCGGAGATGGCATTCCGGGACGCGGGAAAGAGGAGCTGCCGTGAGTGAGCCGCGGAGTGATGAGCCGCGCGAGCTGCGCTTTGTCCACCTGGGCTTCGGGGAGGACGCCGTCGAGTACCAGGAGGCGTGGCAGGAACAGCGCCGCGTCCACGCGGCCCGCTTCGCGGACGAGATCCCGGACACCTGCCTGCTCCTGGAGCACCCTCCGGTCTACACGGCCGGGCGGCGCACGGAGGACAGCGAGCGCCCCCTCGACGGGACGCCCGTCGTCGACGTCGACCGCGGCGGCAAGATCACCTGGCACGGCCCGGGCCAGCTCGTCGGCTACCCGATCATGAAACTGCCGCGCCCGGTGGACGTGGTCGCCCACGTACGCCGCCTCGAGGACGCGCTCATCCGCACCTGCGCCGCGTTCGGCCTGGAGACGACCCGGATCGAAGGGCGCAGCGGCGTCTGGGTGCTGGGCGATCCGGTCGAGCAGCGGACGTCCCTGGGCGGCCTGTCGCTGGACTTCGATCCCCGGCTGGTGGAGGACGAAGAGTTCGACCCGCGCCTCAGCGGACCGGAGTACGCCCCGTCGAACGCCGGGCAGCGCGGCGAGGACCGCAAGCTCGCCGCGATCGGGATCCGCGTCGCCAAGGGCGTGACGATGCACGGTTTCGCGCTGAACTGCGACCCCGACAACACCTGGTTCGACCGGATCGTGCCCTGCGGCATCCGCGACGCCGGTGTGACCTCGCTCTCCAACGAGCTGGGGCGCCGGATCTCCGTCGCCGAGGTGCTGCCGGTGGCCGAGAAGCACCTCAGAGCGGTGCTGGAAGCCGCGGAACCGCTGCCGCGCGCGGTCTGACGCCCGGCGCATGGACCGCGGGAATGCGCCCTCTGCCCTCACGGTTGCCAGGGGCGTAAGAGCGTACGAATGACGGGCGTACCCTGGTGTTCGCCGAAGAATCGAATGCCGCGCTAGCAAAGGAAGTGCCGGACGTGTCCGCAGTCGCACCCGACGGTCGCAAGATGCTGCGCCTGGAGGTCCGGAACAGCCAGACCCCCATCGAGCGCAAGCCGGAGTGGATCAAGACCCGGGCGAAGATGGGCCCCGAGTACACCGAGCTGCAGAGCCTGGTGAAGCGTGAGGGCCTGCACACCGTGTGTCAGGAGGCCGGCTGCCCCAACATCTACGAGTGCTGGGAGGACCGCGAGGCGACCTTCCTCATCGGCGGCGACCAGTGCACCCGGCGCTGCGACTTCTGTCAGATCGACACCGGCAAGCCGCAGGCGCTGGACCGCGACGAGCCGCGCCGCGTGGGCGAGTCCGTGGTGACCATGGACCTCAACTACGCCACGATCACCGGTGTCGCGCGCGACGACCTCGAGGACGGCGGCGCCTGGCTCTACGCGGAGACCGTGCGGCAGATCCACACCATGACGGCGGAGCGCGAGGCGGGCCGTACGAAGGTCGAGCTGCTGATCCCCGACTTCAACGCCGTGCCCGAGCAGCTCGCCGAGGTCTTCTCCTCCCGCCCCGAGGTGCTGGCGCACAACGTCGAGACCGTGCCCCGGATCTTCAAGCGCATCCGCCCGGCATTCCGCTACGAGCGCTCGCTCGAGGTGATCACCAAGGCCCGCGAGGACGGCCTGGTCACCAAGTCCAACCTGATCCTGGGCATGGGCGAGGAGCGCGAGGAGATCAGCCAGGCGCTGCAGGACCTGCACAACGCGGGCTGCGAGCTGATCACCATCACCCAGTACCTGCGCCCCTCGGTCCGGCACCACCCGGTGGAGCGCTGGGTGAAGCCGCAGGAGTTCGTGGAGCTGAAGGAGGAGGCCGAGGAGATCGGCTTCTCCGGCGTGATGTCCGGGCCTCTGGTCCGCTCCTCGTACCGCGCGGGGCGTCTCTTCCAGCAGGCGAAGGAGCGCCGCGCCGAGGTCGCATCGCGACAGGCGGTCTGACCGGTCCGACGGGTTCGCGCGCGTCCGCGCGGGAGCACGCGCGGACGCGGGTGCGCAGGACCACCGGTGCACAGGTACGTACGGCAGCGTGGACGCGGGACGCATGCGGGCACCTGCGGATGCGGGTGCCCGCAGGTGCGCAGGGATGCGGGTGTCCGGGTGCGCACGGCGCTCATGCGGGAGCGGACGCGGACGCCCTGCGACGCGAGATGCGTCACTCGGCCCGGCGCCGCCCGCCGCCCGTCCCGCCGAGGCGTCTTCCCGGGAGCCGATCTTGCGGCGCGGGGGCGGACCTGCGGCGCCGTCGCCGGGCCCCGTCCCGGCCGGTCCCCCGTTCGGAGCGCATCAGAATGTGGCGGCTCCACGTATGGGTTTCATTGGTGTTTGACCCCCCGGTCACGTCCTGGTAACACCCATCAATGAGTCTGGTGGGAGCCGCTTTCCCGCCCCAAACGCCGCGAGGGGGACTGACGCCATGCAGGCCGCGCCCGTACGCGCCAACGCCATTCCGACTTTCACCGAAGCCGTGCGCGCCGTCGAAGCCGTACTGATGCGCAACGGTGCGCGCACCGCGCGCCGCAACGCCTGGAACGCGGTGCTGGAGGACCGGCGCCGCGCCAACGACCGCCGTGAGGCCCAGCACGTACTGGAGGCCGTGGCCCACCGCGCTCCGCAGGCCACGTAGACTCTGGGGCATGGCGAGGCAGGAATCATCCGAGAATCCCGGGCGTCTGAAGCAGATCGCCCTGACGTACCAGATGACCAAGCGGGTCGACTCCAAGGTCGGCCTGGTGGTCGGGGCCGTGGGAGTCGTCACCTTCGGTGTTCTCCTCGCGATCGGCTTCGCCATCGGACACCCGGTCTACCTGGGGCTTCTCGGCTTCCTGCTGGCCTTCCTCGCCATGGCGATCATCTTCGGCCGCCGCGCCGAGCGGGCCGCCTTCGGTCAGATGGAGGGCCAGCCGGGCGCGGCGGCAGCGGTGCTGGAGAACGTGGGCCGGGGCTGGACCGTCACCCCGGCGGTCGCGATGAACCGCAGCCAGGACGTCGTGCACCGTGCCGTGGGCAAGGCGGGCATCGTGCTCGTCGGTGAGGGCAACCCGAACCGGCTGAAGGGCCTGCTGGCGTCCGAGAAGAAGAAGATGGCGCGCATCGTGGTCGACGTGCCCGTGCACGACGTGATCGTGGGCGAGGCCGAGGGCCAGGTGGAGCTGAAGAAGCTGCGCACCACGCTGATGAAGCTTCCGCGCGTGCTGCCGGGGAACCAGGTGACCATCGTCAACGACCGCCTGCGGGCGATGGGCGACCTGATGAGCAACATGCCGCTGCCGAAGGGCCCGATGCCCAAGGGGATGCGGATGCCGCGCGGCGGCAAGATGCGCTGACCTCGCCGTCGAGAGTTGTGCGGGTGGGGCGGTCCGGAACCTGGTTCCGGACCGCCCCACCGTCGCGTTCTCCGTCCCGGCCCCACCGTCGCGTTCTCCGTCCCGCGCGCCCGTACGGCCACCCGCGTATCGCCGTGTCCGCGCCCGTGCCGGCACCCGCGTATCGCCGTGTCCGACCCGCGAGATCAGGACCCCGCTGTATCCGGTCCTCCGATCCCCCGCACCCGATCCGCGGATCAGATACGGACCTGGACGGCCCGGCCCAGCCGGTCGTGGAGTCCGCGGCCGTCGCGGTCCCAGATCAGGGCCGGGACGAGCAGCACCAGCGCCACAGAGCGTGCGAGCACCCGCCCGAACGGCAGCCGCGTACCGTCCACGGAGATCACGCGCAGGCCGAGCAGCCGCTTGCCGGGAGTGCTGCCGATGGTGCCCACGGTCAGCACGCTGAGCACGAGGAAGACCAGCAGTGTCACATTGCCGGCGGTCTGCTGGTCCCCGCGGGCGAAGAGCCCGTACGCGATGAGGCCGCACAGGACCCAGTCGATGAAGAGGGCCCCGAAGCGCCGTCCGAGCGGCGCGATCGAGCCGGGCCCTTCCTCCGGGAGGCCGAGCCGCTTGCCCCGGTACCCGAAGTCGACGCCCATGTCCTCGGCCGTCGCGCGGGGGCCGGAGAGCCACGATCCGATTGCCTGCCTGTTGTCCACGCGACCACGGTACTGGGAGCACGTACGGCCTCCGGCGCGCGGGGCGGCAGGTCAAACCAGTACATTCGGTGTTTTATGGTGTATACGGCTCGGCATCGACCGGGTCGCCCGGTTAACCTCGGCGAAACAATGGGGTCATGACCGGGAAATCCCGGAATCCTAAGGTCGTGCCAGCGTGCCACCGCACTGGCCAACGCGATCGAAGCAATCCCGCCCCTCCCTGGCGGCGGGCTAGGAGGAGTTGGATGTTTCAGAACGCCGACGACGCGAAGAAGTTCATCGCGGACGAGGACATCAAGTTCGTAGACGTCCGGTTCTGCGACCTGCCCGGCATCATGCAGCACTTCACGGTGCCGGCGGAGGCGTTCGACCCGGCCGAGCAGCTGATGTTCGACGGCTCGTCGATCCGGGGATTCCAGGCGATCCACGAGTCGGACATGGCGCTCGTCCCGGACCTGTCGACGGCCCGCGTCGACCCGTTCCGCAAGGACAAGCACCTCAACATCAACTTCTTCATCCACGACCCGATCACGGGTGAGCAGTACAGCCGCGACCCGCGGAACATCGCCAAGAAGGCCGAGGCCTACCTCGCCTCCTCCGGCATCGCGGACACCGCGTACTTCGGCCCCGAGGCCGAGTTCTACGTCTTCGACTCCGTGCGCTTCGAGACCAAGTCGAACGAGTCCTTCTACCACATCGACTCCGAGGCCGGCGCCTGGAACACCGGCGCCCTGGAGGGCAACCGCGGTTACAAGGTCCGCTACAAGGGCGGCTACTTCCCGGCCCCGCCGGTCGACCACTTCGCCGACCTGCGCGCCGAGATCTCCCTGGAGCTGAACAAGGCCGGCCTGCAGGTCGAGCGCCAGCACCACGAGGTCGGCACCGCCGGCCAGGCCGAGATCAACTACAAGTTCAACACGCTGCTCGCCGCGGCCGACGACCTCATGCTCTTCAAGTACATCGTGAAGAACGTCGCCTGGCGCAACGGCAAGACCGCGACCTTCATGCCGAAGCCGATCTTCGGCGACAACGGCTCGGGCATGCACGTCCACCAGTCGCTGTGGTCCGGTGGCGAACCGCTGTTCTACGACGAGCAGGGCTACGCGGGCCTGTCCGACACCGCCCGCTACTACATCGGCGGCATCCTCAAGCACGCTCCGTCGCTGCTGGCCTTCACCAACCCGACGGTGAACTCGTACCACCGCCTGGTGCCGGGCTTCGAGGCGCCGGTGAACATGGTGTACTCGCAGCGCAACCGCTCCGCCGCGATGCGCATCCCGATCACGGGCTCGAACCCGAAGGCCAAGCGCGTGGAGTTCCGCGCCCCGGACCCGTCCTCGAACCCGTACCTCGCCTTCTCGGCCCTCCTCCTGGCCGGCCTGGACGGCGTCAAGAACAAGATCGAGCCGGCCGAGCCGATCGACAAGGACCTCTACGAGCTCGCTCCGGAGGAGCACGCGGGCGTCCCGCAGGTCCCGACCTCCCTGCCGGCGGTGCTCGACGCGCTCGAGGACGACAACGAGTACCTGCAGGCCGGCGGTGTCTTCACCGCCGACCTGATCGAGACCTGGATCGACTACAAGCGCACGAACGAGATCGCGCCGATGCAGCTCCGGCCGCACCCGCACGAGTTCGAGCTGTACTTCGACATCTAGGATCGCCGTCGGCCGGAGCGGGTTTCCGCTCCGGCCGGGCCGTCTTGCGTACGGCCTCCGCAGCCCGGCTGCGGAGGCCGTACGTTGTTTTCCTGCCCGTCTCCCTCGTCACCACAGGCCCGTCACTTCGAGGCGCATCGACGACGTCCGCAGGCTGGTCACGTCGTGAGGCACTGCTGGGACGAGGACGTTTGCGCTGACCTTCGGCCGATCGTCGGCCGGGACCGCCCCTCGGCGGCCGATGGCCGTCGAGGGGCGCGGTCTCGGCCGTGTCAGATCAACCCCGGTGACGGCACCGCGAGGTGCCGGAAGTAGACGTTGTCCGTCGAACCCGAGAAGACACCGTCGTCCAGGATGCCGACCGTGATGTGGGTGTCGCGTGCGTTCCGCCACGTGAGGTGGGCGAAGACGACGCACTCCACCTCGTCGTCCGCGTCCGGGATGGCGACCTTCCCCCAGGACCGTACGGCGCTGCCGTCGCGGGCGGCGGAGAAGTCGTACGCGTAGACGTGCTTCCTCTCGTTGCCGGCCTCTTCGTAGTCGGAGGCCAGGTAGAGATTCCTGCCGCCGTTCCCGAAGGTGCCGCCCTGGACGGCGTACACCTTGCTGGGCAGCCGGATCTCCTTCTTCAGCAGCCCGGTGTCGCGGTCGTACGCCCAGACGCGGTCCACGTACTTGTCGAGATCGTTCCGCTCCGGGTCGCCGAACACGGAGCTGTAGACGAGCCCGTCGGACGGATTGAGGGCGATCCAGGGGCACTTCCAGCGCTGCGGCGCCGGGGAGCCGGGGGTGCGTCCGGCGAGCGGAACGATCCCGACCGTGCTCAGGCCCGTGGAGACCTTCCAGATCAGCTCGGGCTCCGGGCCCTCGATGGGGACGTAGATCTGCCGCCGCTGCGGATCGAACGTCGGCGCACCGATGTGGTCGCTCCCGCGCGGTGCGGAGAGGCTCGCCACGGTGCTCGAGAAGTCCAGGGTCAGCTTGTGGAGACGCTGGTTGTCGCCCTCGTTGGAAACGGCGTACCAGTACGTGCCGTCCGTGCACATGCCCTGGAACTGATCGGTCCAACCGGCCTCGTGACTGGTGGACTTGGCGTGGGACCATCGCCCGATCCCCGGATCGGACCCCACGTGGATCCGGGGCTTGGCCGATGCCGCCCGCGGTTCCGTGGAGGCGGCCCGCGCCATGGCTCCGCCCAGCGCGGTCACCGCCAGGGCTCCCGCTCCGGCCTTCCCTGCCGCCTTGATCAAGCTTCGGCGATTCACCGGCTTCTCCCCCAGCATGTCGTCTCCCCTGCGCGTCTCTCGCCCTGGTCAGGGCAGCTATGGGCATTTGCCTTACCGACTAAGACGCTAGTGGGGAAGCCTGGGTGTTCAGTGGGGAGCACCTACTCAATTCCGTCGGTCGGCGCCCCGCCGGACCCCTCGGTGCGCGTCGGAGAGTTCGCACGGCGCACGGTGGGCTCGTGTCGTGGCCGGGATACTGGCGGCGTGTACTCCGACGCCGATGCCGCCGGGCTCTACGACCGGTTGAACCCGTGGGATCCCGAGCAGTGGCCCGCCGACCGGTTCTTCGAGGGGCTGCTCATGTCCGCGGGGTCGGTCCTGGACGTCGGCTGCGGGACCGGTGCCATGCTGCACCGCGCACGGGAGCGCGGGCACCGGGGTCGGCTCGTCGGGCTCGATCCCGATCGCGCCGCGCTCGCGAGGGCCCGGCGCCGGGCCGATGTCGAGTGGGTCGATGGCGGCGCGGCGGATGCGGCGTGGGACGCCGAGTTCGAGCTCGCGCTCATGGTCAGCCATGCCTTCCAGTGCCTCGTCACCGACGACGAACTGCGGACGTCGCTCGCGGCGATCCGCAGAGCGCTGCGCGTCGGCGGCCGGTTCGCGTTCGAGACCCGGCATCCGCAGGCGCGGGCCTGGGAGGACTGGAACCCCACGAACGCGTCCGAGGTCACCGACGCCGCCGGGCGTCCCCTCCGCGTGTGGCACGAGGTCGAGTCCGTCGCCGGGGACGTGGTCTCCTTCCGCGAGATCACGGCCGAGCCCGGTGGCGCCGTGCTCCGCACCCACCGAACGCGCCTGAGGTTCCTCGGTGTCGAGGCTCTCGACGGCCTTCTGGCCGGGGCGGGCCTCACTGTCGAGGGCCGGTACGGCGACTGGGACCGCGGACCGATCACGCCTGCGAGCCGGGAGATCGTCACCATCGCCCGCCGCGCGTCCTGAGCCCTCTGCCCCCGGTATGCCGTGCCGCGCCGCCCCGCGAGGAGCGGCGCGGCACGGCGCCGCGCGGCACGGCACGGTGCCGCGCTGCGCGGCCGACAGGCAGGCCGGAGCTCAGTGGCGTACGAGATCCCGCCGGTACTCGATCGTGCGCTGCGTCGGTACGTACCCCAGCGCCTCGTTGATCGCGCGCATCGGCCCGTTGTCGTCGGCCGTGTCCGTGACCAGGCCCGCGAGCGCGGGGTGGCGGTCGCGGGCGTGGCGGATCGAGGCGGCCTTCATCCAGCGGCCGAGGCCGCGCCCGCGGTGTTCCGGCAGTACGCCCGTGCCGTAGTGCAGGCCGTCGCCGGTGCCGTCGCCGGGGACGACCAGTTCGGTGAAACCGGCGATCGATCCGTCGGAGGTGTCGACGGCCGCGACGGTGTGCAGGTGGTCGCCGCGGCGGGCGACCACCTCGGCCACCGCCCGTACGCGGTCCACGTCCCAGGACACCGTCCCGCGGTCGGTCTCGCCCATCGGCATGTCGTCCATGGCGCGGCGTGACGCCGTGAACGTCTCCGCGAGGTGGTCGGGGACCGTGCCGTCCCAGGCCACCAGCCGGTAGCCGGGACGGTCCTCGTCGGTGACCGCTGCGAGGGCACCGGTGTCCACGGCGGCGAGCGGGAGGCGGGCGACCGTCAGGGCCAGGACGGCGCGGAAGCCGTGGCCGGCGAGGAAGCGGTCGCCCGGTGAGCCGTGCTCGGCCTGGGCGACGACCGACCGCCGGCCGTCGTCGCCGGCGGCACGCACGGCCGCGTCGAGCAGCAGCGCCCCCGCGCCCTGGTTGCGCTCGACCGGGTGGACGTGGACGTCGAGTTCGGCCAGGTGGTCCTGGCCCGGGCCGGTGAACAGGCGCAGGAACGCCGAGCCGACCGGCGTGCCCTCGGCGTGGGAGGCCAGCCACGCCAGGCGGCGGGACGACGGGCTCGGCTCGGGGTCGGTCAGTGGGGTGATACGCAGCGACAAGGTGACTCCGTCAGGAGGTGGCGAATGAGGTCGGAACCGGGGCTCGACAGCGCGACACGTGTGCGCATCTGCTGCACACCTCCTCCTGATCAGGGGTCCACCGGGCACGGGGACTGCGGCGGGAACGGGGCCCGGCGACGGTAGCCGGGGTCGTGCCGGGCGGGCAACGGCTTTTCGGCGGATCGCTGCGGCTCGATGCACGGATCACGGCCGCCGCCTCGACGGCGCGTCGCGGCCGCCCGCAAATGGGTCGCGCGCGCCCCCACCCGCGTGGCTAGCATGCGGACGTATGACGCATTCCCACCGCCCGGCCGGAACGGCAGCGGGCGTTCCCGAGAAGCCCCGTCTCGAGGGGCTGGAAGAGAAGTGGTCGCAACGGTGGGACGCGTGCGGCACCTATGTATTCGACCGGTCGAAGCCGCGCGAGCAGGTCTTCTCGATCGACACCCCGCCGCCCACGGTCAGCGGCTCCCTCCACGTCGGCCATGTCTTCTCGTACACGCACACCGACGCCATCGCCCGCTACCAGCGCATGCGGGGCAAGGAAGTCTTCTATCCCATGGGCTGGGACGACAACGGCCTGCCCACCGAGCGGCGCGTGCAGAATCACTTCGGTGTCCGCTGCGATCCCGGCCTGCCCTACGACCCCGGCTTCGTCCCGCCCGAGAGGCCCGGCAAGGCCGGGAAGGATCAACTCCCCGTCTCCCGGCGGAACTTCATCGAGCTGTGCGAGCGCCTGACCGCCGAAGACGAGAAGGCCTTCGAGGACCTGTGGCGCCGTCTCGGCCTGTCCGTCGACTGGACGCGCGCCTACCGGACGATCAGCGACGAGGCGCGCGCCACCTCCCAGCTCGCCTTCCTGCGCGGACTGGCCCGCGGTGAGGCGTACGTGGCGGAGGCGCCGACGCTGTGGGACGTCACCTTCCGTACGGCGGTCGCGCAGGCGGAGTTGGAGGACCGGGAGCGCCCGGCCGCGTACCACCGTCTGGCGTTCCACGCCCCCGCCGCCGACGCGACTTCCGGCGGTACGGCTGCCGGCGGCGCACGCACCGCGTCCGCGGACCCCGGCTCCTCGCGGACCGACGGGCTCCGGGTCATGATCGAGACGACCCGCCCCGAACTGCTCCCCGCCTGCGTCGCCCTCGTCGCGCACCCCGGCGACGCCCGCTACCGGGAGTTGTTCGGCACGACCGTCCGTACGCCCCTCTTCGGCGTCGACGTCCCGGTCGTGGCCCATGAGGCGGCCGACCCGGAGAAAGGCTCCGGGATCGCCATGGTGTGCACCTTCGGCGACACCACCGACGTCACGTGGTGGCGCGAACTGCGGCTCGCCACACGCCCCGTCATCGGCTGGGACGGGCGCTTCATGGCCGAGCCGCCCGCCGGCCTGGAGTCGGAACGGGCCCGCGCCGCGTACGCCCGCCTCGCCGGCGCGACCGCGCACACCGCCCGCGAGCGGATCGTGGAGATGCTGCGCGAGAGCGGCGACATGGAGGGCGAGCCCCGGCCGGTCACGCACGCGGTGAAGTTCTTCGAGAAGGGCGACAGGCCGCTGGAGATCGTCACCACCCGCCAGTGGTATCTGCGCAACGGCGGTCGGGACGCCGCGCTCCGCGACGAACTCCTCGCCCGCGGACGGGAGTTGAGCTGGCACCCGGACCACATGCGCGTGCGGTACGAGAACTGGGTCAGCGGTCTCAACGGCGACTGGCTGATCAGCCGCCAGCGTTTCTTCGGGGTGCCGATCCCGGTCTGGTACCCGCTCGACGGCGCAGGCCGCCCCGACCACACGCGGCCGATCGTCCCCGACGAGGCCGCCCTGCCCGTCGATCCGGGGTCGGAGGCCCCGCCCGGGTACGCCGAGGAGCAGCGCGGCGCGCCGCACGGCTTCACCGGCGACCCCGACGTCATGGACACCTGGGCCACCTCCTCGCTCACCCCGCAGATCGCCGGGCGGTGGCTGGAGGACCCGGATCTCTTCGAGCGGGTCTTCCCGATGGACCTGCGCCCGCAGGCCCACGAGATCATCCGTACCTGGCTGTTCTCCACGGTCGTCCGGGCGCACGCCGAGCACGGGGTGCTGCCGTGGAAGCACGCGACCATCTCGGGCTGGATCCTCGATCCGGACCGCAAGAAGATGTCCAAGAGCAAGGGCAATGTCGTCACACCCGTCGATCTCCTCGTGCAGCACGGCTCGGACGCGGTCCGGTACTGGGCGGCGGGCGGGCGGCCCGGCACGGACACGGCCTTCGACGTCGGGCAGATGAAGGTCGGCCGGCGGCTGGCGATGAAGATCCTCAACGCGAGCCGGTTCGCCTTGAGTTTCGGCGATGCGCCGCGGACGGCGGAGGTCACGGAGCCGCTGGACCGGGCGATGCTCGCGGAACTGGCGGGGGCTGTCGAGGACGTCACGGCGGCGTTCGATCGTTTCGACTACGCCCGCGCTCTGGAGCGCACGGAGCAGTTCTTCTGGCGCTTCTGCGACGACTACGTGGAGCTGGTCAAGGACCGCGCCTACGGTGCGGGGGCCCGTACGGAGCCGACGGCTTCGGACTCGGCGGGTACGGAAGCCGTGGGTACGGAAGCCGTGGGTACGGATGCGGCCGGTACGAACGCCGCGGGTCGGGACACCGCGGGGCGGGACACCGCGGGTACGGACTCGGCCCGTGCCGCCCTGGCGGCGGCCCTCGACACGCTGCTCCGGCTCTTCGCACCCGTCCTGCCCTTCGTCACGGAAGAGGTGTGGTCGTGGCGGGCGGAGGGCTCGGTGCACCGCGCCGCCTGGCCGGACGCCGAAGCCCTGCGCGCACTGGCCGCGGGGGGCGACGGCGCGCTGCTGGCCACCGCTTCGGAGGTGATCGCGGCGGTCCGGAGGGCGAAGTCCGAGGCGAAGGTGTCGATGCGGACCGATGTGGCCAGGGCGGTCGTCTCCGGGCCGCCGACCGATCTTGAACGCTTCGCCCTGGTCGACGCCGATGTGCGCGCGGCGGGGCGGATCGGCGTCGTGGAACGGCGGGAGGGCGAGGGGGCACTGACCGTCGAGGTCAGCCTCTGACCGGCTTGCGTCCCCAGGGTGGGGCGAGTGTCCGCCAGCCGCGGCATCCGGCCAGGCACCGGCTCCGGGTGCGATCCCGACCGGGTCCGGCTTCCGGTGCGCCGCCGGGTCGGCTTCCGGCGCGAAGCCGCCCCGGGTCGGCTTCCGGTGCGATGCCACCCAGGGTCGGCTTGGGTTGCCATGCCGCGCGGCGCGGCCGGAGCGCGACTGTCGGACCCCCGGTCTACGCTCGGCCGCGTGACCGTCCCCGCGTTCGGTGACGGTCACGCGGCCGATGCCGCCGACCAGGATGGAGAGTGGGACTCACATGATCGGCAGACTGCAGTGCGTGGCCCTGGACTGTCCGGATCCCCAGGCACTCGCCCGCTTCTACCAGGGCGTTCTCGGCGGAGAGGTCGACCGGCCCGACCCCGGCTGGTCGCTGGACGACGACTGGTCGACGCTCCACACCGGCGGCCAGGTCCTCGCCTTCCAGCGGGCACCGGACCACCGTCCGCCCCAGTGGCCCGACCCCGCGCATCCGCAGCAGTTCCACCTCGACGTCGGGGTGGAGGACCTCGACGCCGCGGAACGGGAGGTGCGGGCGCTCGGCGCCACCGTGCTGGACGCGGGTGACGACAGCCGGAGTTGGCGGGTCTACGCGGACCCGGCGGGCCACCCGTTCTGTCTCGTGCGGGAGTGATACCGCAGTGGCGCCGGGACCGACGCCACCGGGACCGGCGCCACCGGGAGTGGCGAGAGCCCGGCGCGGGAGAGCCCCGAAGAGCCCGGCGAGGGAGGGCCTAGCTCAGTCCTTGGGCAGGGCCCGTTCGGCCGCGGCGAGGATCTCCGTCACCCGCAGGCCGAAGCGGATGTCGCACGGGTGCGGCGTGCCGGTGCGGGCTGCGGCCAGCAGGGCGTCGACCGCGCGCCGGTAGGTCGTCACCACCTCGCCGTCCCCCTGCGGCAGCGACACCGTGCCGTGCTCGCCGCGCAGTTCGACGGACACCCCGGAGGCGGCGGGCGGTGCGGTCAGGCTGAGCGCGGCCGTGCTGGACGCGCCGCTCTCGTGCCGCAGCACCACGTGCACGGTGTCACCGGGTCCGCGTTCGGCGGCCAACCCGCCACCCCCGGCCGGGGTGGTGGCGTCGCCGAGCAGGGGCAGCAGCACCGACAGGGCGTGCGGGCCGACATCCCAGAGGGCGCCCTTCTCCCTGCGCCATGGCGAGGCGGCGAAGGGCCCGGTTCCGTCGCCGGCGAACACGGAGCCGAGCCAGTCCGCCCGCCCGGTGAACCAGCCGCCCAGCGCGGCCTGTTCATCGATCCAGGCCGCCGCGACCGGGTCGAAGCGCAGCGTGAAGAAGACGACCGAGGCGACCCGGGCGCGTTCGGCCGCCTCTGCGGCGAGGCGGGCGTCCTCGACGGTCGTCGCCACGGGCTTGTCCAGGAGCAGATGACACCCCGCCTCCGCGGCGCGGGCGGCGAGCGGGGCCTGGACGTCCGGGGGAAGGGCGACGGCGACGGCGTCCACATCGGCGAACAGCGCGTCGGGGTCGGGAAACGCGCGCGTGCCGTGCCGGTCCGCGATCGCTCCGGCCGCCGCGGGCCGTCGGCCCCATACTCCGGCGAACTCGACGTCGGGGTGGGCGTCGAGCGCGGGCGCGTGCACGGCCTCCGCCCAGGGGCCCGTACCGAGCAGTCCGATGCGCATGGGGATGCCGCCTTTCGTCGCGCCCGCGCCGCGTACGCCCGACCGCCGGTTCACCGGCGGTCGGGCGCCCGTGCGCGCCATGGTTCGTCGGGGTCGTCCTTCGCCATTGCCCCGGTGGACGGCGCGGGTCCCGCGCCGGTCACCGGCCGGCGCGCAGCCTAACCCCGCCGTCCGGTGCCGCACGAGTCATGTCACCTGCGCGGCCCTGCTCGTACGCGGCGCGGGGCGGGTCGGCGCGGCAACATCGCACCGCGGATGAACCGGTGAGGCACCCCGTGCGAACACGCCCCCCCCGAGCCGCATCGCGCGCGAAACGACCGCACGGTGCGAGGTCACGTCCGCACCGCGTACGAACACGAACCCCCGGGCCGCATCGCGCGCGAACCCCGGAGCCGCATCGCGCGCGGGCACGACCGCACCGCGTACGAGCCGAGCCGCCCTCGCGGCACCGGGCGCGCGGCCGCCACCGGCCCGCGGAGGCCACCGGCGGCCGGGGCGTCCGCCTCGTCCCCCGGCAGGCGCGGCACCTCAGCGCGGTACCCGATCGGGGAGTTCGGGCGTCCTGTGTCCGCCGTGTGTCAGGTGTCACCTGGTCTTCCGTATCACCTGGTGAGCGAGCGGCTTCCGTCCGGGGCGCGTTCTGCTTCAATAGGGCCATGACCTCCTACCAGAACACGTCGCCGGGGCACAGTGACCTCGAGCCGTTCTGGCCTTCCCGGCAGGATCACGACTTCGACCGGGTGTGTTGCCGCGCGCTCTCCGCGCAGGCCCCTTTCCGCCGCTGACCCGGCCGCCGTCCGCCCGGCACACGCGCCACCGCCGATCCCCCGGCTACGGCACCCCGTCGGCCGCCGGTCCGGTCTCTCCTGACGCATCGGCACAAGGCCCGCGCGCACGAACGTCCACCGACGACCTCTCGCGCGAAAAGAGCTGAGCTCGCCATGACCACCACTCGTTCCCTGTCGGCCTCTTCCGCCACCGCAGCCCCCGTGTCGCCCGTGTCCCCCGTCTCCTCCGCTTCCTCCGTGCCCCCGCTTCCGGCCGGCGCCGCGTCCGCGACGCTGGGCCGTCACCGGCTCCGTGCCGTCGACCGGGACGAGGTGGTCCATCTGCCGGACTTCCTCCCGCCCGGGGCCACTTGGGTTCCGGCGCCGCAGCACACGCTGCCGGCGCTGCCGGGCCGGCCGCCGATGGTCGGCTACCTGGTGCTCGTACCGGCCGACGAGCCGGTCGCGGGGCTCACCGTCGCACCGGCGTCAGCAGCGCCGTCGGCCGGCGCCGCCCCCGCACCCGTCGCCCCCGGATCCGTCGCCCCCGCGCCCGTCGCCCCCGGCTCCGTCGGTCCTGGAACCGTCAGCTCCGGAACCGTCGGCCCCCTCGGGGCCGCAGTCGGCGAGGACTCCGGCCCGCTGCGGATCGACGAGGAGCGGCGCACGGTGCACGTCGACGGCCGTCCGCTGGACCTGACATATCTCGAGTTCGAACTGCTCGCCCATCTCGTCGCCCACCCGCAGCGAGTGCACAGCCGCGACCACCTGGTCACGACGGTATGGGGCTACGGCCACGTGGGCGACGGCCGGACCGTCGACGTCCACATCGCCCGCCTCCGCCGCAAGCTGGGCGCCGCGTACCGCGAGTCGATCGTGACCGTGCGGCGCGTCGGCTACAAGTACGTGCCGCCCACCGCCGTCTAACAGCCCCGCACACAGGCGGGTCCCGATCCCCCGGACCGGGGGATCGGGACCCGAACTACCCTGCGTACGGGGACAGTTGCCGGACAGCCGGGGTCGTCAGGCCGCGGGCGCCCCGCGGCGGCGGCCCACCGCGCCCAGCACGATGTCCACGGCCAGGAAGGCCACCAGGCTGATCCCCAGCAGCGGGACGAACCACCCGGCCACCGCCGCCACCCCCGCCAGCGGCAGGAGCACCGGCAGTGGCACCCGGCGCCACGCCCCTCGCGGCATCGGCCGGCCGGCACCGCGACGGCGGGACTTCGTGGGACGGCGCTGCCACCACATCACGTAGCCCCACACGATCAGCAGGATCAGCCCCAGCGAGAGGCCCATCAGGGCGAGCTGGTTGGCCAGTCCGAACGTGAGCCCCATGTGCGCGTCGATGCCGTAGCGGGTGAGCTGGGCGAGCAACGGGTGGTCGGCGAAGCGGAGTTCGTCGGTGACCTCGCCGGTGCCCGGGTCCACGGCCATCGCGTCGAGGTGCACCGGCCACTGCTTGTCGGTCTGCTTGACGACGTACGCCGTGCCCGGCTCGGTCGGTACGGCGATCTCGACGGGGCTCCCCGTCAGCTTCCGCTCGTCGGCGATCTCGAGGACGCGGTCGAGGCCGATGTCCGGACCCTTGTCCTGCCCGCCGTCCCCCTCTCCGCCGTGTCCGCCCGCGTGGTCGCCGTGCCCGGCGCCCGCCGTGCCGCCGTCCAGCGAGGCGTTGATCGCCGGGGTGGCGCCGCGCAGTTCGGTGCGCAGGACGTCGATGTTCGCCCCGGCGTACGTCGACCAGGTCAGACCGGTCGCGGAGAGGAACAGCAGGCCCAGGAAGGCCCAGATGCCGACCGCCCCGTGCCAGGACAGGGTGCGCCGCCGCCCCGTCGCACCGCGTTCGGGCAGCAGGAGACCTCGGACGCCGCGGCTTCCGCGTGCCGTGCGCCGGCGCCCGATCCACAGCAGCAGACCGCCGAGGGCGACCACCCACAGCCAGCTCGCCGCCATCTCGCTGTAGACACGGCCGGGTTCGCCGAGGTGGAGGTGGCGGTGCAGCTCCGAGACCCATGCGCGGAACGGCAGCGCTCCCGAACTGCCGTAGCTCTCCAGTGAGCCGCGGACCTCCGCGGTGTACGGGTCGACGAAGACGGCGAGCGACTTGCCCTCCTCCACGCCGGGGGCGCTGAGCAGGACACGCGTGGTGGCGCCGTCCTCGGCGGACGGCCAGACGGCGGTGAGCTTCCCGTCGGGGTGCGCGTCGAGCGCGGACTCCACCTGACGGGCCACAGGGACGGTCGACTCCCCTACGGGGACGGTGAGTTCGTCGGCGTAGACGACCTTCTCGATCTGGATGGAGGCGGCGTAGAGGAGGCCGGTCACGGCGGCGACGAGGAGGAAGGGTGCGACCAGCAGCCCGGCGTAGAAGTGGAGCCGCAGGACGAGCGGGCGCAGGACGGACCAGCCGCCGCGAGGGCCCTCGGCGGGAGCGTCGGCAGGTCCTGCAGCGGGATCGTCGGCCGGAGCAGGAACGGTTCTCTCGGTCCCCTGGACGGGGTCGTCGACAGACATGGGTGTCCTTCGGTGTGGCGGCCGCGTTCCGCACAGGCGGGTACGCGGCAGTGGCAGGTGGAGGCGCGCCACGGCGACGGACGGAGGGACCGGGCCGTTGGGCGGGCCTGCTCCCGGCAGTGGTCTCTGCCGGGTACGGCGGTGCCACGCCCACCGGTCGTGCCTGCCGGACGAACGGGCCGCCGGATCGGGTCAGATCGCGGCCGCGGGCAGGCGGGTGGGCGCGGTGTCACGGGGCACCGCGCGGTGAGGCGGCCCGCGCCGGGAGAGGACATGGGCGAGCAGGACGTCCACGGGCCGCCGGGCGTTCCGGGCACGGGGCCGGGGGCGTACGGGACGGCGTACGGCCGTACGCCACGCATCCGCCGCGGTCAGCAGCCGCAGCGGTGTGAAGGCGAGGGCGTCCAGGCAGCGCAGGAGACGGAAGAACGCCGCCTCTCCCCGCCACAGCCACAGGGCGCAGCACACGGCCGCGAGCAGGTGGGCGGCGAGCATGGCGGTCGATCCCTCGGCCAGGGGGCCGGGTGCGGCGTCATGGTTCATGTGGCCTGCCGCTCCGGCGCCGTGCGCCGCCAGGGTCCCGCCGACGCCGTCGGCCGCCGCGCGGCTCATGCCGGGCATGCTGCCCATCGTGTCCGCGGTGTGCGCGTGCCGTGGCCGCTGCCCCTCGGCGAAGGCCAGGTGCAGGGCTGCCTGGACGGCCAGCAGTCCGCCGCCGATGGACAGGAGGCCGCGGCGGCGTCCGGCGGCGAGCCAGGCGGCGGCCGTCATGACGCCGAAGGCAGCGAGCAGCGCCTGCCACGGAATGTGATCACCGGAGGTCACAGCGTGTCCGGTCCCGGCGAGCACCACGCACACCGCCGCGAAGACCGCGGCGCGTACGGGTCGCACGGGCGACCGGGCGTGCGTCATGGCCGGACATGCTGCCACCCCGGAGGCACCGGCGGGGCGGCCGGGACGAATTGCCCCGCTAAGTGGAGGGAGTTCCCCCGGGTAAGGGGAGGAACTTCCCCCCGGGACCGCCCCGCCTCAGGGCATCGAGGTGCGGCGGCCCGCGGAAGGTGGTGCTGGCTACACCCCAGGAAGGGGGGAACGACCCCGTGACCTGGCCCGCCCTCCGAGGTCAGACTGAGGGGCCGCCCGAGGGACGGGCGCGGGGCGCGGTGCGGGAGTCGGTGGCATGAGGGGCATGAGGCGAGTGCGGGAGTCGCTGCTGGCGGCGCTCCAGGGGCTGGTGGTCTCGATCGGGACGCTGGTCGTGTCGATCACGCTGTTCGTCCTCGCGGTCCTCTCGATCTCCTTCATCCTCCTCGGTGTCGGTGTCCTCACCACCCCGCCCGCGCTGGCCGCCGTTCGCCTGTGGGCCGATCAGCGCCGTTCGCTCGCCCACCACTGGGCCGGCATCCGCGTTCCCGCCGCGTACCGGCCGATGCCCGCGGACCTGCGGCGTGGTGTCGTCGGGCAGGTCGAGCGGTGCATCCACCTGCTGAAGGACCCGGCGACCTGGCGGGATCTGCAGTGGCTTCTCGTCGACATGACGGCGGGCTACGTCACGTCGCTGCTCCCGGCCGCCCTGCTGTCCTACGGGGTCCTGGGCTACGTCGTGGTCGCCGGCCTGTGGCAGGTGTGGGCGGACTGGGGCGGCAACTGGTACGGCTTCGTCCACGTCACCGACCAGGCGTCCGCGGTCGGTGCGGCCGCCCTCGGCACGGGTCTCGTCGCCCTGAGCCTCGTGGTGAACCCGGCGCTGCTGCGGCTGCACTTCCGGCTGTGCGCCGCCCTCCTGTCACCGACGAAGGCGTCGCTCGCCCAGCGCGTGGAGCATCTCACCGCCACCCGGCACGACGCGGTGGACAGCTCGGCGGCCGAACTGCGCCGCATCGAGAGGGATCTTCACGACGGCGCCCAGGCGCGGCTCGTCGCCATGGGCATGAGCCTGGGGACGATCGAGGCGCTGCTGGAGAAGGATCCGGCGCAGGCGAAGGCGCTGCTGGCCAAGGCGCGCGAGTCCTCGGCGGAGGCGCTGACCGAGCTGCGCGATCTGGTGCGCGGCATCCACCCGCCGGTGCTGGCCGAACGCGGCCTCGGCGACGCCGTACGGGCGCTGGCGCTGCGCATGCCGGTCCCGGTGGAGGTGTCGGTGGAGCTGACGGGCCGGGCGGAGGCGCCGCTGGAGTCGGCGGCGTACTTCGCGGTCAGCGAGGTCCTGACGAACACGGCCAAGCACGCGGAGGCGGACCTGGTGTGGATCGACATCCACCACGACGCCCCGTCGGGCATGCTGCGGATGGCCGTCACCGACAACGGGTGCGGCGGGGCGAGCCTCTCGCCGGACGGCGGGCTCGCCGGGGTGGAGCGGAGGCTGGGCACGTTCGACGGTGTCCTGGCAGTCAGCAGCCCGCCCGGGGGCCCCACGATGGTGACGATGGAGATCCCGTGCGAGCTGCACTGACTGCCGGAGCGTCGCACCCCCGGCTGCCTCCGGGTCCGCGGCTTTGCGGACCGCGGTCCCTCGCTAGGCGGCCTTGCGGCCACCGTTCATGGGCAGTTCGAAGGCTTCGGCGATCTTGCCCGCGGCCGACACGACCCGGGCGCTGCCCACCACGGGCGCGATGGCGGTGAGGGTGCCCTGGACCCGTTCCAGCGGTACGCCCAGCTCACCGGCCGCGCCGACGTGGAGCAGGTACGAGGCCGGGGCGGCGTCCAGGGCCACCAGCGCGGCGATCCTGGCGAGCAGGTACTCCTCCACGTCCAGGCCCGAGCGTTCGAAGGTGTCGACCGTCATCTGCGCCAGGGTCTCCAGCACCGGCACGTCGCCCGCGGCGAGACCGCCGATGCCCTCCTGGGGCGTCATCTTCTGCGCCATCCGAACTCTCCCTTCCGGCGTCCCCGGTCGCTTCCGGCATCCCGGACGCTTCCGGCGGTCCCCGGTCTCCGGTGTTCCGTCCCACCCAGCGGACGCCGTCGGGCCCTCCGGGAGCATCACCCGCACCGGGTGATCCCGACCGGTGCGGCTGAGTAGTACTGATTGAGTGATCCCGTCCCGGGGGCGGACCGGCCGGCTGCGGTTACCGTGGCCGCTCGGGACCAGCAGGACGAGAAGGACGGACCGGGGGAGATCACCGTGCGGGTAGTCGTCGCGGAGGACCTGTTCCTGCTCAGGGACGGGCTGGTGCGCATGCTCGAGGCGTACGGCTTCGAGATCGCGGCGGCCGTGGAGAGCGGCCCCGAGCTGACCGAGGCCCTGGACCGGCTGAAGCCGGACGTCGCGGTCGTGGACGTCCGGCTGCCGCCGTCGTTCTCCGACGAGGGGCTGCAGTGCGCGCTCGCCGCGCGGCGGCGGATCCCCGGGCTGCCGGTGCTCGTGCTCTCCCAGCATGTGGAGCAGTTGTACGCACGTGAGCTTCTGGCGGATGGAAACGGCGGAGTGGGGTATCTCCTCAAGGACCGGGTGTTCGACGCGGACCAGTTCATCGACGCGGTGCGGCGGGTGGCGGCGGGCGGCACGGCGATGGATCCCCAGGTGATCTCGCAGTTGCTGTC
Organism: Streptomyces sp. NPDC047108; assembly: GCF_040643575.1. Classification (NCBI taxonomy): domain Bacteria; kingdom Bacillati; phylum Actinomycetota; class Actinomycetes; order Kitasatosporales; family Streptomycetaceae; genus Streptomyces; species Streptomyces sp. NPDC047108. The sequence goes on from NZ_JBEYUP010000010.1 coordinate 64,956, forward strand.
ACGGCGCAGCCAGGACCGGCCGGTCGGCGGGCTGACTCCGCGGGAGCTCGACGTCATGCAGCTCATGGCGCAGGGCAGGTCGAACGCCGCGATCGCGACACAGCTGTTCGTCACCGAGCGGGCGGTGGCCAAGCACACCTCCAACATCTTCGGGAAGTTGGGCCTGCCGCCGTCGGACGACGACAACCGCCGGGTATTGGCCGTTCTCGCCTATCTCGACCAGGGGTAGGCGGGCTGCCGGGATTTGACCTGCCCTGCGGGAGTTTGCTGTTGGCGATTCCCACGAACCTCATACGTCACTGAACACGGTCGAGTGCGGGCCCGTATGAAACGGAGCTTCTCCGAACCGGGAGGCCCCCCATCTTCCGGAACGACGTAGAGGGGTTCCATGAAACTCACATCGCACAAACGCTCCCCAGTGGCTGGAAGGGCCGTCGCCGCGGCGGCCGCCCTTCTGCTGGGAGGTGGCGGACTGATCGCCATCAATGTCTCGGCCAATGCCGGCCAGGGGGGCGACTCCGCTCAGGAACAGCCTGTCGGAAACGCCTCCACGATCGACTGTCCTGAAGTGCGGGACCAGATCACCGAGGTGCCGCAGCAGTCGCGGGAGGAGGTCGACCGCAATCTCGCGCTGATGGACCGCCAGGTCGGCGAGGCGTACCAGAAGATGGTGCAGAACCGGCAGGCCGCCCAGGAGGACCCGAGCTGGGTACAGAACTCCGTTCTCGGGCCCCTGGAGGACGAGCGTGCGGCCGCCATCGACCGCATCTCGCAGTCCATGAACAACAACGACGGCCAGGCTCCGGAGGACCTGGGCGGTATGGCCGAGTGCCAGGTCCAGGAGGGCGGCACCGACCCGCAGGACGGCCAGGACCAGGGCGAGGACCAGGGCGACGGCCAGGACCAGGGCGACGGCCAGGACCAAGGTGACGGTCAGGACCAGGGTGACGGACAGGACGGCGGCCAGCAGGCCGGCGGCCCCTCCCCCGAGGACTTCGTCGACATCACCCAGGTGCAGCCGAACGTCCAGGCACCGCAGGAGCAGGAAGGCGCGTCGACCGGCACCTTCACCACCGAATGCGGCGTCAACGAGAACGGCAACCGCAACTCGGACAACGTGATCGCCGCGCCCGGCGTGAGCAACGGTGCCCAGCACACGCACGACTACGTGGGCAACCAGGAGACCGGCGGCTTCATCTCCGACGACGATCTCGCCAACGGCGAGACGAGCTGCCAGAACCAGGACGACCAGTCCACGTACTACTGGCCGGTGCTGCGTGTGCAGAACGGTCAGCAGGAGGCCGACGCGAACGAACCCGGTGGCGGTGCGGACGGCAACATCGGCGAGATCCAGACGCCGGCCCAGGCGGAGATCAAGTTCACGGGCAATGCGTCCGGCGAGGTCGTGGAGATGCCGCGCTTCCTGCGCATCATCACCGGTGACGCCAAGGCACTGACGAACGGCGACGCCAATGCCAACGCCTCATGGAGCTGCACGGGCTTCGAGGACAAGGTCCAGCTCAAGGACAAGTACCCGCTCTGCCCCGAGGGCGAGCAGGTGGTCCGCACGGCCAAGTTCCAGAGCTGCTGGGACGGCCAGAACACCGACAGCGCCAACCACCGCACGCACGTCGACTTCGCCAACGAGGACGGCTCCTGCAACAACGGCTTCCAGGCGATTCCGCAGCTGCAGATCCGGCTCGTCTACGACGTCGCGCCGGAACCGAACTTCGCTGTCGACTCCTTCCCTGAGCAGTTGCACAATCCGATCACGGACCACAACGACTTCATCAACGTCTTCTCCGAGGACCTGATGGCGGAGGCCGTGTCCTGCATCAACGAAGGCCGCGACTGCAACTGATCCCCTGACCCCCGGCCGACAGGACGTGCCGGCAGCAACGGAGGAAGCCCCCCGCACCTGAGAGGTGCGGGGGGCTTCTCGTGGTCCTGGCGCCCGGCGGGGCTTCCGCCCCGCGCGGCACGCGGCCGTGGCGGGAGGGGAATGGTCAACCGGAGTGGTGGTCGCCTTCGCCGTGCTCCTCGGCCTTGCCGCCGTGGTCCTTCCCGCCGTGCTCCGCGCCGCCGCCGTGCTCGTCGTGGTCGGGCGCCTTCTCCACATTGCCGCCGAGCTTGCCGCGGAGGTCGCCGATGACGTCCGCGTCTCCCGCGGCGACCCACTTGGGACCGACGAGGTACGAGCCGCCGTACGCCTGCGCGCTGCTCAGCCAGTTCTGCTGGCCCTCGTTCGACGTGAACGTCGCCAGCACGTACTTCCTCTTGTTCCCGGCGTTGCAGAAGCCCTGCCGGAGATCCTTCGCGTCGACCTGGATGTCCGGCTTGCACTCGGCCTTCTTCGCCAGCTGCTCCACGGACCCGGTCGCCGTCTTCGGCACCTTGTCGCCGTCGTCCATGAGTCCGCACCCGGCGGACAGCAGCAGCACAGCGGACAGGGCGGCGGCACGGCTCGACAAACGCCTGGGTGCTCGCATCGATGACCTCCTGACAGGACCACTTCCGGACGGCGGCACACGCCGCCACCACCCCGTACGGGAATGACCGGCGGATTGCTCAGTCTTCCGCGGAGTGGTCCCTTCGCGCGCCCCGTTGCTCCCCCTCGGCCCGTCTCATTAACGTGCACCCCGCATGCACATGACGCCGCACCACCCGCATCGTTACGCACAGTGGGGAGCGCACGTGACCGATCCGCATCGCCGCACCGTGGCCAGACGGACACTTCTCGGGACCGCGGGGGCGCTCGGCGCAGCCGCGGCACTCGGCGCCGCCCCGCCCGCGGGCGCCGCGGCCCCCGGCCCCTTCTCCACCGCCCCGGCGCGCGCCTCGCTGGGGCGTCTGCTCCCGCACCACGCCGACCAGTTCCGTCTGACGGCGCTGACCGGGGGCCGGACGGGCGAACGGTTCCGGGTGTCCGGCTCGGCAGGCCGTATCGAGGTGGCGGGCACCAGCCCGGCGGTGCTCCTGACGGGCGTCCACTGGTACCTCAAGTACGTGTGCGGGGCGCACATCTCCTGGGCCGGCACCCAGCTCGACCTGCCGGACCGGCTGCCCGCGCCCGGGCGCCCCCTGGAGCGCAAGGCGACGGTGCCCAGTCGCTTCGCGTTCAACGACACCCACGACGGCTACACCGCGCCGTACGCCGACTGGCCGCGCTGGGAGCGGCTCATCGACGTCATGGCGCTGCACGGCTTCAACCAGCTCCTGGTCACCCCGGGGCAGGAGGCCGTCTACCACCGGCTGCTCAAGGACTTCGGCTACTCCGACACCGAGGCCCGCACCTGGCTGCCCGCCCCGTCCCACCAGCCGTGGTGGCTGCTGCAGAACATGAGCGCCTACGGCGGGCCGCTCAGCCCGGAACTCCTCGCCCGCCGGGCCGACCTCGGGCGGAGGATCAGCGCCCGGCTGCGCGAGCTGGGCATGGCGCCCGTGCTCCCCGGCTACTTCGGCACCGTCCCGGACGGCTTCGCCGACCGCAACCCCAGGGGCAGGACGATCCCGCAGGGGAACTGGCAGGGGCTGAAGCGGCCGGACTGGCTCGACCCGCGGACGGACGTCTTCCGCCGGGTGGCCGCCGCCTTCTACCGCCACCAGGAAGATCTCTTCGGCCCGGCGGGCCACTTCAAGATGGATCTGCTGCACGAGGGCGGCAACCCCGGGGACGTGCCCGTGCCGGACGCGGCGCGCGCCGTCGAGCGTTCGCTGCAGGAGTCCCGGCCGGGCGCGGTGTGGATGATCCTCGGCTGGCAGGAGAACCCGCGCCGCGACCTCCTCGACGCGGTGGACAAGGACCGCATGCTGGTCGTCGACGGGCTGTCGGACCTGGACTCGGTCACCGACCGCGAGGAGGACTGGGGCAACACCCCGTACGCGTTCGGCACCATCCCCAACTTCGGCGGGCGCACGACGATCGGCGCCAAGACCCACCGGTGGGCCGAGCGGTTCACGGTCTGGCGGGACAAGCCGGGCAGCATGCTGCGGGGCGTCGCGTACATGCCGGAGGCCGTGGAGCGGGACCCGGCCGCACTGGAGCTGTTCAGCGAGCTGGCCTGGCGGGACGAACCGGTCGACCGCGCCGCCTGGTTCGACGGCTACGCCGATCTGCGGTACGGCGGGCGGGACGCGCGGGCGCGCGAGGCGTTCGCGGCGCTGCGCGGCACCGCGTACGAGATCAGCAGCCGGGACGGCCGCCCGCACGACTCCGTCTTCGCCTCCCGCCCCAGCCTCACCGCCGCCTCCGGAACGCACTACGCCACGCACACCCCGGCCTTCGACCCGGCCGGATTCGACGCGGCGTTCGCGGCGCTGCTGGGGGTGCGGGCGGGGCTGCGCGGCTCGGACGCGTACCGCTACGACCTGGCCGACGCCGCGCGGCAGGCGCTCGCCAACCGCTCGTGGCAGCTCCTCCCCCAGCTCCGGACGGCGTTCGAGCTGGGGGACCGGGACACCTTCCGCGCCCTGGCCCGGCTGTGGCTGCGGCTGATGGCGCTCAGCGAGGAAGTGACCGGGTCGCACCGGATGTTCCTGCTCGGGCCCTGGCTGGAGGACGCCAAGCGGATGGCGTCCGGCGAGGCGGAATCGGCGGTGCTGGAGCGGACGGCGCGGGTCCTCGTCACCACGTGGGCGGACCGGGGAACGGCGGACGGCGGGCGGCTGGCCAACTACGCCAACCGCGACTGGCAGGGCCTCATCGGTGACTTCCACCTCCCGCAGTGGCGGGCCTTCCTGGAGGAGCTGGAGGACGCGCTCGCCGCGAACCGCCCGCCGAAGTCCTTCGACTGGTACGCGATCGAGGAGCCGTGGACCCGGGAGCGGAAGAGTTATCCGCTGCGGCCGACGGGCGACGCGTACCGTACGGCGCGGCATGTGCGCGATGTGCTGGCCGCCGCCCCGTACCAGGGTCTGGTGACGGTCACGGCCGAGCCGTCGACGCTGCCGCCGGGCGGCACCGCGCGGGTCTCGGCCGACTTCCGCAACGTCAACGGCCTCGCCGCAACCGGGCGCGTGGACTTCCGGCTGAGCGGGGTGGACGCCGAGCCCGAGGGGGCGACGTCGCTGCCGCGGGTCGAGCCCGGCGGCAGCGGCACGGTCCGCTGGCAGGCCGCTGCCCCGGCCGGCCCGCTGGACCGGCCGCTGAAGCCGCTGCCGTACGAACTGGCCACCGTCTACGGGCCGGAGGGCCAGGAGCGGGTCCGGGTCGTCCGCCCCGGCACGCTGTTCGTGGCGGGACCGCTGGCGGCGGGCTGGCGGACGGTGACAACCAATGCGGCGGTGTTCGGGCAGCTCGGTGAGCGCATCGGCATCGACGGGGCCGGCGCGGACCTGTGGAAGGGCACGGCCGAGTTCGGCGCCGCGTACCGCGAGGGCGCACTGACCGCCGGCACGACGGTGACCGTACGGGTCGACACGCAGACCGTGACCGGGCCGTGGGCGCGGTGCGGCATCGTCGTCCGCAACAGCCTGGCCACGGCCGGTTCCCCCGGCTTCCTCAATCTGTCGGTGACACCGGCCAACGGCGTGGTGCTGACGTACGACGCGAACGGTGACGGCACGCTCGACACCTACCAGCGCCTCACGGGGGTGCGGGCACCGGTGATGCTGCGGCTGACGCGCGACCCGGACTCCGGTGCGTACACGGGCGAGTGCTCGGCTGACGACGGGGCGGCGTGGCGCACGGTCGGCACGGTGGCGGTGCCCGGCGCGGCGCCGTCGCAGGACGTGGGTCTGTTCATGTCGGCGGCGAACGGCGGGAACGGGACGCGCGGGACGGTGGAGTTCAGCGGCTGGAGGACCGGTCCTGCGGGAGGCGCCGCGGGCTCCACCGGATGAACCCCCTCCGCCCGGCGACCTCCCGGCACCGCAACCCGGCGAACTGCCGCGGCCCGCGGCGGAGACAGGGGGCCGCGGCGGAGTGGCTGAAGGAGCGGATCTGCTCCACGATCACCATGCTCGCGGTGGTCGTGGCGCTCGCCGGCACCGAGGACGCCTCGCGCTGGGACGCGGCGGCCGTGGTCATCGCCACGGCCGCCGCCCTCTGGCCGGCCACCCTCGTCGCGGACGACCAGGCGCACCGCGCGGTCCACGGCCGGGCGGCGGACCGGCGCGAGCGGCCCGGATGCTGTACGTCACCAGCCCGCTGATGCTGAGCGCGGTCGGCCGTTGGTGATGACGGGCCTCTCGGCGCCGGGCGCCCTCTCGCTGGAGTCGGCGCCGCATATCTCCGCTTGTGCGGGTCGGTCTCGCGCTTCTGCTGGGGGTATCCGGGCGGGCGGCGCATGGGCGCCCGCCCGGCCACGGCGGTGGTGAGCGGCGTCGTCGACACGGCGATCGGCGTGGCGGTGGTGGCGATCGAACTGCTCGCGCAGCCCTGAGCACACAGCCCCGCAACGGGCGCCCGGGTTCCCCGGGTTGCGCCGAACCCCGGGCACTCCGGCGGCCGTACCGCCGACGTGCCGGCCGGTTCAGCCCAGGGGTGCGGCCGGAGCCTCGGAGGGCGCGGGCAGCAGGGAGAGCAGCCGCTGCACCAGGGCCGCGAAGGTGCCGTCGGGCTCCTGTTCCACGATCCGCCGCGCCAGTTCGCCGCACTCGTCGTCGTGCGCGGCGCTCACCACGACGAGTGCCATGAAGTCGTGGACGAGCTGCAACTCCAGCTCCGTACGCGGGATGGGCCGCCCGTCGAGCCATGTCAGGGCCGTCGTCTCGCACAGCCCGATCCACGAGCGGACCGCCAGGGCGAGCCGGGGACCGGGGTCGGTGACGTCGAGGTGCTCCAGCATGTGGTCGTACGCGGAGCGGCGCACCTCGTCGATCATCGCGGTCGTCCGCTCCGAGCCGACCGTGGAACTGCTGCCGCGCAACAGGGCCTCGAAGCCCGGCCCGTGCTCGTCGACGAAGTCGAAGAAGCGGCGGATGACACGCAGCAGACGCGCTCCGGGCGGGCCGTCGTTCGGTTCGGCGAACCGGCCGGTCAGCTCACCGGCCGCGCGGCGCACCACCTCGTCGTAGAGGCTGTGCTTGCCGGGGAAGTAGTGGTAGACGAGCGGCCGGGAGATTCCGGCGGCGGTGGCTATGTCGTCGATCGAGACCTCGCCGGGGGGCCGTTGGCTGAAAAGCTCCTGCGCCACGGCTATCAGTTGCTCGCGCCGCTCCTCCACGCCCATTCGGCGTCGGCGCGCCACCCCAGTCGTCATGCGCATACCCTAACCGCCCTCCCGGCGCCAGCGGCAGGGGAGCCAATCTACGACCGGAACACCCCTGCTTGAGCCATGCGGCCCAAAGTGCGCAGTTCAGCGGCAGTTGGCCGGAATCAGCGCAGGGCGCCCAGCCGCTCCCCGTTCTCGAGGCGCGCGTCGAGTTCCGAGCGAGCGCCCGCTTTCGCCGTCAGCGCCAGGACGTTGCCCCGCGCGCGCCCCTTCACCCCGCCCGATGCCGCGATGGACGCGACCTGTTCGCTGCCCGCGGCCAGCACGTACCACGTCCCCTTCCGCGACTGCCACAGCACACCGGACAGGACGCGCGGGGCGTGCGGGCCGCAGGCCGGGGTGTCCTCCGCCTGGGCGGTCACCGCACTCGGCACGCCCACCGCCCGCGCCGGCGGCTGGAACTGCGCCATGACGCGGCTGCCGCTTCCGCGCCAGGTCTCCGCGCGGGTGCACACCCACGCCGCCGTCCCGCCCCCGTCCGGCAGCCGCTGCTCCGCGAACTGCCAGGAGTTCACGGCCCGTACCCCCGTCGCGCGCACGGCCGGGAGGTGGCAGGCCGTACGCGCCCAGGCCGCGCGCGCCGCGTGCCCTGACACATCGCGCGCCGGCCGCTGCGGACTGCCGTACGTCAGGCGCGCCGGGGCCAGCTCCCCGAGGTCGGTGAGCAGATGGGGGACGCGGCCGCCACCGGCCGCGTCCGGGGTGCGCAACTCCAGGGCGGGCCAGGTGCGGCAGGTGGTCGCGGCCGCGGGGCTGGGCATCGCGTCGGTGACCCCGTCCCCGGTGCGCCCGAGCGACCGCCCGTCGTCCCGCGGCCGCAGCAGATCGCGCAGCCGCGCCCCGGAGACCCATGGGGCCGTCAGATAGCGGACGTTGTGCTCGCTGCGGCCGACGACGAGCGCCGCGGCGGTGGCCGACGCCGCGCCGTCCGCCCGCGCGAAGTCCAGGACCGCGCCGCCGCCCCCGCCCTGCCCGGCCTCGGCGTACCGCACCACCCGCAGCCCGTCGTACAGCAGCACCACCGCGGCCCGGTCGACCTCGCCCGCGTACAGCAACTGGGCCGGGCCCGGCGGCGGTCCCGACGGGGTGCCCGGGGTGGCGGACACCCGCACCTCGGGGCCCGGGCGCGCCCAGACGGCGAGCGCCCGCCGCAACAGGCCGCGGTCGCCGACGCGGTCGCCGCGGGCGGGCCAGGCGGTGAAGTCCGTACGGTCGGCCGTCCGCCATGCGCCGGGCGCCGCCTTGGTCAGCGCCGCCGCGTCGAGCGCCTTCTCCGAGGCGGGGTTACGGGCGTACGGCGGTGCCGCCGCTCCGTCCGGGCCCCAGCCCTCGCCCGGCAGACCGAGGAGTGTGCCGCACACGGCGACGGCGACGGTGGCGGCGACGGCGGCGCGCAGATGCTGGCGGCGGCGGAGCAGATCGGTGGGCCGGGCCTGGAGGGAGCACGGATCGAACTCCGGTGATTCCAGGAGCAGTTCGTCCCTGCTGCCGCCCGGCGCCGGCATCCGGTCGGCCTCGGCCAGCGCCGCCCCGGCGTCCTCGGCACCCGCCGACTCCAGCAGCCGCCGCACCTCGGGGTCGGTCAGCCGCTCCAGGCCACGCAGCACGTGCGCGGCCCTGGCGGCGGCCGAGACCGAGGACAGTGCCTGGTCCAGGGCGAGTTCATCGGCCCCTCCGGGCCGGGGGTGGAGGCGGAGGCCCCAGACGTGCGGCAGCAGCGGAGGCAGGTCGGTGAGGCGCGGAAGCCCCCAGCGCCGCCGCGGCCGTCCGGCCTTGAGCGCGGCCCGCAGCACCCGCAGCCGTACGTAGGCGTAGCCCGGCGGCTCCGTCGCGCCGTCCCCCTCGGTGCGCGGCGCGGGAAGCCCGGCCTCCTCCGGCGCGACGGGCAGTCCGCGGGCGGCGCGCCCCCGCGGCAGGGCGCGCTGCACCAGCGCGTGCGCGGTGAGCAGCCGCTGGTTCCGTGCGGCACCGGGCGGCAGGACGAGATACGCGATCCGCACCAGCCGCGGGTAGTGCCCGACGAGCGCGGCCTCGGCCTGCTCGAGCCCCACGGGCCCGGACGGGACGGATGAGGGCGTGGCTGTCGCTTCCGGTGACGTCACGTTCAGCAGAACGAGCGAATCCTCCGATGGTCACCTCGACGGCGGCCACGGTTCCGTACCGCCCTGTCCACCCCGCACCCACAGGGCTGTTGGCGCCCCGCTCCGCGCTTCGCGGGCACGGCGGGAAGGGGCGGGCCGCACACCCTTCGTGCGCGGATTCACCGGGAGCAATGGCCCACCACCGGTGCCGGTCTCGCCCGGTGACGTATTTCCGATGCTTGTTTTCGGACACCGGCGAGGGGCCGCGGCCGGATTCCGTGTTCCCTCCGGCGACGCCCCGCATTTCTTGATGTGACCGCGACAGAAATACCGTCTTGGAACCCCATTCCCCGCTGACGGCTCATGAGAGGGAGGCGCGTTCCCGCGGGTTCCCCGAACCAATCGGTAACTTATTCCGGCCGTGCCGTCGTGCACGACCGCCGCCACCGGAAACGAGGAGACGGTGCGCCGCGAGAGACCGCCCGACCGCGAATTCGGCGACGGGACGGGGATATTCGGTGGGGCCGGCTCCTCGGCCGCGTCCGTGAGGCTCAGGCCCGGTCCGCGGGCATCCTCGCCGGCAGATCGGCGCGCCCCCGGATGCCGAGCTTGCGGTAGGCGCTGCTCAAGTGCAGCTCCACGGTGCGGCGTACGACGAAGAGGCGCTCGGAGATCTCCCGGTTGCTCAACCCCCGCGCCGCCAGCGTCGCCACACGGCGCTCGGTGGGGGTGAGGGAGTCGAGTCCGAAGTGCGACCGGCTGCGCGGCCGGGCCCCCGCCGCGATCAGCTCCGCGCGGGCGTGCCGCACCAGCGCGGTCGCGCCGCACTGCTCCGCGGAGCTCGCGGCATGCCGCAGATGGTGACGGGCGTCGGCGAGGCGGTTGGTCCTGCGCAGCGCGGTGCCGAGGTCCGCGAGGGAACGCGCGTGCTCCAGCGCCGCATCGGAACGGGCCAGCACGGCCACGGCCTCCTGCAACGGGACGACCGCCGCGTTCCCCTTCGCCACGGCGCCCGCCGCTCCCAGCGCTACGCCGACGGCCCGCGCACTGCCCCACCGGCGGGCCAGGGCCAGCTCCGCGTCGATGAGGTCGCGGGCCACCCCCGGCTTCCCCAGGGCCGCGTACCCCGCTCCGGCCAGGGACCGCCAGGGGATGACCGCCGGGTTGGTCACCTGCCAGGAGTCCAGCCGGCGGCCCGTCTCCCGCAGGTCCTCCACCCCTTCGCGGAACCGGCCCCGGGCCAGGTGCAGCCGGCCGCGCCCGGCGAGCAGCCAGGTGCCCAGCAGGCTCTCGGTCACGGCGTTCCCCGCGAGTTCGTCGGCGACCACCCGCTCCGCCCCGTCCAGGTCGCCCTTGTCCACCAGGACGTCCACCAGCCGTGCGGACGCCGCCATCGCCAGGCCGTCCGCACGGGGCGGGCCGAACTGGCGCAGCGTCTCGCGGCACGCCTGCGCGTCGCTCCGGCACTCGTCCAGCCGCCCCAGCCGGTAGTTCACCTCGCTGCGCACCGCGAGCGCCCGGGCGCCGCCCAGCGCGGAACGGGTGCGCCGTGCCTGGGCGACCGCGGCGTCGGCGTGGCGGGCGGCGAGGTCGAGTTCGCCTGCCACGGCGAGCGTCAGAACGTTCATCGGGTGGTGGAGGGAGGCCTCGTTCACCACCGGGAGGCCCAGGTCCAGGGCCCGGGACGCGAGGCGGACGGCCTGCGAGCGCTGCCGTCCCGACATCATCGCGCGGACCGACCGTACGATGCCCAGCGCGTCGTGCTCCGGCCCCCCGGCCGGGTCGGTGCGGTCGGCGACTTCGGCGCGGTCGACGCGGTCGGAGCGATCGGAGCGATCGTCCGTCTCGCGACCGTCCGCGGCCCCGGCGCGGTCGGCGAGCCGGTCCAGCGCGGTGTGCGGCGACGGCAGATGGAAGACCCTCAGCAGGGCCTCCTCGACCTCCAGGTCCAGCGCCACGTCGGGGGCGTGTTCCCGCGTCGGTGCGGCCACCGTGCGCAGGACGCTCATGCCCTCCCCGTACCGCTCGCTCAGGCAGAGCAGTCCGGCCAGCCGCCGTGCGGCACCGGCCCGCACCGCGACGTCGGAGGTGACGTCCAGGGCCCGGCGCAGATAGCCGACGGCCGATCCGATGTCTCCCGGGGGCTGCACCGACCCCATGAGCACCATCAGTTCGGCACGTCTGCGGGAGTCCACCGGCTCGCGGAGCGCCGAGCGCAGACAGTCCAGCGCGCGGTCCGGCGCGCCCTCGGCCGTGGCCTGCGCGGCCACCGCGCACAGGACGTCGGCCGCCCAGGGCTCGCCGAGCGGATCGGACCGCAGGAGCTGGTCCGCGATGTCCCCGGCGGGCGCCCCCTGAGCGTGCAGCAGCCGCGCCGCCCTGGTGTGCAGCAGCCGACGGGTGCCGGGGGCGAGTCCGCCGCGTACGGCCGCCCGGACCAGGGGCGGACGCAGCGACACACGGTTCTCGCACCAGAACAGCAGCCGGGCCGCGGCCAGTTCGTCCGCCAGTGCCGCCGCGCGTGCGACCGGGAGCCCGGCGGTGGCGGCGGCCAGGTCCAGGTCGACCGGCTCGCCGAACACCGCGACCGCCTCGGCCAGTTCGCGGGCGCCCTGACCGCAGTGCCTCAGGGTCCGGTGCAGCCAGGTCAGCGCTTCCGGCCGAGGGCTCGCCAGGACGTCGTTCAGGCCCTCTTCGGACGCGGGCCGTCCCGCCCGGCGCAGCGCACGCAGGACGCCAAGCAGCAGGGCCGGGTTGCCGTCCGTGGCCCGGTGGCACGCCTCGCCGAACTCCTTCTCGACCGGGGTGCCCAGCAGCTCGCCGGCGATGTCGGTGACCGCTCCGGCGCCCAGTCCGCCGAGGGTGATCTCCCGGTCGAAGCGGCTCAGCAGTTCGGCGTCGATGGTCCCCGCCGGCAGGCTCGCGGTGGCGACGACGAGGACCTGCCGGCGGCGGATCCTGCGCAGCAGATACGCGAGCCAGCGTGCCGACGCGTCGTCGGCCCAGCGCAGATCGTCCACCGCGACGACCAGCGGCCGGCCCGCGGCCAGCCCGATCGTCCGCTCGAACAGCTCCGCCGGTCCGGCCGCGGACCAGGGTCCGTCGTCGCCGCCGAGTAACTGCCGTACGACGCCGAACGGGCAGTCGGCCTCGAGCGGATCGGCCGCGGCTTCCACGACGAACGCCCCCGCGCGCTGGGCCCGTTCGCACACGGCGCGGAGCAGCGCCGTCCTGCCCACGCCCGGTGCGCCCTGGACGAGGACACCCGTGCCGTGTCCGTCCCAGGCGCCGGCCCGCAGGTCGTCGATCGCGCACCATGCGTCCTCACGGCCCGCGAGATACACGGATTCTGTTTCCCGGCGCATCAATGGGCCACATCCTGACGGCAATTGTCGGCGGTTCTCTTCCGAGTCGGCGGTTCTCTTCTGAATGGATGCACCGGGCCATTGCTCAGTTGAGCCGTTCACACCGCACCGGCTGTGATCTATCTCATCCCCGCTCCGGGCAACCGAAAAGGAAATCCCGATCCCGCGCACACACGACGGGAAAATACTTCGGTACCCGCCGAGAGGCACCGAAGAGCCGCGCCGTGGAAGCTGATCGAGCGGCGGCATTCCGCGCTTCCACACGGTGAATGACTCTTCCGCCGCCCATGTCATTGGAGGTGGCCCAGTGCCGAGTTCGACCATGCAACTCATGGCTCCGAGTGGAGACAGACTGTCCTTGCGTCTCACCGACGACGCGCCTGTACGGGCGGTCGCGTCCAACGTGCGATTCGTCGGCGGCGCGTACAGCCGCGCGTTCCAGATCGGTAAGCGCGGCCATCACGACTTCGTGCGCAAGCATGTGATCGAAGCGGCCCCGACGGACCGGTTCGTCGTCAAGGGTCGGGAGACCGTCGTCGCCGCAAGCCCGGACGGCAACACCACGATCGTCACCCTCAAGGAGCGCTACCACGAGCTGATGACGGTCTTCACCGGTCCCCCGCCCAGCCGGCGGACGCTGATCGGGCTGTTCGGCACGCTGGAGATCGAGGACCACCCGCGCGGGCTGCGGGTGCGCCCGGAGCGCTTCACCCAGGGCGACACCGCGCTGGAGCAGCTGGCCGTCGTCGTGGCCGACCGGGGCACGATCGTCGTCCCCGGTCCGCGGCAGACCCGGCGGATCGTGCCCGGGCACCGCGGCAAGTCGACCCGGCACGGCGAGCTGTGGCGCGTTCCGCTGCCCGGGCGCTCCGGCTCCGCCAGCGAGCACGACTACCTGTACGTCGTCGCCGGGAAGAAGGGCGCAGCCGAGGTGCGCATCGACCCGGGATCCTCGCTCGGCACCTCCGCTTTGCTCGACTGGATGGACGGCATCGACGCCGCCTGGGCCACCGGCTGAGGCGAAGCGCTGCTCATGTCTCCCACCCTTGCCCTGGTGATCCTGAGCTGGATCGCCATCGTCATCCTGTATCTCGCTCTCGCCGCGGTGCTGCGCGAGGTGCGGATGCTGCGGAGGCGGCTCGACGAACGGGCCGCCACCGCCGCGCCACCCGCCGAGCTGGTGCTCCCCGCGTCGTTCGTGGAACGCGTCGCCGCGCCGGGCCGGGAGCGGACGGTTCTGGTCGCCGACGCGACCTGCCCCCTGTGCCGGCACGCCGCCGCGGTCCTCGCGGAGCGCGCGACACCGGAGTTCCGGCCCGTGCTTCTCACCTACGAGCCGCCGGACACGTGGTCGTCGCTGCCCGGCGCCGTGGAGGTCGTCCAGGACCGCGACGCGTGGTCCTCGCTGGCCCACCTGAGCCCGCCCGTGATCCTCACCGTCGGCGCCGACGGCAGTGTCGGTTCGCTGCACCTGCCGAGCAACGAGCGCGACATCGCCGCCGCGCTCGCGGTCGGCGCCCCCTCCCCCGAACTGGAAAGGTCGTCGTGATGACGTCATCCCTGGCCGAAATACCCTTGGCCCACCAGAGTTTCGACGGTGAGCCGCCGCGGCCCACCGCGGCCCTGAGCGGCCTGAAGAAGCCCGCCTCCCGCAGGAGCGTGCTGCGCGGCATGGCCGCGTCGGCGCTCACCGTGGGGGCGCTCTCCCTCACCTGGGGCAACAGCGGACGGGCCTTCGCCGAGGAGGGTCCGGGCGGACTGCAGGGCTGGGACAAGAACGACTGCTCCGACGCGTACCCGGACGGCGGCTACGCGGAAGAGGCGGACTCGGGCGGCCAGTTCAAGGACGCCCCGGGTGCCTGTTTCGGTGGTGAGGAGATCTCCAACGACTACTGCGACACCGCCGGCTGGTACCGCGCGGACCAGGTGACGGAGGGCAACAAGGTCACCCAGTACACGCCGGTCTCCACGTCCTGCGGCTCGGAGGGCGTCGGGTACAAGAACGCCTGGAAGTGGAAGACGCCGGACGGCAGCGTGTACCGGTGCTCCGACGGCAACATGACGGTGACGGTCGACGGCCAGGAGACCCGGGCCGTGTTCAGCATCTGCCGGGCGAAGGTGTCATGACTCCGGCCCGTCTGACATGGCACCCGGCGACGGCGGCTGCGGTGCTCGTGACCGCCGCGGTCGCCGGTGTCGCCACGTCACTGCCGCTGCCCTCCGGCGGGACGGACGCGGTGTGGCCCTGGCTGCTGATCGGCGCCGCGGCGGGGTTCGCGACCAGCGGCTCCACGTGAAGCCGCAACTCGGCCTCCGTGCTGAGCTCGTCGGTCTGGCGAGGTCTTCCCCCGTACGCGTTCTCGCTCGGCCTCGTGCTGGGCGGAGTGATCAGTGGTCTCGGTGTGATGCTGGTGGGTTCCGTGCTGCGCGCGGTGCTGCCGGTGACCGCCGTGGCCGTGGCCACCGTCGTCGTCCTGGTGGTCCTGGCCGCCCGGGAGTTCGGGTGGCCGGCGTTCTCCCTGCCGCAGAATGCTCGGCTGGTCCCCGAGACCGTGTTCCGGCACGGCCGGTTCTTCGGCCCACTGCAGTTCGGGATCGAAATGGGCACAGGGATGCGCACCTATGTGCCGTCCGGGCTGCCCTACGCGGCTCTCGTGCTGGTGGCGGGGCTCGCCGGGCCCCTCACGGCGCTCGCGGCCGGTGCCGCGTTCGGTCTCGGCCGGGCCGTGATGACCATCGGCTCGCAGTACTACGGAGTCGAGAGCGGTGACTGGGACCTGGCCTGGATCTCCTGGGAGCGGTGGCTGAAGGCCACGCTCGTGCTCGCCTTCGCCGCGGGCCAGGCGGTTCTGGTCCTTCCGCTGCTCACCTAGAGGAACAGAGGAGAAGGACGATGGACTGGACGCTGCTCGGCGCCGTCGGCGCAACCGGCAGCGGGTTCGTCCTGCTGAGCGCCGGGGGGTGGAAGCTGCGCCACCGCCCGGCGTTCGCCCTGACCCTGGCCGAGCACGGACGTGTCGTCGCCGCCCACGCCGGACGCCTGGCGTGGGCGGTACCGCTCGTCGAACTCGCCCTGGGCTTGGGCGTGTTGATGCATCTGCTGCCGCCGTCGGCCCGGCCCGGTCCGCTGCCCCTCCAGGTGCCGGCGCTCGGCACGGTCCTGCTGGGCGCGGTCTTCACCGCGTACGCGGGGGCGCAGCTCGCGCGTGGCCGGCGCCCGCGCTGCGGCTGTCTGGACAGCCGGGACCGGTTGGGCCCGCACACCGTCGTGCGTGCGGCGGCGATCTGCTCCGGCGGCCTCGGCGGCCTGCTGACCGCCGCCGCGAGCAGGGACGGAACCCCGGCCCCCGTCCCGGCGTCCGTATGGGTGATCACCGTCGCGGCCGGGGGCCTGGTGGTGGCGGCCGTCCTCGTGGTCGGGCTGCCGCTGCTCGCGGATGCCGGACGGTCAGCGGACGGTGATCGCGGCGGGACCGGCGGGCACCAACTCGCCGATCACCGGCGCGCCCGGCACCTCTCCGGCGACAAGGAGCCCTCCTGAGGTCTGCACATCGGCCAGCAGCAGCCGGTCGTCCTCGCCCAGGGACCCGAAGTCCACGTGGGGTTCGACCCAGGACAGGTTGCGCCGGGTGCCACCGCTCACGAACCCGTCCTCCACCGCGTCCCTCGCCCCCTCCAGATAACCGACCGCATCGGCGTGCAGTACCGCCGAGACCCCACTCGCCCGGACGAGCTTGTAGAGATGCCCCAGCAGACCGAACCCCGTGACATCGGTGGCGCACCGAGCCCCCGCCTCGACCGCCGCCGCACCGGCGCGGTCGTTGAGTTCCGTCATCGCCGCGATCGCCTGCGGGAAGACCTCACCCGTCGCCTTGTGGCGGGTGTTGAGCACCCCGATGCCCAGCGGCTTGGTCAGCGAGAGCGGCAGGCCGGCGCGGCCGGCGTCGTTGCGCATGAGGCGGTCGAGGTCGACGACACCGGTCACGGCCATGCCGTACTTGGGTTCCGCGTCGTCGACGCTGTGCCCGCCGCCGACGGGGCATCCCGCGGCGCGCGCCACGTCCGCCCCGCCCCGCAGTACCTCGGCGGCCCACTCCATGGGCAGCGTCTCGCGGGGCCAGCACAGGAGGTTGACCGCCAGCACGGGCCGGCCGCCCATGGCGTAGACGTCGGAGAGCGCGTTGGCCGCCGCGATACGGCCCCAGGTGTACGGGTCGTCGACGACGGGCGTGAAGAAGTCGGTGGTCGCCACCACGCCGGTCGACGCGTCGAGGGCGACGACGGCCGCGTCGTCCCCGTGTTCCGCGCCGACCACCAGGTTCTGCGAGAGCTGGGGCAGTCCGGAGAGCACCTCCTCCAGCTCTCCCGGGGGGATCTTGCAGGCGCATCCACCGCCGCGCCCGTACTGCGTCAGGCGGATCGGGGTTCGGTCCATCGACTCCATACCCCCACACAACCATATGTTCTCCGTATAGCGGTATATTCTCAACAGGGAGGCGTACGGCGCCTGGTGGCGCCCGCGGTCTTCAAAACCGACGTGGCCGGGGTTCCCGGCCAGGCGGGTTCGATTCCCGTCCGCCTCCGCCAGACCTCTGCCCCGGGCGGCGTCCATGGCTGACCCGAGGCGCCGGGTGCCGCGCACCGACACGCTGCTGGCGGCGCCCGAACTGCGCCCCGCCGTCGACCGGTTGGGGCGGGCCGCGGTCAAGTCCGTCGTGCGGGCGGCGCAGGAGCGGGTGCGGCAAGGCGAGATCGCACCGGACGAGGCGCTGGCCGAGGCATTGCGGACCCTGCCGGAGACGGTGAGCCGCCTGCGGGCGGTCATCAACGCGACCGGCGTCATCGTGCACACCAACCTCGGCCGAGCACCGCTGGGACCGGCGGCCGTCGATTCCGTCGTCGCGGCCGCCGGGTGCACCGACGTCGAGTTCGATCTCGCGTCCGGCACCCGGGCCCGGCGTGGCCGGGGCGTACGCGAGGCGCTGCTGGCGGCCGTGCCCGAGGCCGGCGACGTGCACGTGGTGAACAACAACGCCGCGGCGCTGGCGCTGGCCGCGCTCACCCTGGCCCGGGGCCGGGAGATCGTGATCAGCAGGGGTGAACTGGTCGCCATCGGCGACGGGTTCCGGCTCCCCGAGCTGATCGAGAGCACCGGCGCCCGGCTGCGCGAGGTCGGCACGACGAACCGGACCACGCCCGAGGACTACGCGTCCGCGATCGGGCCCGAGACCGCCTTCGTCCTGAAGGTGCATCCGTCCAACTTCGTGGTGACGGGCTTCGTGCGGTCGGTCGGCGTGGCCGCCCTGTCCGCGCTGGACGCACCGGTCGTCGTCGACGTCGGATCGGGCCTGCTGCGGCCCGCGCCGGTGCTGCCCGGGGAGCCGGATGTGCAGAGCGCCCTGCGGTGCGGCGCGGCGCTGGTGACCGCGAGCGGCGACAAGCTGCTGGGCGGCCCGCAGGCCGGACTGATCTTCGGGGACGCCACTCTCGTACAGCAGTTGGCGCGCAACCCGCTGGCCCGCGCGCTCCGTACGGACAAACTCACGCTCGCCGCCCTCGAGGCGACCCTCCGCGGCCCGCACCCACCCGTCGTACAGGCGCTGCGCGCCGATCCGGCCGAACTGCGGGCCCGCGCCCACCGGATGGCGGACCGGCTCCCCGGTGCGGACGCCCGTGTGGTGGACTCCTCGGCCAGGGTCGGCGGCGGAGGCGCGCCGGAGGTCACGCTGCCGAGTGTGGCCCTCAGCCTGCCGGCGTCGTACGCCGCGCCGCTCCGCACCGGGACACCGCCCGTCGTCGGCCGGGTGACGGACGGACGGTGCCTCCTGGACCTGCGGACGATCGATCCCCTCCAGGACCAGCGGGTCGTCGACGCGGTACGGGCCGCCTCATGATCGTGGTCGCCACGGCCGGGCATGTCGACCACGGCAAGAGCTCCCTGATCCGTGCCCTGACGGGTCGTGACCCGGACCGGCTCGCCGAGGAGCGGCGCCGGGGACTGACCCTGGACCTGGGGTTCGCCTGGTGCGACCTGCCGGGCGGACCGCGCGCGGCCTTCGTCGACGTGCCGGGCCACGAGCGCTATCTGCACACGATGCTGGCCGGACTCGGCCCCGTACGCGCCGCGTTGCTCGTGGTCGCGGCGGACGAGGGCTGGGCCGCGCAGAGCGCGGAGCACGCCGACGTCCTGGCCGCTCTCGCCGTACCGCACCTGATCCTGGTGATCACCCGCAGCGACCTCGCCGATCCGGAGCCCGCCGCGGCCGCCGCCCGCCGCCGACTGCGGGCGCGCGGCCTGCCCGTCGCGGCCACGGTGGCGACGAGCGCGCGCACCGGAGACGGCCTCGACGCGCTGCGCACCGCGCTCGGCCGGCTCGCCCCGGCGTTCCCGCCCGCCCCCGGCCCGGTACGGCTGTGGGTGGACCGGGCGTTCAGCCTCCCCGGGGCGGGCACCGTGGTCACCGGCACGCTGCCCACCGGAACACTCCGCGCCGGGGACCGGGTCGAGCTGTGCCCCGCGCGTACGCAGGACTCGGTCGGAGTCGTACGCGAACTCCATGTGTGCGAACGGGCGGTGGCGGACGCCACGGGGCCCACGCGGGTCGCGGTCAACCTGCGGCGCGTCACGCTCGACGCGGTGCCCCGCGGCACCGCCCTGCTCACTCCTGACGCCTGGGTCACCACCACAGAAACCGACATACGGCTGCACGGGACTGGCAACGCGCAGCCACCGGCACTGCCCGAGGCGGTCATGTGCCACATCGGGACGGCCCGCCGCCCGGCCCGGCTGCGCCGGCTCGCCGACGACCTCGCGCGGCTCCGGTTGTCCGCGCCCGTGCCGTTGCACGTGGGTGACCGGCTGGCGGTGCGCGACCCGTCCTCGCGCGTGGTGCTGGGCGCGACCGTCCTGGACCCGATGCCCGCCCCCTTCTCCGGCCGCGGGGCCGCCGCACGGCGCAGGACGGTCCTGGAATCCGCGACCGGGCGGCCGGTGCTGTCCGACGAACTGGCACACCGCGGCCTGGCGCGCAGTGCGGACCTCCGGCGGCTCGGCGTCCCGCTGCCGGAGGACCCCGACGAGCCGCAATGGCGGATCGACCCCGCGCACCGGCACACCCTCACCGAAAGGCTGCTGGCCCTTGTCCAGGCTCACGAGAAGGAGCCCGCCGGCGCCCCGGAGCTGACGCGGGCCCGGGTCCGGGACGCGCTCGGCCTCCCCGACGCCGGGGTGATCGACCTCCTCACCTCACCCCGGCTGACGGAGCGTCACGGCCGCATCGCCCTGGCCGGTGCCCCTCTCCCGGCCGGTCTGCGCCGGGCCGCGGACATCGCCCGCCGGGAACTCGCCGTGGCGGGCCCCCGCACGCCGACCGAGCAGCGCTGGCGCGAACTCGGCGTCAGCAGGGACGAGTTGCACGCGCTGAACCGGCACGGCGTACTCGTACGCCTCGCCCAGGGCGTCCATCTCACCCCCGACGCGGTGGAGCGGGCCGTCGCCGTACTCCGCGGGCTGGCCCCGCCGTTCCGGGTGAGCGAGGCACGCGCCGCCCTCGACGCGCCGCGACGCGTCGTCGTCCCCCTGCTGGAACACCTCGACCACCACGGCGTCACGGAGAAGGTCTCCGCCGACGGGCACCGGCGTCTGCGATAGTCGCGCGGCTCCCCGGGCTCTCCGGCTCCCCGCCTCCCCGGCTCCCCGGCTCCCCGGGCTCCCGGGCCACCGGCTCCCGGGCCTCCGGCGATCACGCACCGGGTGAAACAGCCGGTGTCCGTCGTGTCAGATCATCGACGGCCGAGGTGATGAGCGAGAGCTGAACGCGCCTCCAGCCGTTGACTGGCCGTCCGATGAAAGACGGCCCAGCCGAGTCATGCAGGGGTGGCACGTGAGCGAACCGACGAGGTACACGACAGCGCCGGTCGAGCTGCCACTGGGGCTGGAACCGGATCCGACGCCTACGGCCGGTTGCGGTGTGTGCCTGGCCCTGGACGGCCAGCGCACCGAAGCGAGGATGCGCGGGGATTTCTCCCGCGTGTCCGACCTCAACATCGAGATCCGCAACCACGTGCACGGGGGACGCGCATGAGTCGCGCGGTCATGCGCTTCGTCGAGCACAGCATCCGGCACGCGCCGGACGGAGGAGTGACCTTCGAAGCGTTCTGCGCCGCACCCGGCTGCGGTGAGGATTCCGGCGGCCAGGGTGAGCAGGAAGGGGCTCAGGACTGGTGCCTACGGCATACCGGTCGGACGGGGCACGCCCTCTTCCGTCGTGTGGTCACCGACCATGCTCGGGTGACACGCACCGATCGGATCACTTCTGGCGGGCGGAGAGCAACCGCTTGACGCCATCGACGTACTGCTGGACGGGCACAACGTCCGCCCGTCAGGACTGCGCCGGGACAACAACGCGGTTGACCGCAAGGAGGATTGCTCCGGAACTCCGGCTCTGTCGCGAACCCAAGGCACCTTTCATGTCGGCGTCTGCATTCGGCGCACGGACCTCTGCTTTCCCGTGGAACAGTTCGTGCGCAGCGGCGGCTGCAGCGAGGTCCGATGATGGCGCGAGCAGGACTTCCACGACCCGAGTACCCGGGCAAGTACCCAGCAGAGGAGAGTCATGGCGCAGCACGAATACGAAGCCACATTCCTGGAGATCGACGTCGCCGCCGTACGCGACCGGCTGCGCAGCGAGGGTGCCGAGCAGGTCTTCCCCAAGACCCTGTTCACACGTCTGATCTTCGAGAACGACGCCGTCCAGGGCGAGCAGTGGCTCCGCCTCCGGGACGAGGGCGGGAAAACCACGCTGACCCTCAAACAGGTCACCGACGCCACTCACATCAACGGCACCACCGAGATCGAGATCGAGGTCAGCGACCTGGAGAAGACCGCTGAACTCCTCAAGGCCCTCGGCCTCCGCCAGGTGCGCTTCCAGCAGAACTACCGCGAGGAGTGGCAACTCAAGGGAGTCACCTACGACTTCGACACCTGGCCCGATCTCCCCACCTTTCTGGAGATCGAGAGCACGTCCGAGGAAGACGTGCGCCGAGCCGTGTCCGCCCTCGGACTGGACTACGCCGAGGCCCGCTTCGGCAGCATCGACCTCATCTACAGGAGCGAGCTGAGCCGCGACATTCTCGCCGAGCCGACACTCCTCTTCGCCTGACCGTCCATGCGGCGTGACGAGCAGGAGACGACCCCGTAGCCGGACCCCGGCGCATGTGAAACGCGGAGGCTGAACGAGCACCCATGACGGATCGGACCGCCGAAGGGCGCCCGGGCATCTCGGCCGCGATCGCCGTCCACGCCCATGAGGCCGTCCGCCGCATGAGCAGCTTCCCGGGACCCGGCCGTCCGGCCGTGGCAACGGCGGCCGGGGCTGAGCGGCGCCCCGCCGGGGCGGGCGCCGCTCCGTTCAGCGGCGCTCGAAGACCGCCACCGTGCGCGCCGGGACGGTGAAGGTGCCCGAATCCTCCGCGTAGGACGAGGACTTCACCACCGCGTCCGATCCGCGCGCCTGCATCGCGTGCACCGCGTACCGCGTTCCCGCGAGCGAGGCGATCCGCTGCTTCTGCCGGTCCGGTGTCGCGTTGAGGACGACGACCAGGTCGCCGAGCCGCATCGTGATGACGCCCGGCGTCTCCCCGTTGTCCTGGCCCGAGAGCGGGAAGGACAACGCCGACTGCACGGCATCCGCCGACGCCAGGTCGAACGCCTTCTCCGTCGTACGGATCCTCAGCATGTCCTGGTACGCGCCCGAGGCCGCGGTGACCGTGCCGCAGCCGGGGCGCAGCGCCGGGTCGGCCAGCAACGGTGCCGCGTACGGCCACTTGGGCTCGTTGTCGGCCGACGGCGGCAGTCCGCGGCCGAAGCCGTTGCCCGCGTCCCCGCACGTCCAGTGGACGGCGTTGAACCAGTCGCCGCTGTCGTAGGAGTTGCGGTCCAGGGACTTGGAGCGGAGCAGGTCCGTGCCCGCCTGGGAGAGCGCCGGGCCCTGCGAGAGGGCGGCCGTGGCCATCGCCAGGACCTGCATCCTGGCCCGGTCCCGCGCCCGCGTGGACTGCGGGAGCTTGAACGCGAGCGCGTCGTAGAGGGATTCGTTGTCGTGGGCGTCGGCGTAGGCGAGGGCGTCGCCGGGTGCGGCCGCGTAGCCGGCCGGGGCGCCGTTGTAGTCGACGTCCGCGCCGGTGACCTTCTTCCCGCTGCTGTCGGTGAAGGAGTACCCGGCGAGGTTGCCCGTCAGGCCCACCTTGATCAGGTCCTGGTAGTGCAGCAGCCGCTCCCTCTGCTCCTCGCGGGTGCCGTTCGCCTTCGACCCGTTGGGGTCGGTGAACAGGCCGGAGGCGAAGCCCTGGACGCGCGGGTCGTCGTCGAACGGCCCGCCGCCGCGCACCGCGTCGCGCGCCCGGTCGGAGAAGGTCGCGATGCCGGTGCCCGCCATGTTCTTCTGCGTGGCCTGCTCGAAGCGGGCGTCGTCGGCGATCTCCCCGAAGTTCCAGCCCTCCCCGTACAGGACGATCCTCTTGCCGTCGACGCCGTCCTTCTCCGGGGTGAGGGCGTCGAGGGCCTTGCGGACGGCGAGGAGGTTGGCCTTGGGGTGGTGGCCCATGAGGTCGAAGCGGAAGCCGTCGACCTTGTACTGCTTGGCCCAGGTGACGACGGAGTCGACGACGAGCTTGCCCATCATGGCGTGCTCGGGCGCGGTGTTGGCACAGCACGTGGAGGTGGCGACCGAGCCGTCGTCCAGCAGGCGCTGGTAGTAGCCGGGGACGATTCTGTCCAGCACGGACTTGTCGTCCTGGCCGTTCGCCACGGTGTGGTTGTAGACGACGTCCATCACGGCCCGCAGCCCTGAGCCGTTGAGGCCCTGCACCATCCGCCGGAACTCCACCGTGCGGCGCGTGCCGTCGGGATCACTCGCGTAGGAGCCTTCGGGGACGGTGTAGTGCAGCGGGTCGTAGCCCCAGTTGTATGCGTCCTTCGCGGCCGTCCTGCCCACGCACTCCTGCTGCTTCTCCGAGTCCGGCGCGTACGACGCCAGGTCGCAGCCGGGCTTCTGCTGGTCCGCCTTCCGCTCCGGGATCGTGCCGACGTCGAAGGCCGGGAGGAGATGGACGTACGAGGTGCCGGAGCGGGCCAGTTTCCGCAGGTGCCGCATCCCGGCCGAACCCCGGTCGGTGAAGGCGAGGTACTGCCCGCGGTGCCCGGACGTCCGGTCGGCGACCGAGAAGTCGCGGATGTGCAGCTCCTGGATCTGCGCACCGCGCAAGGGAGTCACGGCGGGCTTCTTCAGGGAGTTCCAGCCCTGGGGCGCGAGGGCGGGGTCCGCGAGGTCCACGACCAGGCTGCGACGGGAGTCAGCGGTCAGGGCGGTCGCGTACGGGTCGGTGACCTTGTTCGTCACCCGCTTCCCGACGGACGGGGCCCAGACGTCGACCACATAGCGGTACGGCTTCCCGGTCCAGCTCCGCTCGCCGGTGACGCTCCAGACGCCGCTGCCCCGCTCACGCCGCATCGGCACGGTCCTGCCGTCGAGTTCGAGGGAGACCGTGCGGGCTGTCGGCGCCCAGACGGACAGGGTGGGACGGCCGTCGCGGAAGACCGGGCCGAGCTTCGCCCGCTCGGCCTTCTTCGCGTAGAGATCGTCCAGCACCCCCGGGGTCTGGACGCCGGTCGCGGCGAGGAGCGCCCCTGTCGCGGCGCGCCGGGTCGCCACGATCTGCCCGCGCAGCGCGTCCCGTACGCGGTCCCGGTCGCGCGGGTCGACGGTGAAGGCGGGGTGGTCCTTCAGATGCGGATACGCCTTCTTCTGGGCGCCGGTCAGCTCCGACGGGTTCAGCCGCAGCCAGTGGCCCTCGTCGCTCAGCGCCCCGTCCTCGACGGTGATGCCGCCCTCGGGCGCGTGGACGAGCTGGGTGCTCGCGGCGCCGGTGGTCTTCGTCTTCCACACCACGGTGTCGCGGTCGATCCACTGCGCCTCGGCCTTGTCCAGGTCGAGGTCGGGGGCGCGGCCCGTGCTCGGCAGCAGATACTGCTGCTCGCCGGAGAGCTGCCACACCTCGTGGCCGTAGGTCGCCAGGTCCAGCGACTGGTCGTCGGGCAGGTCCTTCTCGTCGCCCTTGTGGACGATGTAGCTGAGGGACTTCGCGCCCTCGGCGAGCGGCACTTCGAAGGTCACGCCGTACGCGTCCCGGCGCACCGGCTTCAGCGGCTCCGACCAGTCGGTGGGCTCGGCGGCACCGGTCCAGGTGTGCAGGCCCCAGCCGTCGTAGTCCCCGTCGGCGCGGTGGTAGTGGAGGACGGCTGTCTTGGTGTCCTGCGGCGGATAGGCGCCGTCGGGGGCCTTCTCCTCCAGCCCGTCCTTGCCCTGCTCGATCCACACCTCGCCGGTGCGCGCGAGGTCGAGGTTACGTTGCGGGCCGTCGGCCGTGCCGTTCCTCTCGACGGTGAACGGGATCTCGGTGGCACCGTCCTCCACCTTCACCCAGGCGAAGGCGCCGTACGCGTCGCGGCCGGTGAACTCCGCCGTGGAGCCGCCCGTCGTCAACCGGTAGCCGTCGTAGTCGCCGTCCGGGCGCTGGTAGTGGACGATCGCGTACGCGCGCTGGACGGCGCCCGGCTTCGGCGGCTCAGGGGCCTGCCCGGTCGTCGTCGAGGCGGGCGCGCTCGCGGTGCGGCCCGCGCTGTCGACGACAACGGCCTTGTAGTGCACGGGAGTTCCGGCGGAGACGTTGCCGGCGATGTGGTGGGTCACCTTGTACGGGGCGTGGTCGGCCGATCCGAGCACCTTCCACTTCCGGTTGCCGACCTGGGCGGCGAAGACGACGCGGTTCAGGCCGCCGCCGTCCACATCGGCCGACACCTCGACGGTGCCGGTGGCTCCGTCGGCCGGGGCGTCCAGGCTCACCGACGGGTTCGACGCCGGCGCCGGGAGCTTCTTCTCCGCCTTGTACACGACGGCGGACAGCGCGGGGACCTCGACGGACAGCTTCCGGTCCTGCCCCGTCGTGGAGCCTTCGCCCTGAGCGCCGTAGACCGGGCGGAACCTCATCCCGGCGGCGCCGGTGGGAATGTCGGCCCGCTGCGCCTCGGTGGCGTTGTTGACCGCGACCACGTACTCGGTCCGCTCGCGCGCATCGTGACGCGAGTAGGCGTAGACGCCCGCGCCCTTCGCCGCGTAGCGCTCGGTCTGGACACCGTCGCGCAGCGCCGGGTGCTTCGTCGTGAGCTTCGCCAGCGCGGCGATCGACCGGTAGAGCGGGTGACGGGGGTCGTACGCGTCGGTGGCGTGCGTCCGGTCCGTGCCGATCTGGTCGTCGTCGAGATAGTCGTCGGTCTTCGACGCGAAGAGGGACTGCCGGGCGTCCTTGTCGCCGCCCGCTCCCGTGAAGCCCTGCTCGTCGCCGTAGTAGACGACGGGGTTGCCGCGGCCGAGGAACATCAGCTCGTTGGCCAGCCGCGCCCGGCGCACCAGTTCGGCGTCGCTCGCCTCGGGGTTGTCCTGCTTCAGGAACGTCCCGATCCGTCCCATGTCGTGGTTGCCGAGGAAGGTGACCTGTTCATAGGCGTTGGCCTTGTCACTGGTGTAGCGGTAGTCCTGCGCGAGGACGCCGGACAGCTTCGCCGCGGGGCCGCCCTGGGAGGCGAAGGCGCGGGCCGCGTCCTGGAAGGGGAAGTCGAGGGTGGCGTCCAGCCGGCCGCGCGTCACATAGGGCGAGGTGACGGCGGGGTCCGCCGCGTAGACCTCGCCGAACATGAAGAAGTCCTCGCGGCCGTGGCGTGCGGCGTAGGCGTCGAGGGCGGTGGCCCACTGGGTCCAGAAGTCGAGGTCGACGTGTTTGACGGTGTCGATGCGGAAGCCGTCGATGTCGAAGTCGCGGACCCAGCGCTGGTAGATCTTCTCCATCCCGGACACGACCTCGGGACGCTCGGTCCACAGGTCGTCCAGGCCCGCGAAGTCGCCGTACTCGCTGCTCTCCCCGGCGAAGGTGGAGTCGCCCCGATTGTGGTAGAGCGCCGGGTCGTTGAGCCAGGCGGGCACCTTCGTCTCATCTGTCCGCCGCTTCGGCGTGTACGGGAACGAGTCCTCGTCCACGCGCCGCATCCCGGCGCGGTCGTCGAACGGGCGGCCCTCGCGGTCGAGATACGGGTACGCGCCCTTGGGGCGGTAGCCGTACTCCTTCTCCGCGTGGTCGACGGTGTCGGCGGTGTGGTTGGTGATGACGTCGAAGAAGACCTTCATGCCCTTGGCGTGGGCCGTCTCGATCAGCGTCTCCAGCTCGGCGTTGGTCCCGAAGTGCGGGTCGACCTGGGTGAAGTCGGTGATCCAGTAGCCGTGGTAGGCGGCGCTCGCGTCCTTGCCCTCACCCTGGACCGGCTTGTTCTTGAAGATGGGCGCCATCCAGATGGCGGTCGTGCCCAGCCCCTTGATGTAGTCGAGCTTCTCGGTGAGGCCCTTGAGGTCGCCGCCCTGGTAGAAGCCCTTGTCGGTGGGGTCGAAGCCGGTGTCGAGACGGCCGCCGGTGAGCCCGCCGCGGTCGTTGGCGGCGGAGCCGTTGGCGAAGCGGTCGGGGAGGACGAAGTAGAACTGCTCGCGCGTGAGGTCGTGCCGGGCGGGCTGCGCGGCGAGCGCGGCATCGGACGGCGGGGGTGGCGCGGAGACGGCCGCCTGCGCGGTGGGCGGCCCGCCGGACGGCAGCAGGGCGAGCAGTGCTGCCGCGGCGGTGGCGAGCGCGGTTCCGCGCCCGGTCGTGCGGATGCGTCTCATCGGCGTGACATCTCCTTCGGAGGGAGGGGAGTTGCTGGCTTCACTGCTTCCGCCGCGGCGGACCTTGCTCTCCGCGGCGGACCTTCCTCTCGCCGCGGCGGACCTTCCCTTCGCCGCGGCCCCGTCACCGGCGCTGCGCGCCGGACTTTCACGACCGCCGCTGAGCGCCGGGGGCGGAACGCCTGCTGTCGCCGGCCCGCGGCGCCGGACCTGCCGCGACCACGGCCCGCAACCGCGACCGCGACCACGGACGCCGCGACCGAACCCCGCCGAGACCGGTGGTTCCGGCAACCGGCGCACCCCCGGCGCCGGGCATCCACCTGAGCCGCCCATATCGGCGCGGCTGGGCGGGAGTTGGCACGCGGCCCCCGTGGGCGTGGGAGCGCACCGCGAACCGACCGTCCCCGCGCGACCGACCGCCCCGGTTCATCACCGGACCGACGCAGCCGACGCGAGCAGCAGCTCCCCCGCCGCTCACCACACCTGCGTGGACCGATGCCGCGCCCCCGGCCCCTTGCGTGGCGCCCCCCGCGGGGCCCGCAGACACAGCGGGCTCCCCCGGCCACCCCCATCAGCCGTCCGTACCGCTGCCGGGACGGCGGGCAGCGGTCGCCCTGAACGGCGCACGCCGCCCGCGGACTTCCCCGGACGGGCCGCCGCAGCCATCGGCCGCGGCGGCCGTCACGGCGTCACCCGCAGGAGCGCGCTCCCGCGTGGATCGCCAGCGCCGTGTTCGAGGCCAGCGTGGCCTCCAGGCGGCCCGAGCCGTCCACCGTCACCGAGCGGCCCGACTGCACATCGCAGTAGTCCCCCGCCGGCATCGACGTCTGGTACGTCCGCTTCAGCGACTCCCCCTCGTGGTTGAGGGCGACGAACCCCTTGTCGCCTCGCCCGAAGGCGATCGCGTCGTTGCCGTTGTCCCACCAGTCGGTGACCTCGGTGCCCCGCACGGTGTTACGGAAGGCCACCATCCGCTCGATCTCCGGCCAGGCGTGCTGGCACTTCCATGTGTCCTGGTAACAGGCGCTCACCGTCCCGCCGTTCGGCGGCCCGGCGTCGCGGTCGGTGAACTCGTAGCCGGAGTGGACGTCGGGGGCGCCGTACGGCCACGCCAGCATGAAGACGTGCGCGAGCGTGTAGTCGGCGCCGTCCTTGTAGCTGAGGGTGTCGCCGCCGCGCTCGGTGTCGTGGTTGGCGACGAAGACCGCCGAGGAGGAGCTGGGCATGAAGTCCCAGCCCTCGCCGTAGTTCTTCAGATACGCCAGCCGCTCGCTGCCGAATACCCGCTTGAGGTCGCGCGCGTAGCGGAACTCCTGGACGTCACCCGTGTCCCGGTACTCGGACGGTGACACCGCCTCGCCCGCGCCGTGTATGGCCTCCTGCTTCCAGTAGGCGTCCGGGTCGCTCAACTTCGCCTTGACGGCCCGCAGATCGTCCGCGGGCATGTGCTTGGCGGCGTCGATGCGGAAGCCGTCGACGCCGAGGGAGAGCAGGTCGTTCAGATAGGCGGCGATGCGGGAGCGGACGCGGTCCTCGCCGGTGTCGAGGTCCGCGAGTTCGACGAGTTCGCAGTTCTGGACGTTCGCCCGGTCCTTGTAGTTGTCGATGGCCGACCGGCAGTCGTCCATGTCGGAGCCCGAGTAGATCCCGGGGTAGTCGTACTTGGTGTACGAGGAGCCGCCGGTGCCCGTGCCACTGTCGGCGGCCATGTGGTTGATGACGGTGTCGGCGACGACCTTCACCCCGGCGTCGTGGCAGGTGTCGACCATGTTCGTGAAGGCCGCGCGGTCGCCGAGCCGTCCGGCGATCTTGTAGCTGACCGGCTGGTACGAGGTCCACCACTGGTCGCCCTTGATGTGCTCCTGGGGCGGCGAGACCTGGACGTACCCGTAGCCCGCCGGACCGAGCGAATCCTTGCATTCCCGGGCAACCGAGTCGAAACGCCACTCGAAGAGGACGGCGGTGACGTCCTTGCTCCCGGGCGGGGACGCCGAGGCCCGGGGTGTCGCGGCAGGTGAGGCGAGGACGGCCGCGGCGCCCGCCGCGAGGGCGACCGTGACGACGAGGGACTTGCCGGCCGTTCCGCCGACGGATATGGCCATGAATCCTCCTGTGGGGGGAGGTGCGGGTGACGGTGCAGCCTCGTGGCAACGCGCCATGCCCGTAAGGCCATTGTTCTGATGGTTCTTGCAGCAAGCCGTCAGAAGCCTGCCGCCGCGGAGACCGTACGAGCCTCGAACATCCGGGTCAACCCCCGGGACACGAAGAGGTAACAGCCCGGGAATCCCGTCGTTTTCTTTCTGCAAGCTCTTTCGCAAGAGATTGCAGCCCTGTTAGCTTCCTCCCAGCCCGGGGCCGCCGTGGGAGAGGCGAGCCGCAGCAGATGGCACTGACGGACCAGGCCGGGCCTCACTCAATGAGGAGATCACTATGCGTCGAGGCATATCGATCGCCGCCCTGGCCGGCGTGCTGGCTCTGGCGGCGACCGCGTGCGGTGGGGACAGCGGGGGCGGCGGAGGCGACGGCTCCAAGGCCGCCGAGGACCCGGGCAGCGTGACCGGCACCGTGACGTGGTGGGACACCTCCAACGAGGCCGAGGGCCCGACGTACGAGAAGCTCGTCAAGGACTTCGAGGCCGAGTACCCCAAGATCAAGGTCAAGCGGGTCCCGGTCTCCTTCGACGCGGCCGAACAGAAGTTCAAGACCGCGGCCCAGTCCGGCAAGGGCGCCCCCGACGTCATCCGCACCGACGTCGGCTGGTCGGCCGGGTTCGCCAACCTCGGCTACCTCCAGCCCCTGGACGGCACCCCGGCACTGGACGACGCGGGCGACTTCCTCGAAGGCCCCCTCTCCACCGCCAAGTGGAAGGGCGAGACGGTCGGCGTCCCCCAGGTCACCGACACCCTCGGTCTCCTCTACAACAAGGAGCTCCTCAAGAAGGCCGGGATCAAGAAGCCCCCGGCCACCTGGGAGGAGTTCGTCAGGACCGCGAAGACCGTCAAGAAGAAGACGGGCGTCGCGGGCACCCAGCTCAATCCCGAGGGCTACTTCTCCCTGCCGTTCCTCTACGGCGAGGGCGGCGACATGCTCGACACCAAGGGCAAGAAGATCACGGTCAACGCGCCCGAGGCCGTCAAGGGCATCGAGACCGCCGTCGGCATGGTGAAGTCCGGTGTCTCCCTCAAGCCCGCCTCCACGGACGGCTACGTCGCGGCGCAGACGTCCTTCAAGGACGGCAAGGTCGCCATGGTCGTCAACGGCCCCTGGTCGGTGGCCGACGACTACACCGGCAAGGCGTTCAAGGACAAGAAGAACCTGGGCATCGCCCCGATCCCGGCGGGCTCCTCCGGCAAGGCCGCGGCACCCATCGGCGGCCACAACTACTCGGTCTACCGCGGCTCGCAGAACAAGGACGCGGCCTACCTCTTCGTGAAGTTCATGTCCTCCGCCAAGAGCCAGGAGTTCACCGCCACCGAGATCAACACCCTGCCGACGCGCAAGTCCGCCTACACCGCGGAGGTCACCGCCGACCCGGCGAAGAAGGCCTTCCAGGACGCCCTGGCCACCTCCAAGTCGCGCCCGGTCATCCCCGGTGTCGGTGACCTGTTCGTCGCCTTCGACCAGCACTACGTGAAGATCCTGCGCGGGCAGGCCACCCCGAAGGCCGGGCTCGACGCCCTGGCCGAGGAGTGGAAGTCCAAGCTGATCAAGGACTACGAGATCGCCGGATAGGCGAGCGATCCGCGGCCGGGTCACCGACTCCGGCCCGGTCCGGCCCGGGCTCCCCCGTCAGCGGGGAGGGCCGCTCCCGCCCAGCGGGTGCGGCCCACGCGCCGCCCGGCCGGACCGGGCCGGTCCCACCGGCCGCCGGACGGGGGCGAGTTCACCGCCCGCGGCCCGGCGCCCCGGAAGGTGACCGGCCCGGCACCGCCGCCCCCGTCCCGTAGACCGCGACCCGCGACCCGCGACCCGCAGAAAGCCGTGGAGCCATGACCACAGCCGTCACCAAGCCCGGGAGCCCGGCAAGCTCCGGCAGCGCCGGCGCCGGAGGCCCGGACCGGAAGCAGCCGCGCCCGTCGCTGCTCACCCGGGCCCGGCGCTCGTTCGACACCCACTGGTACGCGTGGGCGATGGTGCTGCCCGTCGTGGTGGTGCTGGGGGTGCTCGTCGGCTATCCGCTCGGCCGCGGGATCTACCTGTCCTTCACCGACGCCAACGAGGCCAACATCGGCCGGGTGATCGGTGACTTCGAGGTCCCGTCCACGTACAAGTTCGTCGGCCTCGAGAACTACTGGAACATCCTCTCCGGCCAGGAGGGCTCCTTCTACCCGCGGCTCACCTGGACCGTGATCTGGACCGCGAGCTGCGTCTTCCTGCACTACACCATCGGCCTGGGCCTGGCCATGCTGCTCAACCGGCAGGTCAAGGGGCGCTCGCTCTACCGCGTCCTGCTGATCCTGCCGTGGGCGGTCCCCGCGTTCGTCGCCGCCTTCGCCTGGAAGCTGATGTACAACTCCGACAACGGCGTGCTCAACGCCCTGCTCGGCAAGGTGGGCATCGGGGCGGTCGACTGGCTCGGCGATCCCTTCGTCCAGAAGATCTCGGTCATCACCGTCAACACCTGGCTCGGTGTGCCCTTCATGATGGTCGCGATCCTCGGCGGACTGCAGTCCATTCCGCGGGAGTTGCACGAGGCGGCCGAGATGGACGGCGCAAGCCCCTGGCAGCGCTTCCGCAACGTCACCCTGCCCGGACTGCGCCCCGTGAGCAGCACCGTCATCCTGCTCGGCACCATCTGGACGTTCAACATGTTCCCGATCATCTACCTGGTGATCGGCCAGGCCGGCGGGACCGAGAGCGAGATCCTGGTGACGTACGCCTACCGGCTCGCCTTCCAGGGCGTCCGCGACTACGCGGCCTCCGCCTCGTACGGGATCGTCATCCTCTCCCTGCTGCTGGTCTTCTCCGTCTTCTACCGCAGGATGCTCAACCGCCAGGAGGCCGTCCGATGAGCGCCCCCGCCTCTGCACCCGCCGCCGTGACCACCGCACCGGCCGCGGCACCTGCCGCGGCGGCACGCGTACGGCGCCGCGGTGAGCGTTCCAAGGGCGCGTCGGCCGCCCTGCACACCACGCTCGTGCTGGCGTCGATGGTCGCTCTCTTCCCGGTCGTGTTCATCGTGCTGGTCTCGCTGCGCGGTGAGAACGGCTGGACGCACCCCATGGAGATGTCCGGGTTCACGCTCACCAACTACACGCACGTGCTGAACGACACCGAGTTCGTCACCTGGTTCGTCAACTCGGTCGTCATCGCGGGCGGCACCATGCTCGTCGGCGTCCTCATCGCCGCGAGCGCCGGCTACGCCCTGTCCCGGATGCGCTTCCCCGGGCACGGGCCGCTGATGTGGTCGTTCCTGCTCTTCCAGATGTTCCCGGTCGCGGTGCTGATCGTGCCGCTCTACAACATCCTGGGACAGCTGGGCCTGCTGGACTCCTACGGGGGCCTGATCCTCACCTACTGCTCGGTGTCCGTGCCGTTCTGCGCCTGGATGCTCAAGGGCTACTTCGACACCATCCCCGCGGAGATCGACGAGTCGGGGCGGGTCGACGGCCTCACCCCGTTCGGCACGTTCTGGCGGCTGGTCGTCCCGCTGGCCCGGCCCGGGCTCGCGGTCACCGCCTTCTACACCTTCCTGACGGCGTGGAGCGAAGTCGCCTTCGCCACGCAGTTCATGAGCAGCGAGGAGAACTACACCCTCGCCGTCGGCCTGCAGACCTTCGTCGGCCCCCACCGCGCCGAGTGGGGCCTGATGACCGCCTCGTCCGTACTGATCATGGTGCCGGCCGGAGCGCTGTTCTTCTTCGCGCAGAAGCACCTGGTCGCCGGGCTCACCGCGGGAGGCACCAAGGGCTGACCGCCGCCACCGGTCCGCGCCACATCGCGCAGGCCGTCCGTACCAGACCACCGCTTGTCGTAGCCCGGTTGGGCCCACCCGATAGGGACGTACCACATGACCCAGGACCTCGCCCCGTCCGTCCGTGAGCAGGCCGCACGCGAGCGGTGCGCCGACTGGTGGCGCGACGCCGTCATCTACCAGGTGTACGTGCGGTCGTTCGCGGACAGCGACGGCGACGGGATCGGCGATCTCCGGGGGATCCGCGACCGTCTGCCGTACCTGGCGGAGCTGGGCGTCGACGCCGTCTGGCTGACGCCCTTCTACGCCTCGCCGCAGGCGGACGGCGGCTACGACGTCGCCGACTACCGCGCCGTGGACCCGCTGTTCGGCGACCTGTCCGACGCGGACGACCTGGTGCGGCGCGCCCACGAGCTGGGCCTGAAGGTGATCGTGGACATCGTCCCGAACCACACGTCCGACCAGCACCAGTGGTTCCGGGCCGCGCTCGCGGAGGGGGCGGGCGCGGCATCCCGGGACCGCTACCACTTCCGGCCGGGCCAGGGCGCGGACGGCGAACTGCCGCCCAACGACTGGGAGTCGGTCTTCGGCGGCCCGGCCTGGACGCGTACGACCGGCGCGGACGGCACGCCCGGCGAGTGGTACCTTCACCTCTTCGCGCCCGAGCAGCCCGACCTCAACTGGAACAACTCCGAGGTCCGCGAGGAGTTCGAGTCGATCCTGCGGTTCTGGCTGGACCTCGGTGTCGACGGGTTCCGCATCGACGTCGCCCACGGCATGGTCAAGGCCGAAGGGCTGCCGGCGATCGGCCGCAACGAGCAGGCGAAGATGATCGGCGCCCAGGTGCTGCCGTTCTTCGACCAGGACGGGGTGCACGAGATCCACCGCTCCTGGCGCCAGTTGCTCGACTCCTACGGCGACGGGCGGATCGGCGTCGCCGAGGCGTGGGCGCCCAGCTCCGAACGGCTCGCGCTGTACGTGCGCCCCGACGAGCTGCACCAGGCGTTCAACTTCCATTTCCTGACCTGCGCCTGGGACGCGGACGCGATGCGCGGCGTCATCGACGAGTCGCTGGCCGCCTCCACCTCGGTCGGCGCCCCCACCACCTGGGTGCTGTCCAACCACGACGTCGTCCGCCACCCCACCCGCTACGGCGGCGGCGAGGCCGGCCTGCGGCGGGCGCGGGCGGCGGCGCTGCTCACCCTGGCGCTGCCCGGGTCCTCGTACCTCTACCAGGGCGAGGAGCTGGGCCTGCCGGAGGTGACGGACCTGCCCGACGAGGTGCGCCAGGACCCGGCGTTCTTCCGTGGCAGGGACGAAGCGGCTGTGCGCAACACATCGGATGAGGGTGGTGGTGGGCAGGCGGGTGGGCAGGACGGCATGCGCGACGGGTGCCGCGTGCCGATCCCCTGGTCGGGCGAGGAGGCGCCGTACGGGTTCGGGCCCGGCGGCAGCTGGCTTCCGCAGCCCGCCGCCTGGCGGGAGTTGTCGGTGGAGGCCCAGTCCGGGGACCCGCGCTCGACCCTGGAGCTGTACCGCTCGGCGCTGGCGCTGCGTCGCCGGCTGCCCGGTCTCGGCGACGGGCCGATGACCTGGCTGGACGCCCCGGACGGGGTGCTGGCCGTGTCCCGCCCGGGCTTCGTGTGCACGCTCAACACCCTGGACCGGGAGGTCGAACTACCCGTGCCGGGGCGGCCGGTGCTCGCCACCGCGGCCCTGCACTTCACGGGCGGCAGCGTCCACATTCCGGCCGACACCTGTGTCTGGTGGGCAGTCTGAGATGCGACCGGTACAGTCCACCCCCGTGACCGCACGGCTCTCCGACATCGCAGGCCAGGCGGGTGTCAGCGAGGCGACGGTCAGCCGGGTGCTCAACGGGAAGCCCGGCGTCGCCGCGGCCACCCGCCAGTCCGTCCTGGCCGCACTGGACGTCCTGGGGTACGAGCGCCCGGTGCGGCTGCGGCAGCGCAGCGCGGGCCTGGTCGGGCTGATCACCCCGGAGCTGGAGAACCCGATCTTCCCGGCGTTCGCGCAGGTCATCGGGCAGGCCCTCACCCAGCAGGGCTACACGCCCGTCCTGGCCACGCAGACGCCTGGCGGCTTCACCGAGGACCAGCTCACCGAGATGCTGGTGGACCGCGGTGTCTCCGGGATCATCTTCATCTCCGGGCTGCACGCGGACACCTCGGCGGACACCGAGCGGTACGAGCAGCTCCGCGCGCAAGGTGTGCCGTTCGTCCTCATCAACGGCTTCTCCTCCAAGGTGCAGGCGCCGTTCGTCTCGCCGGACGACCGGGCCGCGGTCCGGTTGTCCGTCACCCATCTCGCGGCTCTGGGCCACGAGCGGATCGGCCTGGCGCTGGGCCCGAAGCGGTTCGTCCCGGTGCAGCGCAAGATAGAGGGCTTCCTGCAGAGCATGCAGGAGCAGCTCGGTCTGACCGCCGATGACGCCCGGTCCCTGGTGGAGCACTCGCTGTACAGCCTCGAGGGCGGCCAGGCGGCGGCGTCCGCCTTGATCGACCGGGGCTGCACGGCGATCGTGTGCGCCAGCGACATGATGGCGCTGGGCGCGATCCGGGCGGCCCGGCAGCACGGCCTGGAGGTGCCGGACGACGTCTCCGTCATCGGCTTCGACGACTCCCCGCTCATCGCGTTCACCGACCCTCCGCTGACGACGATCCGGCAGCCGGTGCCGGCGATGGGGCAGGCGGCGGTCCGTGCGCTGCTGGAGGAGATCGGGGGCACCCCGGCGCCGCACAGCGAGTTCGTGTTCCTGCCTGAGCTGGTCGTACGCGGGTCGACGGCCGCGGGACCGACAGGGCAGCCGGCGGCCGCCAGGCGTAGCGTGGAGTGAGAGGGACCGTAGACCGCCGAATGATCGGGAGCAGGTCGCCATCTGGCAGACTGTCGCGCTATGGGTGAAGCGACTGTGGAGACTCTGGAGGGACGGACGGTCACCCCGTCACCCATCGAGGGGCGCGAGGACCGCCCGGCACAGTCACGGCGCGCCTGGATCAACGGAGTGCGCAGCCCCCGCAGACCGCGTCTGTGGTTCGAGATCCTCCTCATCGCCGTCAGCTACTGGACGTATTCCCTGATCCGTAACGCCGTTCCGGAGCAGAAGGCGGAAGCCCTGCGGAACGCCGACTGGATCTGGCGGGTGGAGGAGATTCTCGGGATCGCCGTCGAGAGGACGCTCAACCACGCGGTGAATTCGGTGGAGTGGCTGATCATCGGCATGAACTACTACTACGCGACGCTGCACTTCATCGTCACCATCGGTGTGCTCGTGTGGCTCTACCGCGGGCATCCGGGGCGTTACGCGGCGACGCGGCTGGTTCTCTTCGCCACCACGGGCGTTGCCCTGCTCGGCTACTACTTCTACCCGCTCGCGCCGCCGCGCCTGATGTCGGGCGAGGGCTTCATCGACACCGTGCTGGTGCACGAGACCTGGGGCTCGATGGCGTCGGGCAACCTGGCCGCGATGTCCAACCAGTACGCCGCGATGCCCTCGATGCACATCGGCTGGTCGGTGTGGTGCGGCATCACCATCGCGATGCTGGCCCGGCCGATGTGGGCGAAGGCGCTGGGCGTGGCGTATCCGGCGCTCACGCTGCTGGTGATCGTGGCGACGGCCAACCACTTCTGGCTGGACGCGGTCGGCGGGCTGATGTGCCTGGCGTTCGGGTACGGGCTGTCGTTCCTCTGGTACGGCAAGGTCGCCTACCGGCTGCCGCGGCGGGTCGCCGCCCCGGGGGGACCGGAGCTCGAACTGCGGCCCGTGGTCTGACCCCTCGCCCCCGCTCTCCCCCGCGTACGGGGCTCACCTCGGCGCTCACGTCCCGTAGAACAGCTTCTCGACGACCGCCCGCGCGCGCCGCGTGACCCGGCGGTAGTCGTCGAGCATGTCGCCGACGTGGCCCGGTTCGTAGCCGAGGTAGCGGCCCACGGCTGCCAGTTCCCTTGCCTCGGTGGGGAAGGTGTCGCCGGGCCGTCCGCGGACCAGCATCACGGCGTTGCGCACCCGGGTGGCGAGCACCCACGCCTCGTCCAGCACCTCGGCGTCCTCGGCGCCGATCAGCCCGGCGGCGTGGGCGGCGCGCAGGGCCGGGCGGGTACGGGTGGTGCGCAGCCCGGGTTCGCTTCCGGCGTGCTGGAGCTGGAGGAGCTGCACGGTCCACTCGACGTCGGAGAGCCCGCCGCGGCCCAGCTTGGTGTGCAGGGTCCGGTCGGCGCCGCGCGGCAGCCGCTCGGACTCCATCCGGGCCTTGAGACGCCGGATCTCGCGGACGGACTCCTCCGTCAGACCCTGCTCGGGGTAGCGCAGCGGGTCGATGAGTTCGACGAACCTCTCCCCCAGGCCGGGGTCGCCCGCGACGGGAGCGGCGCGCAGCAGGGCCTGGCTCTCCCAGACCAGCGACCAGCGCCGGTAGTAGGCGGCGTACGAGGCCAGGGTCCGTACCAGCGGGCCGGACTTGCCCTCCGGGCGGAGGTCGGCGTCGATGAGCAGCGGCGGGTCCGTGGTGGGCAGCTGCAGGAGTCGGCGCATCTCGTTGGCGACGGCGAAGGCCGCCTGCGACGCCTCCTGCTCGGACGCGCCGTCCTGCGGTTCGTGGACGAACAGCACGTCGGCGTCGGAGCCGTAGGACAGCTCGTGGCCGCCGAAGCGGCCCATGCCGATGACCGCGAAGCGGGCGGGCAGCTCGTCGCCCCACTTGTCCCGTACGGCGGCGCGCAGGGCGCCCGCGATGGTCGCGGCGTTCAGGTCGGTGACGGCGCTGCCGACCATGTCGACCACGGTGCCCTGGTCGGCCTCCGCGGGGCTCGCCTCGGTGCCGTACGCGCCGACGATGTCGGCGGCCGCGGTGCGGAACAGCTCGCGGCGGCGCACCCCGCGCGCGGCGGTGACGGCCTGCGCGGCGTCGTCGGCGCGGCCCACCGCGGCGAGCACCTCCTGCTCCAGGTGCGCCCGGTCGCGGGGCCGCAGGCCCTCGGGGTCGCCGAGCAGGGCGACCGCCTCGGGGGCGCGGAGCAGCAGGTCGGGGGCGAGGCGCCCGGCGGACAGCACGCGGGCCAGGTTCTCCGCGGCGGCGCCCTCGTCGCGCAGCAGCCGCAGATACCACGGGGTCTTGCCCAGGGCGTCGGACACCTTGCGGAAGCCGAGCAGCCCCGCGTCGGGGTCGGAGGAGTCGGCGAACCAGCCGAGCAGGACGGGCAGCAGCGTGCGCTGGATGGCGGCCTTGCGGGTGACGCCCGAGGCCAGGGCCTCCAGATGGCGCAGCGCGGAGGCCGGATCGGCGTAGCCCAGGGCCTCCAGGCGCTGGCGGGCGGCGCTCGAACTGAGCCGGGCCTCGGCCGATTCGAGCTCGGCGACGGCGCTGAGCAGCGGGCGGTAGAAAAGCTTCTCGTGCAGCCGCTGCACCTCGCGCGCGTGCCGCCGCCACTCGGCGTGCAGCGTCGCCACGGGCTCCTTGCCCACGGGCCATCCGTAGCTGCGGGCCAGGGAGCGGCCGAGGCGGCGCTGGTCGGCCTCCTCCTCGGGCACGAGGTGGGTGCGGCGCAGCTTGTGGAGCTGGATGCGGTGCTCCATGGTGCGCAGGAATCGGTACGCGGCGTCCAGCGCGCCGGCGTCGGACCGCCCCACGTAGCCGCCCGCGGCCAGGGCCGACAGGGCGTCGAGGGTCGTACCGCTGCGCAGGGAGCTGTCGGAACGGCCGTGCACCAGCTGGAGGAGCTGCACGGCGAACTCCACGTCCCGCAGGCCCCCGGGGCCGAGCTTGAGCTCGCGCTCGACCTGGGAGGCGGGGATGTTCTCGACGACGCGACGGCGCATCTGCTGGACGTCGGCCACGAAGTTCTCGCGCTCGGCGGCCTGCCAGACCATCGGCGACACGGCGTCCACGTAGGCGCGGCCGAGGGCGAGGTCACCGGCGACCGGACGGGCCTTCAGCAACGCCTGGAACTCCCAGGTCTTGGCCCACCGCTGGTAGTACGCGAGGTGGCTGGAGAGCGTACGGACCAGGGGCCCGTTGCGGCCCTCGGGGCGCAGGTTCGCGTCCACGGGCCAGATGGTGCCCTCGGCGGTGGTGTCCGAGCAGATCCTCATCATGTGGGAGGCGAGGCGGGTCGCGGCCTGGACGGACTTGGCCTCGTCGGTGCCGTTCACCGGCTCGGCGACGAAGATGACGTCCACGTCCGACACGTAGTTGAGCTCGTGGCCGCCGCACTTGCCCATGGCGATGACGGCCAGCCGGCAGGCAGCCGCGTCCTCGGGTGCCGCGGCCTCGGCGAGGCCGAGGGCGGCGCGGAGGGTGGCGGTGGCCAGGTCGGCGAGTTCGGCGGCGGCGTCGGCGACGTCCGTGGTGCCGCAGACGTCGCGGGCGGCGATGGTGAGCAGGCAGCGGCGGTACGCGGCCCGCAGCGCGTCCGGATCGGGCACCCCGTCCAGCAGATTCTCGAACTCCTCGATGCCGGGGTGCAGATCAGCCGCCTCGTACGTCACCAGGGCGTGCCAGTCCAGCGGGTGACGGGCCAGATGGTCGCCGAGGGCTTCGGAGGCACCGAGCACCCCGAGGAGGCGGTCGCGCAGCGGCTTGGCGGTGACGAGCGTGTCGAGGAGGCTCTGGGCCTCGGATCCGTGCTCCTGCAGCGATTCCACGAGGCGCACGAGGGCGAGGAGGGCGAGGTCGGGGTCGGCGGTGGTGCCGAGCGCGTCCAGGAGGACGGGGTCGGAGCGGACGGGTGCGATCTCCGGGGTGTCGAGCAGCCGGACCGCGGCGGAGGGGTCGGTGAACCCGTGCCGGAGCATCTGCGTGAACGTGCTGCTCCGGCGTCCCTGCGGCACGGACATTGACATACCGCCGCCTCCTGTCGATCACGGGCCGATGCCGAGCCTAGCCGTCCCCGGCGACCGGACGCGCGGCCACCGGGCGTGGCGCTCGGGCTCAGCGGCGTGAGGCGCTGCGGGCGGGGTGGGGGCGGGGCTCAGGGAGAGGCCGGGTGCGGGCCGGCCCCGGGCTCGGCGGGCCCCGGTCCTGGGGGGCCGGGGCTGGGGGCCCGGGACTTCGGGCCCGAGGCTGGGGGCCTGCGACTTCTGGGCGGCACAGGGCAGGGACCGGAGACGGCGATGACGGTTCGGGGCGGGACCCGTACCGCTCCGGGCGCCGCGCGCCCCGCCCCGTACCGCCGCCGTGCCCCGCCCCGTACCGCTCCGTCCGTCCCCCGCTGCCGCACCGGCGCGTGGTCCGGCGGAAGGCGGCCCTCGCCCGGAGGCGTGATGACCGACGTCCGCACCTGCGGCACCCTCACGTCGTACCTGATGCGCCGGGCCCCCAACGACCCCAACCCGGTCTCGGCAGCCGTCGCGAAGCGACAGGATCAACGGCTCCGCGCCATCGCCACCCGTCCCCGGACACCTCGCTGACGACTCCGGGCCGACGGTCGGTGACCGTCGGCCCGGGGAAGGGATCGTCAGGCCCGGCGCGCTCAACGGCCCTGGAGTGCGTGCCAGTTCACCGTGCGGCGCGGGCCACGGCTCAGCCGGCCACCAGGGTCCCGCTCCGGGCACGCTCCTCACGGAGCTGCTGCCGTGCGACCACGAGCGCCGCCTCGACGTCCGGGGCGCCCGTCGCCACGCACAAGTTGCGGACGACGTCGTCGAGCCGCTGCTGCGCCTCGGGAACGCCCTCGTGCGCGCGCAGTGCTTCGAGCGCTTCGTACTGGGCGACGAGATCGGTCAGAACCGCGGGGTGAGCCATGAGCACGGCGGGGGTCCCTTCTCGTGGTGCGTCGTTCCCGCACCGCATACCCCGGTACGCGGCGGCCACGCGACATTGCCCTCCTGCGGCGGCCCGCCCCCTCATCGCCCCCGCACCTGGCGCCGGATGGCCGCGGACGCGAGCCAACGTGCCGTGCCCGTGCATGACTTCGCGCATCCGTGGGACTCGCGGCACCGTCCCGCTCTCCCTACGACAGCTCTCCGGCCGGTGGTACCGCATGCGCTTCTTCGAGTACGGACCCTGGATCAGCACCGACACCCGAAACCTGGAGGTCCGCTGGGGCCCCGAGCGGCTGGTGTCCCTCCGGACACCGGAGCGCGACTGCGACGTGCTGCTCCCCCTGCTGGAGGACCGTGCCGACGGCCGTACGGATCTTCCGTGGGCCACCTGGCTCACGCCGCAGGACGCCCGCGCGGCCCTGCGCACCCTCCGCGCCTCAAGGCATCCGAACTCCCGGGCACCCGCGGCCCGTTGAGCATCCGGCACAGCGCGCGCCAGGGCCTACGCGCGGGTGCCGAAGCGGCCCCGCCAGAGGTCGCGGAGCAGCGCGATCTCGGCCATGTGGTGGATGAGTTCGAGGTTGGCTCCCCACAGCACGCCGATGAACGGCTCGTCCGGATCGGAGCCGTACGGGTACTGGGAGAAGCCGACGGTGTCGAGCTGTTCCTCGGTCACGGTGCCGACGCTGTCGCGCCAGCGGTCCAGGTCGGCCCAGAACCGCTCGAGCGCCACGGCGGCGGACGGTGTGAAGTCGACCAGTTGCTTCGGCTCGTGCCGCTTCTCGCCGAAGGTCCACTCCCATCCGCCCGCGAAGCAGAAGTGCAGATGCGCCAGCCGCCACGCGATGGTGGTGACCGGGGTCTCGTCGGGCTCCGGCGGGCCGGTGTGGGCGAGGACCTCCTCGACCCGCTCGACGCTCACGCTCCAGTCCTCCGCGACCTTGGCGACGCTCATGCCGCCGGCGACCTGCCGCGCGACCTCCGCGTACTCGCTCGCCGGGATCTCCGGGGCGCCCTGGTCGAGCACCCACTCCCCCGGCCCGAACGCCCTCGGCGTCACCGCCTCGCCGCGGCGCCTGACCGACCAGCAGCCCGGCACCGGCTCCCAGAGGTACTCCTCGTCGGTGAGGCCCGTCAGCCGCACCTGGGCCGTTTCCCTCGCGCAGTCGAACTGGTCCAGCAACACGCCCAAACGGTCGGTCCGTACGCGTTCGGTCTCCATGCCTGGCTCCCTCGGGTCACGTGCCTCGCTCCGCCCGGGCGGAGGCTAACGGCTCGCCCGCACGCGGCGCGACGGATTTCCGCGGCGGCGCCCCCGCGTCGCCGCGTCCACGGCGCCGCCGCGCGCCCCACGACCGCCCCTCGGCCCCGGGTCGCCCCGGCCCGCACCGAACCCCCAACTCCCGTGGCGCAGATCACATCCGCAGCAAAACCAGCCGTACGGGCCGCACGTCTACCAGGCGTGAGATCAGTCAGGGCGGCAGCGCCGCACGACCTGGACGAGGAGCGTCTCGTCCGGCTCGTGGCCAAAGGCGACCGGGCCGCGTTCGAGGAGTTGTACCGGCGTACGTCGCCGTGGCTCGCGGTGCGGCTGCGCCGCCGCTGCGCGGACGAGCAGATCGTCGCCGAGGTCATGCAGGAGACGTATCTGGCGGTGTGGCGGGCGGCGGGCGCCTTCGCGGGGGCCGCGGTCGGCGGGACGGCCGTCGGCTGGCTGTGGACGATCGCGGCGCGCCGTCTGATAGACGCCTTCCGGCGCAGGGCCCACCACGCGGAGCCGCCGCCCGCGGCCGCCCCGCGCCCGGTGGCACCTGCCGCCGAGGAAGAGGCGCTCGCGGCGACCGTCGGCGGTGACGTCGGCGACGCGCTGCGGCGCCTGGCCCCGGAACTCGCCCAAGTGCTCCAGGCCATGGTG
Source organism: Streptomyces sp. NPDC047108 (assembly GCF_040643575.1). Classification (NCBI taxonomy): domain Bacteria; kingdom Bacillati; phylum Actinomycetota; class Actinomycetes; order Kitasatosporales; family Streptomycetaceae; genus Streptomyces; species Streptomyces sp. NPDC047108. Next base: position 107,984 of record NZ_JBEYUP010000010.1, read on the forward strand.
CTCGACGGGCTGTCCGTCCGGGAGACCGCGGTCCTGCTGGGGTTGCCCGAAGGCACGGTCAAGACCCGTGCCCGCAGGGCCCGGATCGCGATGAGGGAGGCGCTGTCATGAACGGCGAACACGCGTCGAGGCGGATCATCGACGGTTACGCACGCGGTGACACGGACCTCGCCACCGACGAAGTCTGGGCCCTGGAGGCCCACTTGGAGACGTGCCGGGTGTGCCGCGACCGGTTGTCGGCCGCCGTGACGTCCGAGGCGCCCGACGTGGCGGCGCTGGTCGACACCGTGTGGTCCGGCCTCGGCCCACGGCTGGACGCCACCCCGATCAGGCGTCAACGGCGCTGGTCCGCACGGCTGTCGAGGTGGCTGACACCGACCATGGTGCCGTGGCTGGCCATGGTCACGAGCGTGACCCTGCTCGCGCTCCTGCTCGACCTGGCCGGCCCGGCCGCCTTCACGGGCCGGGGCGAGGTGTCGCTCGTCCTGCTGTTCGCTCCGGTCCTGCCCGTGCTCGGCGTCGCGGCGTCCTGGTCGCGCGGTCTGGACCCTGCTTACGAGCTGACGGCCTCCGCGCCGAGGGCGGGCCTCCACCTGGTGCTGCGGCGCACCGCGTCCGTGCTCGCCGTGGTCGTCCCCGCCCTGCTGGCCGGCGGATGGCTGACGGGGGTGACGGCCGCGCAGTGGCTGCTGCCCTGCCTGGCCTTCACCTCCGCGACCCTGGCGCTCGGCGGAGCCGTCGGCGTGACCCGCGCGGCCGTCGCGCTGGTGACGGTGTGGGCCGCCGTGATCGTGGCGCCGACCCTGGCCGCCGGCCGTACCCCCCTCGCCCTGCAGACGGCAGGCCTGCCGGTGTGGGGGCTGATCCTCGCGCTCGGCACGGGAGTCGTGATCGCCCGCAGGGGCGCGTACTCCGTGCTGGGAGCCCATCGTTGACCACCGGAAAGGACCACACCACCATGCCCGCGGTGAACGCGGCCGACCTCGCACCGACGTCCTACGCCTGGGAGATCCGGGCCACGGGGCTGAAGGTGAGAGTCGGCAGGAACCGGATGGCCGTCGACGGGCTCGACCTGTCGCTGGGCACCGGCGTACACGGTCTGCTCGGCCCCAACGGAGCCGGCAAGACCACCCTCATCCGGACGCTGGCCACCGTGCTGCGCCCCACCGAGGGCTCCTTGGAACTACTCGGCGAACCCGCCACCGGCCTGGACGAACACCGCGCGCTGCGCCGCCGGATCGGCTACCTGCCGCAGGAGTTCGGCTACTACAAGCGCTTCACGGTGCGCGAGTTCGTCGAGTACATGGCGTGGCTCAAGGAAGTGCCCAAGGCCGACATCCCAGCGGCGGTGCAACGCGCCGTGGAGCGGGTCGGCCTGGCGGACCGCGCCGACGAGCGGATGAAGGCCCTGTCGGGCGGCATGGTGCGGCGGGTCGGCATCGCCCAGGCCATCGTCAACGACCCGACGCTCCTGCTGCTCGACGAACCGACGGTCGGACTGGACCCCGCACAGCGGCTGCGCTTCCGCGAACTGCTGCAGGAACTGGGCCAGGACACATGCGTCGTGGTCTCCACCCATCTCGTGGAGGACGTGGGCGCCGCCTGCACGGACGTGGTGCTCTTCGCGGAGGGCCGGCTGGTCTTCCAGGGCACCCCGGACTCGCTGGCGGCGGCGGGCGGCCCCGAGCACGTGGGCGACAGCCCGCTGGAGCGCGGCTACTCCGCGCTGCTGAAGGGCTCGGAGCAGGAGAGGGGCACCTGGTGAACACCCGTGTGCTGCGTACCGAGTTGAAGCGCTCCGTCGCACCGTGGGCCGGCCTCGTCGTCCTCGGGACGGCGCTGGCATTCCTCTACGGGCTTCCCGGCGCGTGGTGGAGCGGCACCGCGCGGTGGACGGCCCAGTGGACGTCCATGGCCATGTGGACCCGCATGCTGCTGATCATCCTGTGGCCGCTCGCCGTCGGCCTCGGCGCTCTCCAGGGACTGCGCGACCGCCGCTCGGGGATGCACGAACTGCTGACGACCACGCCGCGGCCGGCCCGGCACCGCGTGGCCGTGCCGGCCGGCGCTACGGCGCTCACGTCGGTCTCGGCCTTTGCGCTCCTCGTCCTCGTCGGCTCGGTCCAGGTGCTCGGCGACACCGCGTACACACATCTCGGGTGGGTGCCGATCTCGCTGGTGGGGGCGTTCTCACTCGTCGCGGGAGCCCTGCTGGGCATGGGGGCCGGGCGGGCCCTGCCGTCCCCTCTCACTCCGCCCGCGATGGCCGTGGCGGCCTTCGTTCTCACCAACGTCCTGCGGGTGTCGGACAGTACGGCGGTGCCGGAGGCCGCGGTGGGGAACCGCGTCTCGCTGCTGTCGCCCGCGGTCGCGCAGGTGCACGAGATACTCCTCACGCTCTCCGCCTCCGTACACCTCGGGCAGACGGTCTGGCTGCTCGGCATGGCCGCTACGGGCTTCTGGCTGCTGGTCGCCGCGACCCCGCGGACCCGGCTGCTCGCCCTGACGCCCGTCCTCGCGGGCGCGTTGATCGCAGTGCTCGTCCTCCCCTCCGACCCGCGCCGGACGTACGTCGTCGACGAGGCCGCCGCGGCGATGGTGTGCGACGGCCCGGTGTGCGTGACGAAGGCGCACCAGGCGCGCCTGGACGACCTCGCGGGCCCCGGGCGGAAGGCGCTGCGTCTTCTGCGCGACGCCCTGGGCGGCCGGGCGCCGGCCTCCATCCGTGAGAGCACCGCCCTGAAGCCGAGCGACGCCACCCCGGAACGGTCGAGCACGGCCGTGCTCGTCGACTTCGACGACGGGATCCTCGCCACCACCGAGGAGAAGGAGCTGACCCGTGCCCTGGTGGCCGTGGGCATGGCGCCGTCGTGTTCCCCCCGCGGCTCCGGCTGGAGCGGCAGGCCCGACGAGATCGCCGCGCAGATCACCGCGGCAGGCTGGGTCCTCGGCAGCCTCGAACCACTCGGCGGGACGGACCACAAGGCGTCCCAGCAACTCGCCCATGCCGGACCGGTGTGGAAGGAACTCAGGGCGCTGCCCCGGGCCGAACAGCGCGCGCGGATCGGCGCGACGCACGCCGCCGCGCTCTCCTGCGAGGGCAACGCGCTCGACGTACTGTCCGGCGGTGCGTCCCGGTGAGGTGGCTGACGCTGTACGCGCGTTCGCGGCAGGTGCCCGCCTCGCTCGCCGCGGTGGTGATCAGCGCGCTGGCGGTGGCGGCACTCGCCCGGGCCGGCGGCGGGGCCGTCGACCCGAAGGTGCCCCTGCTCGCCCTCACCGCGGCGGCGACGGCGGTCTCGATCGGGCTCGGCGGGCAGGACCTCGCGCTCGACCGGACGGCCGCGATTCGCTGGGCGCCCCGCCGGGCGGCGCATGTGCTGCTGAGCGGCACGGTCGTGGTGTCGGTGCTGCTGACGGTGCAGGCCGTGGGAGAGGACCTGGCCACCACCGCGTTCATCGTCCGCGACGGCGCGGGGCTGATGGGACTCGTCGCCCTCGGGGCGGCGGTGTGCGGGGCGCAGTACGCGTGGACGGTGCCGATCGCCTGGCTGTCGTTCTCGCTCGTCGCCCCGTCCCCCACGAACGTCGCGCTGGAGACGGCGCATTGGATGCTGCTGCCGCCCGGCGCGGCGACGGGCACCTGGACGGCCCTGGCCCTCGCGGTCGCCGGCACCGTGGCCTACGCCGTCGCGGGGCCGAGACGGTGACCGAGCCGGTGACCGAGCCGGTGACCGAGGTGGACTGACAGGGCGGAGCGACCGGCCAGACATGGGCCCCGGGCGAGCGCGGGGTGGCGGGCGGAAGCCAACCGCCCCGCGCTCCTCGCGTGCGGACGGGTGGTCAGTCGGTCGTGACGGAGATGGCCTGGACGGGGCAGGCGCGGGCGGCGTCGCGGACCAGCGGGTCGCCGCCCCCGTCCTCGCTGCCGGTCAGCAACTCGCTGAAGCCGTCGTCGTCCTGGGTGAAGACGTCCGGGGCGGTCAACGCGCACTGCCCCGCGCCGATGCACGTGTCCTTGTCGACCTCGATGTGGACGGTCACCGGCCTCACCACTCCACGGGGAGTTCGATCATCCCCTGAATCGTGTCCCCGGGTTTGAAGGGGATCGTGGCGGCGGGCACCGCGAGCCGCAGTCCGGGGAAGCGGCGGACGAGCGTACCGAGAGCGATCTCCATCTCCATCCGCGCGAGGTTCTGCCCGAGGCACTGGTGGATGCCGAAGCCGAACGCGACGTGGTGCCGGGCCGAGCGGTGCCAGTCGAGTTCGTCCGGGGACGCGTACGCGCCGGCGTCGCGGTTGATGATCGACGTCGGGAAGACGACGCCGTCGCCGGCCCGGATCACGCCCCCGGCGACCTCGATGTCCTCCGTGGCGAACCGCACCATCCCGTCCGCGATCGACAGGAAGCGCAGCAGCTCCTCGACGGCGGCCGGCAGGAGGGACGGATCCGCGCGCAGGTCGTCCAGTTGCTGCGGGTGCTGCAGCAGGGTGAAGGTGCCGAGCGAGATCATGTTGGCCGTCGTCTCGTGCCCCGCGATCAGCAGGACCGAGGCCAGGTCGACCATCTCCTCCCGGTCGAAGCCTCCGTCGGCGATCTGCTGCGCGATGAGGTCGTCGAGCAGTCCGTCGCCGGGTTCCCGGCGTTTGTGCTCGACCAGATCGCCCAGGTAGGCCCGGAGCAGTTCGCGGGCGTCCTCCGCGTCCGCAGGGGTCGGCCCGCGGAGCAGCCGGCGGGACTGCTCCTCGAAGAAGTCGTGATCGGCGTACGGGACTCCCAGCAGCTCGCAGATGATCATCGACGGTACGGGGAGGGCGAAGGCACTCACCAGATCGGCGGGCGGCCCCTGGTCGACCATCGCGTCCAGCAACTGGTCCACGACGACCTGGACGCGCGGCCGCATCTCGGCGATCCGCCGGACGCTGAAGCTCGGAATGAGCTTCCTGCGCTGGGTGTTGTGCTCGGGATCGTCGAATCCCAGCAGGGCGGCCCGGCGGCTCCTGCGCACGACCGCGAAGCGCTCGTTGAGGGAGGGGAAGTCCTGGTGCGTGGTGTCGGTGGAGAGACGCTGGTCGACGAGGAGTGCGCGCGCCGTCGCGTGCTCGGTGACGCTCCACGCGGTGCGGCCGTCGTAGAGGGTGATGCGCGCCAAGGGCCCGTTCTCGCGCAGCGGTTGGTACGCGGCGGGCGGGTGGTACGGACACGTGCGGTCCTGAGGGAAGGTGACGGATTGCGCCATGAAGTCCTCGCTTCCGAAAGATCCCGACATCCCGGTCCCCCAACTACATGCCTCAGGCATCTATCCGGTCTACACAGGATTCGGCCAGTTTCATCCCGTCGTAGCGGCCCGGTCCGAAGCGCCTCTCAGGGCAGCCGAAACGGCTCCGGGCCGGCGACACATGGCCGCCGGCCCGGAGCCGTGGATGCGGCGCGAAGCCGCTCAACCGCCTTACAGCACCGGCAGGTTCTTCCGCAGCTCGAACGCGGTGACCTCCGAGCGGTACTCCTCCCACTCCTGCTTCTTGTTGCGGAGGAAGAAGTCGAAGACGTGCTCGCCCAGCGTCTCGGCTACCAGTTCGCTGCGCTCCATCAGCGTGATCGCCTCGCCGAGGTTCTGCGGGAGCGGCTGGATGCCCATCGCGCGGCGCTCCGGGTCGCTCAGCGCCCACACGTCGTCGTCGGCGCCCGGCGGGAGTTCGTAGCTCTCCTCGATGCCCTTCAGGCCGGCCGCCAGCAGTACCGCGTACGCCAGGTACGGGTTGGCGCCCGAGTCCAGGGAGCGGACCTCGACGCGGGTGGAGCCGGTCTTGCCCGGCTTGTAGAGGGGGACGCGGACCAGCGCGGAGCGGTTGTTGTGGCCCCAGCAGATGTACGAGGGGGCCTCGCCGCCGGCGCCCGCGGTGCGCTGCGAGCCGCCCCAGATCCGCTTGTAGGAGTTCACCCACTGGTTGGTGACGGCGGAGATCTCGGCCGCGTGACGCAGCAGGCCCGCGATGAAGAACTTGCCGACCTTGGAGAGCTGGTACTCGGCGCCCGACTCGTGGAAGGCGTTCCGGTCGCCCTCGAACAGGGAGAGGTGGGTGTGCATGCCGGAGCCGGGGTGCTCGGAGAACGGCTTGGGCATGAACGTCGCCTGCACGCCCTGCTCCAGCGCGACCTGCTTCATCACCAGACGGAACGTCATGATGTTGTCGGCGGTCGACAGCGCGTCCGCGTACCGCAGGTCGATCTCCTGCTGGCCCGGCGCCCCCTCGTGGTGCGAGAACTCCACGGAGATGCCCATGGATTCGAGCATGGTGATCGCCTGGCGGCGGAAGTCCATGCCGACGTTCTGCGGGGTGTGGTCGAAGTAGCCGGAGTTGTCGGCCGGGGTGGGCCGCGATCCGTCGACCGGCTTGTTCTTGAGGAGGAAGAACTCGATCTCGGGGTGGGTGTAGAAGGTGAACCCGAGGTCGGAGGTCTTGGCGAGGATGCGCTTGAGGACGTAGCGCGGGTCGGCGTACGAGGGCGAGCCGTCCGGCATGAGGATGTCGCAGAACATCCGGGCCGTGCCCGGCGCCTCCGCGCGCCACGGGATGATCTGGAACGTGCTCGGGTCCGGCTTGGCGATCATGTCGGACTCGTAGACCCGGGCGAAGCCCTCGATCGCCGAGCCGTCGAAGCCCATTCCCTCGTCGAAGGCCTGCTCGAGTTCGGCGGGTGCCACCGCGACCGACTTGAGGAACCCGAGCACATCGGTGAACCACAGGCGCACGAAGCGGATGTCGCGCTCTTCGAGCGTCCGAAGCACGAACTCCTGCTGCTTATCCATGATCCCTATCCTCGCAGGTCAGACGGCTTGCTCTGGAGCTTCTCGGGTGCGCCACCGCGCTGTGGCCCGTTCAGTATCACGTGACGGCGTTTCTGCCGCGTTTCGTCCCCGGGGTCAGGCTAGGTCCTCTCCGCCGCGATGTCCCAAGCGGGCGACTCCCCGAGCACGGCGCGGGCGACCGCCGCGGGGTCGTCCATCATCACCAGGTGTCCCGCGGGGGCGGCGATCCGGAAGTCGGCTCCGTTCAGCTCCGCGGCGAGCCGTCGCTGCCGGTCCAGGCTGCGCAGTTCGCGGACGGTGTCGGTGGCGGAGTACGCGGCCAGCACGGTGACGGGGACGTCCGGCAGAGGATGCCGGGCCCGCAGGTCGAGCACTTCCGCGGCCATCCCGGCGTACGTCGCGTTCTCCACCAGCCCGGCGCGCAGCACACGGGTGGTGCTGTAGCAGCGGCGGACGAGGGCCTCGGGGGCCGGGTCGTCGCTGTGGCGTACGGACTGGGCGCGAACGGTGAGGCGGCGCGCGGCGCGGCCGAGCGCCCGCGGCACCCCGGCGGCGCCGAGTCCGGCGGCCAGCAGGCGCGCGGCGGCCGCGCGGGGCGCGGCGGGAACGGCGGGCTCGCGGGCGTCCTCCTCCACGCTCGTGTCGACGAGGACGAGCCCGGCGGTGCGCTCCGGGTACAGCCGCGCGAACGCCTCCACGTGGAATCCGGCGAGCGAGTGGCCGGCGACCGTGCAGGGGCCGGTCAGGCCGAGCGCGTCGAGGACCCCGGCGATCCTCCTCGCCTCGCCCGCGGCGGTGGGGATCTCGTCCGCCGGCGCGGGGGCGCTGAGCCCGAGGCCGGGGCGGTCGAACCGCACGACGGTGCGGTGGGGGGTCAGCAGCGGGACCACCGGGTCCCAGTCGAACCAGCTCATGCCGAGCCCGCCGCTCAGCACGCAGACGGGCCCTTCGCCCTCGCGTACGACGTGGGTGGGAACTCCGGCGACGTCGAGAATCCGGCCGGGTACGCGGCTCATGTCTCTCAATCCTGCGCCTTTCCGCGGGTGACGGCCCGCTCCTGACGACCTCATCCGTATCCTCCGGTGAAGGCCGCTCTCCGGTGCCGAAGATCGATCTCGGGGCGGAACGGTTCCGCGGCCGGTCACGCCGCGGAACGGCGGGCCCTGACGACCGCACGCACCCTCCCGTACGACCGGTCGCGTCCTCCGGTTCGGCGGCGCGGGCCGTCCCCACCGCCGGAGTGAACGGCCCCACACCCCACGACCGGGACATCGCGTCAGAAAGACGATTACACTGACGGCGTGCCTCAACTTCGCCTCGCACTGAATCAGATCGACTCGACCGTCGGCGACCTCGCCGGAAACGCCGAGGCCGTCCTCCACTGGACCCGGCACTCCGCCGAGCAGGGCGCCCATCTCGTGGCCTTCCCCGAGATGATGCTCACCGGCTACCCCGTCGAGGATCTCGCGCTGCGCTCCTCCTTCGTCGAGGCGTCGCGTGAGGCGCTGCGGGCCCTCGCCGCCCGGCTCGACGCCGAGGGTCTGGGCGAGCTGCCCGTCGTCGTCGGCTACCTGGACCGGTCCGAGAAGGCCCAGCCGCGCTACGGCCAGCCCGCCGGAGCCCCGCAGAACGCCGCGGCCGTGCTGCACCGCGGCGAGCTGGCGCTGACCTTCGCCAAGCACCACCTGCCCAACTACGGCGTCTTCGACGAGTACCGCTACTTCGTGCCGGGCGACACCCTGCCCGTCGTCCGCGTGCACGGCGTCGACGTCGCGCTCGCCATCTGCGAGGACCTGTGGCAGGACGGGGGCCGCGTGCCCGCCGCCCGGTCCGCCGGTGCCGGACTGCTGCTGTCCGTCAACGCCTCCCCGTACGAGCGGGAGAAGGACGACACGCGCCTGGAGCTGGTCCGCAAGCGCGCCCAGGAGGCGGGGTGCACGACCGCGTACCTGGCGATGATCGGCGGCCAGGACGAGCTGGTCTTCGACGGCGACTCGATCGTGGTCGCCCCGGACGGCGAAGTGATCGCCCGCGCACCGCAGTTCGCCGAGGGCTGTGTGCTGATCGACCTCGACCTGCCTGCGGCGGGTCCGGTCCCGGCGGGCACGGTCGACGACGGCCTGCTCGTCGACCACGTCACGCTCTCCGCCGACCCGGTGCCCGCGTACGAGCCCGAACTCGCGGGCGGATACGCGGAACGTCTCGACGACGAGGAGGAGATCTACTCGGCCCTGGTGGTCGGCCTCCGCGCGTACGTCGCGAAGAACGGTTTCCGCAGCGTCCTCATCGGCCTCTCCGGCGGCATCGACTCCGCCCTCGTGGCCGCCATCGCCTGCGACGCCGTCGGCGCGCAACACGTCCACGGCATCTCCATGCCGTCCAAGTACTCCTCCGACCACTCCAGGGACGACGCGGCCGACCTCGCCCGCCGTACGGGCCTCAACTACCGCACGGTGCCCATCGAGCCGATGTTCGACGCGTACATGGAGTCGCTCGGCCTCACCGGTCTCGCCGAGGAGAACCTGCAGTCGCGGCTGCGCGGCACCCTGCTGATGGCGGTGTCCAACCAGGAGGGCCACATCGTCATGGCGCCGGGCAACAAGTCCGAGCTGGCGGTGGGGTATTCGACGCTCTACGGCGACTCGGTCGGTGCGTACGGCCCGATCAAGGACCTCTACAAGACGCAGGTCTTCCGGCTCGCCCGGTGGCGCAACCGGGCGGCGGTCGACCGCGGCCAGACCCCGCCGATCCCCGAGAACTCCATCGTCAAGCCGCCGAGCGCCGAGCTGCGCCCAGGCCAGGTCGACACGGACTCGCTGCCCGACTACGAGATCCTCGACGCGATCCTCGACCTGTACGTGGACCACGACCGGGGGCGGGACGCCATCGTCGCGGCGGGCTTCGACCCGGACGAGGTGGGGCGTGTGCTGCTGCTGGTGGACCGGGCCGAGTACAAGCGGCGGCAGTACCCGCCGGGCACGAAGATCTCCGCCAAGGGCTTCGGCAAGGACCGCAGGCTGCCGATCACCAACCGCTGGCGCGAGGACTGACGGGCCGGGGACTCACAGGCGGGGGACTTTACAGGCGGGGAACCGACAGGCGGGGGGCTGACGAACCGCGGCCCGACCGGCCCCGCGGACCCGTCGGGCCCGGCGTGACGTCGCCGGTCCGGAGTGGGACCGTGCCCCGCGCAGTGGACGGGGCACGGCCGTATCCGGGGCGGCCGGGGACGCCGCGTTCCGAGGCCGCACTTCCGAGGATGGCACCCGGGTCAAGGGACCCACGTCACCCGACGGATTTCTTCACCCGACCCGCTCGACCCGCACCGGGTCGCAGCTGCGCGCCACGACCCGCGAACCGCCGGCGCTCGCAGCCGTACGGGCCGCGGACCGCTCCAGCAGCCCGGCGGTCACCGCGATCGCGAGCCCGGCCGCCGCCAGGGCGGCACCGACCAGCGTGGGCGAGGTCCAGCCCCACCCGGCGGCGATGGCCGCGCCGCCCAGCCAGGCGCCCCCGGCGTTGGCCAGATTGAACGCCGAGTGGTTGGAGGCGGAGGCCAGCGTCGGCGCGTGCTGGGCCTTGTTCATGACGAGCATCTGCAGCGGCGTCGTGGTGATGAACCCCACGGCGCCGAGGACGACGACCGTCACGAGCGCGGCCCACTTGATGTGGACGGTGGCGTCGAAGACGAGAAGGACCACGGCCAGCGCGCCCAGTGACCCGTAGAGCGTGGGCCGCAGCGCCCGGTCCGTCAGCGGCCCGGCGACCAGAGCGCCCAGCGTCATGCCGAGGCCGAAGAGCGCGAGAACCACCGTCACCGAGGACTCGGCGAAGCCGGTGACCTCGGTCATCATCGACGCGAGGTAGCTGTAGACGGCGAAGACGCCCGCGAATCCGAAGACCGCGGTGAGCAGTCCGAGCAGCACCTGCGGATGGCGCAGTGCGGACAGCTCCCGTACGAGCCCGGCCGTGGGGTCGAGCGGCATGTGCGGGACGAGCCGGGCGAGTGCCGCGACCGCCACCAGGCCGATCGCCGTGACCACGAGGAACGTGGCGCGCCAGCCGAGCTGCTGGCCGAGGAGGGTGCCGAAGGGGACGCCGACGATGTTGGCGACGGTGAGGCCGAGGAACATCGTGGCCACGGCGCGTGCCTGCCGCCCCTGATCGACCAGCCGCGCGGCGACGACGGCGCCGACGCCGAAGAACGCGCCGTGCGGCAGCCCGGCGAGCGCCCGCCCAGCGGCCAGCAGCGCGAAGTTCGGGGCGAGGGCCGAGGCCAGGTTGCCCACGGTGAACAGGGCCATGAGCAGGACGAGCATCCGCTTGCGCGGGATGCGGGAGCCGAGCGCGGTGAGGAGCGGGGCGCCGATGACGACGCCGATGGCGTAGGCGGAGACGAGGTAGCCGGCGGTGGGCACGGAGGTGCCGAGGTCGTCGGCGACGTTGGGCAGCAGGCCCATCATCACGAACTCGGTGGTGCCGATGCCGAAGGCCGAGACAGCCAGGGCCAGCAGGGCCAGGGGCATGGAGGGGGAACCGTCCTTTCCGGAGCAGCTTAAGTTTGCTTCCGGAACAAAGTGTCTCAGACGCGTGCGGCGGACATGTGAACCCCCTGTTGCGGGCAGGCCAAGGATCTCCGCGGACAGGCCGTCGGACGCGAGCCGGGCGGGATCGTCGGGAGGGCCGGCCTGATCGAGAGGGGCCGGCCTGGTGAGTGCCGCGAGGCGGATCCGGGCGGAGCCCCGGGTCAGATCTCGACGGTGGCCGCGATCGGCAGGTGGTCGCTCGCGGTCCTCGGCAGCGTCCATGACGACACCGGCTCCAGATCGCGGACCATGATCTGGTCGATCCGCGCCATCGGGAACGACGCGGGCCAGCTGAAGCCGAAGCCGTCGCCCGCCGCACCCTGCGTGGACCGCATCGTCGACGAGCCGGGCGAGGTGACGGGCGCCAGCGCCCGGTCGTTCATCGTCCCGTTGAGGTCGCCGAGCAGGACGACCTTGCCGATCGGCTCGTGCGCGATGGCCCTGCCCAGCGCGCGGGCGCTGCCGTCCCGCTGCTCCGCCGTGAAACCCGCGTTGAACTTCACACGGACCGACGGCAGATGGGCGACGTAGACCGCGACCTGACCCCGGGGCGTCTCGACGGTGCCGCGCAGCGCACGCGTCCAGCCGAGCTTGATGTCGACGGGCCGGACGTCCTTCAGCGGGTACTTGCTCCAGATCCCCACCGTGCCCTGCACGGAGTGGTACTTGTACGTGCCGCCCAGCGCCTTCTCGTACGCCTGCACGGCATCGCCCGTCAGCTCCTCCAGCGCGACGACGTCGGCACCGGAGTCGGCCACGTCGCGCCCCGTCCCCGCGGGGTCGGGGTTCTCGGCGTTGACATTGTGCGTGGCCACGGTGAGGTCGCCGGAGGTGGAGGCCTTGGAGGGGACCAGACCGCCGAAGAGGTTCAGCCACATCACCGTCGGCAGCAGCAGCGCGATGAGCGCGGTCGCGGACCGGCGCACGAACGCGAGCAGAAGGAGCACCGGGATACCGATGCCGAGCCAGGGGAGGAAGGTCTCCAGCAGGCTGCCGAGGTTCCCGACATCGTTGGGGATCCGCGCGTGAAAGGCCATCACCCCGGCCAGGGCCAGGGCGAGGACGGCGAGAACGATGCCGCGCCGCCAGAGCCCGGGGGCCTGCCAGCCGCTCAGCAGGCGTCGGCCAAAGGATCCGGTCCGCTCGGCGACCGAGCTGCCGTGTCCCCTGTGCCTGGTTTGCGCCTGCGTCATGTGTGCCGTTCCTCGCTGCTTCGCACTGCCCCGTCCACGCACCATAAGCGATGTGCGGTGGGTGCTTTTTCGTGCCGCCCCGGCGGCCGGTCTCCTAGGAGGACGAACGCCCCGGGGCGAGGGGTTCCTGGCTCTTCCGGCGTGCGGCGGCCTGTGACAGAACCTGGACAAACGCCGGAAGTACCGAGAGAAAAAGGGCAGATGTCCGGCACCGCCGGCCACCCCGTCGATTCCGCGATCCGCGCCGAACGGCGCAGGTCGCGCCGGTGTCGCCGGGGTGCCCGGAGGGACGGGCATGCGCCCGCGCGGAACTGGGCGGCCGGCGGCCCGCCTTCAGCACCGCGGACCGCCCTGAGCCCTCGGCGTCAGTACGCACTGCCGTCGTGGTTCGGCAGTTCGACCCAGTGGTCCGGCGGCCCGACGACGGCGCGCGCGTCCGGCAACCTCAACTCCGCGTAGGCGCACGCGAACGCCACCGCGTCGTGGCGGTAGAGATACGAGGCCAGGACCTCCTCGGGAGAGGAGTCCGCGGCAGGACTGCCGCCGGGGATGAGGTCCCACCCCTCGATCTGCCCGTCGCAGACGACGCTGCCCTGACCGCCGCTCTTGGGGTTGGCGTACAGGCCGTAACAGACGGTGTCGGCGGACAGCGGGACCAGGACCTCCGGCATCGACGGCGCGTACCCCCACGGCTGGGTGACGACACAGCCGCCCGGCACGCTCGTCACGCCGACGAAGCGCAGGATCTCGTCCAGACCGTGTTCATCCGGGTAGTCCTCGAGGAGTACCTCCAGGTCATCGTCGTCCGCCGGTGTCGCCTCCAGGCGGCGTATCGCCTCCTCGGCGTCGATCCCGGCCACGCACGCCAGACCTGTGCCCTCGGTCACGATGCCGTCCAGGACGGCGACGAGACGCCTGCCCTCCTCGGCCGCCGTGCGCTCCGTCTCGCTCAGCCCGCGCTCGCCCTCGGGCATCACGAACAGATCCGGTACCGGTCCGGCCAGGCTGAGCCGGCCCGGTGACCAGCCGGCGATCAGGGGCCGCCAGGGATCGGCTCCCGCGGCGGCCAGCGCCTTCGCGTTCTCCGGCCGGTTCTCCAGTACGGCTTCCCACAGCGCGGTCGTGCCGGCCTCGAGCGCGTCCACGTCCGCGACGCGCCGGGCCATCTCCGTGACGACCTCCGGTGAGCCGCGGCCCGCCGCCCGGTGCAGGGGCCGCCCGTTGCGCCACGCGTCGGGGTCGGCCCCCTCGTCCAGGCGCCGCCGGACGGCGTCGAGGTCCTGCCAGCCCCTGTATGCGAACCCTGCCCAGCCGTCTTCCCGGTCCCTCATGCGCGTCCCTCCCATGCCGCTGACGGACGACGCCTCCCGCCGCCTCGTCCGCACACCCTCGCAGCCACCTCTGACAACGGCCCCGCGAGGACGGTGCTCAGGCCCCGGAACGCGGCCGTACGCCCTCCAGCACCGTGTCGACGATGCGCTCGGCCAGACCCTCGGGCAGTTCCTGCCACTCGTGCAGGACGGCGCGGGCGAGCATCGGTCCGGTGAACAGGTCGGTGAGCAGCTCCAGTTCGGCGTCGGCCCGGATCTCACCCGCCGCCCTGCCGCGCCGCAGCACCTCGTACACGGCGTCCCGCCGCGCCTGTATGACCGTGTCCTGGTACTCCTTCCAGAGCCGCGGGTGGGACTTGACCTCGGTGAGGACCGCGCGGAAGACGGCCGACGACCGCTTGGCCAGACCGCGCCGGCGCAGGAACTCCAGCAGGAGCACGAGGTCGTCGCGGGCGGAGGTCCCGGTGAGTTCGGGGGCCTCCTCCTCCAGGGAGCGCATGACGTCCAGGAGCAGGGGCTCCTTGCCGGACCAGCGGCGGTAGACGGTCGCCTTGCCGACCCCGGCCTCGCGGGCGATCCCCTCGATCGACAGCCGGCCCAGCGGGGTCCCCTCCTCCAGGAGGCGGAGGACGGCTTCGACGACGGCGGTGTCCACGGCCGCGTTGCGGGGGCGGCCGCGGCGTTCTGCGGTGGTCACGACTCCTCGCTCTCCCGCTCCCCGGCCTGCGGGGCCGCCGCCCTGGCGGCCTCGGGCACCGGGTCCTCCTGCTGCGGCGCGGGAGGGCGCCCCGGCATGAACAGCGCGACGATCACGGCACCGGCGACCGCGGTACCGGCGCCGAACATCACCGTGATGTGCATGGCGTGGATGAACGCGTCGTTGGCGGGCTGCACCAGGGCCGCGCCGGCGGGACCCAGGCGGTCGGCGGCCGCGATCGTCGCCTCGACGGACTCGCCCGCGGCGTGCCGTGCGCCCGGTGGCAGGGCGGAGAGGTCGCCCTGGATGCCGTCGCGGTAGCTGGTGGACAGCAGCGAGCCGAGGACGGCGACGCCGAGGGCTCCGCCGACCTGGCGGAAGGTGTTGTTGAGCGCGGAGCCGGAGCCCGCCTTCTCCCGGGGCAGCGCCTGCATGATCGTGGTGGTGACGGGCGGCATGGTGTGGGCCATGCCCGCGCCCTGGAGGAAGAACAGCACCTCCAGCACCCAGATCGGGGTGTCCTGGTCGAGCAGGAGGAAGCCGGCCAGCGTCAGCGCGACCACGACCATCCCGCCCGCACAGACCGTGCGGGCGCCGAACCGCTCGACGGCGCGTGGAGCACGGGGGGCGAAGAACATCTGGGCGAGCGCGAGCGGCAGTATCAGCAGCCCCGTCTCGAGCGGGGTGTAGCCGCGGACGCTCTGGGTGTAGAAGACGGTGAAGAAGGTCACGCCCATGAGCGCGAAGAACACCAGCGAGATCGCGGCGATGGCGGCCGAGAAAGCCGGTTTGCGGAAGTAGCCCATGTCCATGGCCGGGTGCGCGGTGCGCCGCTCGTGCAGGACGAACCACAGCAGGACCAGGAGACCGCCGCCGATCGCGCCGAGCACCTCCGGATCGGCGAAGTCCGCGAGCTGCCCGCCCTTGATGATCCCGTAGACGAGCAGGACGAGCCCGACGATCGACAGCAGGACGCCGAGGGGGTCCGTACGGCCCGGGGCGGGGTCCTTGGAGTCGGGGACGAACAGCGCCATGCCGAGCAGACCGATGAGCACGACCGGCACATTGACCAGGAAGACCGAGCCCCACCAGAAGTGCTCCAGGAGCAGTCCGCCCGTGATGGGCCCTATGGCGATGGCGATCCCGACCCCGCCGACCCAGATCCCTATGGCCTTGGGCTGCTCCTCGCGCTCGAAGACGTTCATGAGGATCGCCAGGGTGGCGGGCATGACGAAGGCGCCGCCGAAGCCCATCAGGGCGCGGAAGGCAATCAGCTGTCCGGGTGAATCCGACATCGCGGCCAGGACCGAGCCGACACCGAACAGGACCATGCCCAGGAGCAGTATCCGTCGCCGGCCCAACCGGTCCCCCATCAGGCCCGCGGTGAACAGCAGGCCCGCGAAGACGAGCGTGTAGGCGTTGATGGCCCACTCCAGCTCGCTCTGCGTGGCGCCGAGGCCCACGGGCGCGGGCGTGGCGATCGTCTTCATCGCCACGTTCAGGATCGAGTTGTCCAGCACGACGATCAGCAGGCTGAACATCAGCACCGCGAGGATCAGCCACCGGCGCCGGTGGACCGCCTCCGGGACGGTGCGGGCGGAGGGGGTAGCGGGTGGGGACGACATGCGGGCCACCCTACCCCTTTTACGATACGAACCCGTTCCGTATCTGATGAGACACGTCACGCGACCGCTCCCCTTTGCGGCTCCGGCGACAGGTGCCACCATGGAGCTGGTCCGGGGACGCCGTCAGGGCGCCTCGAGATGACGAAGGAGCCGCTGCAATGACGCATGTCTCGCCTGCCCCGAAGTCCTCCGCCGACAGCAGCAAGGCGCTGTACGGCGGCACGGGAAGCCGACGTCTCACCGTCCGCGACATCGCCGCCGCCAAGCAGCGCGGCGAGAAGTGGCCCATGCTCACCGCCTACGACGCCATGACCGCCTCCGTCTTCGACGACGCCGGCATCCCCGTCATGCTGGTCGGCGACTCTATGGGCAACTGTCACCTCGGCTACGAGTCCACCGTCCCCGTGACGATGGACGAGATGACCCTGCTGTCCGCCGCCGTCGTCCGCGGCACCCGGCGCGCCCTGATCGTCGGCGACCTGCCCTTCGGCTCGTACCAGGAGGGCCCGGTGCAGGCGCTGCGCAGCGCGACGCGGCTCATCAAGGACGCGGGCGTCGGAGCCGTGAAGCTGGAGGGCGGCGAGCGCTCCGCGCACCAGATCGAGCTGCTGGTGGAAGCCGGCATCCCGGTCATGGCGCACATCGGCCTCACCCCGCAGTCCGTGAACGCCTACGGCGGCTACCCGGTGCAGGGACGCGGCGAGGAAGCGGCCCAGCAGCTGCGCCGCGACGCCAAGGCGGTGCAGGACGCGGGCGCGTTCGCGGTGGTCCTCGAACTCGTACCGGCCGAGCTGTCCGCCGAGGTCACGCGCTCGCTGCACATTCCGACCGTCGGCATCGGCGCGGGTCCCGACTGCGACGCGCAGGTGCTGGTGTGGACCGACATGGCGGGCATGACGAACGGCCGCGTGCCGCGGTTCGTGAAGCAGTACGCGCAGCTCCGTGAGGTCCTGGGCGGCGCGGCGAAGGCGTTCGCCGAGGACGTCGTCGGCGGCGCGTACCCGACCGAGGAGCACAGCTTCCACTAGGACGCGGCCCCGGGCCGGCCCCCGCAGAGCCACTTCCCCGGTCGGCAGCCCGCCGGAATTCCCCCGTCGGCGGGCTGCCGGCCCCTTTTGTGCCCGGAGACACCCCTTGCGCCGCGAGTCCCCGCCCCGCGCCCTGTCGGTCCGATGTCGGTGCGATGTCGGCGGTGCCTGGCAAGCTGCCCCCATGACGCACTACGGCATGAGCCCCGGAGGCGGGAACGCCGTCGAAGTACGGGGACTGGTCAAGCACTTCGGCGAGACCAAGGCCGTCGACGGTGTGAGCCTGCAGGTCAAGGAGGGCACGGTCCACGGGGTTCTCGGCCCCAACGGCGCCGGCAAGACGACGCTCGTGCGGTGCCTGTCCACCCTCCTCGTGCCGGACGCGGGCACCGCGATCGTCGCCGGGTGCGACGTGGTGCGCCAGCCCCGGCAGCTCCGCCGCGCCATCGGTCTGACCGGGCAGTACGCCTCGGTCGACGAGAAGCTCTCGGGCTGGGAGAACCTCTACATGATCGGGCGGCTGCTCGATCTGCCGCGGCGTGACGCCCGCCGCCGTGCGTACGCGATGCTGGAGCGGTTCTCGCTGACCGACGCCGCCCGGAGGCCCGCCTCCACCTACTCCGGCGGGATGCGCCGCCGTCTGGACCTGGCCGCGTCCATGATCGGGCGGCCCGCGGTGCTGTATCTGGACGAGCCGACGACCGGCCTCGACCCGCGCACCCGGAAAGCGGTGTGGGACGAGGTCGAGCGCATGGTCACCGAGGGCCTGACCGTCCTGCTGACCACCCAGTACATGGAGGAGGCCGAGCGCCTCGCGAACGACCTGACGGTCATCGACCGCGGGCGGGTCATCGCCGAGGGCGGGGTCGAGGAGCTGAAGGCGAAGGTCGGCGGGCGGACGCTGCAGATACGCCCGGCCGATCCGGGTGCCGTCTACGCCATGGCCGGCGCCATCGCCCACGCGGGCCTGGACGGCATATCGGGGGCCACCGCCGACGTGGAGGCGGGCCTGGTGAAGGTGCCGATCATCAGCGACGAGCAACTGACCGCGGTGATCTCGCTGCTCGGCGCCTACGGCTTCGCGATCGCCGGGATCGACACCCATCTGCCCAGCCTGGACGAGGTGTTCCTGGCGGTGACGGGGCAGAAGGCGTCGGCCCCCTGGAGCTCGGAGGACGCGGATCAGGAGGTGGCGGCATGAGCACGTCCCCGGTCGCCGTACCGCTGCGCGAGCGGGTCGGGAAGGGCGAGGGGCGCATCGGCCTGCGCTCGAACCTGCGCCACATCGGCGCACTCGTACGCCGCAACGTCATGCAGATCAAGGCGGACCCGGAGTCGATGTTCGACGCGATCCTGATGCCGATCGTCTTCACGCTGCTCTTCGTGTACGTCTTCGGCGGCGCGCTGGGCGGCAGCCTCGGCGGCAGCCGGGACGTCTACGTCAACTACGTCATCCCGGGCATGATGGCGATGGGCGGCCTGAACATCGCGATGTCGGTGGGCAGCGGCGTCAACGCCGACTTCACCCAGGGCGTGATGGACCGCTTCCGCACCATGCCGATCGCCCGCTCGTCCGTCCTGGTCGCCAAGGTGGTCGTGGAGACCGGCCGGATGCTGGTGTCCACCCTGATCCTGCTGACCGTGGCCTTCTGCATCGGCTTCGACCTGCGGACGGGTCCCCTCGAACTGGTCGCCGCCATCGCCCTGGCCCTTGCCTTCGGCACCTCGCTCACCTGGGTGTTCATGCTGCTCGGCCTGTCGCTGAAGAGCCCGCAGGCCGTCCAGGGCATGGGGTTCCTCACCATCATGCCCCTGCAGTTCGGATCGTCGATCTTCGCCCCGCCCGGGACGATGCCGGGCTGGCTGGAGTCCTTCACCGACTACAACCCGCTCTCCCAACTCGCGGACGCGGCACGGGCACTGCTCAACGGCCAGGGCGACGTCGCCCGCCCGGTGACGGTCACGCTGGCCTGGGCGGTGGGCATCACCGTCGTGATGGCGCCCCTGGCGGTAAGGAAGTTCCGCAAGAAGACATGACGGTGCGCGGCTCCGCCCCTCGTGGCGCGGCGCGGAACGGGCCCACCTCGCACAGGGGTCGAGGCGGTACCGTCCCCGTCGCCGGCCCCTCCGTCCCGCGGACGCACGACGCGGCGGAGCACGCGGACGACCCCGTCAGACCAGGGCGGTGGCCTCGCCCAGCGTGAGGCCGCCGCCCTCGGCGTACGCCTCCTCGTAGGCCGCGTCACCCAGGACCGCCCGGGCGTCGTCCTCCGCGGCCGTACGGTCCTCCCGCTCCACCGAAGGTGCGTGGTGCCCCGGGGGCAGCAGTGCGTCGTAGGCGCCGCAGAGCCGCGCCGCGATCCGGGCGTCGTCCACGCCGCCGAGGGCGGCCCGTGCGCGTGCCCCCGTCATGAGCTGGACGACCGGCAGCACCGGGGCCACCAGGTCCGTGAACGGGTCCCGGGTCTTCTCCATCGCCTGCCGGACCGTGACCAGGGCCCGGTCCGGGAGCCCGTCGAGGACGTCCAGCCAGGCCAGCATCCCCAGCACCACGGCCTCGAACAGGCCGGGCAGACCGTTCTCGAAGTCCTTCTCGCGCATCAGCCCGATGTGCTCACGCGCCTCCGCGGTACGGCCGGTGCGGCCGAGCACCATCGCCAGGTGCAGCCGGACGAAGGCCATGGCGTCCGCGCCCGCCCGGCGGCCGTCCTCCAGCACCTCACGGAGGATGGCCTCGCCCGTCCCGGTGTCCCCGGACTCGATGAGGACGCCCGCCAACCGGGCACGCAGCAGCGGCACTTGGACCTGGGCGCCCAGTCGCCTGGCACAGGCGGCGGCCTCCCGGTAGTCCTCCGCCGCCGCCTCGTACGCTCCGCGCCGCTCGCGCGCCTCGCCGCGCGAGGACAGCGCCTCGGCGACACCCCACAGGTCGCCGAGGCGCCGGAACGTCTCCAGGCTCTCGTCGGCGTCCCGGCACGCCCGGTCGGCCTGTCCCGGCCGTTCGGCGAGCATCCGGGAGCGGAACTGCAGGACGAACGCCAGCTCCCACGGGTGGCCCAGTTCGCGGCAGGCGTCCACGGTCGCGTCGACGGTCCGGTACAGCCGCTCGAAGTCCCCGGTCAGCAGCACCGCGTAGTTCCACATGACCCCGGGGACCCGGCACGTCTGCGGCTGCCCGGGGCGGTAGGCGGCGGCCATGCGCTGGATACGCTCCACGTGGCCGGTGCTCCGCAGGTGTTCCGCCGCGTGGTCGTCACCCGCGAGACCGAGCAGCCGCACCCCGCGCCGGGCCTCCTGGAGCAGGTCGGGCGCCATGGGCGGCGGCGCGTCGACCGGCCGCACGTCCAGGTCGGGCGCGGGGACGAGCGGGTCGTCGAACGGGTCGGGACCGAGCGCGGCGGCCGCGGCCCACCAGGTCCGGGCGTCCGTGCGGTGGTTGCGCAACTGCCAGAACCAGCCCAGGGAGAGCACCAGGCACAGCGCCTCCTGCTCGTCCCCGAAGGCGACCGCCCTCCGCAGCGCGGCCCGGAGGTTGTCGTGCTCGCGCTCCAGCCGGTCGATCCAGGTGCGCTGGGCGGGTCCGCGCAGCAACGGGTCGGCGGTACGGGCGAGTTCGCGGAAGTGGACGAGGTGGCGGCGCTCGGCGGCGACGCGTTCGGCCGCCTCGTCGAGCCGTCCCGCGGCGTACTCGCCGACGGTCTCGAGCAGCCGGTAGCGCATCGAGCCGCCGGAGTCCGGTTCGGCGACGACCAACGATTTGTCGACAAGGGATCCGAGGAGAGGCGCGACGTCGCGCGGGTCGATCCACGGGCCCCGGTCGGCGGGCGGCCGGTGGGGGGCGGTGTGCGGCACTTGGGGCGCCGTGGGCGGCCGGTGGGGGGCGGTGTGGGGCACTTGGGGCGCGGTGGGCGGCACTTGGGGTACGGCGCCGGTGTCCGGTGCTGCGCCGGGCGGCTCGTCCCCGCACACCGCCTCGGCCGCGGACAGTTCGCAGCCGCCCGCGACGACCGAGAGGCGGCGCAGCACCGCGCGTTCGTCCGGGCTGAGCAGGTCCCACGACCAGTCGACGACCGCCTTGAGGGTCTGTTGCCGCGGCAGGACCGTCCGGCTGCCTCCGGTCAGCAGCCTGAAGCGGTCGTCGAGCCGGTCCGCGAGCTGGCGCGGAGTGAGCAGCCGCAGCCGGGCCGCGGCCAGTTCGATGGCCAGCGGCAGCCCGTCCAGCCGCCGGCAGATCTCGGTGCAGGCGGCTGGGTCGTCGTCCGTACGGAATCCGGCCCGCGCCGCCGCGCCGCGCTCGGCGAGCAACCGCACCGCGACGGGGTCGGGCAACGGCCCCACGGGACGGACCAGTTCGCCGGGCACGCCCAGCGGCTCCCGGCTGGTCGCGAGCACCGTGACGCCCGGGCAGTGGCCGAGCACGAACGCGGTCAGGTCCGCGGCCGCGCCGATGACGTGCTCGCAGTTGTCCAGGACCAGCAGCATCCGGCGCCGGCCGCAGTACTCGGCGAGCCGGGTGAACGGGTCGGCGGCGGCCGGGTCCATGGCCCCGCGCAGCCCTTCCGCCGCGCTGCCGCGGATGACGGTCTCGCGCCCGCCCAGGACGGTGACGACCACCTCGGCCACCGTCTCCGGGTCGTCGACGGGAGCCAGCTCGGCCAGCCACACACCGTCGGGCCAGCGGCCGTCGACCGCGTCGGCGGCCTCCTGCGCCAGGCGCGTCTTCCCCGCGCCGCCCGGTCCGGTCAGGGTGACGAGCCGGGCGGCGGCCAGGTCGTCCCCGAGGGCGGCGAGGTCGCTCTCGCGGCCGACGAAGCTGGTGAGCCGGGTGCGTATGTTGCCCTGCCGCGCCCGCACATCGCCGTAGCCGTTGCCGGCGCCGTGGACGCCGCGGTTGCGGTAACCGCCGTCGTAGCCGGAACCGCCGTCGTAGCCGGAACCGCCGTCGTAGCCGTAGCCGTAGCCGCTCGGGCTTCCGTGGTCCGTGCCGCCGTCGTCGCCCGGGCCGGGCGACGCGGGCCGCGCCGCGGGGCCGTCGGGGGCCCGTCCGTCCGCGCCGCCGCGACCGGGCGCACCGGTCCCGCGGGCCAGCAACTCCCCGTGCAGCGCCCGCAGTTGAGGGCCCGGATCAGCGCCGAGGCGGTCGGCGACGGTGCGCCGGAACTCCTCGTACGCCGCGAGCGCCTCGGCCGTACGTCCCGCGTCCCGCAGCGCGCGCAGGCGCAGGCCCTGCAGCGGCTCGTCGAGCGGGTGCTCGTCGCAGAGGGCCGCCAGCTCGGGCAGCGCGCGGTCGGCGCGGCCGAGGCCGAGGTCCGCGGCGACTCGGCAGCGGCGGGCCTCCAGTCTGCGGGCGTCGGCGCCCGCCGCGGCGCCCCCGCTGTCGGGGAGGTCGGCGAGCGCCGGGCCGCGCCACAGCGCGAGCGCGTCGTCGAGCAGGACGGCCGCCGTGGCCGGGTCGCCGTCGGCGAGCGCCCGCGCGCCGTCCCCGGCCAGCCGCTCGAAGCGGCACAGGTCGACGTCGTCACGCTCCGCGTGCAGCCGGTAGCCGCCCTCCACCGAGCCCACGGCGGCGTGGCCGAGCGCCCGCCGCAACCGTCCGACCAGGGCGTGCAGGGCACCGGTGGCGTCGGCGGGCCGGGCGTCGGCCCAGACCTCGGCGATCAGCGCCTCCGCGGTACGGACCCGGCCGGGCGCCAGGGCCAGCGCGGTGAGCAGGGCACGCAGGCGTACACCGCCGAGCGCGACGGGGTTCCCGTCGTCGTCGTGGGCCTGTGTCGTGCCGAGGATGCCGTAGCGCACCGGATCATTCTCCTGTACGGGTCGGACGCCGTCCCATACCGGTGGGTCGTGCGGGGCCGGTGGGACAGATGAGGCGATGCCGCCCGCCCGGGCCGAGCGGCATGACGAACCGGCCGCACGGGCGGGGACGGGGGCGGAACTCACACCGGCGAGCCGCACGTTTCCCGGCTGCCGCCTGTACGGTCGGGACGCCCCGGCCTCGTCCCTCGTCCCTCGCCCCGGACGCACGCATCCTGCACTCACCGTCCCGCACACGACCCGTCCCGCACGCACAGGAGCTCTCATCCATGTCCACGACCATCGCCCGCAGCGACCGCCGGGTCAGCCCCGTCTTCCTCGGCCTCGTCGCGATCATGCTGGTGTCCGCCTGGGCGGTGTGGACCGGTTCCGCCGCGAGCACCGGCTTCGCCGTGTTCCTGTTCGTGGTCTCCGGCTGGATCGTCTCCCTGTGCCTGCACGAGTACGCGCACGCGCGGACCGCGCTGCACGGCGGTGACATCTCGATCGGGGCGAAGGGCTATCTGACCCTCAATCCGCTGAAGTACACGCACGCCCTGCTCTCCATCGTGCTGCCGGTGATCTTCGTGATCCTGGGCGGGATCGGACTGCCGGGCGGGGCCGTGTTCATCGAGCGCGGACGGATCCAGGGCCGCTGGAAGCACAGCCTCATCTCGGCCGCGGGACCGCTCACCAACGCGCTGTTCGCGGTGGCGCTGACGGCACCGTTCTGGCTCGGGACGATGGACGGGGTGCCGGACCCGTTCCGCTACGCTCTCGCGTTCCTCGCCCTGCTCCAGGTCACGGCGGCGATCCTGAACTTCCTGCCCGTACCGGGCCTGGACGGCTACGGCGTGATCGAGCCCTGGCTGTCGTACAAGATCCGCCGCCAGCTCGAGCCGTTCGCGCCCTTCGGGCTGCTCGCGGTCTTCGGGCTGCTGTGGGCGCCCTCGGTCAACGAGGTGTTCTTCGGGGCCGTGGACTCGCTGCTGAACGGCCTCGGCGTGACGCACCTGGACACCTATTGGGGCCAGGAGTTCTTCCGCTTCTGGCAGGGCGAGCCGCAGATCCCCGCGGGCCTCTGACCGGCCCCGGCGGCGAGTGAGCCGCGTGCCGGACGCACGTGACCGGCACCGGGGGGACGCGGGCGGCTCAGCCGGTGACGGTGCGGTCCGCCGCGGCGGCGCGGTCGGCCCTGGCCTTGCGCACGTAGTACCAGGTCATGTTGGACGAGACGCCCGCCATCATGATCCAGAGGACGCCGAGCCAGCTGCCCTGCACGAAGGACACCACCGCCGCGGCGACGGCGAGCACGCAGACGGCGAGGGCGAAGAGGGCGAGGCGGGGCATGGGGCGGCTCCTGTCCGGGGATGAGGTCCCGGACATTGTCCCCCATGCCCCGCGGCCGCCGTCGTCGGCAGGGGCACACCGCCCCGGACGCCCGCCGGGCGGCGGGCGTCCGGGACAGCGGGCGGCGCCCTCACACGTCGGTGACGCGCAGTCCCGCGTGAGCCTTGTAGCGGCGGTTGACCGAGATCAGATTGGCCACCAGCGCCTCGACCTGGTGGGCGTTGCGCAGCCGGCCCGCGAACACCCCGCGCATCCCGGGGATCCGGGCGGCGAGCGCCTGGACGAGGTCGGTGTCCGCGCGGACCTCGCCCAGCACCATCACATCGGTGTCGATCTCCTCGATCGCCGGGTCCTGCAGCAGCACCGCGGACAGATGGTGGAAGGCGGCGGTCACCCGCGACTCCGGCAGCAGGGCGGCGGCCTGCTCGGCGGCGCTGCCCTCCTCCGGCTTGATCGGGTAGGCGCCCTTCTTGTCGAAGCCCAGCGGGTTGACGCAGTCGATCACGAGCTTGCCGGCGAGCGGTTCGCGCAGCGCTTCCAGGGTCTTGGCGTGACCGTCCCACGGCACGGCGATGATCACCACGTCGCTGCGCCGCGCGCACTCGGCGTTGTCGGCGCCCTCGATGCCCAGGCCGAGTTCGGCGGCGGCGGTCTCCGCCCGCTCGGCGGCGCGCGAGCCGATGATCACCTTCTGGCCCGCCCGCGCCAGCCGGTACGCCAGGCCGCGCCCCTGGTCTCCGGTGCCGCCCAGCACGCCGACCACCAGGCCGGAGACGTCGGGGAGGTCCCACGGGTCCTTGGCGGGGGGCTTCTGGGGTGCGGATCCGGCGGCGTTGTTGGTCGTCATACCGCCGATCCTGCCAGGCCCGCTCCGGCTGTCACATGTCGCGTGTCCCACCTCACGCGGAAGCGGCTGCGGGCCCGCGCCCGCGCCGCCTCACTTCACGCTGCCCTCGGTCAGCCCGGTGCGCCAGTAGCGCTGGAGCACGCCCATGAGCACCATCAGCGGTACGACGGAGAGGAACGCGCCGCCGACCGTGTACTGGTAGAGCACCGGCTGCCGGTCGGCGTACCCCTGCCAGCCGGTCAGGCCGAGCTGGATCGGATACAGACCGGAGTCCGAGAGCATCACCAGCGGCAGGAAGAAGTTGTTCCAGACGTGCACGAACTGGAAGAGGAAGACGGTCACCAGCGCCGGCGTCATCAGCCGCAGCCCCAGCGTGGCGAAGATCCGCGTCTCCCCCGCGCCGTCGATCCTGGCGGCCTCCAGCAGTGAGTCCGGTACGGCCGCGGCCGCGTAGATCCGGCAGAGGTAGACGCCGAAGGGGCTGACGACGCTCGGGATGAGCACCGATCCGTACGTGTTGGCCAGGCCCATCTCGCTGAAGAGCAGATAGAGCGGCAGGGCGAGGGCGGTGCCGGGAATGAGCACCCCGGCGAGGACGACGTTGAAGACGCCTTCGCGGCCAGGGAAGGGGAACTTGGCCAGCGCGTAGCCCGCTGCGGCCGAGAGCAGCGTCGCGGCGACCGCGCCGACGCCCGCGTAGAGGAGGCTGTTGGCGAACCAGCGGACGTAGATGCCGCCGTCGTAGGCGAGCAGATCCGCGAGGTAGCGGAAGGGGTGCGGATCGGCGAACCAGAAGCCGAAGCTGCCGAAGAGGTCCTCGGTGTTCTTGGTCGCCGAGACCACGAGCCAGTAGACGGGCACGAGGAAGTACACGGCGGCGACCGCGAGCAGCGAGGCGGTGATGATGCGGAAGCGCAGCGGCGGCCGCGAGGGTCCGCGGCCGCGGCCGGGCGCGAGGGGCGCGGACTCCGGTGCGGCGGAGGCCGGTTCGGGCGCGGTGTCCTCGGTGACGAGCGTCATGGGGCGTCCTTCCCCGCGCGCCCGGTCAACTTGAGGAAGCCGAAGGACAGCGCGCACGCGACGAGCGCCAGCAGTACGGCCTCGGCCGCCGCGATGTGGTGGTTGTTGCCCTTGAACGCCTCGTTGTAGGCGGCGAGGTTGGGGGTGTATCCGGAGTCGATGGCATTGGACAGGGGCTGCAGCACCAGGGGTTCCGCGAAGAGCTGGAGCGTGCCGATGATGCTGAAGACGGTCGTGAGGACGAGCGCGGGCCTGATCAGGGGCAGTTTGATGTGGCGGGCGACCTGCCAGGCGCTCGCCCCGTCGATCCGCGCCGCCTCGTACAGCTCACCCGGTACCGCCTTCAGCTGGGCCACGAGGACGAGCATGTTGTAGCCCGCGTACTGCCAGGTGACGATGTTGGCGATGGACCACAGGACGGCTCCGCGTGAGAGGAAGTCGACGTCCCAGCCGACCGTGCCCGCCATCTCCACGAACGGGCTGATGCCGGGGACGTAGAGGAAGCCCCAGAGGATGGAGGCGATGACGCCGGGCACTCCGTACGGCAGGAAGAACGCCGTACGGAAGAAGCCGACCCAGCGGGCGGACGCGGCGTCGAGGAGGAGCGCAAGCGCGGTGGCGAGGGCGAGCATCACCGGGATCTGGACGGCGCCGAAGAGCAGCACGCGGCCGAATCCGGCGGTGAAGGTGGAGTCCTGGAGGGCGTGAGCGTAGTTCCCCAGGCCCGCCCACACCTCGTGCGTACCGCCGAGACCGAGGGGGCCGTTCCGCTCGGTCCTCAGCAGGCTCTGGTGGAGCGCGTAGCCGATGGGGGCGATGAAGCAGAGCAGGAACAAAGCGAGAAAGGGCAGCAGAAAGCCGCTCGCGGCACGGGCGTTGCGCGCCTCGCTGCGCGTGAGCCGCCTCACCCGGTCTCCACCTTCAGCCCCTTGGCCTTCAGGTCCTGGACGGTCTGACGCTGCACGGTGGTGAGCACGGACCGGAAGGAGCCGCCGTCGCCCAGGGCTTCGGTGAAGGCGTCGCCGAGCCGCTGGTAGAGGGTGTCCATGGCCGGGCCCCACTGCCAGCTGGTGTCCACGGCCTTGCCCGCCGCCCGGAAGACCGTGCTGTACTCCTGGCCGCCGAAGAAGTCCCGCTGGCCTTCCAGGTCGGCGTTCGACCAGCCCGATACGGCGCTGGGCCAGCCGTAGCCGCCGTCGATGAGGAGCTTTATCGACGCGGGGTCGGTGTTGAGCCAGACCGCGAAGTCCACCGCGTCCTGGGGGTACTTGGTGCCGCGGAAGACCGATGTCGTCGAACCGCCCCAGTTGGCGGCCGCGTTGCCGCCCTTCCTCCACTGCGGCAGCGGGGCGACCCGCCACTTGCCGGCCGTCTTCGGTGCGTTGCCGACCAGCAGCGCGTCACCCCAACTGGCCCCGGCCCAGGCCGCGATGGCGCCCGTCTGAATGTCCTTGTACCAGGCGTTCTGCCGGTCCGGGATCGTCTTGACGAGCTTCCGCTTCACCAGCGACTCCCAGTAGTCGGCGACCTTGCGGGTGGGCGCGTCGTCGATGGAGACGACCCAGGTCTCGCCCTCGGTGCGGAACCAGCGCGCCCCGGCCTGCCAGGCGAAGCCCGCGAAGCGGTTGCCGTTGGTGGCGGAGAAGGTCTCGATCCACGCGCCCTTCCTGCGCAGGGCTTTGGCCGCGGCCTCGTACGCGTCCCAGGTCTCCGGCGTCCCGATGTCCCACCGGTCGAAGAGGTCCTGGCGGACGAACAGCCCCATGGGGCCCGACGCCTGCGGGACCGCGAAGACCGACTTCCCGAACACGCTCTGCTGCCACTGCCAGCCCTCGAACTTGCCCTTGACGTCGGCGGCGCCGAACTCGGTCAGGTCGAGCAGCCCGTTGTCGAGGAGGAAGCTGGGCACCACCGGGTACTCGATCTGGCCGAGGTCCGGCGGGTTGCCCGCCTTGATGGCGGCGTGCATCTTCGCGTACTGCGCGCCGCCCACCGCCGACACCTTCTCCAGCTTCACCTGGACCTCGGGGTGGCTCTTGTTCCACAGAGCGACGGGCTTGTCGATGCCGGGCACCCACGACCAGAAGGTGAGTGTGATCTTCTGGCCCTTCCTGCGGCCCCGCGGTTCGCCCCCGCCCTCGCCCGAGTCGCCGCAGCCGGCCAGGGCGAGGCCCGCGGCTGCGGCCGCGGCGCCACCGAGGACGGCACGGCGGGCGGGCGCACGGGACGGGCGGTGCACGGCGGGGCCGGGGTCCTGGCCGGGGCCGGGGCTGCTGGGGCTGCTGGGGCTGGTGCGGCCGGGATCGCTCATGACAGCTCCTCGACGGGAATCCGGCGGAAGGTGATGGTGGTGTACGCGTGGAAGTCCCCGGTCTCGTACAGCAGTCCGACGGTGGCGTCGTCGACGCGTACGAGGTCGGAGTAGGCGGCCGGGAGCCCGTCGACCGTGTGCACGGGCCGCCAGGTGACGCCGCCGTCACGGCTGGCCCGCACGGTCATCAGGGCCCGGAAGCCGGGGTCGGCGGGGCCGGAGAAGAGCAGGACGTCCGGGTCCGCGAGGTGGAGCACGCTGCCCTGGACGACGGGGCCGGTGAGCCCGGCCTGCGGGCGGAAGGGCCGTTCCAGGGTCGCGCCGCCGTCGGCGGAGTGGGCGTCGGCGCGGGTGCCGGGGGCGGTGGAGTCGTTCCGGCAGTTGAAGTAGAGCCGCCCGCCGGGGAGTTCGGCCGCGGTCGTCTCGTTGGCGTTGATGTAGCCGTTCGGCCTGCTGTCGGTGTAGCCGATCCGCCAGGTGGCGCCGTCGTCGTCGCTGAGGAGGCTGTGGCTGCCGTCGTACTTGCCCTCGGCACCGGTGTCGGATCCGGACGGCGGCGCGGAGTGGTTGGCGGGGATCACGACCCGCCCGGCGTACGGGCCTTGGCGCACCTGGAGCGCATGCCCGGGCGTGGTCGCGTACCAGCGCCAGCCGGGCTTCTTCACGGACGCTGTGATCTCCCGGGGAGAGCTCCAGCTGCGGCCGTGGTCGTCGCTGTGGAGCACCCACACGCGGCGGCCGTCGGGCGGGGCGACCTGCCCGAGCCGGATCAACTGCTCGGTGGCCTCGGCCGCGTTGCGCACATGGACGAGGAGGACGCGTCCGCCGTCGAGGACGACCGGCGCCGGGTTGCCCGCTGTGTCGTCCCCGTGCTCGGCGACGACCTGGAGCGGTCCCCAGGTGCGGCCGCCGTCGGTGGAACGGCGGAGCACGATGTCGATGTCGCCGTGGTCCTCCTGCGACCCGACGCGACCCTCGCAGAAGGCGAGTAACGCACCGTCAGCAGCTCGGACGACGGCGGGGATACGGAAGCTCGCGTAACCGTCCTCGCCCGCCCGGAAGGGTACGGAGACCTCGTACGAGGCGGCGACCCCCACTGCCATGCGACCCCTCCCGCTGCTCCGTTGCACACGAGATTGCACCCTGGCCCCGATGGACGTAGGACGTCCTTCGTCCTGCCGTGACCATAGGAAGGACCCCCCGTACCGTCAAGGCGCCGGACGCCGTGTCCTCCGGGGACTTCCCAGGGTTTCCGCAGGGAACCCAGCTCTGCCCGCGGCGGGGAAACGGCGCGTGAACGCCGCATGACGGTTCGTCTCCTGCGCCTGGATACAAGGCGGTTGTCGTACGAGGGGAACGGGGCGGGCGCAACTCCTGGGGTGCCGTTGCGCTGTTGGGGGTGGGAGACGCGGCCCCGTCATCGACGCTGCCCTGCCGGGCGAGGGACGCGGCGTCCGGTTCCCGCCAGCGCCTGCCCCCGGTCCCGCGCACGATGGGTCCCCGGACACGGACACCGCGCCTCGGTCGCGGTCACCACCGGACGGGCGGCGAGAGACATGACGGCAGTCGAGGACCACGGAACACACTGGCCGGACGCGAGCGACGTCCCGGGCCTGCTGCACCAGGCGTACGAACACGCGGTGCGCTGGCGGGCGTCCCTGCAGGACCGGCCGGTCTTCCCGGCGGCGACGCCGGACGGGATACGCGCCGCGCTGGGGCACGGCGACGGCATGCCCGCGACGGGCGAGGACGCGGCCTCGACCCTGGAGGCCCTCGCGCGCGCCGGTGAACTCGGAGCGACCGCGAGCGCCGGCCCGCGCTACTTCGGTTACGTCATCGGCTCCTCGCTGCCGGTGGCGACGGCCGCGGACTGGCTGGTCACCGCATGGGACCAGAACTCCACGCTCTACTCGTGCAGTCCAGCGGCGGGCGTCGTCGAGGACGTGTGCGCCGCGTGGGTCGTCGACCTGCTGGGGCTCCCCCGCGGGACGTCGGTCGGCTTCACCACCGGCACGCAGATGGCGGCGTTCACGGGTCTCGCCGCGGCCCGCCACCACCTGATGGCCGCGGCCGGCCGGGACGTACAGGCGGACGGACTCTGGGGCGCGCCGCGCATCCCGGTCATCGCGAGCGCCGAGCGCCACGCCTCGATCGACCGGGCCCTGCGCTATCTGGGCATGGGCAGCCGCGTGGACGGCGTGGCGTGCGACGCGAACGGCGCGATGGAACTGTCCGCGCTCGACGCGGCGTTGGCGCGGGCCGAGCGCCCGCCGATCGTCTGCGTCCAGGCGGGCAGCATCAACACCGGTGCGGTGGACCCGCTGCGCGCGGTGTGCGAACGCGTCCACGCGCGCGGGGGCTGGGTCCACGTCGACGGGGCGATCGGCCTGTGGGCCCTGGCCGCGGACGACGAACACCGCCGCCTCCTCGACGGTGCGCGGCTCGCCGACTCGCTGACGACCGACGCGCACAAGTGGCTGAACGTCCCCTTCGACTGCGGCATCGCGCTCGTGGCCCACCCGGAGGCCCACCGCGCCGCGCTCGCCGTCACGGCCGACTACCTGGAGATCTCCGGGCACCGCGAGCAGATCGACACCGTCCCGGAGTGGTCCCGCCGGGCCCGCTCGGTCCCGGTCTACGCGGCCCTGCGGAGTCTCGGCCGCACGGGCGTGGCCCGCCTGGTCGGCGGCTCCGTCGACCGTGCCCGGCAGATGGCGTCGCTGCTCGCGTCCGAGCCGGGCGTCGAGATCGTGAACGACGTCGTCCTCAACCAGGTCCTCGTCCGCTTCACCGGGCCCGTGCGGGACGACGCGGAGGACCGCGCGGAAGCCGGCGGCCCGACCGAACTGGACGGCGTCACGGAAGCCGACGGCCTCACGGAGGAGGTCGTGCGCCGCGTCCAGCAGGACGGGACGTGCTGGCTGTCCGGGTCCGTCTTCGCGGGCCGCGCGGTCATGCGGATCTCGGTCTGCTCCTGGCAGACCACCGCCGACGACATCGCCCGCAGCGCGGCGGCGATCGTCCGCTGCTACCGCGACGCCGTGCACGACCACTGACAACAGCGGACCTGCCCGGCGCCTCGTCCGGGTGAGGGTCCGCGGGAAACGGTCGCGATCCGGACTGCGCTCGGGCAGGATGCGCGGCCATGGACGCCGTACGAGTCGCACTGCTGCGCGAAGTGCTCGCGGGAACCGAGTGGTTGGAGGCCACACGCCGGTTCGCGGGCTCCTTGCGGACCTCGGTCGAGCCGCACGGCGGCGGACTACTGCTCGTGGGCGGCGAGACGTACGAGCCGTGGCACCTGGCTGCCCATCTGGACGACGAGGCCGCCTGGTCCGGCCTACCGCAGCTCTCCCCCACGCTCGTACGGCACCGGGTGCGGCCCGGCGAACCGGCGCATCTGGCGGTCGGGCTCGGCCGGATCCAGGCGGCCAGGCGCGGCGAGACCCTGCTCGTCGTGACACCGGACAGCCCGGGCGAGGGCTTGCTGGAGCGGGTCCACGACGCCCGCCGGGCCGGGGTGACCATCCTCGCGCTGGAGGGCGGCGACCGTGACCTGCAGGCGCTGGCGCACGACGCGCTGACGGTGCCGAGCGGCCTGGTCACACCGGACGCCGGTGCGAGTCCGGGCGTGGATTCCGGCGGGGGCTCGGGGACCGGCGCAGGACCGGGTACGGGCGCGGGTGCGGGCCTGGGCATGGGTGCGGGCCTGGGCGCCGCGCGCGCGGGCGCGGGCTTGGGAAGGCCGGGCGAGGAGGCGGCGGGCGCACGGAGCGGCGACGGTCAAGGCCGGGCCCCGGTCGGCGGCGCGGCCGCGCCGGACGCCCTCGGCGGCCCCGGCATCCTGCAGCCCGGGCAGGGCCCGGAGACCGGGTTCGACACCGTTCAGCACCTGGTGAGCGCGGCGGCCGGGGAGAACCGGCTGCCGGCCCCGCGCAGCCGCCGCGGCTTCCGGGACCGGCTCGCGCGCCTCGCCGACCAGCTCACGGCACCGCCGCCCACCCGCTGGTAGACCGCCGGACGGCCCTGCTGGACGGCCCTGCTGGACGGCCCGTCGCCCGGGGCGGGCGAGCCGCTGTCTCAGGCGGTCGGGGTCGGCGGCTCGGCCAGGTGCGGGCCGGTGGCGTGAGGTCACCACCGACGTACGGGCCCTGGTCCGGCCCGGCCCGCTCAACGTTGCCCGGCCGAACCCCCGCCCGGCCCGCTCAAGGGCCCGCCCTGCCCGTGCTCAGCGGTCCGCCCGTCGTACGGCCGCCCACCCCGCCTCCGCGGGCGGAAGGCCGGGCGGCCGTACGTCGGGCGGCGATCAGCTCTCGTCGCCCCCGCGCGCGGAGCTGTCGTGCCAGCGCGGGTCGTTCTCCCACTCGACGTTCCGCTCGGCGGCGGTCTCCATCGCGTGCTCGGCCTCGCTCCGGGTGGAGTACGGGCCCATCCGGTCCTTGGCCGGGCACTCGGGGCCTTCCTCGACCTTCCGGTGCTCCAGGCAGTAGAACCACTCGCCCGGCTTCCCGGCCGCCTTCTTCTTGAACAGCGCCATCCCTGAGCTCCTCTCGCGGCGGCCCGGGCCGCCTCTCCGGCCATGCTGCCCGAAAGGGCATCGATACACTCGCTGGCATGTCCAGCCAGTCACTTCTCGTGCCGGGGACCCTGTCCCCCACCCGTTCCGTACCCGCCTCCATCGCGCGCCCCGAGTACGTGGGCAAGCCTGCGCCTACCCCGTACACCGGTCCCGAGGTGCAGGATGCGGAAACGATCGAGCGCATGCGCGTCGCCGGGCGGATCGCCGCCCAGGCCATGGCCGAGGCGGCGAAGCTCATCGCGCCCGGCGTGACGACGGACGAGCTGGACCGGGTGGCGCACGACTACATGTGCGACCACGGCGCCTACCCCTCGACGCTGGGCTACCGCAGCTTCCCCAAGTCGCTGTGCTCGTCGGTCAACGAGGTCATCTGCCACGGCATCCCGGACTCGACGGTGCTGCGCGACGGCGACATCGTGAACCTCGACGTCACCGCCTACATCGGCGGTGTGCACGGCGACAACAACGCCACGTATCTGTGCGGGGACGTCGACGAGGAGTCGCGTCTGCTGGTGGAGCGGACGCGGGAGTCGCTGAACCGCGCGATCAAGGCGGTCAGGCCGGGCCGCCAGATCAACGTCATCGGGCGCGTCATCGAGTCCTACGCGAAGCGGTTCGGCTACGGCGTGGTCCGCGACTTCACCGGGCACGGGATCAACTCGTCCTTCCACTCCGGGCTGATCATCCCCCACTACGACAGCCCGAACGCGACCCAGGTCATCCAGCCGGGCATGACCTTCACCATCGAGCCGATGCTGACGCTGGGCACGTACGAGTACGACATGTGGGAGGACGGCTGGACGGTCGTCACCAAGGACCGCAAGCGAACGGCCCAGTTCGAGCACACCCTCGTGGTCACGGAGACGGGTGCGGAGATTCTGACCCTCCCGTAGCATGTGAGCCGTACGGTTTACCGACAGGGCGTCGGGAAGCATTGACTTAGGTAAGCCTAAGTAGTTGAGTGGACCTGAGCACACCGCGCAGGTCCCGCACGACTGTCAGTGCCCCCTTCCTCGTCCTACGGTCCCCGGAGGCTGCCTTGGACGCATCGCCGTTCTCCACGCTGATCCGCACCGCCTCGCACGAGCAGCACACGGAGGCGGAGAACTCGACGTTCATGAGCGACATGCTCGGCGGCAAGCTCGGGGTCGAGGCGTACACGCGCTACACCGAGCAGCTCTGGTACGTGTACCGGGCGCTGGAGGACGCCGCGGACCGGCTCGCGGACGACCCGGTCGCGGGCCCGTTCCTCCGCCCGGAACTGCTGCGCGTCGCCTCCCTCGAGCGGGACCTGACCCATCTGCACGGCGGCCGCACGGACTGGCGGGCGACGGTGACGGCTCTCCCGGCGACCGCCGCGTACGCCTCCCGGATCACCGAGGTGGCCCACGACTGGCCCGCCGGATACGTCGCCCACCACTACACCCGCTACCTCGGCGATCTCTCCGGCGGCCAGATCATCCGCTCCACCGCCGAGAAGTCCTGGGGCTTCGAGCGCAAGGGCGACGGCGTCCGCTTCTACGTCTTCACCGGCATCTCCAACCCGGCCGCCTTCAAGCGCGAGTACCGCGAACTGCTGGACGCACTGCCGGTGGACGACCTGGAGAAGAAGCGCGTGATCGACGAGTGCAAGCACGCGTTCTCCCTGAACACCGCGGTGTTCAGGGAGTTGGGCGAGCGGTTCCCGCTGAGCGCGTAACGGCGGGGCGGGGTACGCGACTTCTGGACTCGGCAGGCCATTGCGGCACGCCCATCTACCGGGCGACGCTCAGCGCGCGACCGGCCGTCGGGACGTCACCGGGCACGACGCTCGCACGAGGGGCTCGCGTCCGAACCACCCCGTTCACGCGGCCCGTCCGGCGCATCGGTGACCTTGAAGACGGTCCACA
Organism: Streptomyces sp. NPDC047108; assembly: GCF_040643575.1. NCBI lineage: Bacteria > Bacillati > Actinomycetota > Actinomycetes > Kitasatosporales > Streptomycetaceae > Streptomyces > Streptomyces sp. NPDC047108. The sequence goes on from NZ_JBEYUP010000010.1 coordinate 143,045, forward strand.
CGGTCTTGCCGACCCGATGCTCGACAACGCCCCAGTCATCGGCCAGATGCTCAACCAGCCATAAGCCCCGGCCGCTACAGCCCTCGATTCGAGGCATCCGCAGCTCCGGGCGCCCGTCGCCGCTGTCCCGGACCTCGACGCGGGTCACGCCGTCATCGGCGGAGAGGCGGACACGGAACTCCCGTCCCGGCGGCACGCCGTGCAGGACGGCGTTGGTGGCGAGTTCGGAGACACAGAGCCGTATGTCGTCCTGGCGGCCGACGACTCCCCACAGGGCGAGGGTGGCAATCGTGAAGTCACGCGCGGCGCCAACGGAGGCGCGTCGCCGGGGAAATCGTCGCTGCCGCGCATGGGACACGGCGCATCACCGCCTTGCTGGGGGTTGCACGCTTCAGGCTGAAGATTACTGCCTTTCGCGAAAAGCGGCAAGATTCCCAGGAGAGGGGATCCGGGGAGCGCGTCGCTTACCGTGTAAAGCAGCAAGGCTGGAAGATCATCGGCTGTACCGGAGGGGCGACGTGGGCGAGAGTGAGTGGGTCAGCACCTCGATGCCGTATGTCCGGCCTCGCGGGACGTCGGGGGCCGACGCATGGAGTACGGAGACGGCAGCCGAGGGACGCCGGGGAACACAGCGGATCATCCACGCCGGGGAGGTGTCTCCGCCGGGCGAGGTCGCGGAGTTGCTCGGCCTGCCGGTCGGTGAGGACGTCGTCGTACGCCGGCGCGTCATGTATCTCGACGACCAGCCGTGCGAGTTGACCGATACGTACTATCCGCTCCGCATCGCCCGTGGCACAGCTCTGGCCGGGACGGCCAGGATCCGCGGCGGGGCGGTCTCGCTGCTGGCCCAGCTCGGGCACCGCGGAGTCCGCCTCCGCGAGGATGTCATCGCCAGGCTGCCGGACACGGATGAAGCGGGGACGCTGGGGATCGAGGAGACGGAGCCCGTGCTCCAGCTCACGCGCCTCACGCTGGACCACGGGGACCGGCCGGTTCAGGTCGACATCATGACCATGCCCTCGCAGCGGCAGCGGCTGCGCTACGAACTCAGGATCGGATGACCGTGCCCAAGCCCGAAGCGGACGATGCCGACCGCCGCGCTCTGCATGAGCGCATCGCAGCCGATCTGCGCGACGAGATCATGAGCGGCGACCTGCCTCCGGGCGGCAAACTGCCGTCCACCGTGAGGCTCAAGGAGCGGTTCGTCGCCTCGAACGCGACCGTGCAGAAGGCGCTCAACCTCCTCAAGGACGAAGGGCTCGTCGTCGGTCGCGCCGGGGCGGCCGTCACCGTGCGGGAGCATCGCCAGCGAACGATGCGGCCCGCGTCGTACATGGCGCCCGCGGCCTCCGGTGAGCCGTACCGCTGGCTCACCGAGGCCAAGCGGCACGGCACCCCGCGGAGCAGACTTCTCGACGTGGCGGAGACCGGGCCCCCTGCCGATGTCGCTGCCGCCCTGGGGCTCGGCGAGGGCGACACGGCCCTGCTCCGCTGCCAGGTACTCACCATCGACGACGAACCGGTCGAACTCGTCCACTCCTACTACCCGTTGGAGATCGCCCGCGGCACGGCGATCATGGAACGGCGCCTGATCAAGGGCGGTACCCCGAGGCTGCTCACCGAGCTCGGACACCCGCCGAGGCTGAGTGTCGACAGGGTGTCCGCGCGCGTAGCCACGCAGGAGCAGTACTCCGCGCTCCGCCTGTCGAGCAGCCTCCCGGTCCTCCGCACCCTCCGGGTCGTGTACAGCGACGACCAACGACCCATCGAGGCAACCGTGATGGCCAAGGCGGGCCACCTCTACGAGGTGCAGTACGAGATCACGCCCGAGTGACACCTCTCGGCCGGTCGAGGGCCGCGAACAGCGACAGCCATTGGTCCGGGGTCACGAAGCCGACCGCCGTCGAAGGGTCCAGGTCCAGCCGCCGGAAGGCTGCGGTCGTTCTCCTCGATCCGTGGCGCCGGGCGAGCGACGCGGACAGGGAGCCGCCCGTGCCCGTGAAGCCGTGAGCGACGAAGTCGCGGTAGGCGGAGAGGTGTTGGGGTGGCAGGAGCGGGGTGGGGCGGCGTTCCAGACGCAGGATCGCCGAGTCGGTGCGCGGGACGGGTGTGAAGCTCTGCCGGGCGATGCGGCCGCCGAGGCGCCACGCGTACCGCGGCCAGGTGGTGACCGTCAGCAGCGTCCAGCGGCCGTAGTCGCCGGTGCGTTTGCGGGCGAACTCGCGCTGGGTGACGAGCGTCGCCGACGTCAGGTCCGGTGCGTCCAGGCACCAGCGGACGATGTCGGACGTCCGCGCGTACGGGATGTTGCCCACGACCGCGAAGGGCTCGCGCGGGGGCCTGGCCCGCAGGAAGTCGCCGTGCAGCACCCGTACGTTGGGGCGCGCGCTCATGCGGCGGGGCAGCCGGGCGGCCAGGCGGGGATCGAGTTCGTACGCCACGACCTCGCGTGCGGTGCGGGCGAGGGCCCGGGTGACCACGCCCTCCCCCGCGCCGGGTTCGACGATCAGGTCCGAGGGGCGGATCCGGGCGGTGCGGACGAGGAGGCGTACGGCGGCGGGGTCGTGCAGGAAGTTCTGGGAAAGGGCGATGCGGCAGCGTGCCACGGCGAAGTCCTCTGCTGGGGAGGACAGGCACAGCAAAACGGCGGGCCTGTCCGAGTCGACGGGGACATCGGAGGCCCTGGGCACGCGCGCAGGACGGGACGCGGAGGGGCGCGAGTGGCGCAGAGGGGCAGCCGTGGCCGCGCGCACGGGGAACCGGGGCGCGACGGGGTGAGGCGGCGGTCAGACGCCGGGGGCGTCCTGGCGGACCAGGGCCTGGCGCCGAGCGCGGGGGCGGGTCGTCTGGAGCGGACTCCAGCCGGTGCGCTGCGCGACGGCGCACACACCGTTGATGATCGCCATGAAGGCTGCGGACATGGCGCCGACGCTAGGCGGGCGCCGATCGGGTCAGCAAACGGTTTTCCGTGAGGGCGGGGACGGCGGTCCGGGGCTGGACGGCGACCCGGGGGCGGGGGCTGCGGCCCGGGTGAGGGCGCCCTGTCCGGCGGGTGGGTCGGGGGTGGAGTGGGACGGCCTCCGGGGCTGCGCGATGTCGAGCCGGCCCTGGTATCGATGCTCTCTGCGGCCCGGTGTTCGGCCGGCCCTCACCGATCCGGGTAACGCGTGGCCCCCATGGCACCGTGAGGAGGGCGGCACACCCGCGCATCCGATGTGCCGCCCTCCGGATCGAGCCTCAGATGCGGCCCGTGCGCCTCACGCGCGCGGCCGCGAAGGCCGCCGCACCGACCGCGGCCAGTCCGCCCGCTGCGCCGAGCAGCGGCAGGGCCGGGGCGCCCGAGCCCGTGGAGGCGAGCGCACCGCCGGAGCCGCCCGTGACGGCGCCTGAGCCCGACGACGCGACGCCCCCGGACGCGCCCTCCGAACTCGTGTCGCCCGAGACGCCCGTGGCGTCGCCCTCACCGTCCGGCAGGTCCGCGTTCTCGTCGAGGGAGACCGCCACGGTCACCGGGTCGAGGGCCGCACCGGCCTCGTAGAAGCCGCCGAACGCCTTCGCACCCCCGGCCGTGAGCTTCGCCGGGACGGCGTCGAGGGTGAGGACGTCGCCCTCGGGTTCCGCTCCTCCGCCCGGGAGTTCGAGGGTGGCGACGGTCAGGTCGTCGGACTCCGTCACCTCACCGGACGCCCTGTCCTTGGAGGAGACGTCGGCGATCAGATCGCCCTTCGACCCGTCGGTACGGACCTTCAGGTCGCTGAACTCGAGGTCCAGCGCGTAGTTCCCGCCCTCCTGGTGCGCGAGGAAGCGGACGGCTCCGGCGAAGGCGGCGTCCAGGGAGCCGCGGTCCGCGTCGTAGGAGCCGCTGCCCTGGGGGAACCGGTAGATCTCGCCGTTCTTCGCGGCACCGGCGGTGAGCCGGACCGTGCCGCCTCCGACGGGTCCGGTGACGTAGTCGCGGAACGACTTCTTCACACCCCAGTCGAGATTGCCGTCCGCGATCTCCCCGGAGGGCGCGGGCTGTTCGCCGCCGGATGAAGCGGAGGGGGCGGTCGCGCTGGCCGTCGCCGTCGACTCGTCCGTCGGCTTTCCGGACGGCTCGCCCGACGGCGGCGCGGACGGGGAGGCCGACGACGACGTCGACGGCCCCGGGCCGGGCGCCTGGGCCGGCTTCACGCTGAGGGTGGCCGGGTCGAGCACCTGGCCTTCCTTGTACATGCCGTTGAAGGCCTTCGCGCCCTCGGCGGTGAGCGTGACCGGTATCCCGGCGAACGTCATCGCGCCGCCCTCGCCCTGGCCGGGGCGTATCCCCGACAGATCCAGGGACGCGAGCTCCACGTCGTCGTCGGTCGCGCCCTGCGCGGTGACGTCCGCCGTGATCGTCCCCGATGTGCCCTCGGTCTCGACGCCGAGGTCGGCCAGCGTGATGTCGAACCCGTGGAGGTTGGAGCGGAAGCGCACACTGCCGTCGAACGCGGTGGACACGGCGTGTGTGGCGGTGTCGTACGTGCCCGTGCCGTCGGTGAAGGTGAAGACGCCGTTGTCCGCGGCCTGCTGGGCTCCGTCCGCGACCTCGATCGTGCCGTGCGCCATCCCGGTCACATAGCGGCGGAAGGACTCCTTCACACCCCACTCCAGGGTGCCGTCCTTCAACTCCACGGCCTGCCGGGCCGGTTGGCGCGTGCCGTCGTCGGCGAAGGCCATGGCGGGCAGGCTCAGCGCCACAGCTCCCATGGTGGCGGCAGCGGCGACGGCGGCCGCGAGGCCGCGGCGTGAACGGGGTGCGCGGGGTGCGCGGGGCGATCTGCCGGTCGGGGACGGATTCGGGCTCATCGAGTGATCTCCTCGTCGTGGTCAGGCCCTGCGTGGGGCCGGGACATCGGTGCACGTGGGCGTACGTCCGCCAGGTCGGCGGCAGGTACGGGATGGTGGTTCGGTTCGCGTGGGCCCGGGTCCGGTCGCACGCCGCGGCGGCGCGGGCACGAGGGGTCAGGGTTCGTCGGGGCTGTTCCCGCGAGCGGAGTCACCGGGGCGGTTCCGTGCCCGTTCCGGGCGCTGATGACGGCGCATCGGCGTGCCGCCCCTCGGACGCGTCCCCGCCGGACGTCCCCGATGCGGAAGCGGATACGGAGTCGGATACGGAGTCGGCCGAGTCCGCGCCCGCACGTCCGCGCTTCCTGCGAACGGCCACCGCTCCCGCCCCGATGGCGAGACACGCGAGCACGGCACCCGCCGTGAACGTCACCGGAACGAGAGGGAACGCATCCGACGCGGCCGTGGCCTGACGGGGCGCCGCTCGCTCCCCCTCCCCGTCGCCCGCCCCGACGCCCGCCGAGGGTGACGCCCCCGTGTCGCTCCCCAGGTCGGGCAGCCGCGGCAGCCGGGCGCCCGCGTCCAGGGCCACCGCGAGGGACACGGGATCCATGGCGGTGCCCGCGCGGTAGACGCCGCCGAAGGCCTGTGCGCCCCGGGAGGTGAGGGTCGCGGGAGCCTCGGTGACCGTGATGAGCCCGCCCTCCGGCCGGAGCGAGGAAACGTCGAACTCGACCAGCGGAACGCCCTGTTCACGCACGTCAGGGTTCGTGACGTCGGCCGACAGCGTGCCTCTGCCCTTCCTGACCGCCACCTCGACACCGCTCAGCGCCAGGTCGAGGCCGTGCCGGCCGGTGAACCGGATCCGCCCCTCGAAGCGGGCGTCGAGGGTGGCCTTCTTCCGGTCGTACGAGCCGCGGCCGGACGGGAAGCGGAACAGCGCCCCGCCGTCCCGTGCACCGTCCGACAGCTTCCACTCCCCCTGCGCGATAGTGCCGGTGACGTACTCGCGCCACGTACGGCGTACGCCCCAGTCGACCGCGGCGTCGCGGAACTCCCCTTCCCGGGCGGGCTTCTCCTCCCGGCCGCCGGTCTCGCGGTCTTCGGCGTCCTCGGCGTCGGGGCGGTCGCCGGTGCCCGGCCCGGCGCCCTTCACGTCGGCGGACAGGCTCACCGGGTCGAGCGGCGTACCGGCGGCGTAGTACCCGGCGAAAGCTCTCGCCCCCTGCGAAGTGAGCGTCGCGGGGAGGTTCTTCAGGACGACGGACGAGCCGCCGCCGCGCATCGACACCCCGGAGAGGCCGAGCGTGGCCAGCGGGACCTGTGCGGACGTGGTGACCTTGCCCGTGGTCTTGGCCCTGCTGGTCAGATCGGCGTAGAGGGTGCCGGTGCCGCCCGAGATGCGGACCGTGGGGCGGCTGACGGTGAGGTCGAGTCGGTACGTGCCGTCCTGCTGCCGGTGTCCGGTGAAGTGCACGCCTCCCGAGAAGCCGGCGCGGAAGGCGCCGCTGTCCCGATCGTAGGAGCCGGCGGCCGAGTGGAAGCGGAACCGGCTGTCGCCGACGGTGGCGGCTCCGCCGGTCAGGCTCCAACGCCCTTTGGCGATGGGCCCGGTGACGTAGCTCTGGAACGAGGACTTGACGCCCCAGTCCAGACGTCCGCCCGCGACCGTCCGGTCCGCCGCACGGACGGGTGGTGCGGTGGCGAGGGCCACCCCCGTCAAGGCTGCGAGGAGCACCGGGACAAGCGTGCGGGCAGGTCCGGACGGCAGCATCAGGAGTCCCCTCCGTCTGGCGATTAAGGTAAGGCTAACCTAAACTACGCCCGATTCGGCCGGTAGACCACGGCCGCGGAAGGCGGGGGTCGACGTGGGGCAACGCGCAGGAACGACAGAGAAGTTGGGGCGACGGCGGGCCGGCGGTCCGGCGCGTTTCCGGGCCGGGACGGGTCTCCGCGGGAGACCACACGGCCTGCTTCGGGTCCTCGCTCCGGCCCTTGGCCTGGCGATCGCCCTCGCCGGTTGCGGGGCCTCCGGCGACACCGCGGACGCCCCCTCGGGCAGCGGATCCGCGGTCGGGGACCGGTCCGTCGGCCGGTCCGCCGATCGCGTCGAACCGCTGAAGACCGTGCCGAAGCCCCGGCTGCCGGTGACCGTGACCTCCGCGGACGGGCGGAAGGTGACGGTGCGTTCGGTCGACAGAATCGTTCCGCTGACCGGATCGCTCTCCGAGATCGTCTTCACCCTCGGCCTCGGGCGCAACGTCGTGGCCCGTGACATCACCACGACCTTCCAGCAGGCCAAGCGCCTCCCTGTGGTCACCCGTGCCCACGACGTGTCGGCCGAGAGCGTGCTCTCGCTCAAGCCCGACCTCGTGCTCGCCGACACCTCCACGGGTCCGGCCGAAGCCATCGCCCAGATCCGCGACACCGGCATTCCGCTGGTCGTCGTGGAACCGGCCAAGGAGCTGCCGGACACCGGGCCCCGGATCGAGGAGGTGGCCTCGGCGCTCGGAGTGCCCGGTGCGGGCAAGGCTCTGCGGGAGCGCACGGACCGGCGTATCGCGGCCGCGGGCAAGGGCGTTCCGGCGCCGGAGGGCGGGAAGACGCCACGCGTCGCGTTCCTGTACCTGCGGGGCTCGGCGTCCGTCTATCTGCTCGGCGGCCGCGATTCCGGCGCGCGTTCGCTGCTGGAGGCGGCCGGTGCGGTCGACGCGGGCTCGGAGTCCGGGCTGACGAAGAGCTTCACCCCGCTCACCAGCGAAGCACTGGCCGCGGCCGCACCCGACGCGATCCTTGTGATGACCAAGGGACTCGCCTCGGTCGGCGGCATCGACGGCCTGCTGAAGATCCCGGGCGTCGCGCAGACGCCCGCGGGCCGGGACCGCCGGATCGTCTCCGTGGACGACGGCGTCCTCCTCAACTACGGCCCCCGTACGGACCAGGTGCTCCGGACGCTGGTCCGCCGGCTCCACGGGACTGCCGGGTGACGGCCACGGAGCGCCGCACGGACGTGACGACCGGCCCGAAGACCTCCACCGTGCCCAGCACCGGCCCCGTTTCCGGCCCTTCGCCGGGCGCGGTCCGCGCCCCGCGCCGCGCCGCGCTCGTCCTCACCCCCGCCCTCGTCGCCGGACTGCTCCTCCTGTCCCTGCTCGCCGCGAGTGTGGGGGCGTACGAGATCCCGCTCGCCGATGTCGCCGGCTCCGTGCTCCATCGCACCGGACTCGGAGGAGCGACCACGGACCGCGTCGCGGAGGGCGTGCTGTGGAACGTACGGCTCCCCCGCGTCGCCCTCGCCGTACTCGTCGGCGGCTCGCTCGGGTGCGCCGGGGCCCTGATGCAGGGTGTGTTCGGCAATCCGCTCGCCGAGCCGGGCATCATCGGCATCTCGGCGGGGGCGGCCGTCGGCGCCGTCGCGTCGATCGCGCTCGGCCTGGCGTTCCTGGGGACCTGGACCGTGACCGTCTGCGCCTTCGTCTCCGGCCTCCTCACCGTGCTCGTCGTCTACGCGCTGTCCCGTACGGACGGCCGGACCGAAGTCGTGACGCTCATCCTCACCGGGATCGCGGTGAACGCGTTCGCGGGCGCGCTCATCGGCCTGTTCGTGTTCGTCGCCGACGACGCCCAGATCACCCAGATCACGTTCTGGCAGCTCGGCTCACTCGCCCAGGCGACCTGGCCCAAGGTGCTGGCCGTCCTGCCGTGGGCGGCCGTCGGCCTGGCCGTGGCCCCGCTGTACGCGCGCCGCCTCGACCTGCTCGCGCTCGGCGAGCGGCAGGCCCGCCATCTGGGCGTGGACGTCGAGCGGTTGCGGGTGGTGCTGATCGTCGTCGTGGCCCTGCTCACGGCCGCGGCCGTGGCCGTCTCCGGGATCGTCTCGTTCGTGGGGCTGCTGGTGCCGCACCTGCTGCGGATGGTGGCCGGGCCCGGCCACCGCTTCCTGGTGCCGGGCAGCGCACTGGGCGGTGCGGTGACCCTGGTGGCCGCGGACCTGGCGGCGCGTACGCTCGCCCAGCCCGCCGAGCTGCCGCTGGGTGTGCTCACCGCGCTGCTCGGCAGCCCCGTGTTCTTCCTGCTGCTGCGCAGGACCCGCCGAAGGCAAGGGGGTTGGGCGTGACGTTCCCGCAGCGCGCCGCTCGTGTCGTGTCCGCCGGTGTCCTGTCCGCCGCTGCCCTGTCCGGCCGTGACGGGTCCGGGCGGCTGTTGTCCCGGCGGCGCCGGGCCCGCCGTCTCCCGCCGCGCGCACCGGCCGGGTCCGTCCTCGCCCGCTGCCGCGATCTGGAGGTCCGGCTGGGTGGCCGTACGGTGCTGGCCGGCGTGGACCTGGACGTCGTCTCCGGGCAGGTGCTCGCTCTCGTCGGCCCCAACGGCGCCGGGAAGTCCACCCTGCTGGCGGCGCTCGCCTCCGACACCGCACCCGACGAGGGCGAGGTGTGGATCGCGGGCCGCCCTGCGGGTGAGTGGACCGCTCCCGAACTCGCCCTGCGCAGGGCCGTGCTGCCCCAGGCCGCCGCCCTCGCCTTCCCGTTCACGGTCCGGGAGGTCGTGGCGATGGGCCGCGCTCCGTACGCCGGAACGCCGGCCGAGAGCGAGGACGAGACGGTTGTGCGGGAGGCGCTCGCAGCAGCGGACGTGGCGCAGTTCACGCCCCGTCTGTTTTCAGCCCTTTCCGGGGGCGAGCAGGCCCGGGTCGCGCTGGCCAGGGTGCTCGCCCAACGCGCCCCGCTGCTCCTGCTCGACGAGCCGACGGCCGCCCTGGACCTGCGCCACCAGGAGCTGGTGCTGCGGCTGTGCCGGGAGCGCGCGGCGGCGGGTGACGCGGTCGTGGTCGTCCTGCACGATCTGGGGCTCGCCGCCGCGTACGCGGACCGCGCGGCCGTTCTGGACGGCGGACGTGTCGCCGCGACCGGACCGCCCTCCGAGGTGTTCGCCGCCGGACTGCTGAGCCGGGTCTACGGACAGCCGGTCGAGGTGCTGCCGCATCCGCGCACCGGCGAGCCCTTGATCCTGCCGCTGCGTTAGCAGACGGCGCCAGCCCGTAACAAGCACCCCGAATCAGCCGTCTCTCCAGGTGAACCGGTGGAATATCACGCGGCAAAAACCGGCAAACCCCGGCGGACGCCCTGCGGATTGCCATACCGTCACAGGAACTTGCGTACCGGTGGTCACTTGGGGAAGTGATCGGTGCGCTTTTTCGGTCGCGAGGTGCCAGGGGGGTCCATGCGGCGTATGGGTATGTCCTATTCCGGATCGGGGGCGGGGGGCCTCAGACCCGTAGCGGCGGAGCACAGTGCTCCGCCCCGGGTCGGACGCCGTGACAAGGCAGGGTGGTATCTGCCGGTCGCGCTCACCACGGACGTGCTGGGCATCGGCGTGCCCGTGCTCGTCCTCTTCGATGTCACACGCCAGCCGCATCCGCTGCTGGCCGCGCTTGTCGCCACTGCCGTCTGGCTGTGCGTACGGGCGTCGCACCGCCGTTACACCGCCCAGGAGCTGGGCGAGTCACGCGGCGTCCTGCCGGTGGTCCGCGACTGGCTGACGCTGCTCGGGGTCCTCGCGGTCGCCCGGGTGGCCGTCGGGGAGAGTTCCGAACCGGCGCTCGCCCTGCTCGCGTTGTCGGCGACGCTGCCGGCGACGGTCGCCTGCCGCAAGGCGACGCACCGCCATCTGACGGCCCTGCGGCGCGAGGCGCAGGCCGTGCACCGCGTGCTGGTGATCGGCGAACCGGGCGCGGCGGACGACGTGGTCGAGCACCTGGCGGCCCGGACCGACCACGCGTACGTGGTCGTCGGTGTCGTCCCGGTCGGCGAGGGGACGCTGACGTCGGGCGTGCCCGCGCTCGCGCGGCTCGGCTCCGCGCCGCCATCCGCGCAGGACGAGGACTGGATCCCGGTCCTGGCCGCGACCGAGCAACTGGGCGCGGAGCTGGTGCTGGTGGCCCCGGGGCCGGGGCTCAGCGGCGAGCGGCTGCGGCGGCTCTCCTGGGCGCTGCACGACGCCGGGCTGCCGCTGGCCGTCTCGGCAGGTCTGACGGATGTGGCGATGCGGCGGATCCACACGGCGACCGTCGCCGGTCTGTCGCTGCTGCATGTCGCGGCGCCCACGCGGCGCGGGCCGCACCTCGTGGCGAAGTCGGCGCTGGACCGGGCGGGTGCCGCGCTGGGCCTGCTGCTGCTCGCCCCGCTCTACGCGCTGCTGGCGCTGGCCGTCCGGCTCGACTCCTCCGGCCCCGTGCTGCACCGGCAGACCCGGATCGGGCTGGACGGAGCCCCGTTCACCATGTGGAAGTTCCGCACGATGGTGGCGGACGCCGAGCAGCGCCGCGCGGAGCTGACGACGGCCAACGAGCAGGACGGGCCGCTGTTCAAGATGCGGCGCGACCCGCGCGTCACGCGCACCGGCCGCTGGCTGCGGCGCAGCTCGCTGGACGAACTGCCCCAGCTCGTCAATGTGTTGCGCGGTGAGATGTCCCTGGTCGGGCCGCGGCCGCCGCTGCCCGACGAGGTGGCGCAGTACGACGAAGTGGCGGCGCGGCGACTGACCGTGAAGCCGGGGCTGACGGGGCTGTGGCAGATCAGCGGCCGCTCGGACCTGTCGTGGGACGAGACCGTCGCGCTGGACCTGCGGTACGCGGACAACTGGTCGGTCGTCGGCGATCTCGACGTCATAGCCCGGACGTTCCGGGCGGTCGTCGACGGCCGCGGGGCCTACTGAGGTGGCCACGTTCCGGAACGGCAGCCCGGGCGGGCTGCCGCGGACCGGTCGCGCCCGGCTGTCGCCGGCCCGCTCACTCGTGTGGAGCGCCCGACTTCCGCGACGCGCCTCACGGCTGCGGTCGGCGTCACTGCTGCGGCGGGCGGACCACGCCCGCCGCGGCGGCGGGCCGCCGTCCGGCGCCGCGGTGGCGCACGGCTCCGGCGTGCCCGCGCGGGGTGGTGCCCCGGCCGGCGCCGGGGCCGCCCGGCCCGCGTCGTCAGCCCGCGGTGCGCGCCCCGTCCCGTGCGGCGGTCTCCGCCTGCCAGTCGGCATAGACCGCGGCGATGCCGTCCCGCAGCGTGATCTCCGGCTTCCAGCCGAGCGACGCCATCCGGGAGATGTCGAGCAGCTTGCGCGGGGTGCCGTCCGGCTTGCTCGTGTCGAAGGCGATGCGGCCGGGGAAGCCGGTCACCTCGCGCACGGTCTCGGCCAGTTCGCGGATCGTCAGGTCCTCGCCGCAGCCGATGTTGACGGGCTCGTCACCGTCGTAGGTGCGCAGCATCAGCGTGCAGGCGGCGGCCAGGTCGTCGGCATGGAGGAATTCGCGGCGCGGGGTGCCGCTGCCCCAGAGCACGACCTCCTCCGCCCCGTCGCGCTTCGCCTCGTGGAAGCGGCGGATGAGCGCGGGCAGCACATGCGAGGTCTCGAGGTCGAAGTTGTCGCCGGGCCCGTAGAGATTGGTGGGCATCGCGGAGATGTACGAGGCGCCGTACTGCCGCCGGTAGGACTGCACCTGCACGACACCCGCGATCTTGGCGATGGCGTACGGCTCGTTGGTCGGCTCCAGCGGGCCGGTCAGCAGCGCCTCCTCGCGGATGGGCTGGGGCGCCAGCTTGGGGTAGATGCAGGAGGAGCCGAGGAACAGCAGCCGGCCGACGCCCGCGGCATGGGACCCCGCGATCAGGCCGAGCTGAATGCGCAGGTTCTCCTCGAGGAACTGCACCGGGTAGGTGCTGTTGGCCATGATCCCGCCGACCTTGGCCGCGGCCACGACGACGGCGTCCGGACGGATGTCCCGCAGAAAGGCCTCGGTCCGGGCCGCGTCGAGCAGATCCAGCTCGGCCCGGCTGCGGGTGATCACCTCGTGGCCCTCGGATCCGAGGCGGCGGGTGATGGCGGATCCGACCAGGCCGCGGTGGCCCGCCACGAATATCCGGGCCCGGTCCGGCAGCAGCCGGCCGGCCCCCGGAGAAGTCTCAGTCATGCACCGGATTGTGCCAGCGGGGAGCGCCCGTCATGGGGCGAATTTCATGACTCGTGAGAAATCACAGCAATTCTCAACGAAACAGGGCCGGTTGGCCCGCACGAACAGGGGGGAACCCACACCATGCAGAAGACCGCACTGATCACCGGGATCACGGGCCAGGACGGCTCGTATCTCGCCGAACTGCTGCTGTCGAAGGGCTACACCGTGCACGGTCTGCTGCGCCGGTCCTCCACCTTCAACACCGAACGGCTCGACCACATCTACCAGGGCCCCCAGGAGCCCGACCGGAGACTGGTCCTGCACCACGCCGACCTGTCCGACGGAGTGGCCCTGGTGAACCTGCTCCGCGACCTCAAGCCCGACGAGGTCTACAACCTGGGCGCGCAGTCGCACGTCCGGGTCTCCTTCGACGCCCCGCTCTACACCGGTGACGTGACCGGGATGGGCTCCCTGCGGCTGCTGGAGGCGATCCGGGCCAGCGGGATCGACACCCGCATCTACCAGGCGTCGTCCTCGGAGATGTTCGGCGCGACCCCGCCCCCGCAGAACGAGGGCACCCCGTTCCACCCCCGGAGCCCCTATGGCTGCGCCAAGGTCTTCGGCTACTGGACGACCGTGAACTACCGGGAGGCGTACGGGCTGTTCGCGGTCAACGGCATCCTGTTCAACCACGAGTCCCCGCGCCGCGGCGAGACCTTCGTGACCCGCAAGATCACCCGGGCCGTCGCGCGCATCAAGGCGGGTCTGCAGGACCGGCTCTACCTCGGCAACCTCGACGCCGTCCGGGACTGGGGCTACGCCCCGGAGTACGTCGAGGCGATGTGGCTGATGCTGCAGCGCGACGAGCCGGACGACTACGTGGTGGCGACGGGCGAGGCCGGCACCGTCCGGGACTTCCTGGAGACCGCCTTCGCCGCGGCCGATCTCGATTGGGCCAAATATGTGCGCTTCGATCCCAAGTACGAACGCCCCAGCGAGGTCGACGCGCTGATCGGCGACGCGTCCAAGGCGGAGTCCCTGCTGAGCTGGAAGCCCGAGGTCAAGTGGCCGGAGCTGGCGCGCATCATGGTGGATGCGGATGTGTCCCGTCTTGAGGCGGAGTTGTCCGGTACGACTGTTCGTATCGATCGATGACATAACAACTCGCAAAGTACAGGCACCATTTTGGCCAAGACGGCCACAGAAGGATGAGCGGCGGCCTTAATCTGCCGTCCACAAGGCGGCCGCCCCGGCCGTCGGGAAACACCGCAGGGGCCAGGGGGGCACATGCGCAAGGTGGGGGTTTACACGGCTGTTCTGTCGATGGCAGCCGCATCCGTTGTCGGTGTGGGGGTGATGTCGGCGCGGAAGGTGGCGGCGGTCACCCCGCCCGTGGGCATCACGGCCGACGATCTGCCGACCTGGCAGACGAACGGCATCGTCTGGGCGATGGCCGAAGCCGGCGGAGTCGTCTTCGCCGGCGGCACGTTCTCGTCCGTCAGACCGCCGGACGCCCCGGCGGGCACCGGCGAGCAGCAGGCCGTCAACTTCGTCGCGCTCGACGCGGCGACGGGCGCGCCGACGAACTGCAAACTGTCGTTCACCATCGGCTCCGGCACGGCGACGGTCCGCTCGCTCGCGGTCTCGCCGGACGGCAAGACGCTGTACGCGGGCGGCCAGTTCGGCGCCGTCAACGGCGTGGGCATGAGCAATGTGGCCGCGATCGACATCGCGAGCTGCACGCCCAAGCCCTCGTTCAAGGTGGCCGCGAGCGCGACCGTGCGCGCCCTGGCCGCCACCGACGACGCCGTCTTCCTGGGCGGCGACTTCACCTCGCTGGAGGGCCAGAGCAGGCGGTACTTCGGCGCGGTCAACACCGGCGGCGACCTGCTGCCGTGGAAGGCCGACGCCGACGAGCCGGGCCGCGCCGTGGAGGTCACGCCGGACGGCGGCAAGGTGCTGCTGGGCGGTGACTTCTTCACCGTCAACGGCACGAACTCGCATGCCCTGGCGGTGGCCAACTCCACCACCGGCGCTCTGGTCAAGGCGTACGGGGGCGGCTTCATCCCGACCTCCTCGGTGGTCAAGGACATCACCACCGACGCGACCGGCTTCTACACCGGGAACGAGGGCACGGGCGGTGGCGTCTTCGACGGCCGCATCGCCCTGAACCTCAGCGACCTGAACCAGCGCTGGCGGGACACGTGCCTGGGGGCCACCCAGTCGGTCGAGGTCCACCAGAGCGTGCTGTACTCCGGCTCGCACGCCCACGACTGCAGCAGCATGGGCGAGTTCCCCAACCAGCGCCGCAAGCATCTGCTCGCGGAGTCGGTCGACGACCCGAAGCTGCTGGGCTGGTTCCCGGACACCAACGACGGCCTGGGCGAGCAGATCGGGCCGCGCGTGATGGCGACGGCGACCAAGGGCGGGACCGACTACCTGTTCGTGGGCGGTGAGTTCACCACCGTCAACGGCTCCGGCCAGCAGGGTCTGACGCGCTTCGCCAGCGGCCCGGACACCGGCGCCCCCTCGGTGCCGCTCGTCAACGCCTCCAGCACCAAGCCGGGCCAGGTGGACGTGCGCTGGCAGTCCAGCCTGGACCTGGACGACAGCAAGCTGACGTACCGGGTCTACAAGAACGGCGCGACCACTCCCGTCCACACGGTCAGCAGCTCGTCCCTGCCGTGGGTGCGCCCGCAGCTCACCTTCACCGACACGGACGTGACGCCGGGCTCGACGTACACGTACCGGATCACCGCGAGCGACGGCACCAACACCAGCGCCAAGTCGGCCACGCAGACGGTGACGGTCACGGCGAGCGCCGAGGCCTACCCGGCGCGGGTGAAGGCCGACGGGGCGTCGCTGTACTGGCGCTACGACGAGCCCAGCGGTCAGTTCGCTGCGGACGACTCGGGCACGGACAACAGCGGTGTGCACCGCAACGCACCGTCGTACCGGGCGGCTCCGGCCGCGGTGCCGGGCGGCAGCACGGCCGTGGGCTACAACGGCATCGACGAGTACACCTACAGCGACCGGAAGCACAGCCGGCCCGGCTCGTACACGATCGAGACCTGGTTCAAGACCACGACGACGCAGGGCGGCAAGCTCGTCGGCTTCGGCAACCGCACCCAGGAGGCCAGCTCCACCTACGACAAGCACCTCTACATGACCAATGACGGCCGGATCGTCTTCGGCGTCACGAGCAGCTTCGCCCGCACCATCAACACCGGCTCCGGACTCAACGACGGCAAGTGGCACCACGTCGTCGCCACGCAGGGCTCCGGCGGGATGCGGCTGTACGTGGACGGTGCGCTGCGCGCCAGCAACCTGCTGGTGACCAGCAGCGCCGACTACGAGGGGTACTGGCACGTGGGCGGAGACGCCCTCAACTCCTCGTGGCCGTCGACCCCGACGAGCGACTACTTCGCCGGGCAGATCGACGAGACCGCGATCTACCCGAGCGTGCTGTCCGGCTCGCAGATCTCCGCGCACTACAACCTGAGGACGCGCCCGTGAGGGCCCGTTCCCGGGCTGCCGTCGCCGCCGCCGCTCTCGCGGCGGCGGCGACGCTGCTGGCGGGATGCAGCGGCGACTCCGGCGGCGAGAAGAAGAAGGACGGCTCGGCCGCGGCGGGGGCGACCGCGTCGCAGGGCGGGGCACCCGCGGATTCCGGGGACTCCGGGGAGTCGGACGGGAAGGCTGCGAAGAAGGACCGGACCCCGCCAGGACCCAATGTGCCCGAGGACGAACTGTCCCCGGCCACCGGCTCCTTCACCAAGAAGGAGAAGCAGTACCTGACCGACCGGGTCCCGAAGGGCACGGACCCGGCGGCGATTCTGCAGGTGGGCCAGGAGACCTGCCAGCGGATCACCCGTACCGCGGAGCACGACCGCAAGGCGGCGATCAGCGCGATCCGCACCGGTGAGATCGCCAACGCCGAGTCCGCCATCACCCACCTGTGCCCGCAGCAGCGGCCGCTGCTGGAGGCCGCGAAGAAGGGAAGCAGCGGTTGAGCCGGAGCAGACCGAGGGTCACGGGCCGCCTGCCGATCGTCGTGGCGATCCCGACGAAGAACGAGGCGGAGAACATCGCGAGGACCGTCTCGTCGGTCATCGACCATGTCGAGGCCGTCGTCGTGGTCGACTCGGCGAGCACGGACGACACGTGCAAGATCGCGGCCGGACTGGGCGCCGAGATCGTGGAGTACGAGTGGGACGGCCGCTATCCGAAGAAGAAGCAGTGGTGCCTGGACCACGTCCATCCGGACACGCCCTGGCTGCTCTTCCTCGACGGGGACGAGACGCCCAGCCCTGAGCTGCTGGAGGAGCTGCGGTACGTCTTCTCCCGCCCGCTCAAGGTCGCCGCGTTCGACATCCCGCTGGGCTACTGGTTCGCGGGCAAGCGCCTGCGCCACGGCTACACCATCGTCAAGCGGGCGCTGATGGACCGCAGGCGCTGCCACTTCCCCGCCCTCGGGGATCTGGACGCGCCGGGCATGGGTGAGCAGGAGGGGCATTACCAGCCGGTGGCCGAGTCGGTGTGGCGGCTGAAGTCCCCGATCGAGCACGAGGACCTGGACCCGGTACGCACCTGGTTCGAGCGGCACAACCGCTACTCGGACTGGGAGGCGTGGCTGGAGCACCACCCGGAGGTGAAGGAGGAGATCCGGCAGGCCAAGACGCGGCAGGGGCAGCTCTTCCACAAGGCGCCGTTCAAGCCGCTGGTGTCCTTCGCGTACGCCTACGTCTACAAGCGGGGCTTCCTGGACGGGCGCGCGGGGCTCGACTACGCGCTGGCCATGTCGTTCTACCGCTGGCAGATCGCGCTCAAGGCCCGCGAGGCGAGTTAGGCGGGCTCGGCGGTTCCCCAGCGACAAGGCCCAGGTCATCTCGGTGACCTGGGCCTTTCGCATTCCTCAGTGCGCACGTGCCCCGGCAACGCGGTGCCGGGGCACGCCGGTTGCCCGGGTCCTCGTCACCCCACGCCGCCGATCCCGAGAGTCCGCTCAGCCTCTTCTCGGAGGAGTCCCGGGACACGCGAGAGGCGTCGATCGCCATCCACCGGCAAGCGCTGGAAGAGGCGAAGACCTCGGCCGACCCCGAGACCGCCGAGATGCTCCCCCAGGCAGAGTCCAGGTCCGCGCCGTGGAAGCGGCCGTAAGGCCGGTACCGCTGTTCCCCTCGCCGGAGCCGCGGTGTCGGTCCCCGGTATTACGCTCGCGGTGTGTCTGTTCGAGGTCTCCCGAAGCCCGGCGGCGATGCCCATCGCGTGGTGATGCGGTCGGGTCGCCGGCATCTGCTCCTCGGCCTTGTTCCCGTTCTGCCCCTGCTGTACATGGGCCTGGCCGGTGTGTACAGCCTCTTCCTGCCGTATCAGCACAGAGGTGGGTCGCTGGTGTTGATCGGTATCGGCGTGCTCGGTGCACTGTTGCTGGTGCTGTTCTGGCGTCGTCGCCATGTGGGGGTCGCCGTCGACGCCAGAGGCGTCTGGGTGCACAACGGCCAGTCTCTGGCCCTGATCGCGTGGGACTCCCTGGCCGGTGTCGCGGTGTACGAGTCGGCACGGCCCCCCTCACACGTGCGGTCCGGGTCGCTGGAGCTGTGCCCGCGTGTGCCGCCCGAGCAGCCCGGCCCGGTGCTGTGGTCCCTCGTCAGGGACGACGAACCGCTCGCCGAGGGACTGGGGCGCCTGCGCTACCGCATCGTGCTGCCCGTGAAGGGAGAGCGACTGCACCGGGCGGTGACGGCGGCCCGGCACTACATCGCTCCGTCGCAGTGGTGCGGTGAATCCCGGCGGGGACCGCCCTATCCGGGGCTGCCGGACCCCGCACTGCGACCGGATCCGTAAGGGCTGGGCGCGGTCCACCCGGCCGGTCGACCGAGGCGAGGCGCCCTTGCGGCCCGCCTCCCCGTCAGGCGGGACGGCGGGCCGCTGTGTGCGTCCGTTGCGTCAGTGGTTTCCGATGACGCCCTCGTAGACGTCCTGGAGCGTGTCGACGACCTTCTCGATGGAGAACTGGTCGCGGATCAGCCGCCAGGCGGCGTCCGACGCGTCCTCGCACGCGGCCGGGTCGAGGAGTTCGAGAATGGCCTGGCCCACCAGCGGGCCGTTGTCGGCGTCGGGGCGCGAGGCCACGACCCGTCCCGCGCCCGCCGCTTCGACATCCGGTGACAGCCCGCCGGTCTTCGTGACGACGACGGGCACACCGACCGACATGGCCTCAAGCACGGACACGGCGAACGGCTCGACGACGGACGGCAGCACGTACACGTCCGAGCGGCGGAGCTGCTCCAGCACCTCGGCGTGGCCCAGCGCCCCCACGTACTCGACGGCGTCGCCGACGCCCAGGCTCCGGGCGAGTTCCATCATCGGGGCCGCCAGCGCGCCCGTGTCGGGGCCCGCGAGCACGAAGCGGGCCTCCGGGTACTTGGCGAGGACCGTGGGGATCGCCGAGATGAAGTCCTCGGGCCGTTTGCGGGCCTGGACGCGGGCGCAGTAGAGCACCGTCGGCGGGCGGTTGCCGTCGAACGCGGGCCTGCGCTCCTGGAGTTGGACGCCGTTGACCAGGCGGTTGCTGCCGCGCAGCCGATCGGGCGCGATGACGGCCTCGACGCCCTCGCGCTCCATCTCGGTGAGGTAGAGCGTCGTGTCGGCCCGGCGCAGCACGCGCCGCAGCCCGAGCGCGTCGACCACCTTGGCGACGCGCTTCTCGGTCGGGTCGATCATGCCGTGCGTCTGCAGGACGAGCGGCCGCCCGCACTGCAGCGCCATGAGCGCGAACGGCAGCGTGATGAGATCGCGCATGAGGTGGACGTGCACCACGTCCGCCGCCGTGACGAGCCGCCGTGCCCGCGCGAGCAGCGCCGGCGAGGTGATGCCGCTGACCTCGAACCGCGGCAGTACGTGCCGCGCCTGGAACACGTACGACGGGACCCCCTCGAGCGTGTCGGGCAGCGGCCCGTCGAACCCGTCGCCCAGCGTCGCGATGCGCGCGTCCACTCCGCGGGCCCGCAGGCCCTTGGAGAGGTTGAGGGCCACGCGCGTGGGCCCCCCGAAGTCGTTGGTCGGCGTGTGCAGCGTGACCACGTGCAGAACCTTCACGGAATGTCCTCCCCCCGATGCTCCCCAGCATCGTCGGGTCAGCGTATCGGCGAAACGCGGGGTGGCGAGGGCGGATCTTCCGATATGCCGTTCGATAGCGGTTCGCCCTCCTTAGACTGCATCGGGGCCGGGGGGCTTCGGGGTGAACGAGGTGGGGGGCCATGGCAGTCGACGTACGGAGTACGGATCCGGGCGGAGGCAGAGGCGGGGGCGCTGACGGAACGGGTCCCGGCGGGACGGATCCGGACGGAACGGGTCCCGACGGAACGGGCCCGGGCGGCAGGGGGCCTGACGCCGGTGCCGTGCGGCTGGAGGTACCGCCTGTCTCGCCGCGCGCCGTCCTCTCCCGCGCGCTGGCCGTCCCCCTGGTGCTCGGTCTGGTCTTCTTCCTCCCCGTCCTGGTGGCCGTGCAGCCCGGACCGGGCGTGCGGGACGAGGCGTACTGGCTGCAGCTCGTGCTCACCTGCTACGCGGGCGCCCGCCTCGCGGCGATGACGCTGACCGCCCGCCGACGCCTGATCCAGGGCTCGTTCTGGCTGTTCGTGTACGTGGCGTTGGGCGTGGCACCGCTTGCCCAGGCGGTGCTCGGCCAGACGCCGACCCCCGTCGTAGGGACGCGCGGGGACGTGGTGCTGGCGGTGTCGCTCGGGCTGTGCGGCTGCGTGGCGTTCGACGTCGGCGTGCTCCTGGCCCGCCACCGGCCCGTGCTGCGCCGGCGCACGAACCGGCGGACGGCCTCGGTCAGCCGGCGCCGGCTGTATCTGCTCGTGGCGGTGGCGTACGTGGCGAGCGCGCTGTTCGTGGTCAAACTGGGCGGCCCCGCCGTCTTCTTCAGCAGCCGGCAGGAGATCAGCGAGGGCATCCAGAGCAGCGGGGTCTCCGGGGGCGGCGAGTCCCAGGTCGGCTCGGCGTTCCTGCGCGGCTTCGGTACGGTGCCCGCGCTGCTGGCCTTCCTCTTCCTCACCCGCTGGCTGGTCACCTCCCGCCACGCCCGGCGGCGGCCGCTGGTGATCGCGATGTGGACGGGCCTGCTGGGGATCAACATCCTGGTCAACAACCCGGTGTCCAACCCGCGTTACTGGTTCCTGACCGTGATGTTCTCGATCCTCTTCACCGCCTTCCCGCGCAGTCCGGTGATGTACCGGGCGGCGCTGGCCATGGGGGTGGTGGCCGCGCTGCTGCTGTTCCCGTTCATGGACCGGTTCCGGTACGACGACGAGGGCCACCGGCCCATGGAGTCCTCATCGGTCCTTGACCCGCTGGTGCGCAAGGACTACGACCAGGTCGGCATGCTCGCCAACACCATCACGTTCGTCGACTCCGGCGCCGGGCACAGTTACGGCCGTCAGATCACCGCCTCGGCCTTCTTCTTCGTGCCGCGGTCGGTGTGGCACGGCAAGCCGCTGGACTCGGGCGTCCGGGTCGGCCAGTGGATGGGCATGAGCAACACCAATCTGTCCTCACCCCTGTGGGCCGAACTCTGGCTGGACTTCGGCCCGGTGGGCATGACGGGAGGCTTCCTCGGCCTGGGTTATCTGTGCGCCCGCGGCGACCGCCGCTACACCGAGCGGACGCTGGACGATCCACGGCCGGGGAACGTGCTGGCGATCGTCACCCCTCTGATCGCGGGCTACGCCTTCATCCTGCTGCGCGGTCCGCTGCTCCAGGCGTCGGGCCGGGTGGGGATCGCCCTGCTGTGCCTGGCGCTGGTGACGACCTTCCGTTCGGAGGGCCGGAAGCTGCTGCGCTGACGGCGCCGAAAGCCCGACGCCGAACGGTACGGCTCAGGCGCCGGGCGCCACGTCCGCCGGTCCGCGCACCGCGCGCACCACACGGACCACGCGCACCAGATGGACCACACGCACTTCGCGGGCTACGCGCCGGGCGCGATCTCCTCGCGGACGGAGGGCGGCAGGGCGAACAGCATCCGCTGCATGTCGAGGGCACGCTCCTCGGACGTACGGGAGGCGAGGAACCCCCGGAAGGCGGCGCGGAGTTCGTCCTCCCCGCAGCTGTTCCGCAGGGCGGGCATCGCCACGGTCTCCTCGGCGTGCAGATGAGCCAGATAGGCGCTGATCAGTTCGTTCAGGGCGAGATAGAGGCGGTGCTGGGCGTCGGGCCGCTCCGCGGCGGGGGTGAGGGGCAGCGCGCCCGCGTGGGCGTCGAGTTCGGCGAGCGCGGCGTCGAGCCGCAGGTGTTCGGCGTCCAGAGCAGCGGCGGCCTGAGGCGCCCGGTCCCGCAGCAGCGGGTGGATGAAGGTGTCCTCGTGGTCGGCGTGCTCGCGCAGCTCCCCGGTCATCGCCAGGCAGCGGTCGATCACCTCGCTCACGGCCTTGGGGTCGGCGACGTCGGCGGACCCGACGTCGACGGCGAGGGCGAACAGGCGCGCCCGCTGGCCCATGTGAACGTTCCGGTAGAGATCGATCTTCGGCATGGTTCCGCTTCCCTTCGTGGTGCATCATGCGTAAACTGACAACAGATTCACAGATCGACAACACGTTGTCAATGTGGACCGGACGCATCGAAGGACACGGGAAGGCGAGGGCGGAATGGCTGACGAGATGGCACTCCTGGTGGCCGACATCTTCGAGGCGGCGGGCGCGCTGCGGAGGTCCGGAGAGTCGCTCGCCCAGGCCGAGGGGCTCACCCAGGCCCGGTGGCAGGTGCTGAGCGTGGCGTCCGAAGAGCCGGTCACGGTGGCCCGCGCCGCGCGCCGCCTCGGCGTCTCCCGGCAGAACGTCCAGCGCGTCGCCAACGACCTGGTGGCGCTCGGGCGGGCCGAGTACACGGCCAACCCCGACCACCGCGGGTCCCCGCTGCTGACCCTGACACCGGCCGGGCGGGACACCCTGGAGCGGGTCACGGACCGGGCGTCCGCGATGCACCGCGCACTCGGCGCCGATCTGCCCGACGAGGAGATCGCCGAGGCGCGCTCGTTCCTTCGCCGCCTGCTCGCCGAGCTGGGGGCGTACGAGGCGCGGAACCCGTGAGCACCATGGGCCGCGCGGGGCCCCCGGAACGGCGGGGCCAAGCACCCGCCCTGCCCCCGTTGCGATAATCGCAAGCGCCACCTAGCCTGAAACCATGGACGAGACCATCGCGGACCGGGTCCGCGCGATCATCGGTCGCGTCGCTCCGAGCCAGGCGGCCTTCGCCGAGGTCATCGGGATCACCGGCGACAAGCTGTCGAAGTCGCTCGGCGGGGCGCGGCGGTTCACCTCGCTCGAACTGGCGCTCATCGCCGACACGGGCGGCGTCACCGTCGACTGGCTCCTCGCCGGACGAACGCCCGCCCGTCCCGCGCCCGCCGCCCGTACGAGCGCGGTCCCCACACCGGACGGGCGCGAACTGGAAGATCTCGCCGGCAGGTACACCGCGGCGTACGACGTGCTCGCACTCCTCGGCCGGGCGCCGGACCTCCCGCCCCTGCCCGCCGCCCCGGGGGACGGCACCCCCCACGAACAGGGCGCCGCGCTCGCCGAGCGCGCGCTCCGCGCGCTGCGCGAGGCGGGCGTCCCTCCCCTGTCCGGTCTGGACACCGGCGAACTGATCGCCGCATGGGCGCGCGTCTTCGGCGTGGACGTGGCCGTCACCCGGCTCCCGGGCGGGATGGACGGACTGTCCTGGCACACCGATGGTTTCCGGCTGGTCGTCATCGCCACGCACCCGGTGTGGACGCGGCAGCGGTTCACCCTCGCCCATGAGCTGGCGCACGTACTGGCCGGTGACGCCCAGGACTTGCGCGCCGAGAGCGGCATGGCCCCCGGCCGCGCCGACGATCCGGACGAGATCCGGGCGAATGCCTTCGCCGCCGCCCTGCTCATGCCGGAGGAGGACGTGCGGGCGCGGGTCTCCGGGCCGCCCGGCGAGGACGCGTTCGCCGGGCTCGTCACCCGGTACCGCGTCTCGCCCAGCGCGATGGCCGCACGGCTGCGCGCTCTCGGCCTCGTCGACGACGCGTGCCGGGGGCGGCTGCGGCGGCTGACGACCGCGGACTGCCACGAACGGGCGGGCACGATCGGCGCCTGCATGACCCAGGCGGCCGGCTCCAACACCCCGCTCCCACCCGTACGGTTGGTGAACGGGCTGTTCACCGCCTACCAGGCCGGGGAGAGCACCCTCCGCCCCCTCGCGGCCCTCCTCGACAGCGACGTGGACGACGTCCGCATCCTGCTCGCCGCGAACGGCCCCGAGGCCGAGGCCGAGACGGAGCCGTCGGAGGACGGGGAGCCGGTCTTCACTCCATGAGGGCATGGTGGTTCCCGGACAACACGGTCCTGTGCAACTTCGCGGCGGTGAGCAGGCTCGACGTGCTCGAGAAGATCCTCGACCGCCGCGGCCGGTGGACCGAGGCCGTGGCCTTCGAGGCGCGGCGTTCCGTACGCCATCTGCCCGACCTGGACGGGGTGTTCAGGGACGGATGGCTCGGCGATCCCGTGGAGATCGAGCGGGCCGGGGACGTACGGCGGGTGGAGGTCATCCGGCGCGCGGTCTTCGGCGGCCACCGCTCCCGCCCGCTCCAGCACCTCGGCGAGGCCCAGACCTGCCATGTCATCGAGCAGTGGGACGCGTTCCAGGGCTCGCGCTGGATCACCGACGACCGTGAGGCGTACCGGTACGCCCTGCGGCGCGGCATCACCGCGTACCAGACGATGGACCTCGTACGGATCGCCGTCCCCCGAGGCATCCTCTCGGCCCCCGAGGGCTACGGACTGCTGACGGCCATGAGGGACGCGGGCCGACGTCTCCACCGCTTCCCGGCGGGCCCGGAGGATCTGCTGCGGCGCTGAGCCCCCGTCTGCGCCCGCGAAAGGCCCCGGAGCCGGGCCCGCGGCGCCTGCGGAGTGCGGCCCCGCGTCCTGGAGAAGTCGCCGCGTGGCCGGCGGTGTTCCTGAGAGGGTGTGCGAGGCGCGGCCGCATAATTCCATGGCGGCCGGTCGCACCCGGATGACAGGCTGAGGACATCGAGGGGGCGTAGCTCAGCCAGGCCAGAGCAACGGATTCCAAACCCGTGAGCCGTAGGTTCAAATCCTGCCGCCCCTGCCACCGCCTGTTCCAACAGCTCCTTGTTTTGGGGTGTCGGGTCAGTGATCCGGGGCCTTCAGGCGGACGGCCTCGGGACGCCGTCATCCGCCGCCGCTTCCCGTCGGCTCTCCGCGGGACTGTCCGCAGCCGTCTCCGGGATGATGCCCCCGGACATCTCCACGGGCTGCGACGACGCATCGTCCGCCGTCGGCCGTTCACGCCGTACGGACGCGATGCGCAGCCACGCCGCGCACGCCTTGAGGCCGGAGCCGAGGCACAGTCCCCAGGCCGCGCCGAGGACACCGCCCAGCGCGTAGCCCACGAGGAGGCACCCCACCGACAGGAGGGAGAAGACCACCTGGATGGGGAGCGTGGCCCGGGGGCGGAGGACGCGGAGCGTCAGGAGCGCGCACGTGCCGAGGGCGATCGCTGCGTACTGGCTGCCGGTCGCCGGGAGCAGCGCGGAGGACGACGCCCAGGTGTCACCGAGGAGTTGGCGCCCGAAGCGGTCCGGCAGGGCGATGAGGACGAGTCCCCAGACGGCGGCGACCCCGGAGAGGACGGCCGCGAGCAGCACGGTGGCGCGTACCTTGCGGGAGGGGGTCGGGAAGCGTCCGAGGATCGGCGGCCCGAAGGCCGTCGAAGCGTTGAAGAGGACGTTCATCGGACCGAACAAGGTCGTCGCGCCCCGGAGCGCGCCGACGGCCAACGGGCTGGCGAACAGGCCGAGTCCGACGACCGCGAGCTGACTGGACGCGTTGCCGACCGCGAATTCCACGACGAAGCGCTTGCCCAGGTGACCGCGGCGCAGCAGGCCGCGCGGATCGCCGCGCAGCCCCCGCAGCCGCGGGAACAGCAGGGCGGCGCCCACGAGGAGCGCGGGCACGGCGGACAGCCCCCACACGGCCACCAGACGTGCGGGGCCGGCGCCTTGGGGCTGTACGGCGAGGGCCGGTACGACGGCGGCGAGCCGTACGAGGTCGGTGGCGAGGGCGAAGTGCGGCATCCGGAGCGTGGAGAAGCAGTACCGCATGCCGTCCTGCGTGAGCACCACCGGCAGGACGAGCCCCAGCGCGCACAGGCCGGCGGCGGTCCCGCCGGGCACGAACGCCAGCGCGGCGGCGGAGACGAGGCCGATCGTGGTGGAGGCCGCGGCGGTGAAGCCGACCGCGGAACGGCATGCGGCCCGTATCCCGTCGGCCGATCCGCGCTCCAGGACGAGCGCCTGCCCGACGTAGGAGACGGAGAGGCCGAGCAGCACGGTGAAGACGGTGTAGACGAGCGAGAAGACGGAGAACCCGGCGGCGGTGGAGAGCCGGGCGGCGACGATGAGGACGACGATGTTGGTCAGCGCGGCGACGCCCTGATCGGCGACGGACGCCACGACGGCGAGCCGCGTCCCGATCCCCCCGTCGCGCGGTCCCGCGGAAGCCACGGGCTCCGCGGAATCCGTTGAGTCAGCTGGGTCCGCTGAGCCCGTTGGCTCCGCTGGCGCGCGGCCGTGGCTCACCGCGCCTCCGGCGGCCTCAACACCCCCGGGGCGTACGGCAGTTCCGTCGCCGTCCGGCCGGCCGGAATCCACGGAACCGCCGATGCCGCCGTTGCCGCTTCCGGAGACCGGCTCCTCCCCGGCACCGCCGGAACGCGCTCCGGCCCCTCCCCCGGAACCGTCCGCAGGACGGCCCCCCGCGGAGGGACCGTCCTCGTCCCGGCCCTCCGCGTCGTCTCCGTGGCGCCCGTCCGTCACCGGCGCGGGGTGCGGACCGGGAGGTCCGCCGGGTCCACCGCACGGAGCGCCAGGGTGCCCGGACCCTCCGCGTCCGAGGCTCGCAGCTCGTCGGCGGCGGACGACGGCGGCACGTCCTCGTCCACCCCGGCCCGGCGACGTGCGGCCTTCGACGGGGCGTTCTCCCGGCGCTGTTTGCCGCGCTCCGTGTGGAGGACCGCTCCCAGTACCGTGCCGCCCGCGCCGTCGATCAGTTCGCGGATGCGGTCGAGGTCGTCGCGGCGCACCTGACGCGGGTCGCAGACGACCAGCACGCCGTCGACGCGGTCGGCGAGCGCGATCGCGTCGGCGTACGACAGCACGGCCGGGGCCAGGACGACCACCACCGCCTCCGGCGCGTCGGCCGTGGCGATCAGCCGGGTGGCCGGGGCCGCGGTCAGGGCGCGGGCGACGTTGCGGACGCGGCTGCCGGGGATGAGGTCGAAGGCGCCGGACTCGCCCGCGTCGATGGGCAGTTCCTCACCGGTCGGCCATCCGCCCTCGCCGCGCGGGGAGGTGCGGGTGGCCCAGCCGGGCCGGATGCCGTCGGCCGCGCGCAGCCGCGCCGCGAGCGAGGGCGTGCGCAGATCGGCCTCGACGAGCAGCACGTCGCGGCCCATCTCGACGAAGGAGGCGGCGAGGTTCACCGATGCTGCGGCCGCCGTGTCGATGCTGCCGCGCGGCGCGACGACCATCAGCCGCCGCCGGTCGGCGAACCGCTGGTCGTAGGCGAGGCGGAAGGCAACCGAGCGGTACTCCTCCGCGAGCCGGCCCTCGGCGAGGAGCGGTTCGGCGTCCTTGCCGCGCCCGGGACGCGGCAGGGTGCCGAGCACGGGCGCGCGCAGGGCCCGTACGACGTCGCTCGCGGAGCGCGCGGTGGGGTCGAAGACCAGCCGCACCCAGGCGCCGAGCAGACCGAGGCCGATGCCGACGGCCGCGCCGAGGCCGAGCAGCATGGGGAGGCCGGGCCCGGACGGGTCGTTCGGCGGGGTGGCCGTGCGCACCACGAAGCCCGGTGTGGTGTCGAGGGCCTTCAACTTGGTGATGTTGGAGTTCAGTTCGGAGATCTTGCCGACGACTCCGGACTGGACGGACAGCGTGGTGTCCAGGGTCCGGCCCTCGCCCAGGCCGGCGATCTGGTCGGCGAGTTCGTCGCGCTGCTTCTCCAGGGGCTTCAGCTGCTTCTGGTAGCCCTTGACCATGTTGTCGATCTGGGACTGGGTCTGCTGCCTGCGGTTGTCCAGGTAGGCCTGGGTGAAGGCGTTGGCCCGCTCCGCGGCCGTTCTGGGCGCGGTGTCGGTGTAGGCGAAGCGCAGCACCAGGGTGTTGGGCGGGTTGGTGACCTGGAGGCCTGCCTGAAGCCGTTCGGTGTCGTCCGGCGTCCCGAGGTCCTTCGCGGCGCGCGAGGCGACCGCGTTGCTGACCGCGGTCTGCCGCTCGGAGCCGATGCTGACCTGTTTGTCGGGTGTGGAACTGCCGGGCGCGAACGGGTCGATGGTGGCGGGCCGTACGGTGACCTCGCTCGTGGCCACGTACGACTTGCCGCCCGCCAGTCCGATCCACGCGCCGCCGAGCAGTCCGAGGACGACTCCGACCACCAGCAGAGACCGGTAGCGCAGCAGTTGTCTGAACTGGTCGCGCAGCAGGTCCGGTTCCTCGTGCGTCTGTGCCCCACCGGCACGATCCGTCATCGCTGTCATGTCCGAGCCCCCCTCGGCCGTGCGGGCGGGCCCTCGAGCGCCTCGTCGAGCAGCCCGGTGATCCGGGCCAGGCCCGCCTCGCGGCTGAGGTGGGCATCGACGTACTCCGGGCCGCGCGACCCCAGCGCGTCCGCGGCGTCGGGGTCTTCAGCCAGCTTACGGACAGCGGCCAGCAGTGCGGAGGGATTCTCCGGCGGAACCAGAACTCCCGCTTCCGAGCGGAGGACCTCCGCGGCCGTGCCGCCCTGTTCGGCGACGGAGGCGACGACGGGTCGCCCGGCGGCGAAGTACGAGGTCAGCTTGGACGGGATGCTCATGTCGAGCACGGAGGCCCGCTGCGTGACGGCGAGGACGTCGGCGGCGGCGAGCACATCGGGGAACTCGGCCTCGTCGGCGGGCGGGAGGAAGTGGAGATTGGGCAGTCCGGCGCCGAGGGAGCGCAGATGCTCGCGCTGATTGCCGTCGCCCATGAGGACGACGTGCACGGCAGGGTCCTGCCGCGCGGCGTCGACGAGGACCTCCAGGCCCTGCTTCAGCCCCATGTTGCCGGAGTGCAGGACGACCGTGCGCCCCTCCCGCCAGCCGAGGCGCGCCCGCATCTCGGCGCGCGGGCGGGACGGGCGGGCGACGTGCGACCAGTTGGGGACGAGCCGGATGCGCTCGCGCGGCACGCCCATGGCCACCACCTTGTCCACGAAGGTCTCGTGGATGACGCCGAGGAGCGTGGCGCGCCGCAGCACATGGGACTCGACCCGGCCGGCGGCGGCGGCCGCCCTGTCCCCGCCGCGGATGCCGCTCTGCGCCGCCGCCGCGCCCATCAGGTCCTGCACGACGGGGACGTACGGGACGCCGTACCGCCGTGCGAGACGGGCACCGGCGACTCCGCCCGCGAGGCTGGGGAGCTGGGCGATCACCGCGTCGGGCCGGCCCGTGCGCGGCGGAGCGGCCAGGGAGTGGGCGAGGATCGACGCCTCGTACAGGGCGCGGCGGACCGCGGTCTGGTGTGCGGGCACGGTGTGGCGTCTGCGGTGGATCAGTACGCCCTCGCGCCGCTCCTCGGTCCGCCACACGCCGCGGTAGGCGGGGTCGGTCCGCCAGGCCGGGTAGTGCGGCATCCCGGCGAGCACGTGGACCTCGTCCCCCTCGGCCGCCAGATGCTCGGCGATCTGCGTGGCGTACGGGCCGATTCCGGCCTGCTCGGGCGCGTAGTTGGTGGACACCAGCAGCAGACGCCGCCCCCCATGGTCAGCCATGGCGCATCTTCTCCCCCCAGAGTCGATCAGATGCACCCTAGCTGTCGTGAGTCGGCCGCCGGTGCAACATGTCGTTTTTCTCTGACTGTTCGGCTTTCGCAATGTTCCTGTACGAGGGCGGGGGCCGGGCTATCGTCGTGGCTCGGATGTGCTGGGGAGCGCATCGCACTTTGGGGGGTTCCATCCATGCCGCACACCGTGGGCTACGCGCCCGGGGTCTACGACCTCTTCCACGTCGGCCATCTCAACATCCTCAGACACGCCCGCAGCCAGTGCGACTACCTGGTGGCGGGGGTCGTCTCCGACGAGATGGCGGAGCTGGCCAAGGGCAGGGCACCGGTGGTGCCGCTGGTCGAGCGCCTGGAGATCGTCCGCTCCATCCGGTTCGTGGACGCCGCGTTCGTCGAGACCGTGCCGGACAAGCTGGAGACCTGGCAGCAGGTCAGGTTCGACGTGATCTTCAAGGGGGACGACTGGCGGGGCACGCCCAAGGGCGACAAGCTGGAGCGCGACTTCAAGGCGGTGGACGTCGAGGTCGTCTACTTCCCCTACACCGTGCACACGTCCAGCACGCAGCTCCGCCGTGCCCTGGACGTGCTCACCACGCAGCCGGTCACGCCGGGCGTATCGCAGCCAGTTCCCGGAACCACTTCGCCGTGAAGGCCGCCAGGAAGAGGGCGTGCACGGCGAAGAGGGCCGTGTACGCCCCCAGGAACAGCCGCTCGTTGCCGAGCAGCAGGAAGACCGCGCAGAAGACGCCGTAGTCCACGGGGAGAAGGGCGACGGCCCTGATGCGCGAGGGGGCGGCCGGAAGCACGGTCGCCCCCGCCTTCGGTTTGAGCTTGTCGGTGAGCAGTCCGCCGAAGAACGTCACCACGGCGGCGAACTGGAAACCGAGCGGCAGCAGCAGCCAGCCCGGGCCGGGCAGTTCAAAAAATCGGTAAAAGGAAATCAGCACCGCGGCGTGCAGCGCGGTGATCTTCGCGCAGTCCACGACGTGGTCGAGCCACTCCCCCGCCGGACTGCTCTCCTTCCGCAGCCGGGCGAGCTGGCCGTCCGCCGAGTCGAACGCGAAGCCCACCGCGAGCCCCAGATAGACCGTGAGCGCGAGCGGCCACGAGGGAGGGGTGAAGGCCAGGGCCGCTACGGCGGAGAAGCTGAACGCCGCGCTGACCAGCGTGACTTGATTGGGCGTCAGCCCGATACGGTACGCCGCCGCGGCGATGACCCGCCCCGCGGGGCGGTTGATGTGGCGTGAGTACAGAGAGACGCCCTTGGCCGTCTTCTGAGCGCCGCGCAACTCCCGCAGAACGGCGCCGAATGGCATGGTTTGAGCCATCATCCCCCCAGATGTCGCACCCGTCCGCAAGGCGAACACAAAAGCCTCGATCATGATGACACGGCCCACTGACGGCCGGTCCGGGCGATTCGCAGTGAGACCGGGATCACTGGACCGCCGACGGCTATTCAGGTAAGCCTCAGATAAGTTAGGGCGGCCTCACCGCCGCCGTCCCGAAGGTCCGACCCTGCCTGGAGCCTGCATGCGAGCCGTCCGTAACCCCTCTGGTGCCGCCGTCGCGCTGGCCGCCGCCGTGGTCCTCACCGCGGTCGCCGGCTGTGCCGAGAAGAGCGACGCCAAGAGCTCCGACGCCGTCGAGGTCACGGCGTCCGACTCCGCGTGCGAGGTCTCGAAGAAGGAGTTCCCCGCGGGTCATGTGAAGCTCGCGGTGGAGAACACGGGCGAGAAGGTCACCGAGGTCTACATCTACGCACCCGGCGACCGGATCGTGACCGAGCGGGAGAACATCGGCCCCGGCACCACCGCCGAGATCACGGCCGAGGTCAAGGCCGGTGCGTACGAGATCGCCTGCAAGCCCGGCATGAAGGGCCAGGGCATACGGCAGAAGGTGCGGGCCACCGGCGAGGGCGCGGCCAGGAAGACGGACCCGCGGCTGGACAAGGCCGTGGCGGAGTACCGCCGTTACGCCCAGGAGCAGGCCGACGAGACGCTGCCGAAGGTCGAGGTCTTCACCGAGGCCGTGAAGAAGGGCGACGTCGAGGGCGCCAAGAAGGCGTACGCCCCCTCGCGCATCGGCTGGGAGCGCACCGAGCCCGTCGCCGAGTCCTTCGGCGACATCGACCCCAAGGTCGACCTGCGCGAGGACGGTCTGGAGAAGGGCCAGGAGTGGACGGGCTGGCACCGTCTGGAGAAGGCCCTCTGGAAGGACGAGAAGATCGGCGCGAAGGAGAAGGAGCTCGCCGGCACCCTCGTCAAGGACCTCCAGGACTGGCAGAAGCGGGTCGGCAAGGCCGAGATCAACCCCACCGCCATGGCCAACGGCGCCAAGGAGCTGCTGGACGAGGTCGCCACCGGCAAGGTCACCGGTGAGGAGGAGCGCTACAGCCACACCGACCTCGTCGACTTCAAGGCCAACGTCGAGGGCGCGCAGAAGTCGTACGAGCTGCTGAAGCCCGTCGCGGCCGGGAACGACCCGGCCCTCACCAAGGAGCTGGACCGGCAGTTCGCCGCCCTGAACAAGCTCCTCGACGAGTACCGCGAGGACACCTCCTCGTACGAGTTCACCTCCTACGACAAGGTCGGCAAGGGTGAGCGCAAGGAGCTGTCGGACGGGGTCAACTCCCTGGCGGAGCCGCTGTCCAAGCTCGCCGCGGCCGTCGTGAAGTAGCGGTCGAGCGGCCTTCGAAAAACCACCGAGGAACGACCGAGGAACGACCGAGGAACCGCCGGGCAGCGGACGGGACGTCACCGGGGAGCAGCCGTCCCCGGGTCCGACCGGCACGCAGCCCGTCGCCGACCAGCAGGGAGAGACGCGTCGATGACCGCCGACAGCACCGAGCCGACCCAGGGCACCACGGCAGCCGGAGGTGGTGACGGCGACGGCGTGGCCCAGGGCGGCGGCCCCGCCCCCTCCCGCCGCTCCCTTCTGGGCTGGGGCGGAGCGGGGCTGGCCTTCGGCGCGGCAGCGGCGGGCGGGACGGCCGTCGCGCTGTCCTCCGGAGGGGACGAGACCCGGCCCGTGGCGAGCGAGGGCGCGGCCATTCCCTTCCACGGCGAGCACCAGGCCGGGATCGCCACGCCCGTCCAGGACCGGCTGCACTTCGCCGCGTTCGACGTGAAGACCGACTCCCGTGAGGAACTGGCCGACCTGCTCAAGGAATGGACGAAGGCGGCCGCGGCCATGACGGCCGGCCACTCGGTCGGCGAAGGCGCGGTCGGCGGCATACCGGAGGCCCCGCCGGACGACACCGGCGAGGCCCTCGGCCTCAAGCCGTCCCGCCTCACCGTCACCGTCGGCTTCGGCCGCACGCTCTTCGAGAAGGACGGCAAGGACCGCTTCGGGCTGAAGTCCGCGCTGCCGGAGGCCCTGATCGACCTGCCGCTCTTCGCGGGCGACAGCATCGACCCCGACCGCAGCCACGGCGACCTCTGCGTCCAGGCGTGCGCCGACGACCCGCAGGTGGCGGTGCACGCCATCCGCAACCTCGCCCGGATCGGCTTCGGCAAGGTCGCGATCCGCTGGTCGCAACTCGGCTTCGGCAAGACCTCCTCCACCACGCCCGACGCCCAGACCCCGCGCAACCTCATGGGGTTCAAGGACGGCACCCGCAACATCGCGGGCACCAACACCCCCGCGCTGCGCAAGCACGTGTGGGTCTCGGAGAAGGACGGCCCGTCCTGGCTGGCGGGGGGCAGCTATGTCGTCACCCGCCGCATCAGGATGCGCATCGAGACCTGGGACCGCACCTCGCTCAAGGAGCAGGAGGACATCTTCGGCCGGACGAAGGGCGAGGGCGCCCCGTACGGCAAGCGGCGCGAGCGCGACGAGCCGGACCTCAAGGCGATGCCCGAGATCGCGCACGTACGGCTGGCGCACCCGGACAACAACGGCGGGGCGCGGCTCCTGCGGCGGGGCTACTCCTTCACCGACGGCACGGACGGGCTCGGGCTGCTGGACGCCGGGCTGTTCTTCATCGCCTACCAGCGCGATGTGCGCACCGGATTCGTGCCGGTCCAGAAGAGCCTGGCGCGCGACGAGCTGAACGAGTACATCCAGCACGTGAGTTCCGGCCTGTTCGCCGTCCCGCCGGGTGTCCGGGACAAGGACGACTGGTGGGGCCGGGAGCTCTTCGAGGCCACCGGGAAGAAGGGCGCCTGATGTTCGCCAACTACCTGATCGGCCTGCGCGAGGGGCTGGAGGCCAGTCTCGTCGTCTGCATCCTGGTCGCGTATCTGGTCAAGACCGGCCGCCGGGACGCGCTGCGGCCCATCTGGACGGGCATCGGCATCGCCGTGGCCCTGAGCCTGGGCTTCGGCGCGGCGCTGGAGTACGGCTCGCAGCAACTCACCTTCGAGGCACAGGAACTGCTGGGTGGCTCGCTGTCCATCGTGGCGGTCGGCCTGGTCACGTGGATGGTCTTCTGGATGCGGCGCACCGCGCGGCATCTGAAGGCGGAGCTGCAGGGCAGGCTCGACCAGGCGCTGGCCGTCGGCACCGGTGCGCTGGTGGCGACCGCGTTCCTCGCGGTGGGCCGGGAGGGCCTGGAGACCGCGCTGTTCGTGTGGCGCGCGGTGAAGGCGACCGACGACGGCACGTCCCGGCCGCTGATCGGAGTGGTGCTCGGGCTGGCGACGGCGGTGGCCATGGGCTGGCTGTTCTACCGGGGCGCGCTGCGCATCAACCTGGCGAAGTTCTTCACCTGGACCGGTGGTCTGCTGGTGATCGTGGCGGCGGGTGTGCTGGCGTACGGATTCCACGATCTGCAGGAGGCGCGGTTCCTTCCGGGCCTGGGCACCAAGGCGTTCGACATCAGCGCGACGATCCCGCCGGACACCTGGTACGGAACGCTGCTGAAGGGCACGGTGAACTTCCAGCCGGACCCGACGGTGCTCCAGGTCGTCGTATGGGTGGCGTATCTGGTACCCACCCTCGCGTTCTTCTTCGCCCCCGGTAGGGTTGCGCCGACTCAGGCAGCCTCGAAGGTGTCCCCGAAGGAGCCCGGCCCCGATGACCCGCAGCGCGCTGCACCCCAGCCCCGTGACGCCGAGGCGGATGCGCACCGGCCCGACGGCACGCACACGACGCAGGACGACGGTGCTGCTGTCGGCCGCGGCGCTGCTGGCACCGGTGCTGACGGGGTGCGTGACGGTGCACGGCGAACGGGAGATCGTCCCGGCGGTGTCGAAGGCTGACGCGCCCAAGGCCCTGGAGACGTTCACCAAGGGCTACAACACCGCGTACCGCACGTCGAACCCCGCGGCGCTCGCCCGGGTCGAGACCGGCCCGCTGCAGGCGATGAACCAGCCCGGGGTGCAGGCCCAGCGCAAGACCCGGCCCTCGGGGTATCCCGGCTACCCCGAACTGGAGCTGACGGACGCGAAGTTCACGATCCCCAAGCAGGCGGGCTGGCCGAAGTTCTTCCTGGCGGACGCCGACAGCAACCGGGACGACAACCGGTGGCTGCTGCTCTTCGTCCGGGACGGGGCGAAGCAGCCGTGGAAGGCCGCCTACCTGTCGATCCTGAGCCCGGACGAGGTGCCGGATTTCAGGACGGACGAGGAGGGCTGGGCCGAGCCCGTCGCGCGCGGGGCGGGGCAGGGCCTGGCGATGGCACCGGGGCGGCTCAGCACCGCGTACACCCGCTATCTCAAGGCGGGCAAGGGCAACAAGGGCAAGAGGTTCGCCGAGGGCCAGGCCACGACGGGGCAGGTCGAGTCGCGCGACAAGCTGCGCAGGACGGCCCAGTTCTGGACCGAGTACATCGACCAGCCGGCGAAGCCCCCGCAGTACGCCCCGGTGGCGCTGCGGCTCGCGGACGGCGGCGCACTGGCGTTCTTCGCGGCGCACCACGCGGAGAAGCGGACGATGGCCGAGGGCTTCCGGGTCGGCGAGATCAAGGACAGCACGGCGCGTGCGCTGGTGACCGGCAAGCCGCGGAAGTGGCTGTCGCTGTCGCGGATCTCGGAGTCGGCCGTGCGGATACCGCCGCAGGGCGAGGTGGTGTTCCTCAACCGCCTGGAGGGCGTGACGTCGGCGAAGGGCGGCTGAGGCCGGATCCGCGCGGGCCGGTGGGCCGTCCGGCGCGAGCCGGTGACCGGTACGGGCCGGTGTGCCGTTCGTGCGGACCGGTGACCAGTACGGGCCGGGGTGCGTCCCCGTACGGGAAGGCGGGCCCCCGGCGCGGGAAGGCGGCGCCGGTCAGTGCCGGAGCGGCCAGGCCGCCGACTCGTGCCCCGCGTCCTCGTCGGCGTACTTCGCGCACGCGTCCGTGAGCGCCTCCAGCAGCGTCAGCGGGTCGGGCAGCGGCAGCTCGGGGCCGCGCAGCCAGGTCACCGAGCCCTCCGACGGGAGACGGGCCGGGGGGACGAGCACATAGCTGCCGCGGCAGTGCCAGCGCAGGCCCGGGTGCTCGTCCATCGTCTCCGGGTGGCAGTCCAGCTCGCACGGCCACCACTCGTCCTCGTCGTCCGGGGTGCCGCGGGTGGCGGTGTAGAACAGCACGCGGCCCTGCGGCCCCTCGCCGCTCACCGCGACCGGGCCCAGCTCCACGCCCTCGGCGTCCAGCCGCTCCAGCGCGCTGTGCCCGGCCTCGGACGGGACGTCGAGGACGTCGTGGTTGATGCCGGTGGCGGTGATGAAGTTGGCCTCGGGTTTCGCCCGCAGCCAGCGGGCGACCTGCTCGGCGTCGGTGGAGGCCTGGGTCTGCCAGGCGAAGGAGACCGGGTGGCGGCCCGGGGTGGGACAGCCGATGCGGTCGCAGGAACAGCCGTAGCCCTCGGGATACGCGGCCTGGGCGAGCGGAAGTCCGGCACCGGCGGCGGCCAGCAGCAGGTCCTCGCGGGCGTCCGCGGCGCTCGCACCCGCAGCCTCGCTCGTACCGCT
Source organism: Streptomyces sp. NPDC047108 (assembly GCF_040643575.1). Lineage (NCBI taxonomy): Bacteria > Bacillati > Actinomycetota > Actinomycetes > Kitasatosporales > Streptomycetaceae > Streptomyces > Streptomyces sp. NPDC047108. The sequence goes on from NZ_JBEYUP010000010.1 coordinate 179,542, forward strand.
CCTCGGACGACGGCGCAGCCATGTGGAGAACCTGCTCTGCCGTTGCATGTATCCCCTCACTTCGACCCGTTGCCCGGTCAATGCTGCCACCATCCTCCTCCCCGGGTGACCCGAGTCCTCATCCGGGGTGCCCCGCGACGCCATCCACCTGGCCCCTCATGCGGGGCATGTCCGGAAATACGGACCTAGCGTTGTCTTCATGCTCACAAGGTCACTGCTGGCGGGGGTCCTTTCGATCTCCCTGGCGGGGCCGGTCGTCCCCGTCGACCTCGGTCGACGGGTCGCCGCGGGCCGCCTTCCGCAGATCGTCTACGTGGCCCATCGCGGCGGCGCCCTGGAGGTCCCGGAGAACTCCATGGCCGGGCTGGCGGCCGCGCTGCGCAGCGGGGTCGTCCAGGTGCTCGACTTCGACACCAGGATCCTGCGGGACGGCACGGTCGTGGTGATGCACGACGCGACGCTGGAGCGTACGACCGGGCGGGCGGGGCGGGTGCGGAATCTCACCCGGGGCGAGTGGCGGCGGGTGCGGCTGCGGCCGGGATCGGACCTGCCCGGGCGGTGGCGGCCCGAGCACCCGCCGACGGCGGCCGAGGTCCTGGACCGGTTCGGCGGGCGGACGGTGCTGATGCTGGAGGCCAAGGACCCGGACAGCCTCCCGGGCCTCGCCCGCCTCATCCAGGAGCGCGGGCTGACGGACTCCGTGTTCGTGAACACCAACCGGCCCGCGGTCGCCCGCGAGGCGCACCGGAGGGGGCTCATGGCCCAGCTCTGGCGCTCGGCCCGCCAGATGCGGCACGACCGGCCCGCGGAATGGCGGGATTTCGTGGACCTGCTGGACGTCGACCACGAGGCCCGGGACGAGGACCTGCGGCGCGCGGCCGCCTCCGGCATCCCCCGCGTGTGGGCTCACACGGTGAACACCCCGCGCGACCGCGACCGCGCGCTCCGGCTCGGCTGCAACGGCATCATCACGGACGCGCCGGGCCTGCTGACGTCCGTGCCCGCCCGGGGTGTGCCTCAGCGCGGGGCGATGCCGCGCAGGGTGTAGTCGACGACGGTGTCGGCGTAGGCGTGGGTGAGCGGCAGGGTGCGCTGCAGCCAGCGCTGGGCGAGCGGCCCGACGAGCAGTTCCAGGGCGATGCGCGGCTCGATGTCGTCCGCGACCTGCCCGGCCTTCTGGGCGGCGCGCAGCCGCTTGACGTAGAGCTGGAGTTGCGGTTCGAGGATTCTGGCCACGAACTCGGCTCCGAGTTCGGCGTTGATCGTGCCTTCGGCGGCCAGGGCGCGGTACGGCAGGTCGAACGCGGGGTCGTTCAGCTCGTCCACCGTGGCCCGCAGGACGAGCTTCAGGTCGGCCGCGAGGTCGCCCGTGTCGGGGAGTTCGTACGCGCCCTCGGCGTTGTCGTCGACCAGGGCGACGAAGGCATCGAGGAGGACGGCCGCCTTGGAGGGCCACCAGCGGTAGATCGTCTGCTTGCCGACGCCGGCGCGGGCGGCGATGGCCTCGATGGTGAGCCGGGGATAGCCGACCTCCCCGACGAGGTCGAGGGAGGCGTCGAGGATCGCGCGGCGGGACCGCTCACTGCGGCGGGCCGCGTCGGGGGTACGGGTCTGGGCCATGGCAGGAATCTACCAGCGCGAGGCGAGACGTTTCGTCTTGACAGCGGGCATGCGCCGCCGCATCCTGGTGAGCAACGAACGAGACGGACCGTCTCGTCACGGAGTCGGGCGACGGCGAACCGAGGAGGACTCATGACCCGAGGCGGAACGGGCAATCTGCTGGGCGTCGGCGGCACCCGCGCCAACCTCTCCCGCTCCACCCTGCGCGGCGGCGGCCGGGGCGGCCGCGGACGGGGCGGCGGAGCGGACCCGATGGCCGAAAAGCGGGAACTGCTGCGGAAGTTGAAGGAGGCGAGGGAGCGCGGAGCCGGGCCGGAAGAGGACGGGACCCGGCCGGAGGAACCCCGGGAGAACCGGTCCGGCACCTGATGTTTTCCCGTGTTCCGCGAATCATTTGAACAGTCACTGTGACGAAACGGGCGTCAGGGGGGAACATGTGAGCGCGCGGGCAGCCAGCTTCCGCGCCCCACACCACACCCGTGAGGAGTCTCCTTGCGCCCGACCTTCACTCCCCGCCGGTACTTGATGTGCTCACCCGCGCACTTCAAAGTCACCTACTCCATCAACCCCTGGATGGACCCGTCGAAGCCGGTGGACCTGGCCCTCGCCGTCGCGCAGTGGGAGGACCTGCGCGACCGTTATCGCGCGCTCGGCCACACCGTCGAGGAACTCGAGCCCCGGCCCGACCTGCCGGACATGGTCTACGCCGCCAACGGCGCGACCGTCGTGGACGGCCGGGTGCTCGGCGCGCAGTTCGCGCATCCCCAGCGCGCCGACGAAGCCGCCATCCACCTCGAGTGGTACCGCGCCCACGGTTTCACCGAGATCCTGGAACCCGAGCACATCAACGAGGGCGAGGGCGACTTCGCCGTCACCGAGTCCTGGCTGCTGGCCGGACGCGGCTTCCGCAGCAGCCCGCTCTCCCATCCCGAGGCCCAGGAGTTCTTCGGCCGCCCGGTGATCGGCCTGGAGCTGGTCGATCCGCGCTACTACCACCTGGACACGGCGCTCTGCGCACTCGGCGGCGACGAGGTGATGTACTACCCGGCCGCCTTCTCGGCCGGCAGCCGCGCCGCCCTCGCCAGGCTCTTCCCCGACGCGATCATCGCGGAGGAGTCGGACGCGGCGGCCCTCGGCCTGAACGCGGTCTCCGACGGTCTCCACGTACTCCTGCCCCAGGGCGCCGTGGGGCTGTTCGAGCCGCTGCGGGAGCGGGGGTACGAGCCGATCGGCATCGACCTGTCGGAGCTGCTCAAGGGCGGCGGCAGCGTGAAGTGCTGCACGGCGGAGCTGCGTCCGGCGTAGCGCCGCGCCGGTACGGGCGCGAGGGTCCGTACGCCGGTACGCCCATGCGCCCAGGGCACCCGTGTGCGGGGGCCGCGCCAACGCGGCCCCCGCACACCGCCGTTCACCCGCCCCCAGGTGCCGGGCCCCTCGGGCGGTCCGGCCGCGGGTGTGCGCGTGGGGTCGGACCGGTCCGTCCCGCACGAAAACGGGTCGAACGCCCGGGCGGCCCTCCGTAGGGTCGGTCTTCCGCGGGCCCGGACCGGAGGGCCGCGTCTCACGACCGGATCTGAAGGACCGGCCCGGATCAGAAGGGCCGACAGGGACAAGGACGTACGTCATGGATCTTCTTCCTTTTGCCCCCGCCCATGCTGAAGCGGTGGCGAGCTGGCCCGCGTCGTCGACGGAAGTCACCCTGTGGTGCGGGAGGAGCGAGTTCCCCGTGTCCGAGCAGACGATCTCCGGGTGGCAGCAGGACGACGACGTACAGGCCCACGTGCTCGTCGAGGGCGACCAGCTCCTCGGGTACGGGGAGTTGTGGCTCGACGCGGAGGAGGACGAGGTCGAGCTCGCGCGGATCATCATCGCCCCCGGGGCCCGAGGGAAGGGGCTCGGCCGCGTGCTGGTCGGGCACCTGGCCGAGCGGGCTCTCGGGACCGGCTTCGCCGATGTCTTCCTGCGGGTGCACCCGGACAACGACCGGGCGCTCAGGTGCTACCTGGGGGCCGGGTTCGTGCGGGTCGACCCCGGCCTCGCCGCCGACTGGAACGCCGCTCAGCCGGTCGACTACGTCTGGCTCGAACACGACGGCGGCCGGAGCGGCGGCGAAGAAGCGCCCTAGGTGACCTGACGCGTCGTTCACGCGGCCGATCCGGCGGTCCAGCGCTGCCCGTCCCCGTCCTCGCCCCCGCCCTCGACCGGACGGAGTCCGACCTTGCCGCCGGGTGCCCCGTCCTGCGCCGTCAGCGCGAAGTCCGCGGCGATCAACGGCCGTACGGTGCCGGACGGGTCGGCGGTGAAGACCAGGTTCTGCGGCTCGTCCCCCTCGATGGGGTTGCAGGGCCAGATGCCGACGTTCTCCTCGGTGTCGCCCTGGGCGTCGAGGCAGAAGTCCGGGTCGGCCCGCAGATGGACGAGGCCCTGCTCGTCGATCCGCCACTGCTGCGTGGGCGATCCGCCGCACGGAGCGGTGACCACGTCCGGGCGCTTCTCGAAGTCCGGGGACTCCACATCGAGGCACAGTCCCGAACCGGCGTTCACCAGGGACGCGAACGCGTCGCCCAGTACGGCGGATGCCGTCGCCGAGGGGGAGTTCGGGGCCGTGGGCGTCGGCCTGGGCGTGCGCGTCGCCTGGGTGCGGCTCGGCGTCGGGGTGGCGCGGTCCGGCGGCCTGCTCGTCGTGGCCGTGGGAGCGGGCGGGGACGGCGTACGCGGGGCCGGAACGGCCGGGGGCACCTCACCGCCGAGTCCCTGCGGCGGGCGGTCCTCCGAGTCGGGCATCAGCAGCACGACGGCGCTGATCGCCACCGCGGCCATGGCGACGAGGATGAACGGCAGAGCCCACCGCTCCCCCGCCCCGCCGGTGCGTGCGACGGGAGCGGCGGCCGCGGCCGGAGGGGCGGCGGAACCCATGAGGCCGGGGCGTACGGTCGCGGGGCCGGCGCCGGACTCAGGGCGCGAGCCGGGGCCATGGGGCGAACCGGAGCCGGTACCGGCGAGCGTCCGGGGCGGGCACGCGGCGACGTACTCCGCCCCGCCCCAACCGAGCAGAGCCCCGGCCAGAGCGGTCCGCGGATCCGCGGTGAGCGCGTCGAGTTGCTCGATCGCGCGCACGCAGCGCCGGCACGTGGCGAGATGGGTGTCCAGGTGCGCGTCGCGCTGCCCGCCGCCCTCCTGGGTCGCGGCCTCGATCAGGCGCCCGAACGCGCGGCAGGTCGCGTCCCCGGCATCCCCGGCGTCCTCCGTGTACCGCTCGATGCAGGCCCTGCGCAGGGCGTCCAGCGCCTGGGGCCTCAGCTCGGACACGGACGACTCGGCCCCACCGAGGAACAGCGCCGTACGGGCAGCCGGTTCCTCCTCAACCACCCCGTACCAGAGGACGCCGCGGGTGCGGAGCGCGAGCCCGTCGAAGGCGGCGCGCAGCACCGGTGACGCGTCGGGCGCTGTGCCGTCGCCGGGCCGCCGTCCCGGCCCCTCCGGCCCCTCCGGTCGGTCCGGTCGGTCCGGCCGCTCGAACCAGTCGGCCAGCGCGGGTGCGAGCCGCGCCTCGCGGCCGTCGGCGGCCCAGGCGCCGGCCAACCGCCGTACCAGCACGAGCAGATGGTGCCCCCAGGGCCCGTCCGGGTCGATGCCGCGGCACGTCTCCGCCTCGGCGCGCGCGAAGACCTGGGCGGTGAGGTGCCGGGCGGCCTCCTCGCTTCGGGTGGCCTGCCGGGCGTACGTCAGGACGGCGGGCAGGTGGCGGCGGTGGAGTTCCCGTACGGCGGGGCCGGCCGCGGGCGCGCCCGCCTGGACGCGCCGGGTCAGTTCCGTGTCGGGTGCGCGGGCGACATCCGCTGCCCCGGCCGCGTCAGCATCCCCGGTCGTGCCCGAGGTCCCGGTCGTGCCCGAAGTCCCGGCCGCACCGGCGGGGTTCGGCGTACCGGTGGGGTCGTCCGCGGGCGGTACGGCGTCCCGGCCGGCGGACCGGTCCCCCGGACCCTTCGGTGACTTCGGCACCTTCTCGACTCCTCGTACGTGCTCACAGATGTGCGAGAGCGAGGCGGAAGCCGTTCGTTCCAGCGCGTGCGGGGTCCGCCCGGTGACCGGCCGCCCCACGCCCGGCCCGTGATCGTAGGTGCCTCGTACGGTGCTACGCAACCGATTGCGTCCCTGGGCGGCGCCGCATCATCGGGCAGGCGCCCAGGGCTCGTTGGCGGCACGCGGCAAGGAAGCTGCGGGTTGCCCGGTTCCGGTCCCTCAGGACCAGGTGTCGCCCCACCCCGCGTCACGCGCCGCCCGGTACACCGGGCCCTGGCGCTTGGTCACCGTCGCGCGCCGCAGCCCCTCGTCCGGCGTGCACAGGTCCAGCAGGACCTGGCCCTTGCGCAGTTGGGGACGGCGCACCACGCGGGCCACGCCTCCGGGCACGCTGTCGCGCACCGCGGCCACGTAGCTGAACTTCTCGTCCTCGTACGGCAGTGAGCCGCGCTTGACCTGGCGGTGGAGGGAGGAGCGGCCGACCCGTGCCGCGAAGTGGCACCAGTCAGTGCCCGGTTCGATCGGGCAGGCGTCGTTGTGGGGGCACGGCGCGACGACGCGCAGGCCCGCCGCGAGCAACCGGTCCCGCGCGGCGATGATGCGCGCGTACCCGTCGGGGGTGCCGGGCTCGACCAGCACGACGGCGCGCGCGGCGCGCGCCGCCTCGTCGACCAGGGCCCGGCGGCCGTCCTCGGCCAGCTCCTTCAGGACGTACGAGACGGTGACCAGGTCCGTGCCGTCCGGCAGGGCCAGTCCGTCGCCGATCGCCGCGCGGCGCCACGTCGCCGAGCGCAGGACGGGCAGGCCGGAGTCCGCCGCGAGTTCGCGACCGACGGCGAGCGCCGGCTCGGCCCAGTCCAGCACCGTCGTCGGCCGGTCGTGCGGTCCTGGCCACACCTCGGCGACGGCCCAGACCGCCGCGCCGGTGCCGCCGCCCACGTCCACGTGGTGCGCCGGGGTCCAGTCGGGCAGCCGCTCGCGGAACGCGGTCAGGGCGGCGGTCACGGCCCCGAAGGTCGCGGGCATCCGGTACGCGGCATAGGCGGCGACGTCGGAGCGGTCGCGCAGTACAGGCGCGTCCGTGGGGGTGCTCCCCCGGTAGTTGGCGATCAGCCGCTCCACGGCCTGCGCGGCCTGGCGCGGAGGCAGCCCGTCGAGCAGCCGCGCGAGAGCGCTCCGCAGAGCGTCGGCGCGGTCGGGCGGTGTTCCGGTGCCCGGACGGGCTGACTGGGGGGAGTGCACGGCCCCGATTCTAGGTCGTCGGCCCTGCCCCCGGCCCTCCTGACCGTCACCCCATGGGCAGGCGCTCCAGGACCGGCGCCTCCCCGCGCGCTCCCGCCGGACGCCGCCGCCCGGCGCTCATGACCACCGGTACGGCCCGCCCTCAGCTCTCCCCGGGCTCCGCCGCCCGCACCGCCCGGGCCAGCCGCGTCGCGGCGGCGGCCCGCGGACGGCTGTCGGCCGGGCGGCGGCGCGGATGGACGGTGGTGGCGAGCAGGACGAGGAAGGTGTCGGTGGCCCGGTCCAGGACCAGGCTCGTGCCCGTGAAGCCGGTGTGCCCGGCGGCCCCCCGCCCGGCCAACTCGCCCATGAACCACGGCTGATCGGTCCCGAAGCCGAGCCCCGGCGGATCCAGCAGCGCGGCCGCCGACTCCGCCGCGAGGACGCGCTCGCCGCCGTACGTGCCGCCGTCCAGCAGGGTGCGGCACAGCACGGCCAGGTCACCGGCCGTGGAGAAGAGCCCGGCGTGCCCGGCGACTCCGCCGAGCGCGTACGCGTTCTCGTCGTGCACCTCGCCACGCAGCATGCCGCGGTCGAGCTTGGCCCACGGGCGGCGCTGGTCCTCGGTGGCGGCCACGTCGTCCACGCGCGCGAGTGGCCCGAACCCGGTCGCCGTCATGCCCAGCGGGCCGGTGACGCCGTCCCGTACGAGGGCGTCCAGCCGCCGGCCCGCCACCTGCTCGAGCACCGCTTGCAGGGCGATCAGGTTGAGGTCGGAGTAGAGGTGTGCGGTGCCGGGTGGCGTGACGGGCTCCTCCTCCCACAGCGGGGCGTACCGGTCCGCGCTGTCCTCCCGCTCGTAGAAGGGCAGTTCGGGCCGGAGGCCGGAGGTGTGGGTGAGGAGCTGCCGGACGGTGACGGCGGCCTTCCCCGCGGCGCCGAAGGCGGGGACGTACGCGGCGGCGGGCCGGTCCAGGTCGAGGGCGCCCCGCTCCGCCTGCTGCACGGCGACCATCGCGGTGAAGAGCTTCGTCAGCGAGGCGAGGTCGAAGCGGGTACCGGTGCGCATCGGCACCTTCACCGCTCCCCCCGGCACGGCCGCGCCGCCGGGGTCCGGGAGCTCGGCGCCCCGGCCGTTCCCTTCGTCGTACGCCGCATACCGCACCGCCCAGCCCGCCGCCTCCCGGACGGCAACGACCGGCCCGCGCCCGGCGAGGACCACCGCTCCCGCGCACCAGGGGTCCGCGCCCTGGGTCAGCCCCCGGACGTCGCGCACGAGCAGGTCCAGCTCGGCGGCGTCGAGCCCGGCCTCCGCCGGGGTTCCGGCGCGCAAGCCGGGGGCGGTCAGCCGGTCGTGCGGTCCGCGTGCCTCCATGGACGGCACAGTCCCAGGAAACAGGCCACGGCCGCCAGCGCACACACCAGCTGGACCAGGGCCATCGGCCAGGCCGTGTGCTCGCCCGCGACGCCGACGAGCGGCGAGGCGACGGCCCCGACGAGGAACGCGGCGGTGCCCAGCAGCGCGGAGCCCGAACCGGCGGCATGCGGCGTGCGGGTCAGGGCCAGCGCGTTGGTGTTGGGCAGTACGAGGCCCATCGCCGACATCAGCACGAACAGCCCGGCCGCGATCGGCGCGAGCCCCACCCTCCCGAGGGCGCCGGAGGCCATGAGCAGCAGCGCGACCGCCGCCGCGGTGATGACGGCGAGGCCGGTGGCGAGGGTCTTGTCGAGGTCGACCCGGCCCGCCAGGACCTTGCCGTTGAGCTGGCCGGCGCCGACGAGCCCGATCGAGTTGAGCCCGAAGAGCAGGCCGTACGTCTGCGGGGACGCGCCGTAGATCTCCTGGACGACGAAGGGCGAGGCGGAGATGTACGCGAAGAGCACGGCGAAGGCGAAGCCGCCCGCCAGCATGTAGCCGGTGAAGACCCGGTCGGCCAGCAGCCCGCGCATCATGCGGAGCGTCTCGCCCAGTCCGCCGCTGTGGCGCCGCTCGGGCGGCAGGGTCTCCTCCAGCCACCGGGCGGTGACGAGGGTCAGCAGCGCGCCGACGCCGGTGAGCACGTAGAACACCCCGCGCCAGTCGGTGACGCGCAGCACCTGGCCACCGATGAGCGGGGCGACGACCGGGGCCACGCCGGAGACCAGCATCAGGGTGGAGAAGAAGCGGGCCATGGCCACGCCGTCGTACAGGTCGCGCACGATCGCCCGGGCGATCACCAGCCCGGCCGCGCCCGCCAGGCCCTGGGCCAGCCGGAAGGCGATGAGCAGCCCGGCGGTGGGGGCGAAGGCGCAAAGCGCGGTGGCGACGACGTAGAGGGCCATCCCGGCGACGAGGGGACGGCGACGGCCCCAGCGGTCGCTCATCGGGCCGACGACGAGCTGGCCCAGCGCCATGCCGGCCAGGCAGGCGGTGAGGGTGAGCTGAACGGTCGCGGCGGGGCTGTGGAGGGACTCGGTGACCTGCGGCAGCGCCGGGAGGTACATGTCCATCGACAGCGGCGGCATCGCGGTGAGGCCGCCGAGCATGAGGATGACGAGCAGTCCGGCGCGGCGGGCGGAGGCGGGGTGCGCGGGGGCGGCCGTGGCGCCGGACGGGCCGGAACGGCGCGGGGTGGGGACTGGTATCTGTTCCGGTCTGATCGGGCCGGTGTCCGGCATGCGCCCCTCCGTCTCGTCGAATCCCACTCATGCTCTCAGCACGCGGCGCGGACGGGACGGTCGAGGTGGGCCGGACGGCGGGGTCGGGGCGACGGGCGGAAGCGCAGGGCGTGCCCTCCGTGCGCCTGGCTACGTCCCCGGCTCCCCCGGATCGACCGTCTCCACCGGGATCCCGAGAGCGCGGACGGCCGCGATCTCCTCCTCCGGGGTACCGGTGTCCGTGATGACCGCCTCGTACGCGGCGGCCGTGCCGTAGGCGTACGTGGCCGTCTTGCCGAACTTGGAGTGGTCCACGAGGAGGAGCGCGCGGTCGGCCGACGCCAGCATGGCCTCCTTGACCTCCGCGTACTCCCGGAGCGGATGGAAGAGGCGGCCCTCCAGGACGGCCGTCGCCGACATCAGGGCGACGTCGGCGTGGATACGGGCCAGGCCGCGGCCGACCTCGGGCCCCGTGCAGGAGCTGAACTCGCCGTGATAGCGCCCGCCCAGGAGGGTGACGTCCACCCCGGGGGAGGACCCGAAGCGCTGGGCGAGGCCGATCGAGTTGGTGACGACGGCGAGCCCGCCGCGCCGGGCCAGGGCGTCGGCCAGCGGGTAGAGAGTGGTGGAGTCGTCCATGAGGACGGTGCTCCCGGGGGCGATCCGGCGCGCGGCGGCGGCGCACAGGGCCGTCTTCGCCGCGACGCCGGTGCCCTCTCGGAAGCGGGTGGCGGTCTCCATGGTCAGGGCGGGGAAGGCGACCGCGCGTCCGCGCTCCTTGCGCAGCAGATGTCTGCCGGCCAGGTCGTCGAGGTCGCGGTGCATGGTCATCAGGCTGACGTCGAACCGGGAGGCGAGGTCGTCGATGCGGGTCTCGCCGTGCTCGGCGACGTACCGCAGGACGGCCTGCCGCCGCTGCTCGACCGCTGCCTGCGACAGCCGTGCCTTGGCGGGCACGCGGTCCCCTTTCTACTCCCTGCCCCCGTCCGGCCGGTTGAGCTGCGGACGGACGAGAGGCTTGATCGCGGTCCGGTCGCGGGCGCTCACGGTCAGCGCCTGCTCGGCCTCCTCCAGGCCGTAGCGGTGGGTCGCCAGCCGGTCGAGCTCCACCTCCCCGGACGCGGCGAGCGCGATGGCCGTGGGCCAGGTGTTGGCGTACCGGAAGGTGCCCGTGACGGTGATCTCGAAGTTTTGCACATGGGCCAGGGGCAGGGGGACGGAGTCTCCGCCCATGCCGACGAGCACCGCGTGCCCGGCGCGTCCGACCGTCCGTACGGCCTCGTCGGCGACCGCGGGGACACCCGAGCACTCCAGGAGCACATCCGGCTCGAAGCCGGTGTCGGCCGGCCGGGTCGTGCGGGCGTCGACCGTGGCGGTCGCGCCGAGCCTGCGGGCGGCCTCCAGCCGGTGGGGTTCGATGTCGGTCACGACGACCTCGGCGGCGCCGAAGGCCCGCGCCGTCTGCGCCGCGACCAGGCCGATCGGCCCGGCGCCGGTGACCAGGACACGGGAGCCGGTGGTGACCGCGCCCTTGCGGCAGGCCCAGACGCCGACGGACAGCGGCTCGAGCAGCGCGGCGGCCACCGGGCTCAGCGAATCCGGTACGGGATGGGCGAAGTCCTCGTCGACGGCGAGGTATTCACACAGGGCGCCGTCGACGGGCGGGGTCGCGTAGAAGGACACGTCGGGGCAGAGGTTGTAGCGGCCCCGGCGGCACTGGTCGCACCGCCCGCAGGGCACGCCCGGTTCGATCGAGACGAGCCGGCCGGGCTCGTGGCGGGTCGCCCCCGGCCCGAGGGCGACGACCGTGCCGCTCGGCTCGTGGCCCAGCACCATGGGGGCGCGGACGACGAAGTCGCCGATCCTGCCGTGCTCGTAGTAGTGCACGTCGGAGCCGCAGATGCCGACCGCCTCGACGCGTACGAGGACCTGGCCGGGGCCCGGCTCCGGCACCGGGCGCTCCTCGACGACGAGTTCGCGGGGTGCTCGGAGGACCGCGGCGCGCATGGAGTCGGGTCGGCGGTCGGGCAGCGGTGCGACGGGCGCGGCGGGCATCCGGCCATGCGATACCCGGGCGGCGGAGCCGCCGCGGGCCGGGGCGGGGACGGGGGTGCGGTCGGGGGCGGAGGGGTGGTCGGCGGTCATTCTCCGGTCACGGCTCCCATGGTCAGGCCGGTGACGAGCCACCGGCGTACGGCAAGGCCGACGAGCATCATCGGGACCACCACGACGGTGCCGATGGCGGTGAGTTGTCCCCAGTCGATGCCGGTCTGGGTGACGAGCTGCCCCGCGGCGAGCGGCAAGGTCTGGGTGTGCGGCCCGCTGAGCACCAGCGCGAAGGCGTAGTCGTTCCAGGAGAAGACCAGGCACAGCACGAAGGTGGTGACGAGCCCTGGGCGGGTCAGCGGCAGCACGACATGGCGGAAGGCCTGCCAGCGCGTGCATCCGGCGACTTGCGCCGACTCCTCCAGGGACGGCGGGACTTGGGCGAAGAAGGCGTTCAGCAGCCAGATGGCGAACGGCAGGTTGAAGCTCAGATAGGCCAGCACCAGGCCGGGCAGGGTGTCGATCAGTCCGAGGAAGCGGAAGACCAGGAAGATCGGCAGGACGACGGCCGCGGCGGGAGCCATCCGCGTGGAGATGATCCAGAACGACAGATGCCGCTTGCCGCGCATCGGGGTGCGGGCCAGACCGTAGCCGGTGAGCGCGCCCAGGGCCGTGGCCAGCAGCGCGGACAGGCCCGCGGCGACCACGCTGTTGCTCAGATACGGCCACAGGTTGTTGGAACCGCCGAAGAGGTTCCGGTAGTTGTCGAGGGTCGGGCCGAACCACACGTCGGGCGTGGGGGCCGTGACCTCGCCCGCGGGCTTCACGGACGACAGCGCCATCCAGCCCAGCGGGACGAGCGTCCACACCAGCGCGACGGCGACCAGGACGCGGACGAGGATGCGGGAGACGCGGGTGCCGCGCTGCAGCGGCGCCGCGCCCGGAGCGGTGGACGTCATACGGCCGGCCCCTTCCGGTCGAGGAGAGTCACGAACCAGCGGGCCACGACGGTGGTGACGGCCAGCATGAGCAGACCGGTCACGGCGGCGTAGCCGAAGTCGAAGAAGCGGAAGGCGGTTTCGTAGAGCTGGACGGACGCGGTCTTGGTGGCGTTCGCCGGACCGCCGCCCGTGGTGTTCCAGATGATGTCGAAGTAGCGCAGCGCGTCCATGGAGCGGATGAGCAGCGCCACCAGCAGTACGGGGGCGACGCACGGCAGCACGATGTGGCGCAGCGTCCGCAGCATCCCGGCACCGTCGAGCGCCGCCGCCTCCAGCAGCCCGGCGGGTACGGAGGTGAGTCCGGCCAGCGCGATCAGCGCGACGAGCGGGGTCCACTCCCAGATGTCCATCAGGGTCACGGCGGCGAACGCCGTGGTGGAGTCGGCCATCACGTCGCCGTGGTAGCCGAGTTGGCGCAGGCCCCAGGCGTAGAGCCCGAAGGTGGAGTCGGTGAGGAAGCGGCCGAGGAGGCCGACGATGACGGGGGCCACGAACATCGGGAGCAGCAGCAGGCTCAGGGCGGCGTTGCGGCCGCCGCGCAGCCGCCACAGGCAGATGGCCAGCGCCGTGCCGAGCACCATCTCTCCGCCGACGGTGAGCGTGAAGTAGACGGCGGTGCGCAGCCACGCCCAGGCGGTGTCGGGATCGGTGAACAGCCGGGTCCAGTTGGTGACGCCGACGCCGTCCAGGCGCAGCCCGCCCAGCAGATGGACGCGCGCGAAGCTCATGGCCACGACGGCGGCGAACGGCAACACGGAGACGGCGGCGAGGACGAGCAGGCCAGGGGACATCAGACGGCCGGTGAACCCGGGGACGGGAATCCGAGTGCGGCGGCCGGCGCCTCCGGGGCCGGTGCGGGGCGAACGGGGCGCCGGGACCGTACGGTTCGGGCCGTCCTGGTGGGCGCCGTCCTTCCGGTGGGCGGGGGTCAGGGATGCGGGCACGTCAGTTCACCCACCCTCGGGCGACGATGCGGTCGATGCGGTCGGCGGCGGCCCGCATCGCCGCGGACGGCGAGGCGTCTCCGGCGAGCATCCGGGAGACCTCGGTGAAGAGGGCGGTGTCGCACTCGCCCCACATCGGGATCTTGGGGCGCAGCCCGATGTTCCCGGGCTTCCAGGTCTCCCGGACGGCGTCGGAGCTGAGCATGTTGGGCATCTTCGACGGCCGCTTCCTGGCGTCGGCGACCTGCGGCTTGTCGTACACGGACGTACGGGTCGGGGTGCCGCCGCCGACCTTGCTCGCCAGGCCCCCGACCTGGGTCCGGGGCGCGGTGGCCCAGGCGAGGAACAGCCAGGCGGCCTTCTGCCGGCCGCGCGGGACGATGTCGGAGACGGCGATGCCGGTACCGCCGTACATCCCGGCGGCGCGCGCCGGCCCCTTCGGCAGCCGAGCGTAGCCGACCTTGCCGGGCATGGCCTGCTCGTTGGCGGCCGCGTACTCGTGCCAGTTCGGGCACATCGCGAACCGTCCGGAGCGGAAGGCGGAGCCGACGCCGTCCCAGTCCCAGGTGCGGGAGGCGGGGTCGGCCACGGAGAGCAGCCGCTGGTAGAACTCGGCGCCCGCGACGGCCTGTTCGGAGCGCAGGCGTGACCGGCCGGGGTCGGTGGTGCCCAGGCGGCCCACGGCCGGTCCGTCGTCGAAGTAGTCGCCGCCGTACGCCCAGAGCAGGTTGGAGAAGTCGCACATCAGCGAGTCGTGCTGCTTGGCCTGGTGCCCGGTGCCGTACGGGACGTCGTCGGTGCGGTCGTTGAACCAGCGGGCGATCGCGTAGTACTGCTCCCAGGTCGAGTCGGCGGACGGCATCGGGTCGAAGCCGAGGTCGTCCGCCATCCGGTCCCGGTGCTTCTCGAAGAGGTCGGCGCGGTACTGCCACACCATGGTCGGGCAGTCGTAGGGCAGCGCGAGGATCTTGTCGCCGTCCCGGAAGCGGCCTGCCGCGTCGAGGTGGCTGGGGATGAAGTCGCCGAACCCGCCGGGAAGCCGCGGCAGCGCGGGGTCCTCCTGGAACGCGCGCAGATCGGCGAAGGCGGGGGCGTACGGGGCGAGGACGAGGTACGGGTCGGCGTAGACCACGTCGTACTCGCCGTTGCCGGACGCGAAGTCGAGGGCGACCTTCTGCGCCAGGGCGGACAGCTCCAGCGTGACGATGTTGACGCGGATGCCGGTCAGCTCGGTGAAGGGCGCGAGGTCGGCGGCGATGGCCGCCGTGGGGGCGGTGTTCTCCGAGATGAAGTTCAGGGTGGTGCCGGCGTACCGGCGCCAGGGCCCGGCGTCGGCGTCGGCGACCACGTCGGGCCGCCCGCCGCAGGCGGCGAGCAGCCCCGCGGCCCCGGCGCCGGCGGCACCGCGCAGAACGGAGCGGCGACTCGGCGGCGGCGCCGGTGGTCGTGCGGGGAAGGGCGGGGAGCGGAAGGGCATAGCGGTGCGGTCCTTGGAGTCGGCGGACGCGAACTCTGGCGGGCCACATTGTTAGCAGAAGACGGCGCCGTTGTTAACACATCTTGCGATAACTTCTCAGAGAAGTGTGGGGTGGCAACCGGTCGCGCGCGAGGAGGGCGGGCAGCCGACCGGAAATCCCCGCACCACCTACCGGTGCGCGGCGAGCCTCGGCACCGTCGAGGGCGGGCATGCCCGGCAGACGGCCCTCACGCCGGGGTGCGCGGCGACGTCGGCCGCGGGCATTCCGGTCCGCCCCGGAGCACGGCGAAGACGACGACGGCCGCGAGGACTGCGCCGGCCCCTTCCACCAGCGCACCGCCGACCGGGCCGTGACACCCGCGAGTGCTACTGACCGATCAAGTCTTTGTACTGGGCGGGCGTGAGAAGAGCCTGCAGGTCGGTGGCGTTGGCGACCTTGACCTCGGCGATCCAGCCGTCGCCGTACGGGTCGTCGCTGATCTGATCGGGCCCGAAGGTATCTGCCAGGCTTTCGTTCACTGCGGCGATCGTGCCGGCCACAGGCATGTACAGCTCGATGAGGGACTTGACGGACTCCACGAGGCTGAAGTTGTCGCCGGCCTCCCAGCTGCTGCCCACTTCGGGAAGCCTCACCCAGACCAGATCACCGAGCCGCTTCTGCGCGTAGTCCGTGATGCCCACGCGCACCCGGCCGTTGTCCAGGGACTGCACCCACTCGTGGTCTCGGGAGTAGCTGAAGTCGCTCGGAACATGAGTCATCGAAGCCTCCATGGCGTGACGTGCCGAGACACCCCGCCCGCTCAGCGGACAGAGGCTGTTGCGTGGCCCGCCCCCGGACATACCGGAACAGCGTGAGGGGTCTCCTCCAAGATCACCGAATGCCACGCCGAGACGCCGGCACGCCACCACTCCGGCACTTCCGCCGCATGACCCTCCGCCGCCTCGAACAACCCCCGGTACGACGCCCTCTTCTCATCCGACCGAGAAAAAATGAGCGAGCAGAAGGCGGATACCCAAAACCTGATTGTGTCTCAGGTGATCGCGGTCGGGTCGATCGGATCGACCCCGGTACGCGCGCACAGGCTTGGCTGGAGCGAGATCACGACGCGGCCGCGGGGCCGCTCGGCCGACGGCCGGGCCAGATGCACCGCATGAGTGATCCGCCAGTCGACCCCGGCACCGGCAAGCGCCCCGACACCGAGGGAAGCGGTCAGCTCGACAAGACCTTGATGCCGGCGTCCGTCTTGCCGTTCACAGCCGAGGACCTACCGCCAGTAGTGCCCGTTCGGTACGCGGTTGAGCGCGGCGACGCTGTCCGGGCCGGGTTCATCTCCGGAAGGACCGGCGCCCTTTGTAACCGATCGGTCGATATTCGATGGAGGTTGAATGAACCACCGCTCTCGGGTGACGTAAAGGATTAGTGAAGGGGCATCAGACGTCAGACGACTGATCTGTTCTTCTCGTGATGCGACGGAGCGGCGGACCGTACGTCCGTGTGGCTGGTGAGGGCAGCGTGACCGTCCTGGTGGAAGGCGCGCCGCGGCGTGGGCCGTCGAGTCTCCAGCCGTGATGACATGCGGCGAGTTGAGGTTGTGAAGAAAGCATGACGACCTGTGGCTGCCTCCCCCGCCGTGACCTGCGTCACCCGGCCGGGGCTGAACCCGTGGTTGACCCCGAGTCTCCTGTCTACGTGACGTGCCCATGCCCGTGTCGGGGGGTGCGGTCGAGACGAGATTCCGGACGGAGACATACATGCGAGTTCGAGCCATTCCCGCCGCCGCGAGCGCCCTCCTGGTGGCAACCCTGAGCCTGACCGCCTGCGAGGGAAACAAGGACGACAACGCCGGCAGTCAAAAGCCCGCATCCTCCGCGTCCGCCACTTCGAAGGGCAACCAGGGCAAGGACAACGGCGGCTCCGGTTCCGGCAACGGCGACAACGGTGGCAGCTCGAGCGGCGGCGGCAGCGCGACCGGCGGCGACACGGGCGGTGACGGCACAGGCGAGGACGCGCCCGGCGCCTGTACCAGCGAGAACACCGAGGCCGCGTTCTTCACCGGGGTGCCCGGGAGCGGGCAAGGGGGCGGAAAGGCCCAGGCCATTGTTCGGATCACCAACACCTCGGACAAGACCTGCACGATCGTCGGTCCCACCACGCTGAGCGCGTCGGACCAGAACGGCGGACCCGAGGCCGTGAACGTCGACAACGGGGTGGATGGCGGAGGCGAGGGCCTGGACGTACCGCCCGGCGACCCCGTCGCGGCCATGGTCGAGTACTGGGACTCCGGCGATGACGGCCGCGGCGGCACCGAGTGCCCCTGGGAGGCCAGCGAGGTAGGCATCGCGCTTCCGGACGACGACTCCCGCACGGTGCCGGTGCAAGAGGGGGCAGAGGGGATGGAACCCGAGGCCGGTGTCTTCACGGTCTGCAACGTCGACGAAGTGACGTTCGAAGAGTTCGCTTCCGCACCTGCTGAATAGGCAGCCCAAGTCCACCCTGGTGGGGCTCGTTGGAGTCAACGAGCCCCACCAGGAATGCCCTTCAGGGGTTCAGGCAAGGCCGGGCGGCGCCGTACGAGACCGCTGCCGGGCAGGTCGCGCGCTGACGACCACGTGGCCAGGAATGTGACGCGAGCACCCGGCTACGGCACCAGGGCCGGCTGTGCACAGGCAGACACTTCCTCAGACGGACAGGACGTGCGGGCCATCCGCCCCTCCCCGAAAGGGTGTTGTCAGGAGAAGTCCAGAGGCGGGGGACGGCGGGGCGTTGGCGCGTGCACGACACGCACATGTCGAGTCGATGAGCTTCGCGCCCGGTCGGTGCGTACGGGGGCAATCCGCCGGTACGGAGCGGAGGCTCCCGCCGATGCGGGCCGGATCGGCCGTGTGGGCCTACGCTGCGGCCCATGACGGAGATCGGCAGCGCAGGCACACCGGGAGCCCCGAAAGTGGCCGTGGTCACGGGAGCGGGGTCCGGCATCGGAAGGGCCGTGGCCCTCGAACTGGCCCGCGCCGGCTGGTCGGTGGCCCTGGCGGGCCGCCGCCTGCCCCCGCTGGAGGAGACGGCGCGTCTGGCGCGTGAGGGCGGCCGGACCCTGGCGGTCCGGACCGATGTCACGCGTCCGGACGACGTGGACTCACTCTTCGGCACGGTCCGCGAACACTTCGGGCGGCTGGACCTCCTCTTCAACAACGCCGGGAGCTTCGGCCCGGCCGTACCGCTTGAGGAACTGGCGTACGAGGACTGGCGGTCGGTGGTGGACACCAACCTGACCGGAGCGTTCCTGTGCGCCCAAGGCGCCTACCGGCTGATGAAGGATCAGGACCCGAGGGGCGGCCGCATCATCAACAACGGTTCGGTCTCCGCGCACGCCCCGCGGCCGGACAGCATCGCGTACACCGCCACCAAGCACGCGATGACGGGCCTCACCAAGTCCCTCTCGCTGGACGGGCGGGCGTACGGGATCGCCTGCGGCCAGATCGACATCGGCAACGCCGCGACCGAGATGACCGAGCGGATGCGGACGGGCATCCGGCAGGCGAACGGAACCGTGGCGGTCGAACCGGTGATGGACGCCGCGGACGTGGCACGGACGGTCCTGCACATGGCGTCGCTCCCGCTGGAGGCGAACGTGCAGTTCACGACGGTGATGGCAACGGCCATGCCGTACGTCGGACGCGGCTGAGAACGGG
The DNA here is from genome assembly GCF_040643575.1 of Streptomyces sp. NPDC047108. Taxonomy (NCBI): domain Bacteria; kingdom Bacillati; phylum Actinomycetota; class Actinomycetes; order Kitasatosporales; family Streptomycetaceae; genus Streptomyces; species Streptomyces sp. NPDC047108. Next base: position 198,201 of record NZ_JBEYUP010000010.1, read on the forward strand.
GCAGGGACAGGACTCCGCGACCGGGGCGACACCCGTCCACCATGGTGGAATTTGACCGATTCGGGCCACAATTCGACTGAGCGAGAGTATCTCCCTCCTTGGGTGGGGGCGCCGCGTTATGTTGCGGCATGCTCTCCAGGCAGAACTCGTCGGAGCCCTCCCCGGAGGGCCACCCGGCCGCACCGCCCACCCCCCGCACCGAGCCGCCAGGCGACGCTGCCGCGAGCGACGCCGTCGCCTGGCCCGCACCCGCCCCCGGCAACCCGCAGGCCGAGCAGGACACCGGAATGCTCCACGCGGCCCACGGATCGGCGGGCCGTCCCTCGTCCGCAGGCCGGGCGTTCCAGGTCTCCACGTCGGCCCCGTTCCTCGTGTCCGCCGCATCCCTGCGGACGACGAAAACGGCGAACTCCCCGGCTCCGGCGGACGTACCGGAGCGGGAACGGCCGCCCGTGGACGGGCGGGAGCGGGAACGGACGACGGTGCGCCCCCAGGAACGGGCGAGCGTACCGGGGACGGCGGGACGGCCTGAGCACGCCCGCGCCCAGGAACCGTCCCCGTGGCAGGGGCGGCCCGGTGGGCAGACGCGGGAGCGGCGGCAGACGCAGACGTCCGTACCGGCGTGGGCGCAGGCACCGGAACCGGCTCCGTCCCCTGCCACCGCACGGACGACCGGAGCAGAGCCGGCTGGGGCACGGGCGGCGGGCGCGCAGACGGCGAGTGCGCAGGCCGCCGCCGGGGCACGGACCGGCGCAGCGGGGTCCGCGCGGGCCGACGAACAGCCCGCGGCGCGGCCCTCGTACGGCCGCCGGGCCGCCTGGGTGATGGGGTCGGCCTGCGCCCTCTACGCCACCGGACTCGTCCTGAGCCTCACCGGCGCCACACCCATCGCGCCCCGGACCCTGCTGCCGCTGCCGGGCGTCCCCACCAGCGCGCCGATCGGCGGCAACGACCGGCCCTCGTGGTTCGGGGACGGCTTCGCCGGGCGCAGCGGCCCGGCCGCCTCGTCCAGCGCGAAGGAGGGCGCCGACGACGCCTCCGCGTCCGCGTCGCCCTCGGCCTCCGAGACGTCGGACGTCCCCGGTGCCACGTCGGCCTCACCGCCCGCGGACGGGAAGGGCGGCGGCGACGTTCCGCACCTGCCCGGCGACGGGTCGTCGCCGTCCACGCCTGCCCAGGACCCGACGTCCACACCGTCCGGCGGCGACGAACTGCCCAGCGGCGGGCCGACGTCGAGCGCTTCCACACCACCACCCGACCAGACCGCCCCGCCCACCGGCCCGAGCACGGGAGGTGGAGGCGAACCGCCGTCCGGCACGGGGTGAGGCTGAAACGGGGCGGCACGCGCCCCCTCCGGCTCCGGGTCTCCGGGTTTCCGGATCTCCGGGGCGGCGTGCGGCGTGGGCGGCGTGGGCGGGCCGAGAAGCGTTCCCATGCCCGGCACGACCACGGAAACGCGGTGAGCCCGGTTCGCGCGCGGGAATGCGGGACGCCAGAGCCATAGTTGCTGCGGTCATGGAGAAGCACACCGGGGCCGAGGTTCTGCGCTACACGGCCTTCTCGTCGCACCCTTCCGGAGGCAACCCCGCCGGAGTCGTCCTGGACGCGGCCGGTCTCGACGACGCGGCCCTCCTCGCGATCGCCGCCGAGGTCGGCTACAGCGAGACTGCCTTCCTCACCGCACCGCCCGAGGGCCTGGGCGGCGAGCCCGGCCGGGCGTTCACCGCCCGCTACTTCAGCCCGCTCGCCGAGGTCCCGTTCTGCGGGCACGCGACCGTCGCCACCGCCGTCGCGCTCGCCGAGCGGATCGGCCCCGGCGACCTCGTCTTCGCGACCCCGGCCGGGACCGTCCCGGTGACCGCGACCGCCGATGCGTCGTCCGGTGCGTTGCGCGCCACGCTGACCAGCGTCGAACCGCGCGTCGAGTCGGTCTCCGGCGAGGACGTGGCCGAGGCACTGGCGGCTCTCGCCTGGCAGTCGGCCGAGCTCGACCCGGATCTGCCGCCCCGGATCGCCTTCGCGGGCGCGCGCCACCTCGTCCTCGCCGCCGAGACGCGTGCGCGGCTGGCCGCGCTGGACTACGACTTCGAACGGCTCGGCACGTTCATGCGCCGACTCGACCTCACCACCCTGCAGTTGGTCTTCCGGGAGGCGGGCACGGTCTTCCACGTCCGGGACCCGTTCCCCGTCGGGGGCGTCGTGGAGGACCCCGCAACCGGCGCCGCGGCCGCGGCGTTCGGCGCGTACGCCCGCGAGCTCGGCCTCGTCCCGGACGACGCCCGGCTCACCCTGCACCAGGGCGACGACCTCGGGCGCCCCGGCCTCCTGGAGGTGGAGCTGCACGCGGGCGACCCCCGGGTCCGGGTCAGCGGCGAGGCGGCTCGTATCGACGCGTGAGACCCGCGCGTGAGAACGACGCGTGAGACCGGCGCGTGAGAACGACGCGTGAGACCGGATGGGAGGCACGCCGGACGCCCGCGAACGGACGGGGCGGACGCTCCGGACAGATCACGTACCCGCAACGCATCCCACGACGTGGAGGACCCCCGCCCTCGTCGCTGGGAGGGAGGGATGCGACGAGGGCGGGGCGGGCCGCGGAGCGGGGAGAAACGGCCCTGCGTCGAGTGAACCGCGCAATCCGCGCAGTGCCGAGAGCCCGCGCACGAATTACTCCGGCGGCATCCTCGCCGCCCCCAGCAGCGCCGGGAGTTCGGTGAGCGAGCCGATGCGCCAGTCCGCCTCGGCGGCCCCGGGACTCCCGGCCCACAGATGGCCCCACGGCCCGCGGCGGATGTGCGCCACCCGCAGCCCGGCCGCCTTGGCGGGGCCCACGTCGTTGGCCGGGTGGTCCCCGACGTACACGACGCGGTCAGGTCCGGTCCGCGCGAGACCGATCACACGCTCGAAGAACCCGCGCTCCGGTTTGGCCGTGCCCCACTCCCCCGAGGTGGCGATCGCGTCGGCCGGGAGGTCGAGGGCGCGCAGCAGTTGGGCGGCCCGCGCGCTCTGGTTCCCGGCGATCACGACCCGCAGCCCGTGCCGGCGCAGGTGCGCCAGCACGGGCCTGACATCGGGGTAGAGGTCGCTCTCCTCCAGGTGCTCCCCGCACCCCGCGTCCTCCCGCGCGCGGTACTCGGCGTCGACGTCGGCTCCGGGCCTGGCGATCCGGATGGCGTCCGCGCTGTCCCGCCCCTGCGCGACGACCGCCCCGACGAGCGCGGACAGCGCGTGCCGCGGCATGCCGAGCCAGTCCGCCCAGGACGCCCAGTAGCGGTCGTCGCACACCAGGGTCTCCCCGACGTCGAACGCCACCGTCTCGATCGCGTGGACAGCCATGCGGGCAGCCTACGACTCGGGCGCCTCCGTCACGTCGTCCACCACGTTCTCCACGACGTCGGCGACGACGCAGCTCACGTTGTCCGGGCCGCCCGCCCGTACGGCGAGGTCGATCAGTGCGCGGACGGCGTCGCCGGGCTCGGGTGCCGATGCGACGACCTCGCGAATGTCCTCGGCGCCGACGACGGCGGACAGCCCGTCCGAGCACAGCAGATAGCGGTCACCGGCCCGCACCTCCCGCACCCCGAGGTCGGGGGCGAACTCACCGCCGCCGCCCAGGGCGCGCAGCAGCAGCGCCCGCTGGGGGTGCGAGGCGGCCTCCTCGGCGGTGATACGTCCCTCATCGATCATCGCCCGTACGAGCGTGTGGTCGTGCGTGATCTGGAAGAACCGGTCACCGCGCAGGAGATACGCGCGCGAGTCGCCGATGTGGACCAGCCCGAGCCGGGAACCGGACCACAGCAGCGCGGTGAGCGTGGTGCCCGCGCCCTGCAACGCCGGGTCGGAGGCGGCGAGTTCGGTCACGCCGGCGTGGGCCCGGCGGGTCGCTTCCTCGAGGGAGTTCAGCAGGTCGCCGAGCGGGGTGTCACCGTTCTCGAGGGCCTTGAGGGCCTCGACGGCGACCGCGCTGGCCGGTGTGCCGGTCGCGGAACCGCCCGGCGAGCCGGTCTTCGCCGCTCCGGCCGTGTCCGCGGCCCCCGCCGCGGAGGGGTCCGCGCCGCCGAATCCGTCGGCGACGGCGAGCAGGCGCGGACCCGCGTACGCCGTGTCCTCGTTCCGCTCGCGCACGGTTCCGGTGTCGGAGGCCGCGGCGTAGCGGATGGCGAAGGCGGGACGGGAGCCGGTGGCGGTGAGGGCGTTGGTGGTGCCGTGGGTGATGGCATCCGACGTCATGGTGGTGTCCTTCCCTGACAGGTGGTCGATGAGGAAGGCGGCGAGATCGCGCCGTGCGACGGTGTCGCTCTCGATCTGCGCCCAGTACGAGCGGACCTCCGCGGCGGCGGCGCCGGGCGCGGCGTCGCAGACCGCCCGGATCCGCGCGAGCGGCATGCCCAGCCGCCGGAGCCAGGCCACCAGCCGGGCCCGTTCGAGCTGGGCCGGGTCGTAGAGCCGGTAGCCGGACGACGGGTCGACGCGGGCGGGCGTGAGCAGCCCCAGCTCGTCGTAGAGGCGCAGTGCCTTCGGCGAGAGGCGCGCCGCCCGCGCGAAGACCCCGATCGTCAGCAGCCCCATGGCCACTCCCCTCCTCATGCCGGGCAGGCCGCCCGGTCACCGCGATGCTGGAGCCTCCCCGAAGGGGAAGGTCAACGGCTTCCTTCTACCGGATCCTCTTCGGCGCGGCTCCGGCCCTACCGCGGCCCTGGCCTCCGGCGCGGGCTCCCGGCCGTACCGCGGCCCCTGCCCTCCGCGCCCGGTCCCGTGCCGCCGCTCGCCGCCCCTGCGCGCGCCCCGGCCCCGTGACCGGGATGCGACGCGGCGGCTCCCGCCTCACGCTGTACGTATGGCAGTGCACCACCCGCCCGTGATCGTGCACCCGCCGTCCCCCTCCGGTGGGCGACGGGTCACCGTGCACGGCCAGATCGTGGGGCTGGCGCACGGGCGCGGGGACGTGGCCGAGTTCCTGCGCGGGGCGGGGCTCGACCCGGCCGAGGTCTCGCTGGGCGACCCCACGCTCGTCGAATGGCGCGGCGGCGACATGGACCACTGGCCGCGGCCGGCCGCCTGACACCTCCCCCGCCGCCCCGCCGCTGCCGGGGATGCGGCGCTGGGCGACGAGGGCCTGGAGAAGAAGGCCCGAAGTAGCGGGGACGAGATCCGGGCCTGGCTGATCGGCCTCGTTGCCGCGCGGCGGCCGCTCGTATGGACCAGTTGCGGGCCCGCGCTCGCACGGATCGCGGGCATGGGCATGGGCATCGGGGCCACCTTCGGCACCGAGAACGGCTCGAGAAACCCTCCATACCGGTCGCCCACTCGCCGGCCGCGATCGAGGAGGGCGCGGCCCGAGTCGACACCTCCCGCGCAGCCCACGGCGAGGGAGCAGGCAACGGCTCGATCGAGCCGTTCCTCAGGTGGCCGCGCCGGCGGGGTGGGAGCACGGCTACGGTCTGTTCGCACTCCAGGACACCGCCGACGACCTGGTCCGCCCACCAGGACCGGCCGGTGCGGGTGGACCACGGGGCCCTCACCCTCGGCCACCGCACATGATCGCCGTGAACCACCCTGCGGAGGCAGCCGTGTACCCACCGGAGAGACCGGTGTCCACCCACGGAGGGAGTGGGGGACCAGGCCCGCTCGCGGGTGCTGCCCCGAACCACGATGGCGAACCTAGGCAACGAACCGTTCGGCAACCTGGGCGAGCGACTGCGCAGGGGGCGGCTTCGCGCATGTGTCGGGCGGGACGCGGAGCTGGATCAGTTCCGCGCCGTGCTGCTCGCCCCTCATTCCTGCGCCGTGTTCTTCCTGAGCGGTCCGGGAGGGGTGGGCAAGTCGACCCTCCTGCAACGCTTCGCCGACGAGGCCGAGCAGGCCGGGCGCATCGTCGTCGAGATGGACGGGCATGATGCCGAGGCCGTCCCGGCGGCCTTCGAGGCCGCCGCCGCCAAGGTCCTGACCGGTGACCGCGTGGTGTTGCTGGTCGACTCCTTCGAGGCGTACCAGCCGATCGAGGGCTGGCTGCGCGAGCGGTTCCTGCCCCGGCTGCCGGTGGGTTCCGTGGCCGTGTTCGCGGGGCAGCGGGCCCCGGGCGTGGAGTGGGCCGATCCGGGCTGGGACGACATCCTCCGCGTGATGCCGCTGTCGGATCTGCCGGAGGAGGACGCGCTGGCTCTTCTTCAGGCACGGGGTGTATCGGCCGCACACCACGCCGCGGTGCTCGACTTCGCGGGAGGCCATCCGCTCGCTCTCTCCCTGGCCGCCGAGGCCGCCAGGCGGGGCGACGGCGGCGACACGGAGTGGAGGCCGGGGCCCCATGTGATCGGAACGCTGGTGGGCCGGATCATCGGTGACGTGCCCTCGCCGGACCACCAGCACGCACTGGAGATCTGCGCGCACGTCGAGGCCACGACCGAGGGCCTGCTGCGGGCTGCTCTTCCCGGGGCGGACGCGGGCAGGTTGTTCGCCTGGCTGCGGGAACTGCCGTTCATCGATGCGAACCGCTTCGGGATCCGCCCGCACGACGTGGTGCGCGAGATCGTCGACGCCGACCTGCGGTGGCGCGACCCGCAGCGCTACACCGCCATGCACCGCAGGGTCTTCGGCCACCTCCTGGAGCAGGCCCGGACCGCGTCCGGTCCCGCCGTGCTCGAGTCCTCGGCGGCTTTGCTGCATCTCCAGCGCGGCGCGGGCTTCACGCACCAGAGGTTCACCGGGAAGAACAGGAGCCAGGTGTTCGAGGACGTCTTCCGGCCCGAAGACCGGCAGGCCGTGCTCGAACTCGCCGCCGTACGGCTGGATCCGGCGTCGGTGGCCCTTACCGCCTACTGGCTCGACCGGCAGCCGGAGGGCTTCAGCATCTACCGCGAAGCCGGCACCGGGGAGTTGACCGGCTTCATGGCGTGGCTGCGGTTCGTCCAGCCGAGCCAGGAGGACATGGCGGCGGATCCCGTCGTCGCGGTGGCGTGGGACCACGTCCGCCGGACGGCACCGCTGCGGGAGAAGGAGCACCTGGGAATCGCCCGGTTCATGGTCTCCCAGGACCTGGGACCCTCTCCGACCGGCGACCTCGTCAGCGCCCGCGTCCTGGCCCGGCTCATCCACGACGACCTGCTCGCCTGGTCGTGCACCGTGCTCCCCGACCCCGACCCCGACCCCGATCCCGGCCCCGGCCGGGGCCGGGGCCGCGGCCGCGGCCCCGGCGAACGGCAGACGAGATCCTCCTGCGCCCGCACGGACCCGCCGCCCGTCGCGCACGTGGGCGACCGGACGTACGGACTGTTCGGCCAGGACTGGCGGGCCGAACCGATCGAGGCGTGGCTCGAGCGGATGGACCTCGTCAACTCCGGCCAGGACCAGGCGGGCTGGACCACCGCCCGGACCACGCCGACCCGCCGCCTGAAGGTGCTCTCCCGGCCCGAGTTCGACGCGGCGGTCCGCAGTGCTCTGCGCTCGTGGAACCGGCCGGACGTCCTGTCGGCCAATCCGCTCGTCCGCACCCGGCTGGTGGCGGACGTCGCCGCGACCGACCCGGTCGAAGCGATGCGGACCGCCGTGTCCGAGAGCATCGAGAAGCTGGGTGGCGACAGAGGCGGGGAGAAGCTGCGCCGGGCGCTGACGGCGACGTTCCTGAACGGCACCCTCACCCAGGAAGCCGCGGCGGAGCGGCTCGGCCTTCCCTTCAGCACCTACCGCCGTCACCTCACGCGCGGATTCGAGCAGCTCTGCGACCTGCTGTGGCACCGGGAGTTGCGCGGAGCCGGCCCATCGGTACCGAGGCCGCGCGCGAGTTCGGCGCAGGATGCGCAGGGCCGCGTCGAACTGAGCAGTGATTGGTCTGTTGGGTGAGCAATCCCCTCCTTCAGGATGACGATGCAGATCGCCCGTCGTCGGTGCCTGCGCTGCGGCTGTCAGCTGCGCGACCCCCTTCCCCACGCCCCGGGACGTACGGACGGTCCGGACGCGGCCCCGGCACAGGTCGACCGGCATCTGCGCGCGGCGGGGCCGATGGCGCCGGAGAGGGCATCGCCTCGCATACGCCGGCGTGTGCTCGAAGGGGGGCGCTGAGCCCGATCCGAGCCTGAGCTGCCGCGGCGCGGCCTCATGCGCCCTCGTTCCGCTTCCGCCCTGTCCACCCCACCGCCATGGGCCTCCGCGTCCCCGGCGAGGAGGAGAAGTCCATGTCCGATCACCACCAGGCCGACGCGGACGCGCAGAGCGGCCGGTCGACCCCGGGATCCACGTCGCGCGAACCCGAGCCGACCCCCGGATCCACGTCGCGCGAACCCGAGTCGACCCCCGGATCCACGTCGCGGGAGCCCGAGTCGCCCCCGGGCCGCGATTCGTCGTCCGCCTCGGGCTCCGATTCGTCGTCCGCCTCGGGTACGAGGTCCGGAGCCTCGGCGGACGCGGCAGCCATCGCCGCATGCCTCACCGGCGGCACGCCATCCTCGCGTCCGGCTGAGGAAGGTGATGCGGCGTCGGGCGAGGGCGCCGTCAACGCCGGTACCGACGGAGCGTCCCCGACTCGCCCTGCGGCGCCGGAGTCCGGCGCCGCCAGCACGGGCGAGAGCGGGGGCTCCGCGAACGCGGCCACCGACACCGGTACCGCCGCCCGCGCCACAGACCCCGGCTCCACCACACAGCAGAACAGCGGCGACACGAGCGGTGCCGCGGCACAACCCGAGGCCCGCAGCGACAACAACGTCGCCTGGGGGGCGCTCACCCGCAGTATCAGGGGCGCCGCCGCCACGGCGGCGAGCGACAGCCGGTCCGGGGACGCCGGGGGCAGGGCTGCGGCCGCCGCGGCGAGTCCAGGCTTCCCCGGCCGCCCCAAGAAGCCCGTCCTCGCGGGTGCCGCCGTGGCGGGGGCCGTCCTGATCGCCCTGCCGCTGCTCGTCATGGCGCTCGACGACGATGACCGCAAGGAGACGGCCTCCTCGTCGGCACCCGCCGACACCGTTCTCGAGGACGACCGGTCCCGGGCGGGAGCATTCGTCCCCGAATCCCCTTCCCCCAAGAAGACGAAGCCGAAGAAGAAGCCGCCGGCCCGGTCGCCGAAGGCGGCCGCGCCTCAGACGGCGGCTCCGAGCCCGTCGAAGCCGGCGAAGAAGAAGAAAGCCGCGGCGAAGGCGCCTTCCGACGGTTTGCCGGCGACCAGGACCCGGGTGCTCATCAAGAACCTTACGAACGCGACCTGCGCCGACGTTCCCGGGGGCGGCTACGGCTACGCGGACGGTCCGATCCATCAGGCGGTGTGCAACAGCACCACCGAGGACAACCAGCTCTGGAACCTCGAGAAGAAGTATGAGAACGCCGGTCCGGGCGGCTCGGCCCTGTTCGTCATCCGAAACACCAAGGACGGCATGTGCATGGACCTGCCCGGCAACGAAGGCGCACCCGTCGCAACAGCCGTGACGGAGTTCCCGTGCAACGGCTCGACCTCTGACAACCAGTTGTGGTGGTTGGACAAGAAGGCCGACGGCCTGTACTGGATTCGCAATTTCGCGAGCAACCATCAGTGCCTGGACTCGCAGACGGCCGACAACGAGGACCGGAACTTGATCGTTTACATTTGCCGGCCCGAGAGCCAGAACAACCACCAGTGGTACTTCACCCGCAGCTGACGGACGGTTGGCCTGGCACGACAAGCGACTGCCGCGGCCCTGTGAAAGGGGCGCGGCCGTCGTACGTCAGGGGCGGTGCGTAAGCCCCGCCGCGGCTCGAACAGCGCGGGCGGCCTCACGCCGCGTCGTGAGGCCGCCCGGCAACGTCGTCAGAGCGCGTCGTCAGAGCGCGTCGTCAGCCGTCCGCTTCGGCGGCGGACACCAACTCACGGAGCATGTGCGGCTCCACCGTCATGCTCACCGGGCCGGAGGGATTGACGTAGATCAGGTGGCCTTCGGGCAGCTGGTCGAGCAGTTCCGCGGCCTTCACGGTCCTGAAGGACAGCCTGCCCGCCGCGTTCAGGTGCTCCGGTGCGGTGAAGACGGGCACAACCGGCGTCGCGTCATCCGGAGCGACCGCGGACACGGGACCACCTCCCGGTGCGAGGAACACAGCGACCTCCGCCATGGCCAACGTTCGGGCCACGGCGTCCGTCGGGCCGTAGCCGGTCGCGGCGAGCTGCACCGCGGCGTCCACCGGATCCACCGGTTCGGGCCACCCCAGCGCCGACGGGGACGGACGGTACTCCTCGTTGTCCCGCCACTCGACGATCTCGCCGTGCTCGTCCGACCTCCACCGGCCGACCAGGGCCCATTCCGGCGGGGCGCCCTCGCCGGACCACGTGGGGTCGGCCATCGCGAACCAGTGGCCGGGCGCCTGCCGCGCCGCCTCGCGGATGTGCTCCGGAACGGGCGGCATCCCTTCCGCGTCGTCGCTCCCGGACTCCGCCACTACGGTCAACCCGTCGGCTTCCAGGCCTTCTTGCGTCTGTTGCGGTGTCCGATGACCCGACGGCTCCGTGACGTCCGGAGCCGTCGGGTCCGGCTCCCGTGCGATGTCCCCGCCTGGCGTGCCGGTCATGTCGTTCTCCACCGTCCACTCGTACCGGTTGTGCTCTCCGATGGGCCCCCGCGTGAGGAACTCACCCTGCTGTGTTGCGCGGCATCGGCGGCCCTCGCCCGACATCCTGCGTCATCGGGCCCGAGGGCGGGTTCCGCCGCCTTCTCCAAGGCCTCGCCTTCTCCAAGGCCCCGTGGGCTGGTGCCGGGTCTGAGCGATTGCTGTGGCGCACGTGGTGTCTACGGTGTCCGGCAACCTCCGGTTCACGCCGGAGGAGCGGAACCGATGCCCAGCACACCGGCGTTCGGCAACGCTCGCGATCAATACACCTAGAGGGCCGGGGGGATACGACCGGAACTGATCTGGTCGATCAGATCCTCCATGTCACTGCTCATCTCCTCCGTGTCGAGCTGCTGCCGCAGATCCCGCCCGATCCTCACTGTCGTCGCGGCGGAGGCCGGGTTGGGGACGAGCATGCCGTTCGGAAGCGCATCGCCGGTCATGGCCTTCCAGATCTCCGACGCGAAGCTCGCGCAGTTGTACGAGGCGAGTTGGTACGAGGCATCGACCCGGGCGAGAGCAGCGCGGTAGCCGCGCAACACCTCCTGGAGACCGACGGTGGCCGTCGTCTGCTCCTGGGCGCCCCCGTGACCGTCCGGGCAGATGATCTCTCCCGGGACGCTGGGGCCGGTGACCTGCTCGACGGGATAGAAGCCGAACGTCTGCGAACGTCCGAGAGGGGAGATGAGTTCGAGCCAGACGTGGCCCACCTCGCCGCCCCAGAAGTCCCTACTCGTCCAGGACGCGCCGGGGTCGATCTTCGCTCTGAGGATCCACTCCCCGCCGCCGGCATTCGGCGATCGCATGGCTTTCACGATCAAGGTGCGCAGAGCCCGCAGACTCTTGTGGTACGGCAGAGCCTCGGCCTCCGGGCCCGCCGTTTCGCCGGAACCCGCTCCGGATTCGGATCCCGCATCGGACTCGTCGTCCGAGTCCGACACGTCCGAGTCCGAATCGAAGAAGGAATCGGGCCACGCGGCGCCGGCCCGCTGCTGCCCGGGCTCCTGCGGGACGGTCGACACGAGTCCGCCCAGAGGGTCTCCGGCGGATACCAGGAAGTCACTGTGCGGCAGGGGCGGTTGGGAGGCGGCTGCCTCGCCTTCGCCCTCCTCGACGATGACGCCGGGCGGTTCCGATGTCTGTCCCCCGGGCTCGCCGGGGCCGGCCGTCTCGTCCTCGGCGTTCCTGAGGGCCGGTGCCGGAGGGGCGGGCCGCCGACCCTCCGGCAGGGCGCTCTGCGGGATGCTCGTGCGGTTCTCCGGCAGGGAGGAGACAAAGCCCGTGGGACTCCCGTCGGCCCGTTCGTGGGTGTGGAGCCGGACCGGCTCACCGTCGTCCGTGGCCGGAGTCAGGGAGACATCGCCCTCAGCCAGGTGCACCCCGAGGCCGGTGGCCTCGTGGATCCGCTGGGCCACAGCAGCCTGCCGCGCGGGGTCCGCACCGGAGAAGCAGGGAGTGAGCAGGATGTCCGTGGCATCGGCCGGCAACGCGTCCTTGAGATGGGCCAGCAACTCGTCCGTGCCGAAGACGACCGGCTTGTCGCCGTCCGTCGCACCCCTGAACCGTCCGTCGCCGGAACCGTGCGACCCCCAGACCACGACCTTGGCGTCCGGCGCCACCGGTAGCCGGCGCTGCGTGCTGACCAGCTCGCCACCGGTCCCTCGCCACCACTGCGTGTACTGCCGCAGCCCCGACGCCTGCCGGTAGGCGTCCCGGCGCGGCGCGGCGTCGTCCCGAGTGAAGGACATCAGACCGGTGGTCCGGCCCTGGTCGTCGACGAGCTTCTCTACGACCACCCGTGAACCCGGCGCATCGCGCCAGGGATCGGTCGGGGAATCCGCCGACCCCGCGCTTTCGCCGGCGTTGCGGAAGCGGGCACCGGGGTAGGCGGGTGAGCGGGCGGAGTCGTCGAGTGCGGGGGCACGCCGGGACGTCCCGGCTTCGGCTCGGCCGGGAGGGGCGGTCGCCTTGCCGTCATGCGGTGGCGCGGTCCGTAGCGGCGTCACCGATCCGGCGAGGTAGTGGTCGCCGTCGCGGACGACGACGGCGGGGGGCGCGGAATCGGTGGTGCGGCCGTCCTCGGGGCGCCCGTGGAAGGTCACCTCACCGTCCGGGCCCACCACCGCGATGTCGACGCCGAGTTCGCGGGAGACGACCTTCGGGAGCACCACGTCCAGCAGGCCGTCGCCCTCACCGCCGTACGAGGGATCCCGACGGAGCAGGCGGAACCGCTGGGCCGGACTCAGACCCGCGTCCGAAGCCGGAAGCACATCGCCGAGGAGGGCGCTCTGGGCGCGCTGCGAGGAGTTCAGCTCGACGCCGATCGCCTCCAGCAGGTCCACCGGGATGTTCCGGCCTCCGTCCAGGGGAGGCAACCCGCCCGCGGGTACGTCGTCATCGGTGACGTGCTCCTCGAGCCAGTCCGCGAACGCCTCGGGCGAGTCGATCCCTGCGTCCGCGACCGCGGCTGGGGCCGCGTGACGAAGGGCGGACAGCAGGGTGTCCGCGAAACGGTCTCCGTCGGCCGACGGCTCGTGCAGCGAGAAGGGCGTGCCGTCGAGCACCGCGGTGTCGGGTCCGGTACGCCGGTAATCGCCGCGCGGTGCGACGTCCTCCAGCTCCGCCCCGGTGTCGGCTTCTCCGGTGTCGACCTCGCGCGTGTCGACCTCGCGCGTGTCGACCTCGCGGGTGTCGACCTCTGCGGTCGAAGGACTCTGTCCTGCGGAACGCTCCCGCACCACCGAGGTCTCCGGCAACGGCTCCGAAGCAGTAGCGCGGGGACTCAACTCGTCTTCGCGCGTGATCAACTCGCCCTGGGGTGCCGGAGCCTGAATGGGCGGCCGGAAGGGCTCGGTGTTCCGGAGCAATGTCTCTGCCATCTGCTCCACGGAATAGCCGCCCTGGAACAGCGACGCCAACTCCGGCGTGACCACCGGCCGGAATCCCTGTTCGATCAGCAGCTTGTGCAGCAGCAGGTGGACGTTGAGCCGCCGGTTGGTGTCGTGGAAGGGGTGTATGACCTGCAGGGCACGCACTACCTTGCCGATCGCCGCGAGCCTGCTCAGGTCGTTGTCCGCCTGCGCGGCCTCGGTGTAGTAGCGGTCGAATGCCAGGTCGACCAGCCTGGGCACCTCGCCCACCGCATAGTTGGTCTGGAGGACGGGCTTGCCTGTGGAGAAGGTCTCCAACGCCGTGATCGGCTTGGCTGCCGTGGAGGGCCAGTCGTAGGTGCCCAGATCGAGGGCCAGCCGCCGGCCGCCCAGTTCCTCCTCCAGGAGGTCCTGACTGAGTTGGGTGTTACGCAGGGGGAAACTGGTCGGCTGACCTCCCGACCAACCGGGTTTCGCATCCAGTTTGGCGACCACCAGATTGTGCATCCGGAGGTACTCGGAGGCGTTCATCCGCCTCGCCGGCCCCTCCGGCGAGTCCAGGGTCGCGCGATAGGCGTCGACCATGCTCTGCTGGAAACCCGGTGACCGCTGCCGGTCGTAGAGCTGCCCCGGATCGTGCGGGTACAGCTTGAGCGCCAGAGGGTGATCGCGAGGGTCGATGTAAAGACGCCACCAGTCTCCTTCCGGCATCAGCTCCGACAACCGCGGTGGTACGGGGCGCGGCCCGCTCCCATCGACAACGCCATGGGCCCCGTACTCGGAGTCACGCGGCGTTGCCGGGGCCTCCAGCTCGGTGCCATGCCCGGCCGGTCGCGATGGACCGGACCGGTCGGGCGTGCTCTCCGGCCCGAGCCCACCGTGGCGCAACGGCACAGCGAACAAGTCCTCGTCGTCGGAAACGTCCTCCGATACACCCGACATCTCTTCGGGCGTGCCCTCCGGCCCGACAGCACCGCGGCTCAACGGCGCAGCGAACAAGCCCTCGTCATCAGAGTCATCCGTGGGTTGCGGGGTGGTGGGCGGGGCGTGTGTCGCGGGTGGCTCCGGGACGGTCGTGGTCGTGGGGGGTGCGGCGAGCAGGTCGGTGAAGTCCCCGAAGTCTTCCGAGTCCGAGGCCGTGTCCGAGGCGGTGTCCGAGGCGGTGTCCGAGGCGGTGTCCGAGGCGGTGTCCGAGGACTCGGTGGTCTGGGGCGGGGCGGGCGGAGAGATGGGGTCCGGGTCCAGCAGACCACCGAAGTCGGTGAAGTCTTCCGTGTCCGAGGTGGTGTCCGCGGGCTCGGTGGTCTGGGGCGGAGTGGTTGAGGTGGTTGGCTGCTGCTGGTGGACGGTCGGGACGGTGCTGCCTGG
>NZ_JBEYUP010000011.1:0-197090 GCF_040643575.1 Streptomyces sp. NPDC047108
TGGCGGTCCCGGCCACCCCCCCCCCCAGGGCTTGGCCCGCCCGCCGGAACGAGGCGAGCGCGACCTGATCCCCCGCGCGCGCGCCCGACGCGACCGCCGCGGCGGTCGCGTCGCCGTCCGGCCCCGGCCTCCAGCCGCCATCGAGCGCACGGCGGGCGATGTTCGGCCCGCTCGCTATGCGCTCCACGCACCCTCGCGCCCCGCACGGGCACGGGTCGCCGTCGAGGTCCACGCTGATGTGCCCGATGTGCCCGGCATTCCCGGTCGGGCCGGGGTGGAGCCGGTTGTCGAGGATCAGCCCGCCGCCGACGCCGGTCGAGACCACCATGCACAGCGCGTTGGCACGGCCGCGGGCCGCGCCCTGCCAGTGCTCCGCGGCCGTCATGGCGACACCGTCACCCACAAGGGTCACCGGCAGGTCGCCGGTTGCCGCCCGGACGCGGCCGACCAGCGGATAGTCCCTCCACCCCGGCACGTTCACCGGCCGGACGGTGCCCGCGGAGGCGTCGACGGGCCCCGCGCTGCCGATGCCGACGGCGGTCACCCCGCCCCAGCGCGCGTCGCCGGCGAGCTCGCCGAGCACGGCTTCCACCGCGCCCATCACGGTCTCGCCGTCCTCGCGCGCCGGGGTCGGACGCTGGGCGCGTACGAGGAGCCGCCCCTCACCGTCGACCAGCGCCCCGGCGATCTTGGTACCACCGATGTCGAGGGCGGCGACGAGGTCGTTCTGCATCGGTGTCGTCTCTCCTGGTGGGCAGCGTTCTCGACGGTTCGGTCTCAGGTTCCGGCGGTTCAGTCTCACCGCTTTTGACAACGTTGTCCAGGCCCTATGCTCATAGCGCAACCGCCCATGGACGAAGAGGAACGCGCACGTGGCCGACACCGCACCTCGCACCAAGCGCCGCTACGGCACCAGGCCGACCATGAAGGACGTCGCCGCACGCGCGGGTGTCGGCCTCAAGACGGTGTCGCGGGTGGTGAACGGCGAGCCCGGCGTCACGCCCGACACCGTCCGCCGCGTGCAGGAATCCATCGACGCCCTCGGCTTCCGGCGCAACGACAGCGCCCGCGTCCTGCGCAAGGGCCGCACCGCGAGCATCGGGCTCGTGCTGGAGGATCTCGCCGACCCGTTCTACGGCCCGATGAGCCGCGCCGTCGAGGAGACCGCACGGGCGCACGGCGCCCTCCTGATCCACGGCTCGAGCGCCGAGGACGCGGGACGCGAGCAGGAACTCGTCCTGGCGCTCTGCGCCCGCCGGGTCGACGGGCTGGTGATCGTGCCCGCCAGCGACGACCACCGCTATCTGGAGCCGGAGATCGCCGCGGGCGTGGCCACCGTGTTCGTGGACCGCCCCGCGGGCCGGATCGAGGCCGACGCGGTCCTCACGGACAGCTTCACCGGCGCGCGCGACGGCGTCGCGCACCTCATAGCCCACGGGCACCGCAGGATCGGCTTCATCGGTGACCAGCCCCGCATCCACACCGCCGCCGAGCGGCACCGCGGCTACTGCGCGGCGATGGCGTCGGCCGGCCTCCCGGTCGACGAGTCCTGGGTGGCGCTCGGCTCCACGGAACCGGAGCGCGTACGGTCCGCGGCCCGGGCGATGCTGGAGGGGCCGAACCCCGTCACCGCGCTCTTCTGCGGCAACAACCGCGTGACGGTCACCGCCGTACGCGTCCTCAACGGCTGGTTGCGGCCGGTCGCCCTCGTCGGCTTCGACGACTTCGAACTGGCCGACCTGCTCTCCCCCGCGGTCACCGTGATCGCCCAGGATTCCGCCCAGTTGGGGCGAACGGCGGCCGAGCAGCTCTTCCGCAGGCTCGAGGGCGGGGTGGCGGAAGAACCCATGAGCTTCCTCCTGCCGACGCGGCTGATCCCGCGCGGATCCGGGGAACTGCCGCCCGCCGCCGACGCCGCCTGAGACGACCGCGCTCGCGGCGCCCGGCGGTGCCCACCCCGCCCGGGACGGCGTGGGCATCCGCATGCGGATCCGCGTCCGCGTCCGCATCCGCTCACGCATCAGCAGACGGGGAGGCCGGGGACCGGTGCGTCGTTGTCCCCGCCCTTGATGTAGACGTCGCTGACGTAGACGCCCGCGTTGCCGCTGTCGTCGTCGGTCCTGGCCCACCAGACGTTCGTCCAGCGGTCGTACGTCTCGCGGCGCCCCTGCTGCTGGCAGTAGAAGTAGTTGGTGCCCTTCTGCAGCACCCCGCGCTCGCGGCCGGCCGCGTCGTAGGACGTGGCGGTGCGCCAGACCTGGCAGTTGTACTTGCCGCCGCCGATGCCGTGGCACACGGGTGCGGGAGAGGGCTCGCCGCCGCCTCCGCCCGCGCCCGCGGTGGAGCCTTCGGAGTCGCCCCCGGCGGACCCTCCGTCGCCCGAACCGCCTCCGGTCGCACCGCCGTCGGCGTCCGAGCCTCCGCCGTCGTCCGAGGCCGGGTCGTCGCCGGACTTTCCGTCCTCGCCGCCGCCCGCGGGCTGGGTGTCCGGGGACGCGGACGCGCGGTCCGACCCGTCCGCGGAGTCCGACCGCTCGGCCTTCTCTCCCACGGACCGGCCGTCGTCACCGGCCCGTTCGCCCGGTTCACGGGCGGACGACGCGGCGGCATCGGTTGCGACGGTCTCCGGCGTCCCCGAGTCGTTCATCATGACGGCGGCGGTGACGCCGGCACCGGTCAGCACCACGAGCGCGGCCACCGCGGCGAGGACGGCACGGCGACGACGCCCAGCACCCGCTTCCGGCCGCTGCCCGGTCACCAACGATCCGTCGTCCCCGGCATTCACCGCATACCCTCCGGGGTGGACGGCGGCCGGCGGCACGGACGGCTCCGGTTCCTCCGACGGACCCACGAACTCGGGCGCCGGGCCGAAACCTTGGGACGGTCCCGCCGACGCGGACTGCGCACCCGGCTCCGAAAGTTCGCCGGCCCCGGTGGCCTGTGATGCGGCCGAACCCGAGGATTCGGCCCCCACGCCCGCTCCGGCACCCGCTACCCCGCCGCCCGCGGCGCCCGGCACCGGACCGCCGAGATGCGTCGTCGCGGAGTCGCCCGCCCAGCCCTCGTACGGCCGTCCCTCCGCCACCGCCTGCAGCAGCTCGCGGGCCCGCTGCGCGTCCGGCCTCGACTGCGGGTCCTTGTGCATGAGTTCGCGCAGCACCGGCGCGAGCGGCCCGGCGCGACGGGGCTCGGGCAGTGGCTCGGCGACGATCGCGGTGAGTGTGGACCAGGTGGACGTACGGCGGAAGGGCGACGAACCCTCCACCGCCGCGTACAGCGTCGCGCCGAGCGACCAGACGTCCGATGCCGGTCCGGGGAGCTGTCCCTGCGCGCGCTCGGGCGCCAGGTAGTCCAGGGAGCCGACGATGTCGCCGCTCTGCGTCAGCCGCGTCGAGGCCCCGTCGCCCGGATCCTCCATGGTGGCGATGCCGAAGTCGGTGAGGACGACACGTCCTTCACCGCCCAGGAGGACATTGCCCGGCTTGACGTCGCGGTGCAGCACACCGGCCCGGTGGGCGGCGTCCAGCGCGTCCATGACCTTCGCGCCGATCGACGCGGCACGCCGCGGGTCGAGGACGCCTTGCTCCTGCAGGATGTCGTCCAGCGAGGGGCCGTCGATGAGTTCCATGACGATGAGCGGACGCCCCTCGTCCTCCGCGATGTCGTGGATGGCGATGACGCCCGGGTGCCGGACGCGGGCCGCCGCGCGCGCCTCGCGCTGCATCCGCAGCCGCAGATCGGCGAGTTCGGGCCCGGACGCGTCGTGGTAGGTACGCAGCTCCTTGACCGCGACCTCGCGGCCGAGTGCCTCGTCCACCGCGTGGCACACGACGCCCATCCCGCCACGCCCGAGCTGCCGCACCACGCGATAGCGGCCCGCCAGCAGTCGTTTCGCCCCGCTGTCCTGTCCGTTGCCTTGTCCGTGCTCCCCCGCCGACACTGCTGCTCCCCCGATGCTCGCCCGACGGCCCGGCCGGTGCCCGACCGCGACCGTTCCGGTCCCAGCCTAGGGGCCACCGCCCTCATCGCGTCCGGAGTCCGCACCTTCGATGCACCGATGCGCCCCCAACCGGCCACCGCGCCCCAGGAGTCGGGGCCCGCGGCCGGACCGGGAAGATACCGGGACCGGACCGGGACGTCAGCTCGCGACGGGCCGTCCGGCCAGGCCGTCGAGGTCGGTGCGGGCGAGGCCGGTGAGCCCCGTGACCTCGTCGGCGTCCAGCGCACCGCAGTCCAGGCCGCGCAGCAGATAGCCGCTCAGGGCCTTGGCGGTGGCGGGCTCGTCCATCACGTCGCCGCCCGCCCGGTTCACGTAGGCGGTGAGACGGGCCGCCGCCTGCTCCAGGCCCTCGCGGTAGAAAGCGTAGACGGCGGCGTAACGGGTCGGCAGATGGCCCGGGTGCATGTCCCAGCCCTGGTAGTAGGCGCGCGCGAGGGATCGGCGTACGAGTCCGTGGTGCAGCCGCCAGGCGTCGTGGACCTGCGAACCAGGGCCCACGGGAAGGACGTTGGTGGAGCCGTCCGAGAGACGTACGCCGGTGCCCGCGGCCGCGACCTGCATGACGGCCTTGGCGTGGTCTGCGGCCGGGTGGTCCATGGACTGATAGGCGGCGCTGACCCCGCAGGAGGCGCTGTAGTCGAACGTGCCGTAGTGCAGGCCGGTCGCGCGCCCCTCGGCCGCGTCGATCATGCGGGCGACCGTGGCCCGGCCGTCGGGCCCGAGGATCGACTGGGTCGTCTCGATCTGGATCTCGAAGCCGATCCGGCCGGGTTCGAGGCCGCGCGCTTTCTCGAACTCCTCGCAGAGCCGCACCATCGCGGTGACCTGCTCCGCGTACGTCACCTTGGGCAGAGTGAGGACGAGTCCGCCGGGCAGTCCGCCCGCGTCCATGAGCCCGGTGAGGAAGATGTCGAGGGTGCGGATGCCGCGGTCGCGGACGGCGGCCTCCATGCACTTCATGCGGATGCCCATGTACGGGGCCGCGGTGCCGGTTTCGTACGCCTCGGCCACCAGTCGGGCGGCCCGTACGGCGGCGCCGTCCTCCTCGGCGTCGGGCCGGGGGCCGTAACCGTCCTCGAAGTCGATGCGCAGGTCCTCGACGGGCTCGCGCTCCAGTTTGGCGCGCACGCGCGCGTGGACGGGCCCTGCGAGGCGGTCGTCCAGGCCGAGGACGGCAGCGAAAGAAGCGGCGTCGGGGGCGTGCTCGTCGAGGGCGGCGAGTGCCTGGTCGCCCCAGGAGCGGATGATGTCCGCGGCGAAGGCGTCGGCCGGGACGTAGACGGTGTGGACGGGCTGACGGGTGCCGGGGTCGCCGGGGAAGCGGCGGGCGAGGTCCGCGTCGACGACGGCCAGCGAGGCGCCGATCTCCTCGTGCACCGCGCCGGTGAGGCTGGTGGCCACGGCCGCGTACCGCCCCGCGCGAACGGTCTCGTCCTGCCCCATGCGACATCCCTCCGTGGTCCGCTGCACGCCGATCAACAGGCCCCGAGCCCTATCAATCAACAATCTGTTGAATGACGCTATCCGCGGGTCGGCTCACCGGTCAACACTCACTGTGCAGCCGTGAGGCCCCCGTACGCACGGCGTACGGGGGCCTCACGGCGGAACGGCCTCACGGCCCGGGGGTCAGCCCTTGCGGGTCTTGACCTCCTCGGTGAGCTGCGGGACGACCTGGAAGAGGTCGCCGACCACGCCGTAGTCGACCAGGTCGAAGATCGGAGCCTCGGCGTCCTTGTTGATGGCCACGATGGTCTTCGAGGTCTGCATGCCGGCCCGGTGCTGGATCGCACCGGAGATGCCCGCCGCGATGTAGAGCTGCGGCGAGACGGACTTACCGGTCTGGCCGACCTGGTGGGTGTGCGGGTACCAGCCGGCGTCGACCGCGGCGCGGGAGGCGCCGACGGCCGCACCGAGGCTGTCGGCCAGCGCCTCGATCAGCGGGAAGTTCTCGGCACCGTTCAGACCGCGGCCACCGGAGACCACGATCGCGGCCTCGGTCAGCTCCGGGCGGCCCGTCGACTCGCGCGGCGTGCGGGAGACGACCTTGGTGCCGGTGGACTTCTCCCCGATGGTGACGGCGAGCTGCTCGACGGTACCGGCGGCCTGGGCGGCCTCGGGCGCGGCCGAGTTGGGCTTGACCGTGACGACCGGGGTGCCCTTGGTGACACGGGACTTGGTGGTGAAGGCGGCGGCGAACACCGACTGGGTGGCCACCGGGCCCTCGTCGCCGGCCTCGAGGTCGACGGCGTCGGTGATGATGCCGGAGCCGATGCGGACGGCCAGGCGCGCGGCGATCTCCTTGCCCTCCGGGGAGGACGGCACGAGCACGGCGACCGGGGAGACGGCGTCGTACGCGGCCTGCAGCGCGTCGACCTTCGGCGCGACCAGGTAGTCGGTGAACTCGGGGGCGTCGGCGGCGAGGACCTTCACCGCGCCGTACTCGGCGAGGGTGGAGGCGGCGGAGTCGGCACCGGCGCCGAGGTGGACGGCGACGGGCTCGCCGATGCGGCGGGCCAGCGTCAGCAGCTCCAGGGTCGGCTTCTTGACGGCGCCGTCCACGTGGTCGACGTAGACGAGAACTTCAGCCATGGGATTGCTCTCCTGCGGGTGCGAAGGATCTGGGGGCGATGGGGTGGTGGCCGAAGCTGCTCAGATGAACTTCTGGCCCGCAAGGAACTCGGCCAGCTGCTTGCCGCCCTCGCCCTCGTCCTTGACGATCGTTCCGGCGGTACGGGCCGGGCGCTGCGTGGCGTCGTCGACCTTGGTCCAGGCGCCCTCGAGGCCGAGCTCGTCCGCCTCCAGGCCCAGGTCCGACAGGTCCAGGGACTCCACCGGCTTCTTCTTCGCGGCCATGATGCCCTTGAAGGAGGGGTAACGGGCCTCGCCCGACAGGTCGGTCACGGACACGACCGCCGGAAGGGAAGCCTCCAGCTCCTCGGTCGCGGCGTCGCCGTCACGGCGGCCGGTGACCTTGCCGTCGTTCACGGAGACCTCGGACAGCAGCGTCACCTGCGGCACGCCCAGGCGCTCGGAGAGAATCGCCGGGAGCACGCCCATGGTGCCGTCGGTGGAGGCCATACCGCAGATCACCAGGTCGTAGCCGATGTGCTCGATGGCCTTGGTGAGCACCAGGGAGGTGCCGAGCGCGTCGGTGCCGTGCAGGTCGTCGTCCTCGACGTGGACGGCCTTGTCGGCGCCCATGGAGAGCGCCTTGCGCAGCGCGTCGCGCGCGTCCTCGGGGCCGACGGTCAGCACGGTGATCTCCGCGTCGTCGGCGTCATCGGCGATCTGGAGGGCCTGCTCGACCGCATACTCGTCGAGCTCGGACAGCAGGCCGTCAACCGCCTCGCGGTCGGTGGTCAGGTCCTCGGCGAAGTGCCGGTCGCCGGTGGCGTCGGGCACGTACTTCACACAGACAACGATCCTCAAGCTCACGACCGGCTCTCCTACTGCATCGTCTAATTTCCGCGGGGTTCCCCACGTCAGGGCCAGGGGCCTGCCTAGTTGGCAGCATAGGCGCCTTTCGGGGCGTATCCCGGTTGGGGCGGCCCGCGCTCCGACCAGAAATATTACTCGTCAGTACAGTGTGCACTTGCCCCGTATTCAAGGCCGGTGAACTGTGACGTTCCCAACGCTCCGTAACCGGCATGCGCACCTCCACCGGGCAGTGGCGCACACGGTCAGTCCCGCAGACCCGTGAAGCGGCCGTGGTGGTGAACGAGGGGGCGCCCTGCGCCGTCCGGGTCACCCGCGACCACTTCCGCGACGACGATCCGGTGGTCGCCCGCCGGTATCCGCGCCACCACCCTGCACACCAGCCACGCCGGTACGCCGTCGAGCACGGGCACACCGTGCGGTCCCGGCCGCCAGACGGTGGGCGGTGCGAAGCGGTCGGCGCCGCTGCGGGCGAAGGTGGCGGCCAGCTCCTGCTGGTGCTCGCCCAGGACGTGGACGCCGACGTACCCCGTCCCGGCGATCACCGGCCAGCTCGAGGAGCCGGTGCCGACCCCGAAGGAGATCAGCGGCGGCTCGGCCGCCACGGAGGTGAGCGAGGTCGCGGTGAAGCCGACGGGCCGGTCTCCCTGCGCGGTGATCACGGAGACACCGGCGGCGTGCCGCCGGAAAGCGGAGCGCAGCAGATCGGAGGTGGCGAGGGCGCGGTCGACGCGCGGCGGGGACGTGCCGAGGTCGTGCGTGGCCGTCATGCAGTTGTCCTTCAGTCGTGGTCCGGGCGGGCGAGCGGGATACGTGGTGCTCAGAGCCGCCCCGGACAGCGGGCACTCGCGTGCCGCACGAGATCCACGTACGAACGTCCGTAGAGAAGGAAGACCGACTGCATCGCATCAGCGTGGCGATCCGCGAACCACCACGTCAAGCGGCCCACGGGAGATGGGACATCGATCACGCCCGTCCGCGCGGGTCACCCGGCCGTGCTGGGTATGACGCGGGCTCACCCGGCGGATGCGACCGCCTCGCCGACGGCGGCGATGACGTCCGCCTTGCGGGGCAGCCCCGCGGCGCGGCGCACGATCCGGCCTTCCGCGTCGAGCACGAGCACGGTCGGCGTCCGCAGGATGTGCAGGTCCCGTACGAGACCGAGCTGCGCCTCGGCGTCGATCTCCACATGGGCGACGCCGTCCACCATCCCGGCCACATCGGCGAGGATGCGCCGGGTGGCCCGGCAGGGCTGGCAGAACGCGCTGGAGAACTGCACGAGCGTCGCGCGCTCGCCCAGCCTCGCCCCCAGGCGGTCCGCCCCGAGCGTCACTTCGCCGTCGCGCCCGCGCACCTTCAGCCTCCCGCCGCGCCGCGTGTGCAGCAGGCCGTAGGCGCTCGCCGCCACGAGCACCGCCACGCACACCATGAGTCCGGTCATCACCGGCCTCAGCGTTCACAGGATTGCAAGAATTCCCGCGGTCGCGGACGGGTTCCGCCGGTGCATGCTGGGCGGCATGAGTGCGCGCACCGAAGCAGGCCCGGCCGGGGAGATCGACGTACGGGGACCGCGGTTCGGCGCGGCGGTGACGACCGTGGTCCTTGCCGCCGCGCTCGCCACCGGCTTCCCCTGGCTCCTGGAGTGGCAGGCACTGGCCTTCGCGGTGGGAGCGGTCGCGGGTGTGTCCCGCTCGCCCTACGGTCTGCTGTTCCGGGCGCTGGTCCGGCCGCGCCTCGCGCCGCCGCGGGAGTTCGAGCACCCGGCTCCGCCGCGCTTCGCGCAGGCCGTCGGCCTGGTGTTCACCGTGGTCGCCCTCGTCGGATTCGGCCTGGACCAGGACTGGTTGGGCCTGGCGGCCACGGCGTGCGCGCTCGCCGCCGCGTTCCTCAATGCCGTCTTCGGCTACTGCCTGGGGTGCGAGATGTACCTTTTGCTGCGCCGCTCGGTGAGCTGAGCGGGCGTCAGGGAAGGCCACCGGCCGTGTCCGTCGGCGCGCTCGACGTGACGAGGATCTCCGCGAAGGGCTGGGTGCGGGACTGGTCCGGCGCCGGGTGATGGGGCACGATCGGCGCATGCGGCAGACCTACGGCCGCGTAACTTTCGCCGGGAGAACCCTCCCCGGGCCGCGCAGAAGGGTCCCCCACATGGCAGAACTCGTCTATCCGCCGGTCGTCGGCCTCGCCCGCACCATGTTCAAGGCGCTGGATCTGCGCTTCGACATCAAGGGCACCGAGCACATTCCGCGGCGGGGCGGGGCGGTTCTGGTGAGCAATCACATCGGGTACCTGGACTTCGTCTTCTGCGGGCTGACCGCCCTGCCCGCCAAGCGCCTGGTGCGCTTCATGGCGAAGGAGTCGGTCTTCCGCCACCGCGTCTCGGGCCCGCTGATGCGGGCGATGAAGCACATTCCGGTGGACCGGGCGCAGGGCGAGCACGCGTACACGCACGCGGTGAAGGCGCTGCGTGCGGGCGAGATCGTGGGCGTGTTCCCGGAGGCGACGATCTCGCCGTCCTTCACGCTGAAGAACTTCAAGTCGGGTGCGGCGCGGATGGCGCAGGAGGCGGGCGTTCCGCTGCTGCCGATGGCGCTGTGGGGCACCCAGCGGCTGTGGACCAAGGGGCGTCCGCG
The DNA here is from genome assembly GCF_040643575.1 of Streptomyces sp. NPDC047108. Lineage (NCBI taxonomy): Bacteria > Bacillati > Actinomycetota > Actinomycetes > Kitasatosporales > Streptomycetaceae > Streptomyces > Streptomyces sp. NPDC047108. The sequence continues at coordinate 10,066 of NZ_JBEYUP010000011.1, forward strand.
CAACCTCGGCCGCAACCACATCCCCATCACGATGCGGGTCGGCGAGCCGATCACCGCGGACGCCTCCGAGACGGCGGTCAGCGTCACCGAGCGGCTGCGCCACGGGGTCCAGGATCTGCTGGAGGCCTGCCAGCGCGCCTACCCCGTACGACCCAAGGGCCCCGAGGACACCTGGTGGATCCCGGCGCACCTCGGGGGTACGGCCCCGACACCGTCGGAGGCCACGCGCCTCGACCGCCGCTGAGGCCCCCGAGCGACCCCGGAGCACCGCCGCGCCCCCTGCCGTGTGACATCGGCCAGGGGGCGTCGGCTTCAGACCGACGAGGGGACGTCGCGGATCTCGATCCGTGCGTCCGGGCACGCCGCGGCGAGCGATGCGGCGAGTTCGGCCGCCGCGGCGGCGAGTTCGCCGGACGTCATCGGCTCCATCCCCTCCAGCAGGAAGAGGGCGTCGACCGACTCCTCGGTGAGGCGGGTCCGCACGCCCTGGCGCCAGTTCCAGCGGCGGCAGGTGACCCCGCGCTCGTCGCGCCAGACGACCTCCCCGGGATCGGGGTGCTCGACGACCGGCTCGCCGCCGGCCACGGTGTCGAACGGCTCGTCGCCCACGGCCCGTACGAGCCGCATCCCGCCCTCGATGCGGCCGATGTCCTCGCCGCCCACCGGGACGAGATGGGCGACGCTGATCGCGTTGTAGAGGTCGACCAGCCGGTTGATGCGCGGCAGTCCGCCGTCGGCGAGAGCCCGGCGGGCGAGGGCCTCCGCGGAGTTGCGGGTGCGGGAGGGCTTGGAGCCGAACGCGGTGTAGGCCGTGCGCCAGGCGGCGATGTGCGGGTGCTCGTGCGGGGTGCGGCCGTCGAGGCGCTCGGCCAGCCGCCGCGCGGCGTCGTCGAGCAGCGCCGAACCCGCGTCGTCGCTCGGCCCGTTGGTCAGCCCGTACGCCTCGACGGCGAGGGGTGCGAAGCCGGGCGCGAGAGACCGGACCTCGTCGGAGACGGTGAGGGCGAGCGTCATGGACGGCCTTTCCGGGTCCTCAGGTGCGCCGGGAACAGCCCGGGTCAGCTCCATGGTCCCTGGGACCGTAAGCAGGCACCCGGACGCAAGTCAATCGAATTGCGTCCGGGTGCATACCCATCCAGGGCAGGTTCGGGACCCTTTCAGGATCAGGACTGTGTGGCGCCCATCTCCTCCGCGAGGGCCTTCGCGAAGGAGTCCACGTCGTCCTCCGTGGTGTCGAAGGCGCACATCCAGCGGACCAGCCCCGCCGCCTCGTCCCAGAAGTAGAAGCGGTAGCGCTGCTGGAGGCGCTCGGAGACCTCGTTCGGCAGCTTGGCGAAGACCGCGTTGGACTGCACGGAATACACGATCTCGACACCGTCGACCTCGCTCACCGCCTCGGCGAGGCGGCGGGCCATGGTGTTGGCGTGACGGGCGTTGCGCAGCCAGAGGTCACCGGTGAGCAGGGCCTCCAACTGCACCGACACGAAACGCATCTTGGACGGCAACTGCATGGACAGCTTGCGCACATGCTTCATCGCGCGGGCCACGTCCGGGTTGACCACCACCACGGCCTCGCCGAACAGCATGCCGTTCTTCGTCCCGCCGAGGGAGAGGATGTCCACGCCCGCCGCGTTGGTGAAGGCGCGCATCGGACGGTCCAGGGAGGCCGACGCGTTGGCCAGCCGGGAACCGTCGAGATGCACCAGCATGCCGCGCTGGTGGGCGTGGTCGCAGATCGCCCGGATCTCGTCGGTGGTGTAGACGGTGCCCAGCTCGGTGCTCTGGGTGATCGAGACGACCTGCGGCATGGCCCGGTGCTCGTCCTCCCAGCCGAACGCCTCCTGGTCGATCAGCTCCGGCGTGAGCTTGCCGTCCGGCGTCGGTACGGGCAGCAGCTTGAGACCGCCGACGCGCTCCGGCGCCCCGCACTCGTCGGTGTGGATGTGGGCGGTGGCGGAGCAGATCACTGCACCCCAGCGGTCGGTGACCGACTGGAGGGCGACGACGTTGGCGCCGGTGCCGTTGAAGACCGGGAAGGCTTCGGCCGTCGGCCCGAAGTGGCTGCGTATGACGCGCTGCAGGTGCTCGGTGTACTGGTCCTCGCCGTACGCGACCTGGTGCCCGCCGTTCGCCAGCGCGAGCGCCTCCAGGATCTCGGGGTGCGCGCCCGCGTAGTTGTCGCTGGCGAAGCCGCGCAGCTCGGGATCGTGGCGCCGCTTGGCGTCGGAGGTCACGGTTGCGGGGTCAGCCACAGGCGGTGTCCGTTCACTTCCTCGGCGGGCCGGTCCCAGACGCCGACGATGGCCTCGGCCAGATCGCTCACGTCGGTGAAGCCCGCGAACTTCGCGTTGGGACGCTCCGCGCGCATCGCGTCGTGCACCAGCGCCTTCACCACCAGGATCGCAGCCGCGGCCTGCGGGCCGCTCTCGCCCCCCTCCTTCTTGAAGGCATCGGCGAGCGCGAGGGTCCAGGCCTCGGCCGCGGCCTTGGCGGCGGCGTAGGCGGCGTTGCCCGCGGTGGGCTTGCTGGCGCCCGCCGCGCTGATCAGGACGTAGCGCCCGCGGCCGCTGCGCCCCAGCGCGTCGTGGAAGGCGAGCGAGGTGTGCTGCACGGTCCTGATGAGCAGGTTGTGCAGGTGCTCCCAGTCGGCGAGCGGGGCGTCCGCGAAGGTCTTGGAGCCGCGCCAGCCACCCACGAGGTGGACCAGGCCGTCGATCCGGCCGAACTCCTTCTCGGTGCGGTCGGCCCAGGCCCGGGTCGCGTCGGCGTCCAGCAGGTCGACGGTCTCGCCCGTGACGGTGGCCCCGCCGTGGGCGTAGCGGGCGGCGTCCACGGCCTCCACCAGCCGCGCGGGATCCGCGTCGCAGGCGACGACGGTCGCCCCGTGCTCGGCGAGACGCATCAGCGCCGCCCGCCCGGCGGGCCCTGCCGCGCCGGCCACCGCGATCACCGATCCGTCGAGGGACCCCTTGTTCTTGCTGGTCATGCCGTCCGCCTCTCGCGCCTCGGTCACGCGGCCACCTGCTGGTCACTGTGAGCAGTGATGCCCTTGGTGGAGGCGATCACGCCTTTGAGCTTCTTCTTGAGTGCCTCATAGAACATGCTCAGCGGAAACTCGTCCGGAAGCACGTCGTCCACGAGCTTGCGGGGCGGCAGCGAGACGTCGAGCGCGTCGGGCCCCTTGGCCCAGGTGGAGCCGGGATGCGGGGACAGGTACGTGGCGACGAGCTCGTACGCGGCGAACCAGTGGACGAGCTTGGGCCGGTCGATGCCCTCGCGGTACAGCTTCTCGATCTCCCCGCACAGCTCGTTGGTGACCTGCGGCGCGCGGTCCCAGTCGATGTGCAGGGTGTTGTCGGTCCAGCGGACCACGTCGTGCTGGTGCAGGTAGGCGAAGAGGAGCTGGCCGCCGAGACCGTCGTAGTTGCGCACCCGGTCGCCGGAGACCGGGAAGCGGAACATCCGGTCGAAGATCACCGCGTACTGCACGTCGCGCGCCTGGGAGAAACCTTCCGCCTCAAGCTTCACGGCCTCCTTGAAGGCGGTGAGGTCGCAGCGCAGCTCCTCCAGGCCGTACATCCAGAACGGCTGGCGCTGCTTGATCATGAAGGGGTCGAACGGCAGGTCGCCGTGGCTGTGGGTGCGGTCGTGGACCATGTCCCAGAGCACGAATGCCTGCTGGCAGCGTTCCTGGTCCCCGACCATCTCCCGGATGTCCTCGGGGAGGTCGAGCTTGAGAATGTCCACGGCGGCCTCGGTCACCCGGCGGAAGCGGGCGGCCTCGCGGTCGCAGAAGATGGCGCCCCAGGTGAAGCGCTCGGGGGCCTCGCGGACGGCGATGGTCTCCGGGAAGAGGACGGCGGAGTTGGTGTCGTAGCCGCCGGTGAAGTCCTCGAACGTGATGCCGAGGAACAGCGGGTTGTCGTAGCGGGTGCGCTCCAGCTCGGCCAGCCACTCGGGCCAGACGACGCGCAGGACGACGGCCTCGAGGTTGCGGTCCGGGTTCCCGTTCTGCGTGTACATCGGGAAGACGACGAGGTGCTGGAGCCCGTCGGCTCGGTGCTGCGCCGGGTGGAAGGCGAGCAGGGAGTCGAGGAAGTCGGGCTCGGCGAAGCCGCCCTCGGCCCACCGGCACAGGTCGGCGACGAGCGCGCGGTGGTAGTCCGCGTCGTGCGGCAGCAGCGGGGAGAGCTGCCCGATGGCCGAAATGGCGCGGTCGAGCGCGGTCTCCACCGTGGCCTGGTCGGGCGCACCCTCGGCGGCGAAGTCGATCGAGCCGTCCTTGGACTGCCAGGCCCTGATCCGCTCCACGGCATCCTTGAGCACAGGCCAGGCCGGGTGGTCGATCACGCGCTGCGCGTCGGCACCTTCACCGCCCTTGCGGTCCTGCACAAGAATTTCCGTCATAGCCCACCTTCCACGGGAGAACCTAGCGTCAAGACACCGTATGGGTACCAGGATATCCCGCACAAGCGGAGAGACCGAAAATTATCCTGCCTGACCCCCTCCTACGCAGGCGTTTTTCCCGTACGAAGGATTCTGGCGCGGCATGGGTCACAGAACGGTGAGAGCCATTAGGCTGCGGCACCGCCGGTCGACCCCGCCCGAACGGAGACATCCTTGACATTCCTCACCATCGGACACCGTGGCGTGATGGGCGTAGAGCCGGAGAACACCCTCCGGTCATTCGTACGCGCGGATCGCGAAGGCATGGACGTCATCGAGCTGGATCTCCACCTCAGCAAGGACGGCGCCCTCGTGGTCATGCACGACGCCGAGGTGGACCGGACGACGGACGGCTCGGGCCAGATCTGCGACTGCACGCTGGCGGAGCTGAGGGAGCTCGACGCCGGCCACGGCGAGCGCATCCCGGTGTTCGAGGAGGTCCTCGACGCGGTGAAGGCTCCGCTGCAGGCGGAGATCAAGGACGTCGCGGCGGCCCAGGCCCTCGCCGAGGTCATGCACCGTCGCGACCTCGTGGACCGGGTCGAGGTCATCTCGTTCCACGACGCAGCCCTGGCCGAGATCATCCGGCTGGTCCCGGGGGTGCGCACCGCCCTGGTCGCGAGCCGCTACGGCACGGACGTGGTCGACCGCGCGGTGGCCGTGGGCGCGGGCACGCTCGTGCTGAACATCCGCCGGCTGACCCTGGAGGTCGTCGAGCGCGCCCGCGCCGCCGGGCTGCGGATCGTTGGGTGGGTGGTCAACACCCAGGACCATCTGCGGCTGGTCCGCGCCCTCGGCCTGGACGGCGCCACCACCGATTTCCCGGAGATCAAGCGCACCAGCCGCTTCACCGCGTAGGCGGCGGACGGACGAGAGGCGCGCCGCGGCCGTACCGCCCCGCACAGGGGCGGCACGCCCGGCGCGTCTCCGCTTGTACGGGGTCTGAGGCTCGCTGTGCACGGGGGCTGGGGCTCGCTTTGTACGGGGGCTGGGGCTCGCTCCGAGGCCGCGGGTGAGCGGGGGGGCCGACGTGCCTGTCGCGGGTTTCCGGGCCGGTCCGTCTGCGTAGGGTCCCGTTCATGGTGCATGTACTGAGCAGCCGGATCCTTCTGCGGCCCACCGATCCGGAGCGGTCGCGGGCCTTCTACGGAGAGACGCTGGGGCTCGCGGTGTTCCGCGAGTTCGGGACGGGCCCCGAGCGCGGCACGGTGTACTTCCTCGGCAACGGCCATCTGGAGGTCTCGGGGCGGTCCGAGCGGCCGCCCGCGCCGGGGATCCAGATCTGGCTGCAGGTCGCGGACGCGGCGGCGGCCCACGAGGAGCTGGCGGCGCGGGGCGTGGAGATCCTCAGGCCGCCGGTCCAGGAACCGTGGGGGCTGATCGAGATGTGGATCGCCGACCCGGACGGGGTGCGGATCGCGGTCGTCGAGGTCCCCGAGGACCACCCGATGCGCTACCGGCCCTGAGCGACGCCTCCGGGTCACGCCCAGGGCCCCGCCCGCTCCCGTGGAGCCCGCCCCCTCCCGTAGGCCCGACCCGTCCCGTGACGGAGGAGCTGCGGCACCGCGGGCGGTCGGTGCGAGGCCCGCGGAACCGGCGCGCCCCCTCCCGTGCTCCCGTGCGCTCCCGTGCGCGACGTCCCCCGAGGGCATGCTCCCGGCGGTCTTGTCGCGTACGGGGAGGTGCGCTGTGCACGGACCGCCGCTGGTCGGCTGGTTACTGGTCGCCCTGTGCGGTGCGGCCGGAGTGTTGTGTCTGCTGCGGACCCGCGGTGGCGGCCCCGGGCAGCGGAGCGGGGCGGGCGGCGAGGCGCTGATGGGGATCGGCATGGCGGCGATGGCCGTCCCGTCCACGGTCCGCGACCCGCAGTCGTGGGACCAGCTCGTCTTCGCCGCCGTCTTCACCGCCGCCGCACTCCACGCCCTGCTGCTCGCCCGGCACGGACGTCATCATCTGCACCACGTCGTCGGCGCGCTGGCGATGGTCCACATGGCGCTGGCCCCAGGGCACTCGGGGCAGTCGGGGCAGTCGGGGCACGGAGCTCATGCCGCAGCCCAACCCGGCGCCGGCGCAGCCCTGTTGACGGCCGCCCTGCTCGTCTACTTCGCGGTGTACGTCCTGCGGACGGGCATCGCCCTCGTACCGCCCGCCGCAGGGACCGGTGCGGGGACCGGTGCGGGCGCGGCGCCTCTCGGCGCCCCCTGCGCCGGACGGCTGCCTCCACCGCCTCCGGCGTCTCCGACGGACCCGCCGGGGCGCACCCGCTGGGCGCACCATCCCGAGCTGGCCACGGCGTGCCGGGTGTCGATGGGCATGGGCATGTTCGCGATGCTCCTGGCCGTCTGAGGGCGTCCGAGAACCCGCCGCACCGGCTGGGACCGGCCGAGCCCCGACCCTCCGTGACCTCTCCGGGCGCGTCCCCGCACCCGGGACCGCGAGTTCCGCGCACCTGCCGTGGTGTCCGTCACTTCGCCGTCGTTGCCATACCTGCCGGTAGCCCCCGCTCGTAGGCTGGCGGGCATGATGCTCCCGCTCGCGCTGCTCGCACTCGGCGGGCTCGCCGCGGCCGTCGGCCCCCGTCTCCTGGCCCGCGCCGAGTGGCCGGACCGCGAACCCGTGCTGGCGCTGTGGGTCTGGCAGTGCGTCGTCGCGGCGGTGCTGCTGTGCTGCGCGCTCGCGATGGCGCTCAGCGCGGCCGCCACATGGGGAGCCGTACGGGGGCACGTGTTCGCCCCGGCGCCCAGCGGCGTGGTCGAGGCGTACGCCCTGCAGGGTTACGGTCCCTGGGCCGGTGCCATGGCCGCCGTGCTCGCGTGCGGCGGGGCGTGGACCGCGGCGATGCTGACCCGCGAGGTGCGCACGGCCCGCGCACAGCGCAAGCGGCAGCGCAGGGAACTGCTCGTGCGCTCCCCCCGGCTGCCCGGCGAGGTGGAGGCGGGTGACCGCCTCGTGGTCCTCGAGGGAGAGCGGCCCGGCGCCTGGTGGATGCCCGGCGCGGCCCCCCGGCTGGTCATCACCACCGCGGCGCTGCGGCGGCTCAACCGGCGCCAGCTCGACGCCGTACTCGCCCACGAGCAGGGGCACCAGCGGGCGCGCCACGACTGGCTGCTGTACTGCTCGTCCGCCCTGGCGAAGGGGTTCCCGCAGGTGCCGGTGTTCGCCGGGTTCCGCGACGAGATGCACCGGCTGGTCGAGCTGGCGGCCGACGACGTGGCCTCACGCCGCTTCGGACGGCTGACGATCGCCCTGGCCCTGGTCCAACTCAACGAGGACCGCGGGGTGTTCGGGCCCTGTCCCACACCGCACGCTGAGGTCCCGCGCCGCGTCGACCGGCTGCTGGCCGCCCCGTCCCGCCTCACCCCCGCGCGCAGGCTGCGGCTCACCGCCGCCGCGGCGTTCGTCCCCGTGGTCCCGCTGCTGGTCACGCTGGTCCCCGCCCTCGGCGTGCTGCGCTGACCTTACGGGGCCGTGCACGTGCTGAGTTGGCGATCCGCCCCGGCCGTCCGCGAAGATCTCCGCATGGAAGCGCCACCTCCCCGCCGCCCCACCGTCCCTCTCCGGGTCGCCGGGATCACCGGCCTGCTGGGCACGGTCGTCCTGGCCCTGGTCGCGGCCGACTGGACGCCGTTGCTCACCTGGGACCGCACGGTCGCCGTCGATCTGCACGACTCCGCGGTCGACCACCCCGGCTGGACCCGCGCCAACCGCGTCCTGACGGACTGGGTGTGGGATCCGTGGACCGTACGCGCCCTGCTCGTCTCCGCCGCACTGTGGTTCCTCTGGCGGGGCGACCGCGTGACTGCCGTGTGCGTCCTGATCGCGACGGCCGCCGGTTCCGCGCTGCAGCAGGCACTGAAGTTCGCGGTCGGGCGCGAACGTCCGCACTGGCCCGACCCCGTGGCCACCGCGCACTACTCGGCCTTCCCCTCGGGGCATTCCATGACGGCGGCGCTGGGCTGTGCGCTGCTGTGGTGGCTGGCGCTGCGGGCGGGCGCGAAGGGGTGGTGGCTGTGGGGTGCGACGGCCCTCGCCGCGATCTCGGTCGCAGGTGTGGGGTTCACCCGGCTGTACGTGGGTGTCCACTGGTTCTCGGACGTGCTCGCGGGCTCGCTCTTCGGGGTGGCGCTGGCCGCGCTGACGGCTGCCGCCTGCACCTGGTGGGGGCCTTCGGGCGCCGCGAGCGGTCCGGCGGCAGCCGGAGGTGATCCGGCGGACAGCGGCGGGGGCGCGCCTCCGGAAACGCCGGAGACGACATAGACGACGTGGACGACGTGGACGACGTGGACGACGTGGCCTGCACGGGACGCGGCGGGCAGGACACGGAAAGGACTTCGAGCATGGCGATCAGCGGCGTGCTGTTCGACTTCTCCGGGACGCTCTTCCGCGTCGAACCGACCGAGTCCTGGCTTCGGACCGTCCTCGGCCGCGCCGGCATCGCCGCCGGCGAGGAGGAACTGCGCCACTGGGCCGGGCGACTGGAGCGAGCGGGAGCCCTCCCGGGCGGCGCCTCGCCCATCACCGTCCCGGACCGCCTCGCATCGGTGTGGGCCGAGCGGGACAGCAGTGCCGAGGCTCATCGCGCCGCGTTCACGGGGGTGGCGCGTGAGGCGGGCATCCCCTGGCCCGAGCTCTACGGACCGCTGTACGACCGGCACATGGAGCCCGCCGCCTGGTCGCCCTACCCCGACGCGGCGGAGGTGCTGAAGGCACTGCGTGACCGCGGCGTGCGCACCGCCGTGGTCAGCAACATCGGCTGGGACCTCCGGCCGGTCTTCCGCGCCCACGGCCTCGACGCACTCGTCGACGCCTACGTCCTGTCGTACGAGCACGGGGTGCAGAAGCCGGACGCGCGGCTCTTCCGGTCGGCCTGCGAGGCGATCGGGGCGGCGCCGCGGGAGGTGCTGATGGTCGGGGACGACCGGCGCGCCGACGGCGGTGCCTCCCAACTGGGCTGCACCGTGCACCTCGTGGACCATCTGCCGGTGGAGCGGCGGCCCGCGGGCCTGCGGCCCGTACTGGAGCAGGTCGGTGCGCAGCGGTGACGGAAGGGGGCGTGAAAGGGCGTCGATCCGGGGGCCGTTCGGCCCGGACCGGCTGACAACGATGTCCCCGCGAAGGTCGCCGTCTCGGGCGATCCCCCGCGTCGCCCGAGACGGCGGATGCTTCGAAAGCCCCTGTGAACAGGGGCGATTCCGAAGGCACACTGAGTATATTGGCTCGTAGCCAGTCAACGCAGGAGTTACAGGATGTCCCCGCGCAGCGCAGCGGTCAATGAAGAGTTGCGCCGGCGTTCCCGGGAGCGGCTGCTGCAGGCGACGGTCGACCTGATCGGGGAACGCGGATTCCAGGCGACGACGCTCGCCGACATCGCCGATCGCGCGGGCGCCGCCCGCGGGCTGGTCTCGTACTACTTCCCCGGGAAGCGCCAGCTTCTCCAGTCGGCCGTCCACTGGCTCATGCACCGGGAGTTGGAGGCCGCGCTGGAGCGGGAACCGCGGGCCGACGACGGACGCGAGCGGCTGGCGCGCGCGATCGACACCCTTCTCGGTGTCGCGGCCGAGCGGCCGATGCTGATGCGCACGCACATGGCCGGCATCCTCGCGGAGGGCGGGTTCGTGCAGTGCCCCGATCAGCAGCGGCTCGCCGGGCTGCTCCGGGACACGATCGAGCGCTACGGCTCGTCCGATCCCGCCGCCGACTACACGATGCTGCGCGCGCTGCTGATGGGCGCGGTCTTCGCCCTGCTCATCCCGGGCGCACCGATGCCCCTGGCCCGGCTGCGCGCGGAGTTGTTCCAGCGGTACGGGCTCGCGTGGGAGCTGGGCAGCCCGCCGGGCGACGAGCCGCCCGGCGGGCCGACGGTCCGCGCGGCGGAACAGGTGAGCACGCCCGAACCGGCCGCGGGGGCGGGGGCGATCGAGGGTTCCGCTGCCGCCGGGGGTCCGGATGCCGTACCGGGTTCCGGGAGGAGCGGGGGCTCCGGCGCGGTCCGGGGCGCCGACGCCGTCCGGGGCCCCGACGCGGTCACCGCCGTGGAGACGGTGGCCGCGCCGGAGACGGTGCCCGCGTCGGACACCTGACCGCGCCGGAGCCGGAACCCCGTTCCCGTCAGAGGTAGTCGGGCTGGGTCTGGACGTTGAGCTCCTTCATCCGGACCCACTTGGCCGGGTCCGTCCGCCGGTCGTCGATCCGGAGGACGTCGAAGCCCTTGGCGATGTCGTTCGAGTAGATGTAGCCGTTGTAGTAGTACGCCGACCACGAACCACCGCCGACGAGCGTGTCCGCGGAGATCGGACCGCGCTCGAAGTAGCCGATCTCCTTCGGCCGCTTGGAGTCGGTGAAGTCCCAGATGGACACGCCGCCCTGGTACCACGCCTGGACCATGATGTCGCGGCCCTTCACCGGGATGAGCGAGCCGTTGTGGGCCACGCAGTTCTCGGTGTCGGCCTGGTGCCGGGGGATCTTGTAGTAGCTGCGGAAGGCGAGCTTGCGGTGGTCGCCCTTGCTGGTGATGTCGTAGATGCCGTCGGCGCCGCGGTTCGGCCCGGTCGCCTCGTTGCACGTGGGCGCGCCGCCACCGCCGAGCTCATCGGTGAAGACGACCTTGTTGCCGCGCTCGTTGAAGGTCGCGGAGTGCCAGAAGGCGAAGTTGACGTTGTCCTGCACCCGGTCGATCACCCGTGGTTTCTCGGGTCGTGAGATGTCGAACAGGATGCCGTCACCCATGCACGCACCCGCCGCCAGCTTCAGCTCGGGGAAGGTCGTGATGTCGTGGCACCCGGTGGTCTGGGAGACGCCGGGGTTGGTGGACCCACCCGGGTTGCCGCCGTCCGGGAAGAGCACGGGGAAGTTCACCACGGCCGACGCCTCGGGCGCGTTCCGCGGCACCTTGATGACCGAGATGCCGTCGTGCGGCGGCTTGCAGTCGGGGAAGGTCTCGCTCGGCGAGTACGAGGAGACGTAGATGTAGACGTTGCGGCGCTCGGGCACCAGGGTGTGGGTGTGCGAACCGCAGGCGGTCTCGACGGCGGCGACGTACTTCGGGTTGCGCTTGTCGCTGATGTCGAAGATCTTCATGCCCTCCCAGGAGGACTTCTCGGTCGCGGGCTGCGTGGTGCTGCTGCACGAGTCGTCCCTGCGCGAGGAGTCCGTGGAGAGGAAGAGCAGATCGCCGGAGACCGTGATGTCGTTCTGCGACCCCGGGCACAGCACCTGGCTCACCGTCTTGGGGGCCTTGGGGTTGCTGACGTCGAAGATGCGGAAGCCGTCGTAATTGCCGGCGAAGGCGTACTTGCCCTGGAACGCCAGGTCCGAATTGGTCCCGGGGAGCGCGTCCTTGGGGATGTTGGCCAGATGGGAAACGTTGTCGCTGTGGACCACTTCGTCCACGGGGGGTATCTCGCCGTCCTCGATGGCGGCTCTCGTATCGGCGGCTTCGCTCGAGCTCACGCGTTCCCGTGCAGTGGGCCCGTCCCCCGGGTCGGGGGTCGCGACCGCGGGTGCAGCGGCAAGGAACGAAGCGATCAGGCCGAATGCGGCCGCCGCCACGCCGAGACGTCTGCGCCGCACGCGGGTGGTGTGCAACGACATCTGCGTCCTCCCTGGTGTCCGTTCGGTGGTGAACGGTTCTCGGACCCCGGCAGTATCGCTGCTCGCATGTACACAACAACAGGTGTCAATGAACATGTAAAAAACGAAGGCGATCAGCGATAGTCGCTGACGTGCCCGGACAGCTCCGAATGATCCGCACTTCTCAGGAGGTCGCAGTGATCCACCGCCGCAGAAGATCGCACGTCCGCGTCCTGGCCGCCACGACGACCGTCCTCGCCGCCGTACTGGCCCTGGGCGGCTGCGAGTCGGACGGTGGGGACGCCGACGCGCAGGGCAAGGAGCCCTCGGTGGTGGCGCCCGGCAAGCCGGGTGAGGCGGCGGAGACCCTGTCGGCGCAGGAGGCGAAGAAGGCCGTCGGCGACGACACCCCCAACTCGGCCGATTTCTCCTATGCGCAGCGGATGATCGAGCACCATCAGCAGGCCCTGACGATGACCGCTCTCGTCGAGGACCGGGCGGAGTCGCAACGCGTGAAGCGCGTGGCCGAACGCATCTCGGCGGCCCAGGGACCCGAGGTCAAGGCCATGAAGGGCTGGCTGGCCCAGCACGACGGGAAGGGCGAACACAGCGGGGACAAAGGCTCGGACGGCCACGGGGAACACGGGGAGGACGGGAAGCACGAGGAGCACGGGGAGCACGGCACGGGGGGCGAGGACGCGAACACCGGCGGCAGCGCGGACGAGCACGCGGGCCACGGCTCCATGCCCGGCATGGCCACGGAGGAGCAGCTCGACCGGCTGCGCGCGGCGAAGGGCCCCGGCTTCGACGCGCTGTTCCTGAAGCTGATGATCACCCACCACCAGGGCGCGGTCACCATGGCCACGGAGGTGCTCTCCGAAGGCGACAACATCCTCGTCGAGGAGATGGCGAACGACGTCATCGCGCAGCAGACGAGTGAGATCAACCGCATGCGAGGGATGCGCTAGAGACGTGGCGGCAGGGCACCTCCCGCCCGGCGCGCCCCGGTGCGATGCTGGAATCACCCTGCGGGAAGGAGCCCGCCGTGCTTCGCGTCGCCGTCGTCGGTTCAGGTCCGAGTGGGGTCTACACCGCGCAGTCCCTCGTCGAGCAGCAGGCCGAACCGGACGTGCGGGTGCATGTGCTGGACCGGCTGCCCTGCCCGTACGGCCTGGTGAGGTACGGCGTCGCGCCCGACCACGAGAAGATCAAGTCGCTGCAGAACAACCTGCGTACCGTCCTCGACCACCCCGCCGTCTCCTTCCTCGGCAACGTGCACATCGGGGAGGGCGGGCTGGGCGCGGAGGAATTGCACGAGCTGTACCACGCGGTCGTCTACTGCGTGGGCGCGGCGACCGACCGGCATCTGGGCATCCCGGGCGAGACGCTGCGGGGCAGCTTTTCGGCCACCGACTTCGTCGCCTGGTACAGCGCCCACCCCGACGCCGCGACCCACCGGTTCCCGCTCGACGGACCGGCGGCGGTCGTCATCGGCGTGGGGAACGTGGCGGTGGACGTCACCCGTGTCCTCGCGCGGTCGGTGGACGACCTGGCGCCCACCGACATGCCGCAGGGGCCACTCGGCGCGCTCGCCGACAGCCGTATCAGCGACGTGTACATGGTGGGCCGCCGCGGGCCCTCCCAGGCGAAGTTCACGACGAAGGAACTCCGCGAACTCGGGGCCCTGAACGGCGCCGAGGTCGTGGTGCGGCCGGAGGAGCTGGCGCTGGACCCGGCGTTCGCCGACCCGTCGGGACTGCCCGCCGTGAACCGGCGCAACGTCGAGGTGCTGCGGACCTGGGCCGCGCGGCCGCAGCCCGAGGGCGGCGGCCGCCGTATCCATCTCCGGTTCTTCCTGCGCCCGGTGGCGGTGCTCGCGGGGCCGGACGGCGAGAGCGTGGCGGGCGTACGGTTCGAGCGGACGGTGCCGGACGGGCACGGCGGGGTGACGGGAACCGGCACGTACGAGGAGATCGCCGCCGGGACGGTGCTGCGGTCCGTGGGCTACCGGGGCGTGCCGTTGCCGGGCCTTCCCTTCGACGCGGAGCGCGGGACGGTGCCGAACGAGGAAGGGCGTGTGCTGCGGGACGGCGCGCCCGCGCCCGGGGAGTACGTCGCGGGGTGGATCAAGCGCGGCCCGACCGGGGTCATCGGCACCAACAGGCCGTGCGCGAAGCAGACCGCGGCCTCGGTGCTGGCGGACGCGGGGTCGCTGATGGCCCGGCGCGTACCGGACGACGCGGTGGAGGAGTTGCGGAGGCTGGGGCAGGCGCCCGTCGAGTGGCCGGGTTGGCAGGGCATCGAGACGGCGGAGGCGGCGCTCGGCAGGTCGCTCGGGCGTACGGTCGTGAAGATCCCGGACTGGGCGGGGCTGCTTGCTGCCGCGGCGGCGGGTACGGCGAACGGCGCGAGCACGGCGGGCACCGTCCGGAGTGCGGCAGGCACCGTCGGGAGCGCGCCGGGCACCGGGACGGAGGCGGGCGCGCAGGGCGCGGACGCACAAGGCACGGACTCACAGGGCGCCGGCGCACGAGGTCCGGGCCAGGAGACGGCGGGCGCGGGAGGCTGACCTCCAGCGAGGCAGGCGCCGGGCCGGCACGGGAGGTCGGCGACGCGGGGCTTCGCGTCAGTGCGTGCCGAGCCGGTCGATCTGGCGTGCGGCGGCGTCGAGGACGCTGTCGAGCAGGCCGGGGAAGAGCGCGTCGAGGTCGTCCCGGCGGAGCCCGTTCATCTTGGCCGTGCCCTGGTACGCCTGGTTGATCACACCGTTCTCGCGCAGCACCCGGAAGTGGTGCGTGGTCGTCGACTTGCTGACGGGCAGGTCGAAGACGGAACAGGACAGCGGGTCCTTCCCGCCCGCGAGCGTACGGACGATGCACAGGCGCATCGGATCGGACAGCGCGTGCAGCACGCCCTCCAGGCGGATGTCCTCGCGCGCCGGGTGGTCGAGCGTGCGGCCCGGCGTGGTGGTGGTCCCGGTCATCGCGGCGGCTCCTCGTCTCGGAACAGCCATTGTACGAGAACCATCGTAGTTTGACACATGCCGTACTACGATGCCTATCGTACGAGTGCCCGGCCCAGCCACCCTTGCGAAACGGAGCCTGTCGTGAGCGCCCTCTTCGAGCCCTTCACCCTGCGGTCGCTGACCATCCCCAACCGGATCTGGATGGCACCGATGTGCCAGTACTCCGCCGACGACTCCGGGCCGTTCACGGGCGTGCCCAACGACTGGCACTTCTCGCACTACACCGCGCGGGCCTCCGGCGGCACCGGCCTGATCCTGGTCGAGGCGACGGCCGTCAGCCCCGAGGGCCGGATCAGCCCCGCGGACCTGGGCATCTGGAACGACAGCCAGGCCGACGCGTTCCGGCGCATCACCGCCTTCCTCAAGGGGCAGGGCACCGTGCCCGGCATCCAACTCGCCCACGCGGGGCGCAAGGCGTCGACCGAGCGGCCCTGGCTCGGCGGCGCTCCCGTCGGACCGGAGGGCCACGGCTGGCAGCCCGTCGCGCCGAGCCCGCTGCCGTTCGCGGACGGACACCCGGTGCCGGACGAGCTGACCACCGAGCAGATCCGGGAGATCGCCGGGCAGTTCGCGGACGCCGCGCGCCGGGCGCGAGCGGCCGGATTCGAGGTCGTGGAGATACACGGCGCCCACGGATATCTGATCGGCGAGTTCCTCTCGCCGCACTCCAACCACCGCACGGACGCCTACGGCGGGTCGTACGAGAACCGCACCCGCTTCGCGCTGGAGGTCGTGGACGCCGTGCGCGCCGTGTGGCCCGACGACCTGCCGGTGTTCTTCCGCATCTCGGCCACCGACTGGCTGACGGAGAACGGCGACGACGACCGCACGGGCTGGACCGCGGACGACACGGTGCGCTTCGCGGAGGACCTGCGGGCCCATGGCGTCGATCTGCTGGACGTCTCCAGCGGCGGGAACGCGCCCGGCGCGCGCATCCCCACCGGGCCTGGCTACCAGGTCCCGTTCGCGGAGGCCGTCAAGGCGAGGACCGGCCTTCCGACCGCCGCCGTCGGCGAGATCACCGACCCGCACCAGGCCGGGAAGATCCTCGACGAAGGCCGGGCCGACGCCGTCCTGCTGGGCCGTGAGCTGCTGCGCAACCCCTACTTCGCGCGGCATGCCGCGCGCGACCTCGGGGGCGAGGTGAGCAGTCCGCGGCAGTACCACCGCGCCGCCTGAGCGATGCGGGCGGCACGTTGGGGCGCCGTTGTCAGTGGCCGGGTGCAGACTGGCCTGACCTGGTGACAACGGCGTCCCGGAAGGTGGCCGGAAGTGAACGACGTACTACTCGCGGTGGGCACGCGCAAAGGGCTGTTCGTGGGGAGGCGGAGCGGCGGAAGCTGGGAGATCGACGGTCCGCACTTCAACGCGGAGGAGGTCTACTCCGTCGGCATCGACACCCGCGGCGCCACGCCCCGCCTGCTCGCCGGAGGCACGAACAACCACTGGGGCCCCTCGGTGTTCCACTCCGACGACCTCGGCCGGACCTGGAAGGAACCGCTGCAGCCGGCGGTGAAGTTCCCTCAGGACACCGGCGCCTCGCTCGAGCGCGTCTGGCAACTGCACCCGGCGGGACCCGCGGCGCCCGGCGTCGTGTACGCGGGGACGGAGCCCGGCGCGCTGTTCCGTTCCGAGGACGGCGGGGAGACCTTCGAGCTCGTCCGGTCGCTGTGGGACCACCCGACGCGCGAGCACTGGGTGCCGGGCGGCGGAGGACTCGCGGTCCACACGATCGTCACGGACCCGCGCGACGCGGGCGCGGTGACGGTCGCGGTCTCGACGGGCGGGGTCTACCGCTCGCTCGACGGCGGGGCGAGCTGGGCCCCGTCCAACTCCGGTGTCCAGGCGGTCTTCCTGCCCGACCCGAACCCGGAGTTCGGCCAGTGCGTGCACAAGGTCGCGCAGGATGCGGAGGATCCGGACCGGCTGTATCTGCAGAACCACTGGGGTGTCTACCGCAGCGACGACGCGGGGGCCACCTGGACGTCCATCGGCGAAGGGCTGCCGTCCGACTTCGGGTTCCCGGTCGCCGCCCACCCGACCCGCGGTGGTGTGGCGTACGTCTTCCCGCTCAACGCCGACGCCGACCGGGTCCCCGCCGGGCGGGAGTGCCGTGTCTACCGCACGGAGGACGCGGGAGCGACCTGGCAGAAGCTCGCCACGGGGCTCCCCGAGGGCGCGCACTTCGGCACGGTGCTGAGGGACGCCCTGTGCACCGACGACGGAGACCCGGCAGGGGTCTACTTCGGCAACCGCAACGGCGAGGTCTTCGCCAGCGCGGACGACGGCGACAGCTGGCAGATGGTCGCCTCGCACCTGCCCGATGTGCTGTGTGTCCGGGCGGCGGTGATGGCGTGATCCTCGTCGGCGTGAAGGCGTGAAGGCGTGAGGGCGTGAGGGCGTGAGGGGATGGCGAGGCGCGAGGGTGTGACGCCGTGGCGGCGGTGACGCCTGCGGACGGTGGCGGGCTCCGGTGAGGAGCGGGTGATCCGTACGGTGTGAGCGGGTGGCCGTGGAGCGCTTTGGCTCGATCCGTACGGAGTGCGGCCTGAACCGTACGGGCCCGTCGGCATCACGCGAGGAGGCGGTCCTCCGAGCCAGTAGAGTGACGCCCCGTGGCTGCACGACCGTTGAACGAAATCGTCGAGCCGGGATGGGCCAAGGCTCTGGAGCCGGTTGCCGAACGGGTCGCCGCGATGGGCGACTTCCTGCGCACCGAGATCGCCGCCGGGCGGACCTATCTGCCGGCGGGAGCGAATGTGCTGCGCGCTTTTCAGCAGCCGTTCGACGACGTCCGCGTGCTGATCGTCGGCCAGGATCCGTATCCCACTCCCGGACATGCCGTGGGGCTCAGCTTCTCCGTGGCCCCCGAGGTGCGTCCGCTGCCCGGCAGCCTGGAGAACATCTTCCGGGAGATGCACACCGACCTCGGGCTGCCCCGGCCCTCCACCGGCGACCTGACGCCGTGGACCGCGCAGGGCGTCCTGCTGCTCAACAGGGCGCTGACCACGGCGCCCCGCCGACCGGCGGCGCACCGCGGCAAGGGCTGGGAGGAGGTCACCGAGCAGGCCATCCGGGCGCTCGCGGCGCGCGGCAGGCCGATGGTCTCCATCCTGTGGGGCCGGGACGCCCGTAACCTCCGTCCCATGCTGCGCGATCTGCCGGTGGTCGAGTCCTCGCACCCCTCCCCCATGTCCGCCGACCGGGGCTTCTTCGGCTCGCGGCCCTTCAGCCGCGCGAACGATCTGCTCGCGCGGCAGGGAGCGCAGCCGGTGGACTGGCGACTGCCGTGACCGAGGCGCCCGCGGACCGCCTTGCACCCCCGTGCGGTCGCATCGGCCCGATCTGCGGAGCCGGTTCGTCACGCGACTCGTCACGCGACGGCTTGGTCCTTGCTGCCCGTGCTGCCCGTGCTGCCCGTGCTGCCCGGACCGGACGGGTCGGATGACGGCGCGGGCGACACCGCGGGCAGGCACCGCGCCGCCGTGGGTGCTGGGAGTGGACTCCGGTGGCTCCGGCCTGCGGATCGCCCTGGCCCGCGCCGGGGACCCACGCCCCCTCGGGACCGTGATGTCCCGCGAACCGGTGCGCACCGGCCCCGGCGGCATCGACGCCGCCCACCTGCTGGAACAACTGCTGCCCGCCGCACAGGAGTTGCTGCGCCGTGAGGGAGACGGCCGGGAGGCCGGCCAAGGCGGGGCACGGGTGGCCGCCGTCGCGGTCGGCGCCGCCGGCATGGCCACCCTCGGCGACGATCTGCGTGCCACCCTGCCCGGCGCCCTGACCACGGCCCTCGGCACGCGGCGGCTGGCGCTCGCGGCCGACGCCGTGACCGCGTACGCCGGTGCGCTCGGCCAGCGCCCGGGCGCCGTCGTGGCGGCAGGCACCGGCCTGATCGCCCTCGGCGCGACGCTCGGCACCCCGGGCGGGCGGCCGGGGGCATGGCGGCGGGCCGACGGCTGGGGCCACCTCGTCGGCGACTGCGGAGGAGGTGCCTGGATCGGCCGGGCCGGACTGGAGGCGGCGCTACGCGCGTTCGACGGCCGCCACCGGGGGTCACCCGCACTGCTGGCCGGACTGGAAGCGGTGTTCGGGCCGGCTCCTGAACTGCCGGGCCTGCTGTATCCGCGGACCGACCGGGCCGCCGTCCTGGCCTCGTTCGCCCCGGAGGTCGGCCGCTGCGCCGTGGAGGACCCGGTCGCCGCGGGCATCCTCGGGGAGGCGGCGCGCTGCATCGCGGAAGCGGCGGCCGCGGTCCGCCCGGTGGACGACGGCGGTGAGGCGCCGTTCGACGTGGCGCTCACCGGCGGGCTGTTCGGGATGGGTGAGCCGCTGCTCGGCCCCGTACGCGACGCGATCGCCCGCGCTCTGCCGTCCGCGCGACTGATCCCGGCCGCGGGCGACCCGCTGGACGGCGCCCTGCGCATCGCCGCGGCCCTGGCCACGGACGACCTACGCTTCCCGGCCGATCCGCGACTGCTGCATCTGCCGCTGCACCGACCGCCGGATCCTCCCGAACCGTTGGAATCCGGCACATAACCCACCGGCGAACACCGGGTGCGCCGCGGCCTCACACCGTACCCACCCGCCACGAGCCGGGGCGGTCCGGCCCGTCGAACGCTCGACGATTCCCAGTTCAACCGATGTTCCAGCGGAAATTTCGGGACGGATGCCGCACAGTCGCACCCTCCCCGAACGCATCCGACCCCAAAGGCATTAGCATGCGGCGCCATGAGCCACCCCACAGGGCCTGCTTCCGGCCTGCCCGTACGAATGCCGCGTCCCCGCCAGCCTGGGCGACACCGCAGACCTGAGCCGCTGGCGGCTCCCGAGGGTGCGCCCGCGCTTGTCCTTGCCGTTCCTGGAACCCCCAGTTCCGAGACGCGCGGCCAGGCTGAGGAGATCCTCAGCATCGCGCGGTCCGAACTGCCCGGCCTCGATGCCCGTATCGGCTATGTGGACGGCGACGACCAGGAGTTTCCCTCGCTGGGGACGGTGCTCAGCACCGCCGCGGCCGAGCGGTCCGAGCGTGCCCAGCGCATCGCTCTGCTGCGTGAGCAGCTCTCCGAGGAGGAGGCCGCCGAAGCGCCGGAGATGCCGGACCTGGACGCTCCGGTCGCCGTGGTCGTCCCGCTGCTGGCCGGCCCGGACAGCGCGCTCACGCGCCGGATACGCCAGGCCGTGATCGACAGCCGCACCGCGGCCGAGCTGACCGACGTCCTCGGCCCGCACCCGCTGCTCGCGGAGGCGCTGCACGTCCGCCTCTCCGAGGCCGGTCTCGCGCGCGCGGACCGCGCCCGCCTGTTCACCGTGGCCACCGCCGCGGACGGCATCATCCTCGCCACGGTCGGCGGCGACGAAGCGGTCCAGGCCGCCGGGATCACCGGCATGCTGCTGGCCGCGCGTCTCGCCGTACCGGTCCTGGCCGCCGCCCTCGACGTCGACGGCGCCATCGCCAACACCGCCGAGCAGCTCCGGAACTCCGGCTCGGCACAGCTCGCGCTCGCGCCGTACCTGGTCGGTCCTGAGGTCGCCCAGGGCCTGCTCAAGGCTGCGGCGGACGAGGCGGGATGCGCTTCGGCCGAGCCGCTGGGCGCGTACCCGACCATCGGACGGCTGGTCCTCGGGAAGTACGCGACGGCGCTGGGCATTTCGCACCCTCAGCTCCAGGGCACCTCGCCGGTCCGCTGACGCCTCATGGCGTCGGCGGACCGCCGGTCCGCCCGCTACCGGACCGTCAACGGTCCACCGTGCCACCGGACCCGGCCGGTCCAACGGGCCACCGCAGGTGGCCCGTTCTTCGTCGGACCGCCGGGCGGGCGGGGAATCCGGCGTTCAGCCGAAGACGACGCAGGAAGCCGCCGGGGCGGGCACCGAGCCCGCCCGTCGCGGAATCCCCGTCGCCCGGTCCACGTCGAACCAGGTGACGTCGCCGGACCGTTCGTTCGCCGCGTAGAGGCGCCGGCCCGTAGGGTCGAGGGCCAGGTGGCGCGGCCAGTGGCCGCCGCAGGGCACGTGCCCGACACGGCGCGGCCGGTCCCCTGCCGCGTCCAGGGCGAGGACCGTGAGGGAGTCGTGCCCCCGGTTCGCCGTCCAGACGAAGCGGCCGTCGTCCGCGATCACCACTTCCGAGGGATGGACGACCTCACCCCCTCTCCCCTCCGTCGGCAGAACGGCCGTCTCGGCCAAGGGCGTCAACTCGCCCGTCACCCCGTCCCAGCGGCAGGTCGTCAGGGTCGGGGTCAGCTCGTTGATGACGTACGCGCGGTCGCCGCGCGGATGGAAGGCGAGGTGGCGCGGCCCTGAGCCCGGGCGCAGCGGCACCTCGTGGTGCAGGGCCAGGGCCCCGGCGTCCGGGTCGAGCCCACAGACGCGGACGGAGTCCGTGCCGAGGTCCACGGAGAGCACCCACCGGCCCGTCGGGTCGGGCTGGACGGCGTGCGCGTGCGGCGCCTCCTGGCGCTCGGGGTGCGGCCCTCCGCCTTCGTGCCGCAGGACGCGGCCGTCCCGGTCGAAGGTGCCGTCGGCGCGGAGCGGGAGCGTGGTCACGCTGCCCGAGCCGTAGTTGGCGACGAGGAGATGGCCGTCGGCGAGGGCGAGATGGGTGGGTCCGCGGCCGTGCACCGGGGCGGTGTCGCGCAGCAGGGGCCGCCGCTCCGCGTCCCGGGTGAGGTCGAACGCGGCCACCGTTCCGTGCCGGGTCTCGCTCACCGCGTAGAGCACGTCACCGCCGGGGGCGACGGCGAGGAAGGACGGGTCGGCGACGGCGTCGGTGGTGTGGAGCGGGGTGAGGGCTCCTGAGTCCGGGTCGACGGTGGCGGTGGTGATGCCGTCGCCGCCCGCCGAGGTGAACGAGCCGATGTACGCCCGTACCGGCCGTACCGCGCCGCTTCCGCCCACCGCGCTCCCCTTCCGCCACGTGCTCCGCCGTCCCGTCCGGGCGAGTCCGGACGGATCCGGGCCGGTCCGGCGTCCCGCGGGCAGCCGTTCCGACCGCTCCGACCGTAGCAGTAGGTCTAGACCAGAACGAAGACCGCGCGGCGTCAACCGGTCGGCAGGACCGGCGGGTTGATGCCCGTGCGCAGCGCGCGCCGCGACGGCTCAGGAGGAGGTCAGCGGAGCGCGGGGATGGCTCCTGAGGGGCGCGGCGAGACCCGCGAGAGCGCCCTCCAGGGCGTGCAGATGCCCCAGAGCCCGATCGACTCCGGGGTGGTGGTGTGCCTCGCCGGACGGGGCGGGGAGGGTGGCGTGCTCGGTCCGTGCCGGGGCCAGCAGTGCCTCGACAGCCGCCTCCACCCGCCGGCAGGCAGCGGTCAGCCGCTGGTCGCGCGAGGCCTCGGGGTCGGCGGCCGTTCCGGCGAGCCCGCGGACCTGCCGGGCGCAGGCGTCGAGCAGTTCGATGACCCGCAGCGCACGCGCCTTGCGCGCCTTCAGCGGGCTGAGCGGGTGCACCAGCGGACCGAGCGAGGTCCGCACCCGGCCGAGCAGCAGCTCCAGTTCGGCGACGCGGGCCGCCGGGTCGGCGTCCGGGTCGCCCGCGAGGCGCCGTGCCGCCTCCTCGGTGCAGCGGTGCACGCACACCAGCGCGCGCCCGATCCAGGCGCCCGTCGAGGCGTGCGTCGTGACCGGCAGGACCACGGCCACGGCGATGGCGGCCGCGAACGCGCCCACCATGGTCTGCTCGAAGCGCAGAGCGAGGAGCCCGGGATGGAGGACGCCGAGCAGCCCGTAGAGGAGTCCGGCCATGACCGTCACGAAGAACATCATCCAGCTGTACGAGGGCGCGGCCGTGTAGAAGATCCCGAAGACGCAGACGGCGACGAGCAGGACCGAGGGCAGCGGCGCACCCTGCAGCGGTACGGCCACCAGCAAGCCCGCCGCGATCCCCGCGACCGTGCCCACGACCCGGCGGAACCCGCGGACCACGGTCTCGCCGCGGGAGGCCGTGTTGACGAAGATCCACCACGCGGTGCCCACGGCCCAGTACCAGCGGTCGTCCGATATGGCCTGGCCGACGCCCAGCGCCAGGGCACAGGCGAGGACGCACTGGAACGCCTGACGCGTGGTCGTCCGCGCGAGACCGGCCCCGGCGAGCGGGGCGGGAGCGGCGGGCGGCGGGGTGCGCCGCTCGATGCACCAGAGGCCGAAGCGCACCACGGCCGCGGCGACGACGGCCAGCAGCACGGCCGCGTAGAGCTGCGGAAGCCGGCCCGGCACCGCGTCCAGGAACTGGGTGGCGAAGAACATCATGAACGCGAAGATGCCGAGCGCCGTGCCGCGGGGGCCCCAGCGCCGGGCGTAGACGCCGCACAGCACGACGGCGAGGAAGGCCGCGTCGCGCAGTATCGGGCGGTCGTGGAGCACGGTGGCGAGCGTCAGGACGGGTAGGCCGACGGCCGGGAGCAGGGCGGTGGTCACCATCTGCCGGCGGACGGTGGGGTCGGCCACGTTGAAGAAGGCGAGCAGCGCCGCGAGACCGCCCGTGATCGAGGCGGGCAGCGACAGTCCGCAGAGTTCGGCGGCGGAGACGGCAAGGCCGACACCGATGACGGCGCGCAGGGAGGTGCGCAGCCGCAGCAGTGCCGGATCCGGAGCCGCGAACATCCTCTTCATCGGGGTGGACCCCACTCCTTCCCTCGGCATCCGTGACGGACCTCACCGATCCCGTACGGACCTGCCGGGCATCTGCGAGCGGGGGCGCGCCGCAGGCCCGTGAACACGACAAATGGCGCCGCGTGGGGTCCGGAAGCGGCGTTCTCGCCGTCCGGCGCAGCCCCGATGCAGCGCCATCTCTCCCGCTAGGAAAGCACCTGTCGGGTCAGTGGCTCAACCGGCTCCCCGTTCACTGAGCCATTGGTACAGTCGAACGCAGACCGACCTGCACCGAAAGAGGCCGATGGCCCATGACCGCCGTGGACGCACTGGACGCCCGGATCCTGCGGCTCATGCTGGAACAGCCGCGGACGAGCGCCCGTGAGTACGCCCGCATCCTCGGCGTCGCGCGCGGCACGCTGCAGGCCAGGATCGACCGGCTGGAGCGGAACGGCGTGATCACGGGCTCGGGCCCGCGGCTCTCCCCCGCCGCCCTCGGCCACCCGGTCCTGGCCTTCGTCCACATCGAGGTCACCCAGGGGCACCTGGACGAGGTGGGCGACGCGCTCGCCCAAGTGCCGGAGATCATCGAGGCGTTCTCGATCACCGGCGGCGGCGACCTGATGACGCGCGTGGTCGCACGGGACAACGTGCACCTGGAGGACGTCATCCAGCGGCTCATCCGGATGCCGGCCGTGGTGCGGACCCGCACCGAGGTGGCGCTGCGCGAGCGCGTCCCGCACCGGATGCTGCCGCTGGTCGAGGCGGTGGGGCGGGAAGCACCCCGCTGACCGTGGGCCCTGCCTCGCCCCTGCCACGTACCGCGCTCCCGCCCGCACTCCCCCGTCGCCGCTCTTGCATGCTGGGGGCATGAGTGCCCCGCAGACGCCCCAGCCGCCCCGGACCCCTTCAGTGATCTTCGATCTCGACGGCACGCTGGTCGACAGTGAGCCGAACTACTTCGAGGCGGGGCGCCGCCTTCTCACCGAGTACGGCGTCACCGGCTTCACCTGGGAGGAGCACACGCGTTTCATCGGGATCGGCACCCGGGAGACGCTCGAGGTGCTGATCCGCGAGCACGGCATCGACGCCCCGGTCGAGGAGCTCCTGGAGGGGAAGAACCGCCACTACCTCGCGCTCGCCTCCGCCTCCACCGAGGCCTTTCCGCGGATGCGGGCCTTCGCCGGTGCGCTCCATGCGGCCGGGGTCCGTACGGCGGTGGCGTCGGGGTCGTCCCGGGAGGCGATCGAGGCGGTGCTCGGCGCGACGGGGCTGGCCCCGCTGATGGGCACGGTCGTCTCGGCGGAGGAGGTCGCACACGGCAAGCCGGAGCCCGACGTCTTCCTGGAGGCGGCCCGCAGACTGGGCGCGGACCCGGGCGACTGCGTGGTCGTGGAGGATGCTCCGCCGGGTGCCGAGGCCGCGCACCGTGCGGGGATGCGCTGCATCGCCGTCCCGTACGTGCCGGGAACGGCGGGTGACCCCGCCTTCGCGAGGGTGGGTCTGCTCTTCCCGGGCGGACAGGGCGAGTTCGACGCGGGCGCCGCGTTCGACTGGGTCACCCGAGCCTCCTGAGGATCACCTACTCAATCTGCCACCCACCAGATCCCCCTGATCCAAGAACGTGCGATTATGCCCCCGTTCACTCGAACAAAGAGCGAAACGGAGCATAAATTGACAACAGGGGGCAGACCGGCGGTTCGCCGGTGGGGGGTGGCGGTCGTCGCATCGACGGCCGCCGTGACGGTTCTGGTGCCGATGAACACGGCCCAGGCCGCGGCGGGCCCGTCGGGCATCACCGCCAAGGGCGCGTATCTGCTCGACAGCGGGCCCAACAAGAAGCTGTGGAGCAAGAGCGCCGACACCCGGCGCCAGATGGCCAGCACCACCAAGATCATGACGGCGATGGTGGTCCTGGACACCCGGGGCGTCGATCTCGACAAGAAGGTGACCGTCAAGCAGGCCTACCGGGACTACGTGGCCCGGGAAGGCGCGAGCACGGCCGACCTGAAGACGGGTGACAAGCTCAAGGTCCGGCAGCTCCTCTACGGGCTGATGCTCCCGTCGGGGTGCGACGCGGCGTACGCGCTCGCCGACACCTTCGGCACGGGGAGCACGAAGGCCAAGCGGACCAAGTCGTTCATCTCCAAGATGAACAAGAAGGCCGACGAACTGGGCATGTCGAAGACCGACTTCGACTCCTTCGACGGCATATCGCCCACGGGGAAGAACCTCTCCACGCCCCGTGACCTGGCGAAGCTCGCGCGGCACGCGATGAAGAACGGCACCTTCAGCGGCGTCGTCAAGGCGGCCAGCACCAAGCAGAAGGCGACCAACGGCCGCACGTACACCTGGTACAACACGAACCAGCTTCTCGGCTCCTACAACGGTGCGATCGGCATCAAGACCGGGACCGGGACCGCCGCGGGAGCGTGCCTGGTGTTCGCCGCCAAGCGCGAGGGCCGGACCGTCGTAGGCGTTCTGCTCAACGACGCCAACCGGTACCCGGACGCCAAGAAGATGCTGGACTGGGCGTACGGCACCCACACCACCATGAAGCTGCGTCAGCTCCCCAAGAGCGCGCAGCGCGACTGACGCGCGGGGAGCACGTCGGTCCACGGGGGACCATGATGGACAGATGACCCGGGCCCCGCACGGATGCATCCGTGCGGGGCCCGGCCTCGTCCACGGAGCCATCCAGGGGCATGCACAAGGCAGATGGCGGAGGGCGTTCGGCGTCCGGGCTCTCCACTCGCCGTTCAGCCTCAGCTGCGGGTACCCTACGGTCCGCCGTGCATGGACAGCGGTGCAGTTCACGTCACTTCAGGAAGGACAGCCGCACCCAGCGGTCCGGATGGTCGCGTTAGGTGTCCACCCAAGCCTGCAAGGAAACCCCGGCACGCTACCAGGGTGCCGTTCTACGAACGGTCCCAAGCCCGCCGCTGGGAAATGCCCACCCCGTCGGCCAATCCAGTAGCCGCACACTGACGTATTAGCAGAGGCGTAGCCGACGCGTCGTCGCCGGCGAGCGCGGAGATCACCCTAAGGGACCTCGCCTGCTGAAGGGACGCGGAAGGGTAGCGCGTCACCGCCACCCCGCCAGGTGGGGGGCCAGATGGTGCAGGCGTGTGTGGTAGTCAGGGTGTGAAGCCAGGAGCCTGTCAAACAGGACCAGTCGGCCGGTTTGAACGTTCCCCGCCGCACCGATTATGCCTCTCGAGCCGTGGCAGCCGGAGGAGGCGGCCACGCTGCGATGCTGGGCATCCGAATTCCCTCTCTGCATCGTGTGCAGCACCTCGGCGAGCATGGGGCCGAAACCGAGTGCCGCCGCATAACGGTCCGCCCGTAGTTCGGCCTGGCGCGACAGCGCCGCCATCGGGTACGGCGCCACCACCAGCGCCAGTAGGACGAACCAGTAGGACAACGCCAGCGCGATCAGAACACTGCCCACGGCCAGAACGAGTACTAGCGCCACCCAATTGTTGAGCCGCCGGACGATGCTGGGCCCGTGCCGGGCCAGCCACCTGAGAGCGGCCCAACCGATCCGTCCCGGAGCGGAGTACCACTCACCCAGCAGCGACGTCCAAGCGTGTCCGCCGACATGGTGGCCCAACTCGTGAGCGAGGACGGCAGCAAGGTGGTCGCTGGACAGGTGCTCGAGGGAGAATCGGGTAACGCCTACGATGTGCCCCGCCGCGGCCAGGGCGTTGATGTTGTCGCAGTCCTGGATCCACAACTCGTAGGCCCTGCCGTCGACGCCCGCCCTGGCGGTGACCGCCCGCCAGACCGGTTCCAGCCGGTCTCGTTCCCGCGGAGTCGGGTAGCGCAAGTCGAGCAAGTGCCGGGCAACGACTCGCTCGGTAGGCCGGTGGAAGGCCAGTAGGCCCGTTGCGATCCAGCACAGGACAACGACCCAGCCCGTGGTGGGAAGCAAGGCGTAGGCGATCAGGGCCACGAGAAGCAAGCTGGCAGCGAACCACGGCAGGTACATCACTATTCGGCCCATGGCAGTGGCGTCGGTGTACCGGTGTCGATCGACAAGATGTACCCGGCCCAGCTGGCCGAAGTCCGTTTCCTGAGGATGACGTCCTGCGGAGCGGGACTTCTGGCACGGGTCCGTAGGGCGGCGGGCGCCAGGGAGTCGCAGGGCGGGGCGCTCGGGATACTTCGCCAGGGGCGGAGACTCGTCCACCGCCTTGGGCCGGGCCACGGACCGGTCGCCGAGGTCACGCAACATCTCGTGACCGGTAGGCGGTGGCAAGGCTCCGTCGCCCGGGTAGGGCGGCGGCGAGGAAGGCGCAGCCGGATACTGCGGGGGCTCGGAGTGAAGAGCGCGATCGGAACCAGTCGGGTCGAATGGAGTCGCCATGGTGAGTCTTCCCTGCGTGCGGAGGTATTCGAATGGTGCGGCGGGCCGCCGGCTTCAGCGAATAGTCAGCGCGGTGGGCAGCAGCACCACCCCCGTGCAGTAAGCGGCCAGGCCTGCGCGTATCCAGCGGTGTTTACTGCCGACGATCCTGCTGTTCTGGGTGAGCGCTTCCAACAGACCCGCGTTGGGGTCCGCCTCGGTGGCATCGAGCGCCTCGATCAGCAAGCCATGATCCGCTGCACGGCGGATGTCGTCGAAATAGGTCAGAGGCCGCCCCGGAGCCCAGCGGCTGCTGCCGTACCGCGGCAGGACGGCCAAGAGCAGGCAGACCAACGATCCGGCCAGAGTTGCCAGGCCAGCCCACAGCAGAGCGGTGCCTGTGACAGAGAGCCCGGATAACACCTCCCCGCGAGCCGCCAGGATGCCCCCGAACAGGCCCACCGCCATGCTGAGTGCACCCAGCAGCAGGGCTGCTTTGCTGTCGGCACGGGCTGTCTCCACTCTCACTTCGGCGAGCAGACGGCCCCCGGCACCAGACCCGCCCGCCATCGTGCCGCTCACGCCCCCTCCGCCGGGGCCTCGGCGGGGAAATGGCCCGCCGGTTCCCGGAACGGCTCCGCGGGGCCGGCGTTCCCACCCCAGGACAGCGAGCCCAACTCGGGCGGCGCCGGGGCAGCACCCGGCAGGTTGTGGGTGAGGAGTTCCTCGATGATCTGCACGGCCTGCTTGTTCAGACCCGAGCGCTGATAGTCCTCCATGTCCTCCCCCTTCAGGACTTCCAATGCGACCTCGGTCTGGCTCTTGATGAGGGCCAGTTGATCCGCGCGCAGGTTCTCCATCACCAGTCGCGAGTCCTCGGGGTGCTGCGCCAAGTGCAGCGCCCAGGTCGCCACCCCGCCGTGCTGGAGGTAGTACTGGTAGTAGCGGATCTTCTCGGCTTCTAGCTTCCGCAACTCCGCCTCCTGGCGGTACTGGAGCATGGCCAGTTCGTGTCCTTGCCGCGCCCGGGCGTTGTCACGCTCTGCCTTGAGGCGGTCCTCGCGCATCGCCAAGTCGTGGGAGTCAACCAACTCTTCGTCGCTGTACCGGATCCGGCGCAACTCCCGCTGGTGGTCGATTGCGTCGTCGTCCCGTCGTAGCCGGATGGTCCACGTCACACGTAGCCCGACATCGTCGGCCAGTGACCCTGCATCCGTCACCACCTGGCGCACCGCGCGTTCAGCGGCGGCGCTGCGGTCTATCGGGAAGTCGCGACTGACCGGACGCATCAACTCCTCCAGTCGCCGGGTGAGCAGGGCGGGCACATCCCGCACGCCGCTAGCAACGAACCGACCCGGCAGGGTGACCTGCCAAGTCGTCTCCAGTGCGCTGGTGAAGTCGAAGGCGTCGTTGTCGCTCGGCAACAGCAGGCTGGCGGTGCAGTGGTGGACGCCCATGTCCACTTCGTAGACGGCGGTGTACCGCTTGGCCGCGCATTCCGAGCGGGATGGGCGGCGGGGCGGGAGCCAGGCCTCTAAGCCGCCCTTGACTGTGGTGAACACCAGGGCGTTGTCGATCCGACTATGGTTCCTGCGGTAATTGAACCGGGACAGCGTGCGCACGGTGACCACCGGGTCGGGCAGGACGCTGTGCCGGTCCACTCCCTGGTCCCAGTCCAAGTCGCGGGAGTCGGTCATGGCTCTTCTCTCCTTGCTCTGCGTTCAAGTACGTCGTGGATGAGCGGTGGCAGGCCGCGGCACACCTACAGCGCGGCGGACAGGCGACCCGCCACGGCCGGTGGGGCGCCGCCCCGTCGGCCGCGCACCGTCGCGAGCAGGTGTTTGAGGCGCTTCCGGTCATCTCCAGTGACAGCGAGTGCCGGTAACAGCACCGCCAGGTAGCGCTCGACCTGCGGGGCTTGGTCCGCCTCGCGGACCCAGTCGCCCAGAGCCTGCAAGGCTTCACCCGTGTAGCGCAGGTCGTTCAGGACCATGCGCCACAACTGGCAGAGGTGACGGGCGTCCTCGGTGCCGCCCCGCTCGTCGGCTGTCGCGTACCACTGCAGGATCAGCAGATCGTCGGTGTGCGTGCAGGCGAGTACGAAGGCGTGCAGTGCCAGACGCCGAACAGGCGGCTCGTCCTGCAGCAGTTCGACCATGTGCCGCAGCACCTGCTCCCGGACCGTGGAGGACTCGTCGGTCAGCAGCAGCGCGGCGGACTCCGCGACATGCCTGGCCTCCTGCACGTCCTCACCCGTCCGGGCGGCGTCGGCCAGGGCCGCGAGCGCCTCGCGAGGCATCATCGCGCCCACCAGGGCGTATCCGCGGATCGCGGTCCAGCGCAGGCCTGCCTCGGATGGATCGCCGTCGCACCAGGTCCGCAAGATCTCGGGGATGTTCGGGGCCCCCACCGCGTGCGCCGTCGCGAGTGCATTGGCGGCCACCAGCCTGTCGCGGTAGCGCTTTGACTTTGCCCAGCCCTCGATGAGCAACGCCATTGCGGACGGCAGATCCGCCTGGGCCAGAACCGCCGCAGCCACCGCCGCTCGGGTGCGCACCAGCGGTCGTCCATCTTCCGCGAGCCGCTCGAGCCACCGGATCAGGCCTGGCCGTGCAGAGGGGTGGCCGGTCCAGACCTCTCGGAGCACCTCGGCGGCAACCCTGCGTTCCTCAAAGCAGGCCATGCGCTGGGTGACCGGGCCCCATTCAGTGTGCTCTTCCTGCCAGTACTCGGTGGCACGTGCAAGCCGCAGTCGTTTGGTGATGGACGTCCCGAAGACCCCGACCCGAGGCCTCCGATTGGCGTCTTCGGTGCCTTGGAACCGTGCGTAAAGGTCGTCGCTAACCTCGGCGGTCAGCGCATACGCGGCTTCGTCGAACGCCGCGAGAGAAATCAGGAACGCCTTGTCCCTCAAGGAGGTCTCGTCATCTCCGAACCACTCTCGAACCTGTTCCCGAACCATCGCTGATCCGAAGGAGGCCAGTTCATCGAGGCTCAGCTTGCCCTCCGCGTGGCTGCACAGCGCCTTCGCGAACTCGGCGGCCTCGCGCAACTGGTGGTCGGTCCGGCCGAGGAACTCCTGGACAGGTGGCAGACCGAGCAGACCGCGTTCGCGTGGCGGGTCGTCCACCAGGGTGTGCAGGTGGGAGCGGAGGACAGACTCAGGAGACGGCGGCTTCCACTCGACGACATCGACACCGTGCAGGATGGCGAACAGATCAACCGTGATGACTAAGTAGGCATCGTTCCGCTTGAGTTCATCCCGCACGGACCATAGGTCTATGTCGCGCAGTGGAGCGTCATGTCCGGTCGCCAGGTCGGTGACAAGGTAACCGTGCGTGCCTCCGATCACTTGCTCGTTGAGCGCGGTCGGCCTGGTCTTCGGGTCGAGGGCTCTTATCGGTACAGCATCCAGGGCGTGCAGCAGCATCAGGGCAGCGCTGCGCCGGCCACTGAAGGGTGCGCCGGACAGCACGAGGACCCGCTCGTCGCGCAGCTTGTCGAGGAGCGGGTGCACCAGCTCCTCGTATCCCGCGAACACGCTTGCCAGTTCGTGGAGTTCGTTGGCGGGGATGCTGCCGGAAGTGTGGGTGGCCGCGCCGAAACGGTAGTGGTGCTCGACCTTCGTCCCCAGAACGACGTCGCCGGTGACGTTGCCACCGCTCACGCCCGTCTGATGGCCACCGACCAGGCTGCCACCGATGACGGTGGGCGCGTGACGGTGGAGCTCACGCCGGGCGGCCCACGGGTCCTGGGGGCGGTCGTTCTCCTCCTCAGGCCGCTGTTCGTTGGGCTGTTCTGGCTCGTCGTTGCCCGCAGCGGGCTCCTCGGCATGCTGGTCTGGCTTCTCGTGGACGGTGGCCGCCTCGCTCATGCCCGTCCACCGTTGCTCTCGCGCCGGACGTTACCCAGAACGACGTCGCCGGTGACGCTGCCACCGCTCACGCCCGTCTGATGGCCACCGACCAGGCTGCCACCGACGCTGAGGGAGCCGCCGTCAACAGTGATGATCCGCATGCCACCGGTGTCCGAGCCGCCAGGTGCGGAGGTGCCCTCGCCCCGGCCCCCGTCCTGGGCGCGGTCCCGCGCCTGCGCCGACGTCGGAGAGGAGGAGGACGCGCCTCGCGGGGGCGGTCCGTGCAACCACGCTTCGAGCCGGTCGTTCTTTACAGCAACGTCCACGCGGTGGAAGTCCTCGACCCGCAGCCCGCGATGACCGTGGCGCACCACGCCTTGATAGACGGCTGCCGACACGCACAGCACACAGTCCTGATCACTCTGCTTCAACGCTTCGCGCAGGACTGCGGCATCCAGCAGTCGGCACGAGAGATTCAGGTCGTGTCCGACGAGCCCGCCGACGGTGCCGTGGTAAGCGTCCAGGGCCACCTCTCCGGAAGCCAGGACCATCCGCAGCCTCATCTGCGCACTGCTGGACGCCATGCGGTTGTAGGCCCGCAGCGAGTCCGGAGCCGTGACCAACAGCGAGCGCAGGAGAGCCGTCTTCGGGACCTCTGCGCTGACCAGGATGATCAGTCCGTCCCCGCGATCCTCCCGGTACTGCATGTTCGGCTCGACGCCAGCGGAAGCGAGAGTGTCTTCGACCAGGCTGTGGAGACTTCGGCGTAAGAACGCCTGCTCCACGTCGTCGCGGCGGCTGTAGTTCTCGATGTCCAACAGCAGGATGCTGCGGTTCACAGGTTCTGTCAGGGCCAGTGTCATGAGTGCCTCTCGGACGGCTCGGCTCGATCCGAAGCACTATCCCGTGACGGTCTGACAGTGGAGGAGGAACGTTGTCACACAACTTCTGTGACCGATGGCGCACAAGAGTTGATGAAACGGACCCCCATCCTTCGCAGTTCGGCCCTCAATGCCCCCTTGCAGACCCGAGAGACGGGCGCCTTGCGCAAAATCAAGCTGTACGGGGACCGCCGCCACGGAGTTGTCCTCTATCACTGTCCCTTAACCGCCACGCCCCATCAGACGCAACTGTTCCGGACGGACGATGACCAACCCTCGGCGGCCGGTGCGTACGATGCCCCTCTCCCGGAACTCTCTCAGCAGCCGGGCCACCGCTTCACGCGAAGCTCCCACCGAACCCGCCAGTTCATGTTGGCTCAGTCCGCTGGTCAGCCGTACCCCCTCGGCGACCTGTGCGCCATGCGTGCGTGCCAAGTCCAGTAACAGGAGGGCCAACCGTTCCCGTGCCCCCAACGCTCCCTGTTCAACGCGTTGCCGGTCACTTGCTCGTGTCCGGTCCACAGCAAGACCGAGAAGCTGGAGCGAGGTCGCAGGATGGGCCGCGAGGTGGGCCAGGAAGCGGTCACGATCGATCGTGACGGCTGACACGTCCTCCAGAGTCGTCACGGTGGCTGAGCGAGGGCGGCCGCTCACAGCAGAAGCCTCGCCGACGATGTCGCCCGGACCACGAAGCGCAAGCAAGGCTTCGTAGCCGTTCGCTGCAGTGTGGGTGACCTTGGTCCAGCCATCGAGCATGAGAATCACATGAGTGGACGAATCGTCCTGGCGGATCAGGACTGTACGTGGGCCATAGCTCACGGGGCGTCCGAGCTCCAACAGCACAACGCGTTCCGGGTGTTCCAACCGGGCGAGGAAAGGAACCTGGTCGTCCAGTCGAGCGGCTCCCGACGGTGCCGGGGACACGGGTAATCCGGAGACGGCAGCGGGCATGAGCCCACCCGGTAAGGAACCTGTCGTGTCACCGGTGTCCACCAGCAACCTCTCTCATTTTCGAGGCCGCTATCAAGTGGCACCAGCGGCACGTCCCCTCGGCTCTACGTGCTCCAGACTAGGACACCGCCCTGCACCACCCCACAGGTTCGACGGCCGTCCCGATCGTCCGCCGGAAGTCGCACGGCCGGGACGTGGAGGGGAGTTCTTCCTGTCGAACCAAGGCAAGAAGGTACCCAAACGACGGTCGCCTCACCCGAGGAACGACAGCCGCACCTGACGGTCCGGATTGTCGCGGTTGGTGTCCACGAGGCAGACGGACTGCCAGGTGCCGAGCTGCATCCGTCCGCCGATGACCGGCACCGTCGCGTATGGCGGCACGATCGCGGGCAGCACATGGTCCCGGCCGTGACCGGGACTGCCGTGACGGTGCTGCCACCGGTCGTCGGCGGGCAGGAGCGCGTGCAGCGCGGCCAGCAGGTCGTCGTCGCTGCCGGCGCCGGTCTCGATCAGGGCGACCCCTGCCGTCGCGTGCGGCACGAACACATGGAGCAGCCCGTCGCGGTCCTGTGCCGCTTCGCGCAGGAAGCTCTCGCAGGCGGAGGTCAGGTCGTGCACCGTCTCGGATGAGCCGGTGGCGACGTCGATCATGCGGGTGGTGAAGGCATCGGACATACCCCCATCCTCCATCCTCGCCGCCGCGTCGGCATCGCGCGTCCGCTCGGAGCCGACGCGGCGTACACGCGCCCGAACCGCGTGGCGCCGACTCCGTGTACGTCGCCCGCACGCGTGGCCCGCACGCGTGTCGGGTCCGCATGACGGGTCCGCATGACGCCGATGTGGCGGACGCGTCCCGTCCGCTTGGCGAGACGGCATTGACCCGGCCCGTTCGCTCTCGCTACGTTCCCGCGCATGTCGCGTTCAGCCCTGCTCACCACGCGCGGTCACATCGACCTGCTGCGGGTGGCCTCCGCCGCTTGTCACCGCGGCCGCTGACGCTCCGTCATTCCACTGCGGCCGTCGTCCGGTCGTCATCTTCCCCGGCATTCCCTCGCGTTGCCCCGTCCGTACGTCCGCGGCCGGTCCGGCCCCGCGCACCGCTGACCCCGGCCGCACCGATGCCGTACGGCACGGGCACCGCGCTGCGCTGACCGCGCGCCGCGCCGTTCCCCGGCCCCGGTGCCGACGTGTGTCCGGCTGCCCGTAACCCGACCCTCTCCGTCCTCCCTGGAGTCCTCATGACCGTCAGTCATGCCCCGCCGCGCCTCTCGCGGCCCGACATTTCAGCACAACCCGTGAAAGCGTCCGCCGAGCTGCAGCCCATCACCTCCACCACGGCGCGCCGGGTCCGTGTCCCCCGGTGGCTGCGCCGCACCTCCGGCCCGCTGCTCCTGCTCGCCCTCTGGCAGACGCTCAGTGCCGCGGGCGTTCTCCGCGCCGACGTGCTGGCCTCCCCCGGCACGATCGCCCAGGTCGCCGGCGACCTCGTCGCCGACGGTTCGCTGACCTCGGCGATGGGCGTCTCGCTGCAACGCGTCGCGCTGGGACTGCTCATCGGGACGTTCGTCGGGACCTCGCTCGCGCTGCTCGCGGGTCTGTTCCGGGTCGGCGAGGACCTGGTGGACGCGAGCGTGCAGATGCTGCGCACGGTGCCGTTCGTCGGGCTGATCCCGCTCTTCATCATCTGGTTCGGCATCGGAGAGGCCCCGAAGGTCGCCATCATCACGATGGGCGTCTCCTTCCCGCTCTACCTCAACGTCTACGCGGGGATCCGCGGCGTCGACGCCCAGCTCATCGAGGCGGGCGAGTCCCTGGGGCTGTCCCGCTGGGGCCTCGTCCGGCATGTCGTCCTGCCGGGTGCGCTGCCCAGCGCGATGACCGGGCTGCGCTACTCGCTGGGCATCGCCTGGCTGGCGCTGGTCTTCGCCGAACAGGTCAACGCCGATGCCGGAATCGGCTTCCTGATGGTCCAGGCGCGCGACTTCCTGCGCACGGACGTGATCGTCGTCTGCCTGATCGTCTACGCCTTCCTCGGCCTGCTCGCCGACTTCGTCGTCCGTACTCTCGAAAGGCTGCTGCTGCAATGGCGACCGACGTTCACCGGCCGGTGACCGACACCCCCGAGCCGCGCACCTCCTCCGCCGGCGAACCGGCCGTACGGGTCTCGGGCCTGACCCGTGACTTCGACGGGCGGCCGGTGATCGACGGGCTCGAACTCGACGTACGGCCGGGCGAGTTCGTCGCCCTGCTGGGGCGCAGCGGATGCGGCAAGAGCACCCTGCTGCGGGTGCTCGCCGGGCTCGACCGGGAGATCGACGGGACCGTCCTCGTCCCCCTGCGCAGGGCCGTCGCCTTCCAGGCGCCGCGGCTCATGCCATGGAAGCGGGTGTGGCGCAACGTCCTGCTCGGACTGCCCGGACGGCCCGAACGCGCCGTGGCCGAACGGGCGTTGGAGGAGGTCGGCCTCGACCAGCGCTCCGACGCGTGGCCCAGGACGCTCTCCGGCGGCGAGGCCCAGCGCGCCTCCCTGGCCCGCGCCCTCGTCCGCGAGCCCGATCTACTGCTGCTCGACGAGCCGTTCGGGGCGCTCGACGCACTGACCCGCATCAAGGCGCAGCAGCTCGTGGCGGAGTTGTGGCAGCGCCGCGGCTGCGCCGTCCTGCTGGTCACGCACGACGTCGACGAGGCCCTGCTGCTCGCCGACCGCGCCCTGGTCATGGACGAGGGCCGGATCGCGTACGAGACGCCCGTGGACCTGCCGCGGCCCCGTGACATCGCGGACCCGCGGTTCGCCCGACTGCGCGCCCGGCTGCTGGACCGGCTGGGCGTGGAGTCGCCCGCGCCGGCGGACAGGGCCGCCTGACCGCCCGTCTCCTACCCCATCCCTGCAACCCGACGACTCGCGCGTCCTCGACCCCTCGCGTCCTCGGCCCCTCGCGTCCTCGACTCCTCGACCCCGCACGAACGGACATCCCATGCGACGACGTACCGCCCCTCTCGCCCTCCTCCCTCTCGCCCTTCTGCTCGCCGCGTGCTCCGACGCCTCCTCCGCCGACAGCTCCTCGGGAGGCACGAGCGGCGGCGTCGACGGCAAAGGGTCGCTCACCCTCGATGTCGGTGACCAGAAGGGCGGTTCGGAGGCCATCCTCCGCGCCGCCGGTGAACTCGACGACCTCGACTACCGGATCAAGTGGTCGACGTTCACCTCAGGACCGCCCCTGCTGGAGGCGATCAACGCCGGCGCGGTCGACACCGGGACCGTCGGCAACACCCCTCCGGTCTTCGCCGCCGGCGCCGGGTCGAAGATCTCGGTCGTCGCCGCGACCCACGGACACGCCCGAGGCGACACCATCCTGGTGCCCAAGGGCTCGCCGGCGAAGAAGCCTGCGGACCTGAAGGGCAAGTCGGTGGCCGTCGCACAGGGCAGTTCGGCCCACTACCAGCTGGTCGCCTCCCTGAAGAAGGCCGGACTGACGCTCGAGGACGTACGCGTCAGCCATCTCCAACCGGCCGACGCCCTGGCCGCGTTCAACGGCGGCAAGGTCGACGCATGGGCCGTCTGGGACCCGTACACCTCCCAGGTGCTGCGCAGCAAGCAGGGCAGGGTGCTCACCGACGGGCAGGGCGTCGTCAACGGTCTCGGCTTCCAGGTCGCGGCGCCAGGTGCCCTCGAGGACGAGAAGAAGGCCGCCGCCATCGGCGACCTGATCGAGCGGCTGCGCCGGGCCCAGGACTGGGCCCACGAGCACCCCGAGGAGTGGGCGAAGGTCTGGGCGAAGGACACCAAGCTGCCCTACGAGGTGGCACTGGACGCGGTGAGGCGGAGCAACGGCACCCGCGTGCCGGTCGCCGTCGACCAGGAGGCGATCGCCTCCGAACAGGAGATCGCCGACACCTTCGCCCAACTGAAGCTCATCCCGCGCCGGTTCGACTTCGGCGACTTCGTCGACACCCGCTTCAACGGCGACCTTCCGCCGTCCACGACCCCCGCGCGCACCTTCGAGGAGGGCTCCTGATGACCGTCCGTCTGCACTGGTTCCTGCCCACCGGCGGCGACGGGCGCACGCTCGTCGACCGTCACGCCTACACCGACGGCGGCGTCCGCCGCTCGCGCATCACCCCCGTCAGCGGGGTCCGCGCACCCGACATCGACTATCTGACGCAGATCGCCAAGGCGGCCGAACAGCTCGGGTTCGAGGCCGTGTTGACGCCGACGGGGACGTGGTGCGAGGACGCCTGGCTGACCACGGCCGCCCTGGCGCAGCACACCGAGCGGCTGAAGTTCCTGGTCGCGTTCCGGCCGGGTGTGATCTCGCCGGTTCTCGCGGCGCAGATGGCGTCCACGTACCAGCGCATCACGCGGGGCCGGCTGCTGCTGAACGTGGTGACCGGCGGGGACTCGACGGAGCAGCGCCGCTTCGGCGACCATCTGGACCACGACCGGCGCTACGCGCGCACGGCCGAGTTCCTGGAGGTCGTACGGGGCGTGTGGGGCGGCCGCCCCTACGACTTCGACGGCGAGCACTACTCCGTCGACGGCGGTCTGACCGCGCTGCCCCCGGATCCGCACCCCGAGATCTTCTTCGGCGGCTCGTCGGCCGCGGCGGGACCCGTCGCGGCGGAGCACGCCGACGTGTACCTCACCTGGGGCGAGCCGCCCGAGCAGGTCAAGGAGAAGATCGCCTGGATCCGCGGGTCGGCCGAGGAGCGCGGGCGGACGGTCCGCTTCGGCATCCGGCTGCACACCATCTCGCGCGACTCGGCGCGTGAGGCGTGGGCCACCGCCGACCGTCTGCTGGACGACCTCGACGCGGATACCATCGCCGCGGCCCAGGAGGCGCTGGGCCGCAGCGAGTCGGTCGGTCAGCAGCGGATGCGTGCCTTGCACGGGGGTTCTCGGGACCAGCTGGAGATATCGCCGAACCTGTGGGCGGGCGTGGGACTCGTCCGCGGCGGCGCCGGTACGGCACTCGTCGGCAGCCACGCCGATGTGGCGGACCGCATCGAGGAGTACCACGCGCTCGGGATCGAGCACTTCGTGTTCTCCGGCTATCCGCATCTGGAGGAGGCGTACTGGTTCGGGGAGGGCGTGACGCCGCTGCTGGCCGAGCGCGGGCTGCTGCCGCAGGTCCCCGCCTCGCCGCTGCTCGGGGTGCCCGCTGCCAACGGGCGTCCGGCCTCAGCGCCGGGCGGCGCGCCCCTGCTGATGGCCGGGGGCCGCTGAGCCGCCGGCGTCCGGGGCCCCTGGGCGGGAAGATCCGGGACCCCGGACGAGTTGGTAGAAGCGTGAACAACTCTGGGGTGCCGGACGGACGAGAAACCGAGGTCGAGGTCGTGGTGGTCGGCGCCGGGCAGGCGGGGCTGTCCAGCGCCTACCACCTGCGCCGGGCCGGATACGAGCCCGACCGGGACGTCGTCGTCCTCGACCACGCTCCGCGCCCGGGCGGTGCCTGGCAGTTCCGCTGGCCCACGCTCACATACGGCAAGGTGCACGGGATGCACGCGCTGCCCGGCATGGAGCTGACGGGAGCGGACGCGTCCCTGCCCTCCTCGGAGGTCATCGGCGGCTACTTCGCACGCTACGAGACCGAGTTCGGCCTGCGGGTGCACCGGCCCGTGGACGTCACTGCCGTACGGGAGGGCGAGGGCGGGCGGCTGCGCGTCGAGACCTCTGCCGGGGTGTGGAGCACCCGTGCGCTGATCAATGCCACGGGTACCTGGGACCGTCCGTTCTGGCCCCGCTGTCCAGGGCAGGAGACGTTCCGGGGGCGGCAGGTGCACACGGCCCGGTACCGCGGTCCGCAGGACTTCGCGGGCGAGCGCGTCATCGTCGTCGGCGGCGGCACATCGGCGGTCCAGCATCTGCTGGAGGTCGCGGATGTGGCGGCGGGGACGACGTGGGTGACGCGGCGGCCGCCCGTCTTCCGCGACGGCCCGTTCGGCGAGGACCAGGGCCGCGAGGCGGTGGCGCTCGTCGACGAGCGGGTGCGGGAGGGCCTTCCTCCGCAGAGCGTCGTGTCGGTGACGGGCCTTCCGCTCACGGACGCGATGCGGGAGGCGCGGGAACGGGGTGTGCTGGTGCGGCGGCCGATGTTCGAGCGCATCACTCCGGACGGCGCCGTGTGGGCGGACGGCACATCGGTGGCGGCGGACTCGATCCTGTGGGCCACCGGATTCCGCGCGTCGATCGGCCATCTGGCGCCGCTGGGGCTGCGCGAGCCGGGCGGCGGCATCCGCGTCGAGGGCACGCGCGCGGTACGGGATCCGCGGGTGCACCTGGTCGGGTACGGGCCGTCGGCGAGCACGATCGGCGCCAACCGCTTCGGCCGGTCCGCGGTGCGCGAGATCCGGGAGCTGCTGGAACGCGACGAGCGTCCGGAGGCGGTAACCGCCGCCTGAGGCCGGGACACGGGGCCACCGGGGGGCATACGCGCGTCGGAGACGTCCGCCGGGACTCGGGGTGCGTACGAGCCTCGGATGCGTACGCGGACCTCGGGTGCGTACGCGGACCTCGGGTGCGTACGCGGACCTCGGGTGCGTACGCGGACCTCGGGTGCCCACGCGAGCCTCGCGCTGTCAGCTCCCCAGGCGTCAGCTTCCGAGCGGTGCGGCCGGGGCGCGTTCGGCGTCGCTCCGCACCAGCGCCGCGTACTGCCCGTCCAGGGCGAGCAGTTCGTCGTGCGTCCCGCGCTCCGCGATGCGCCCGCCGTCCAGCACCACGATCTGGTCCGCCTCCCGGATCGTGGACATCCGGTGGGCGATGGTGAGGGTGGTGCGCCCCCGCGAGAGCGCGTCGATGGCCTGCTGCACGGCCTGTTCGGTACGGGTGTCCAGGGCACTGGTGGCCTCGTCGAGGATGAGGACGGGCGGGTCGCGCAGGATCGTCCGGGCGATGGCCAGCCGCTGCTTCTCGCCGCCGGAGAAGCGGTAGCCCCGCTCCCCGACCAGGGTGCCGTACCCCTCGGGCAGGCCCGCGATGTGGTCGTGGATCTGCGCGGCCCGCGCCGCGGCCTCGATCTCCGCGTCGGTCGCGTCGGGCTTGGCGAAGCGGAGGTTGTCCGCGATGGAGGCGTGGAAGAGGTAGGTCTCCTGGGAGACGACGCCCACGCCGCGCGCGATCGTGTCGAAGTCGAGGTCGCGGACGTCGACACCGTCGAGCCGCACATGACCGCCCGTCACGTCGTAGAGCCGGGGCACCAGATAGCTGAGGGTGGTCTTGCCCGAACCGGTGGAGCCGACGACGGCGAGGCTGCTGCCCGCGGGGACGGCGAGGTCGATCCCGCTCAGGTTGGCCGATGCGGTGCCGCTCGCGTCGGGGTCGTAGGCGAAGTGGACGTCCTGGAAGGTGACGTCGCCGCGCACCCTCTCCAGGCGTACGGGCTCGGCGGGTTCGGTGATGTCCACACGCAGGTCGAGGTACTCGAAGATGCGCTGGAACA
This sequence comes from Streptomyces sp. NPDC047108, assembly GCF_040643575.1. NCBI lineage: Bacteria > Bacillati > Actinomycetota > Actinomycetes > Kitasatosporales > Streptomycetaceae > Streptomyces > Streptomyces sp. NPDC047108. Next base: position 51,173 of record NZ_JBEYUP010000011.1, read on the forward strand.
GCGCGAGCGATGCCTGCACCTGGACGCCCGTGGACAACAGGCTCACGGCCGGCCGGAACAGCCCCTGCTGGAGCGAGACGAAGGCCACCAGTGTGCCCAGCGACACGACGGGGCCGCCCAGTTGGAGCGCCGTGCCCGCGGCCCAGTAGATGACCGCCGGCATGGCGGCCATGACGATGCCGATGACCGACATCCGCCAGCGCCCCGCCATGCTGGACCGCACCTCGAGGTCGACCAGACGCTCCGACTCCTCCCGGAACGCCGACGTCAGCGAGTCGGCCCGGCCCATGGTCCGCCCCAGCAGGATGCCGCTGACGGACAGCGACTCGGTGACGACGGCGGCCATCGAGGCCATCTGCTTCTGCCGCTGGGAGGTGATCTTCTTGCGCTCGTCGCCGACCCGGCGGCTGATCCACACGAACACCGGCAGCAGGACCAGGGAGACCACGGTCAGCCGCCAGTCCAGCGCGATCATCGCGACGATCGTGGCGACGACGCTGGTGAGGTTGGAGACCAGCGAGGTGGCGGTGGAGGTCACGGTCGCCTGCATGGAGCCGATGTCGTTGGCGATGCGCGACTGCACCTCGCCGGTACGGGTGCGGGTGAAGAAGGCCAGCGGCATGCGCTGCAGGCGGGCGTAGACGGCGGTCCGCAGATCGTGCATCACGCGCTGGCCCACGGTCGTCGAGATCAGGGTCTGCAGCACGCCGAAGATGCTGCTCACCACGGCGGCGGCGATCATGCCGAGCGCGAGAAGACTCAGCAGGCCCGTGCGCCCCTGGGGGATGGCGGTGTCGAGCACCTCGCGCAGCATGAACGGCGAGGCCACGGTCACCAGTGACGATGCGGCGACCAGCAGCCCGACGAGGGCGAGGCGTCCGCGGTAGGGACGGAAGAGCCGGAGGATGCGCCGCACCTGTGCGGGCTGCTCCGGATCGGGGGGAGGCGGGGTCCAGTCGGGTACGCCGTGCTTCATGGGCTCCTTCGGTGACGTCGTCCGGCAGTGGCGTGCGATGGAGAGCTTAGCTCATTGTTACCTATACTCACAATGAACATGGTCCTGATACGCTCACGCCCATGCGCTCCCCCCAGGACGGCCCCGGATCCGGGCCCGACACCGACGGCCCGCTCGCCGAGCAACTGCTGCGGCTGACGCGACGGATGCACCGCGCCCAGAAGCGGCATCTGGAGCCACTGGGGATCACCCCCGCACAGTCCCGCCTGCTGCGGACGGTCACCCACTTCCCGGAGCCCCCGCGGATGGCGGACCTCGCCCAGCGACTGGAGGTCGTCCCCCGGGCGGTCACGACCCTCGTCGACGCGCTGGAGGCGAACGGTTCGGTGCGCCGCGTACCCGACCCCGCCAACCGGCGCGTGGTGCGCATCGAGCTGACCGAGGGGGGACGCGCGACGCTCAAGGCCCTGCGCACCGCGCGCCGGGCTGCCGCGGAGGACGTCCTGGCCCCGCTCAGCACCGAACAGCGGGCGGTGCTCGGGGAGTTGCTGGCGGACCTGACGGGCGCACCCGACCGCCGCTGCTGAGCGGCCCCGACGATTCGGCGGATCCCCGCCGTCAGGCGCGGGCCGCGGGACTCACTCCGGAGCGGGGACGATCAGACAGCTGCTGGTGGCCGTGGCCAGCAGCCGGTCCCTGCCGTCCGTCATCCGTGCCTCGGCGAGCGCGGTGCGCCGCCCGAGATGCGTGACGGTCCCGGCGCACCGCACGACGCCGGTCTCCGTGGTCATGGCCCGGAGGAACTTCACCGACAGGTCGAGCGAGGTGTAGCGGGCGCCGACGGGCAGCAGGGTGTGCACCGCACATCCCGCGGCCGAGTCCAGCAGCGTCGCGTAGACGCCGCCGTGGACGGACCCGATCGGGTTGTACATGTACTCGGCCGCCTCGGCACTGAAGACGACGTGACCGGGTTCGGCCTCGGCGATCCGGAAACCGAGCGTGTGCGTGATGGGCGGTGCCGGCAGGTCGCCGGAGAGCAGCGCCCGCACGATCTCCAGGCCGCTCAACCGCCCCGCCGCGTCCGCGATCACCGTGGGGTCGTCCCACGCGTACGTCCGCGACCGCGCGCCGCCCGCAGGCATGTCGCCGGAGGTACGCAGGTCGCCATCAGACGTGCGCACACCGCGGGACGTACGCACGCCGCCGGGCGACAGGCCCTCGCCGCGCGGGGCGGACCCGCCGCACGAACAGGCCCGGTCGCGTGCACCGGGTCCGCCGAACTCCTCGCCCGGCTCCAGGACTTCGGCCATGGGAATGCTCCTCGCGTTCACCTCTGCGCCGTCACGAACACGGCCCGGATCGCAACGCCGGGCCGCACGCGAGGCTACGTCGCGTCGTCAGTGCGCGGCACCGGCACCCTGTCCGCTCGCCGCACCCCGCCCGTCACCCGCACCCTGCCCGTCAGCCGCCAGGGCGACGAGGTCGGCGTAGCGCACCACGGATCCGCCCGCGCCCCAGGTGCCGTCCGGCTGCTCGTGGACGAACACCCAGACCCGCAGCGCGTCGGCCTCGGCCAGCCCGGCCGCGGCGAGCACGGCGGCGGTCACCTCACCGATCAGTCCGGCCTTGCGGCGTTCGGACAAAGCTCCCTCAGGGACGCGGACATCGACGCGGAACCGCGGCTCGTCGTCCTCCAGGGTCGTCAGGGCGCCGGGCGGAAGCTCGTTCAGCTGCGTCCAGGTCACGGAGCGGAAGAGGGCGGTGTCCGGCGCACCCTCCCAGCGCAGCAGCGTCCGGGCGAGCGTGGTGCGGATGGTCTCGCGCCCCTCGGCGGTCAGAGCGCCCTCGGGGGCGGTGAGCTGGACGAACGGCATGCGGCACTCCTCGGGTACGGACGGAAGGACTCCAGCGCTATGACGACTGTTATAGCAGCGGCACCACGCTAGGCTATGACGGCCGTCATAGCCAGCCCTCGGTGATCGGAGAGAACGCGCAGATGGTCCAGCCCAGCCAGGACGTCCGCGGGCGCATCGTCGCCGGTGCGGCCGACATGATCCGCCGCCGCGGACTGAACGCCACCTCCGTCCGCACGCTGGCCAAGCACGCCGACGCGCCGCTCGGCTCCACGTACCACTACTTCCCCGAGGGCAAGCAGCAACTGGCCACGGAGGCCGTACGGTTCGCGGGCGACCTGCTGAGCCGTACGCTGCGGCGCGAGCTGGCGGCGGGACCCGCTGCCGGGCTGCGCGCCTTCTTCGCGCTCTGGCGCGAGACCGTCCTCGACACGGACTTCCGGGCCGGCTGTCCCGTCCTCGCCGTCGCGATCGAGGAGCCGCCCGAGGGCGAGACCCCCGCCGTGCTCACCGCCGCGGCCGAGGTCTTCAGCGCCTGGGAGGCCCTGCTCGCGGACTCCCTGCGCGAGCACGGGGCCGACGCGCACCAGGCCGAGCAGATCGCCACGCTCGTCGTCGCCGCGGTCGAGGGCACGGTCGCCATGTGCCGGGCCAAGCGCAGCATCGAACCGCTCGACCGCACCGCCGAGCAACTCCAGGCGCTCGTGTCCTCGGTGATCGACGACTGACGAGTCCAACTACCCGCGCGAAGAGTCCAATCGGTGTCCGATCGGTCCCCTTGCGCGGCCTCGTCGGCAACCGCCAGGGTCCAGTCGGAAGTCCGGAAGTTCCCGTGCACCAGCGCGTCCATCCGCCGTGCACCAGCGCGTCCATCCGCCTGCCTGGAGGTCCGATGAACGACTCAGCACCGCCCGACGAACCCGCCGCCGGTCCCGCCGCCGACGACCACCGAGCCGACGGCAGCCATCACGCCGATGAAGCCGCCACCCCGCCGTACTCGGTCAGCCGACGCTCCGTCCTGTGGGGCGCGGGGGCCGCAAGTGCCGGTCTCGGCATGGGGATCACGGGTCTCGGCGCGACTCCGGCCGCCGCTGCCGCGCCCGTGGAGGCGGACGCCGCGGGGGCGGCGGACGAGCCGTGGCCCGCGCGCCAGGGCGAGACCATGATCGGCGTACCGTTCGAGCGGCGCAGCACCGTGCGGATCGCCATCGTGGGGCTCGGCAACCGCGGCGGCAGCATGATCGACCTCTTCCTGGCGGTCCCCGGCGTACGTGTGGTGGCGCTGTGCGACCCGGTCAGGGAGAAGGCGGAGAAGGCCGCCGCCAAGGTGACCGCCGCCGGTCAGCCCGCCCCCGCCCTCTACACCAAGGGCGACCACGACTACGAGAAGCTGTGCGAGCGCGGCGACCTCGACTTCGTCTATGTGGCCACACCCTGGGAGTGGCACTTCGACATGGCCAAGTCCGCGCTGAGAGGCGGCAAGCACGTCGGTGTGGAGTGTCCCCTCGCGCTGGAGATGCGGCAGCTGTGGGAGCTGGTCGATCTCTCCGAGCACACCCGCCGCCACTGCATGCAGCTCGAGAACTGCTGTTACGGCAAGAACGAGATGCGCGTCCTGCGCATGGCGCACGCCGGTCTCTTCGGCGATCTGCTGCACGGCGCCGGGGCGTACATCCACGATCTGCGTGGGCTGATGTTCGACCCGGCGTACTACGAGGGCCCGTGGCGACGGTTGTGGCACACCCGTCTGCGCGGGGACCTGTACCCGAACCACGGTTTCGGCCCGGTCGCCAACTACATGGACGTCAACCGCGGTGACCGTGCGGTCCGTATCACCACGTTCGGCTCCCCCTCCCTCGGCCTCGCCGCCTACCGCGAGCAGCACATGCCCCCGGGCGACCCGAGCTGGAAGGAGTCGTACGTCGAGAGCGACATGTCGATCAGCCTGGTGCAGACGGCGAAGGGTCGGGTCATCCGGCTGGAGCACGCGGTGTCCAACCCGCACCCGTACAGCAGGCTGAACATCCTCGGTGGCACCAAGGGCGTCTTCGAGGACTACCCGGAACGCATCTATCTCGAGCCGGAGATGTCCGACGACACGTGGGGCGACTTCTCGAAGTACGCCGAGTGGGACCACTGGTTGTGGAAGGAGCACGCCGATCCGCCCGGGGGCCACGGCGGGATGGACTACATCATGGTCTTCCGGCTGATGCAGACCATGCGGCTCGGTCTGGTCCCCGACTTCGACGTGTACGACGGGGCCACCTGGACCGCGCCGGTACCGCTCAGCCATGCCTCGATCAAGGCCAAGGGAGCACCGCAGCAGATCCCGGACTTCACCCGCGGCCTGTGGAAGGCGGCACGGCCGGGGGTGGACTCGGAGAAGCCCGGGGCGTAGTACGCGGACGCCTCAACTCCCCGCCCCCGCCCGGAAGTCGGCGCCCGGCGCGTGCGCGGGTGGTCCTCAGCCCTTCAGGTGCGCCTTGTCGCCCATGACGACGACGGGGTGCCGGGCCGGGTCGAGGGTGCGCAGCAGGTACTCCATCCCGGACTTGGACAGGCTCACGCATCCCGATGTGCCGCTGCCGTGGTCCATGTGGAGCCAGATGCTGCCGCCCTTGGCCTGGCCCTCGGGGCGGTTGGGGTCGTTGGGGGCGGTGCCCTTGACGCGGTTGTAGTCGATGGCGATGACGTAGTCGAAGTCGTGCCAGTGGGACTCGGCCCAGGAGCGCGGCGCCGCGAACGCCGCAGACCGGCTGTACGGCAGCCCCTTGCCGGGACCGGGGTCCGGAAGGACTCCGCCCGCGTCGGTGAGGGAGAACACGCCGACGGGGCTGCGCTTGTCGTTCTCACGGTGGTCGGTGGTCCAGCCGCGCTTGCCGTTGTGCCCGTCCCAACTGCGCGTACGGTCCCAGGTGCCGCCGTTCTTCGTCCACAGCACGACCGTGGCGTCGGCCGAGTCCTCGCCCTTGCCGTAGACGGCGACGACCTGGCCCGCCTCGGCGGGGATGCGGGACCGCAGCCGCTCCCCCAGGCCCGGGATGCGCCCCAGGTTCGATGCGGGCTGCGCGGCACCGGCCCGGTGTCCGCCGCTGTCGTGCCGTCCGCCGCCGCGTCCGCCGTCCGTGCCGGTACAGCCCGCCAGGAGCGCGATTCCCGCCATGGCGGTGGCCCATGCCCGCAAAGTCCCCGATATGCGCATGGGCCCCATGGTCCCACTCCGTTACGCCGGGCGCCGCACACGGTGACGGTGAGCGAGGAAATTCGGTTGATCCGGGCCCTCCGCCGGGGCGAACCTTGCACGGCTCACCTCCCGCGATGCACGAACGACGAGAACGGTCCCTGGGACGTCATGCAGATCCGCGATCTTCCGTATCCCGATCCGGGCGTCCCCGACGCCCGGTCCGGTCCGCGTTTCCTGGTGTGGCTCGGGCGGAGCCAGTGGCGTGGCCAGCTCAAGGCGCTGCTGTGGGGCACCCTCCACATGGCCGGGGTCGCCCTGCTGCCCGTCGTGGTGGGTCTCGCCGTACAGGCTGTCGTGGACGGCTCGGGCTCCCGGCTGGCGCTGTCCGGCGGGCTGATCCTCGCCCTGGGAGCGCTCATCGCCCTCGGCGACACCATGCTGCACCGCGCCGCCGTCACCAACTGGATCACCGCGGCCGCCCGCGTCCAGCAGCTTCTCGCCCGCAAGACGGCGGAGATGGGGGCGACGCTGACCCGGCGTGTGGCGGCGGGCGAGATCACCGCGGTGTCGACGGGCGACGTGGAGAAGATCGGCTGGTTCGTCGAGGCCCTGTCGCGCTTCGCCGCGGCGGCCCTGACCTCGGTCGCCGTCTGCGTGGCCCTGGTGCTGTACGAACCGGCGCTCGGCGGTGTCGTCGCCGTCGGCGTACCGGTCCTCGCGCTGGCCGTGATGCCGCTCCTGCCGCGCGCCACCCGGCGGGCCGACGAGCAGCGGGAGAAGGCGGGCCGGGCGACCGAACTCGCCTCGGACACGGTCGCCGGGCTGCGGGTGCTGCGCGGCATCGGCGGCGAGGAGCTGTTCCTGACCCGCTACCGCCGGGCCTCGCAGGAGGTGCGGACGGCGGCGGTGCGCAGCGCCCGGATGTGGTCGCTGATCTCGGCCGTCCAGGTGGTGATGCCGGGGCTCCTGCTGATCGCGGTGGTCTGGTACGGCGCCCGTCTGGCGCTGGACGGACGGATCACCGTGGGCGAACTGGTCACCGTGTACGGCGCGGTCACCTTCCTGCTGTTCCCGATGCGCCACTTCGAGGAGATCGCGATGGCGTACTCGTTCTCGCGCCCCTCGGCGAAGCGGGCGGCTCGCGTCCTGAGCCTCCGGCGCACGGCGACTCCGGATACGGACGTACGGGTTGCAGCGGCTGACCGGGGCGAAGGGGCAGCGGAGGAGCGCGGCGCCCAGGAACCGCTCACCGGCGATCTCTACGACCCGCGCAGCGGCCTGCTGGCCCCCGCCGGCCTGCTGACGGTCGTCGTGTGCGGCGACCCGGACGCGGCGGGCCGGCTGGCCGACCGGCTCGGCGGGCACGCGCCGCTGGAGCCGGACGACGAGACCGTGCCCTCGGCCCTGCTGGGCGGCGCGGCGCTCGACGCTGTGCCGCTGGACGCGGCCAGGGCGGCGGTGCTGGTCCAGGACAAGGACCCGGTGCTGCTCTCGGGGACGCTGGCCGAGTTGTTCGACGTCCCTTCCTCCGGCGCGGTGACGTACGAGGCCGCCCTGGAGGCGGCCCAGTGCGCGGACGTCCTCGAGGCGCTGGCCCAGTCCTCCCCCGCGTCGGCGACCGCGTCGGCGGGCGGGACGGCGGGCGGCGATGCGCTGAACGCGGGCAGCGGTGACCCGCTGGACGCGCACATCACCGAACGCGGGCGGTCGCTCTCCGGCGGCCAGCGCCAGCGGCTGGCGCTGGCGCGGTCCTTGGTCGCCGACCCCGAGGTGCTGGTACTGGACGAGCCGACGAGCGCCGTCGACTCGCACACCGAGGCTCGGATCGCGGACGGGCTCCGGGGCCTCCGCGCGGGCCGGACGACCGTGGTCTTCGCCTCCAGCCCGCTGCTGCTCGACCGGGCCGACCGGGTGGCGTTCGTCCCCGGCGGCGAGGTCGCGGCGGTCGGCCTGCACCGCGAACTGCTGGCGCGCGACGCCGGATACCGGTCCGTCGTCACCCGCGAGACCGACCGGGAACAGCGTGAACGCGAGTCCGGCCGGGCCGTGCCCGCCCCGTCGGCGGCCGTCGGCGACAGAACAGGAATGGAGGAGTCGGCATGATCGGCGTGGCCCCACCGGCCTACGACCCGGGCTCGGCGGAGACGGCGGCCACCCTGCCCGTCGGCTCCCCCACCACCGTGCGCCGCTACGTCGGGGAACTGCTGCGGCGTCACCGGCGCGCGTTCACCCTGCTGGTGGCCGTGAACGCCATCGCCGTGATCGCGTCCATGGTCGGCCCGTACCTCCTCGGCGGACTCGTCGAGAAGGTGGCGGACGGTGCCCGCGACCTCCAACTGGAGTGGACCGTAGGGCTGTTCGCGGTGGCTCTGGCCGTCCAGACCGTGTTCGTACGGCTGGTGCGGCTGCGCGGAGCGATGCTCGGCGAGGAGATGCTCGCGGATCTGCGCGAGGACTTCCTCGTACGGTCCGTGGGGCTGCCGCCGGGTGTGCTGGAGCGTGCCGGGACCGGCGATCTGCTGTCCCGCATCACCACCGACATCGACCGGCTGGCGAACGCGATGCGCGAGGCCGTGCCGCAGCTCGCCATCGGCGTGGTGTGGGCCGGGCTGCTGATCGGCGCGCTCGGGGTCACCGCGCCGCCGCTCGCGCTGGCACTGGTGGTCGCGCTGCCCGTCCTGCTGGTCGGCTGCCGCTGGTACTTCCGCCGCGCCCCGAGCGGGTACCGCTCGGAGGCCGCCGGATACGCGGCGGTGGCTGCGGCGCTCACCGAGACCGTGGACGCCGGGCGCACCATCGAGGCCCACCGCCTCGGACGGCGCCGCGTCGCCCTGTCGGAGCGGCGGATCCGGGAGTGGACGGCATGGGAGCGCTACACCCTGTGGCTCCGCTCCGTCCTGTTCCCGGTGGTCAACGTCTTCTACGTGCTGATCCTGGGCTCCGTGCTGATGATCGGCGGTTCGTTCGTCCTCCAGGGCTGGATGACGGTCGGTCAGCTCACCACCGGGGCACTGCTGGCGCAGATGCTGGTCGAGCCGGTCGGGATGATCCTGCGCTGGTACGACGAGTTGCAGATCGCGCAGGTGTCGATCGCCCGGCTCGTGGGGGTCCGGGAGGTCGAGGGCCGGGACGCCGACGGCCGTCTGGCGCCCGAGGGGCGGCATGTGCGGGCGGACGGCGTGCGGTTCGGCTACCGCGCGGACACCGACGTGCTCCACGGGGTCTCCCTCGACGTCCGGCCCGGCACGCGGCTGGCGCTGGTCGGGCCGTCCGGCGCGGGCAAGTCCACGCTGGGCCGTCTGCTGGCCGGGATCTACGCGGCGCGTGCCGGTGAAGTGACGCTCGGCGGGGCGGAGTTGGCGCGCATGCCGGCCGAACGGGTGCGGGAGCACGTGGCGCTGGTCAACCAGGAGCACCATGTCTTCGTGGGATCCCTCCGGGACAATCTGCTGCTCGCGCGTACCGGCGCGCGGGACACCGAGTTGTGGGCGGCGCTCGGCGCGGTCGACGCGGACGGCTGGGCGAGGGCGCTGGAGGAGGGTCTCGACACCGAGGTCGGCTCGGGCGGTCTGGCGCTGACCCCGGCGCAGGCGCAGCAGATCGCGCTGGCCCGGCTGGTGCTCGCCGATCCGCACACCCTCGTCCTGGACGAGGCGACGTCGCTGCTCGACCCGCGCGCGGCCCGCCACTTGGAGCGCTCCCTGGCGCGGGTGCTCGACGGCCGTACGGTCGTGGCCATCGCGCACCGGCTGCACACCGCGCACGACGCGGATGTGATCGCGGTCGTCGAGGACGGCAGGATCAGCGAACTCGGCAGCCACGACACGCTGGTCGCGGAGGACGGGGCGTACGCCGCGCTGTGGCGCTCCTGGCACGGCTGAGGTCCACAGGCGCGGTGAGGCACGGGCGAGCGCCCGCACCCCACCGCGCCGGCACACGGTCCCGGTCAGCCCCCCACAGCGGACCGGTTCCGTGATCCGGGGCCTCAGGTCACCTCGCTCCCGGCGGCCTGGGCGCGGCGCCTGAGCACGGCGATGGAACCGAGGGCGACCACCGCGAGCAGGATGATGTAGGCCGAGACGGCCATCGACGTCCCGGTGCTCTCCAGCAGCAGCACCATCATGAACGGCGCCAGGCCACCGCCGAGCACGGCGGCGATCTGGTAGCCGAGCGAGGCTCCGGTGTAGCGCATCTCCGCGGAGAACAGCTCGGCGAACAGGGCGGCCTGCGGCCCGTACATGATGCTCAGGAAGAGGCTGCCGACGAACGTGCCGACGGCGAGCCCGGCGATCGTGCCCGTGTCGATGAGCAGGAAGAGCGGGACGGCCCAGAGCAGCAGCCCTCCCGCGCCGATCGCGTAGATCCTCAGCCGTCCGAGCTTGTCGGAGAGGGCCGCCGCGGCGGGGATCATCAGGAGCTGGAAGCAGCTCACGATCAGGGACACGGCGAGCACCGAGCCGCGCTCCATGTGCAGTTCGCGGGTGGTGTAGTCGAGCACGCCGGTGATGAGGATGTAGAAGGTCGCGGTGTTGACGGCGAAGGAGCCTCCCGCGAGGAGCACCGTCCCGCGGTGCCGGGCGAGGATCTCGCGCAGGGGTGAGCGGGCGCCCTGCTTCTCCTTCTCCTCGGTGGCGAGCCGTCGTTCGGCCTCCCGGAACTCCGGGGTCTCCTCGACGCGGGTGTGGATGTACCAGGCGAGAACGAGCACGAGCAGGCCGACGACGAACGGCAGCCGCCATCCCCAGGAGACGAACGCCGTGTCACCGGTGGCCGCTTCGGAGAGGAGGAAGGCCGAGTTCGCTGTCACCACGCCGATGGGGACGCCGAGTTGGACGAGGCTGCCGTAGAGGCCGCGCTTGCCGGGCGGCGCGTACTCGGTGGCCATCAGCATCGCGCCGCCCCACTGCGCTCCGACGGCGATGCCCTGGAGTATGCGCAGCAGCACGAGCAGGACGGGGGCGAGGATGCCGATCGTCTCGTACGAGGGCAGCAGGCCGATGGCCGTGGTGGACAGGCCCATGATCGTCAGGGCCAGGACGAGCATGGGCTTGCGGCCGCGCTGATCGCCGATGTGGCCCGCGATGGTTCCGCCGATGGGCCGGGCGAGGAAGCCGACTGCGAAGGTCGCGAAGGCCGCGAGGACGCCGGCGACCGGACTGGCGGACGGGAAGAACGCGTCACCGAGGACGAGGGCGGCGGCGATGCCGAAGATGAAGTAGTCGTACCACTCCACGGCCGAGGCGAGGGCTGCCGCGGCGGCGGTTCGCCGGCGGCGGGAGGTGTCGGTGGCGGACGGGGTGGTGGTGGCGGACGTCGGGGGTGTGTCCATGGTGCCGTCCTTCGCAAGGGACGTGGGGACGGGTGAGATGTCGGCGCCGACGTGGGGAGTGGGGCCTCGGGGGTGAGGCGCGAGCGAACGTACCGACCGGATGGTATGGCGTCAACGGATCGGACCGAATCGCACCGCGGCGTCACCGTCCGCGCATGCCGGAGGCCCGGAACGAGTACGCCGTTCCGGGCCTCCGCGACCGTGTGGGCGCGTGCCGCGAGGGCGCCCTTCCGCGTCTCAGATGATGCCGAGCGCCGCCAGGCACCCGGCACCGCCGAGCAGCATGAAGACCGGCATCAGCACCTTCAGCTCCACCCAGCTCCCCGCCCGGAAGCGCATCGCCTTCGGCGGACCGATCGGGTACCAGCGCTTGCGGCCGACGACGATGGGCCACAGGATCGGGCAGCCGGAGACGGTCAGCGCGTCCCCGATGTCATGGACGAGCGCGCCCAGCACCACCGGCAGGCCGAGCCACAGGTACTCCTGGCCCGGGGCGGTGAACAGCCAGTCCGCCCCATTGCCCGGTTTGTTGAGAATGTCGGCCAGGATCCAGGCGCTGGTCGCGCCGAGCAGCCACACCAGGATGTCGCTGGAGACCCGGGCGGCCCGCCACAGCAGGCCCTCCACCGCCAGCACCATGTGCACGAAGAGAATGCCGAGCACCGCCCAGCGGCCACCCGCCATGCCGAGGACGGCCGTCCCTGCGCCGATCAGCACGGCCCACAGCCAGGTGTGGGTGAGCGTGCGGTGACCGCCCGAACGCCGCGGGTCGCTCTGCGTCTTGGTGGCCTTGTAGACGGAGTACGAGATCTTGTCGATCACCCCGCACAGGCCGCGCGAGACGGGCCCGAAGGCCCTGGATATGGTCGCCGACTTGTGATCGAGGTCGGGGGCCAGCGCCGCGCCGGCGCTGACCAGGGCGCCGACGACGAGGACGGGCCAGGGCATCGGGTGTCCGGCCGCGGCTGCCGCGGCGCCCACCCCCAGCCAGGCCGCCGCCCCGGACAGCGAGTGCGCCGGTCCCATCATGGTCTTCCCCACCCCTGTTGCTGTTGTGCGCCGCGGTGCCGTGTGCGGGCGTTTCCCGTACGGCCACGGTGTGTTGACGGCCAGTCGGCGGGACAGCGTACCGCCCGTGATCTTCCTTCCCCCGCCCGGGTTCTTCCCTGGCGCCGGGAGGCAGGCAGTATGGAGGCGTGACCCTCATCGATCATCTGCCGAACGACGCCGACCCCGATGCCCTCTTCGAAGCGTTCTCGACATGGGCCGAGGAGCGGGGCATCTCCCTCTACCCCGCCCAGGAGGAGGCGCTGATCGAAGTGGTCTCCGGGGCGAACGTCGTCCTGTCCACCCCGACGGGGTCCGGCAAGAGCCTGGTCGCGGCCGGCGCCCACTTCACCGCGCTGGCGAAGGACCAGGTCACCTTCTACACCGCGCCGATCAAGGCGCTGGTGTCGGAGAAGTTCTTCGACCTCTGCAAGCTCTTCGGCACCGAGAACGTCGGCATGCTGACCGGCGACGCTTCCGTGAACGCCGACGCCCCCGTGATCTGCTGCACCGCCGAGGTGCTGGCCTCCATCGCGCTGCGCGACGGGAAGAACGCCGACATCGGCCAGGTCGTCATGGACGAGTTCCACTTCTACGCCGAGCCGGACCGCGGCTGGGCCTGGCAGATCCCGCTGCTGGAGCTTCCGCAGGCGCAGTTCGTGCTGATGTCCGCGACGCTCGGCGACATGAAGCGGTTCGAGGAGGACCTCACACGCCGCACCGGCCGCCCGACCGCGGTCGTCCGCTCCGCCACGCGTCCGGTCCCGCTGTCGTACGAGTACCGGACCACCTCGCTCACCGAGACGCTGACCGAACTCCTGGAGACCCACCAGGCTCCGGTCTACATCGTGCACTTCACGCAGGCGGCCGCGGTGGAGCGGGCGCAGGCGCTGATGAGCATCAACATGTGCACGCGCCAGGAGAAGGACGAGATCGCCCGGCTCATCGGCAACTTCCGCTTCACCACCCGGTTCGGCAAGAACCTCTCGCGCTATGTACGGCACGGCATCGGGGTGCACCACGCGGGGATGCTGCCGAAGTACCGGCGCCTGGTCGAACGGCTCGCCCAGGCCGGTCTGCTGAAGGTCATCTGCGGTACGGACACGCTCGGCGTCGGGGTCAACGTGCCGATCCGCACGGTGCTGTTCACGGCGCTGACGAAGTACGACGGCAACCGGGTGCGCACGCTGCGGGCTCGGGAGTTCCACCAGATCGCCGGCCGGGCCGGCCGCGCGGGCTTCGACACGGCGGGCTTCGTGGTCGCCCAGGCGCCCGAGCACGTCGTGGAGAACGAGAAGGCGCTCGCCAAGGCGGGCGACGACCCGAAGAAGCGGCGCAAGGTGGTGCGCAAGAAGGCGCCCGAGGGCTTCGTCAACTGGGGCCAGAACACCTTCGAGAAGCTCATCGGCTCCGATCCCGAGCCGCTGACCTCACGCTTCCGCGTCACCCACGCGATGCTGCTGTCCGTGATCGCCCGGCCGGGCAACGCCTTCGAGGCGATGCGGCAGCTGCTGGAGGACAACCACGAGGACCGGCGCGCCCAGCTGAAGCACATCCGCCGCGCCATCGCGATCTACCGCTCGCTGCTGGACGGCGGCATCGTCGAGCGGCTGGAGGAGCCGGACGCGGAGGGCCGCATCGTCCGGCTGACCGTCGACCTCCAGCAGGACTTCGCGCTCAACCAGCCCCTGTCGACCTTCGCGCTCGCCACCTTCGAGCTGCTGGACCCCGAATCCCCGTCCTACGCCCTGGACATGGTGTCCGTCGTGGAGTCCACGCTCGACGACCCGCGGCAGATCCTGGCCGCGCAGCAGAACAAGGCGCGCGGCGAGGCGGTCGCCGCGATGAAGGCCGACGGCGTCGAGTACGAGGACCGGATGGAGCGGCTGCAGGACGTCACCTACCCGAAGCCTCGGGAGGAGCTGCTCTTCCACGCGTACGGCGTCTACCGCAAGAGCCACCCCTGGGTCGGCGACCACCCGCTCTCCCCGAAGTCGGTCATCCGTGACATGTACGAACGGGCCATGAGCTTCTCGGAGTTCGTCACCTTCTACGAGCTGGCCCGCACCGAGGGCATCGTGCTGCGCTATCTCGCGAACGCGTACAAGGCGCTGGAGCACACCATCCCGGACGACCTCAAGTCCGACGACCTCCAGGACCTGATCGCCTGGCTCGGCGAGATGGTCCGCCAGGTCGACTCCAGCCTGCTCGACGAGTGGGAGCAGCTCGCCAACCCGGAGGAGGAGACGGCGGAGGAGGCCCAGGCCAGGGCGGACGAGGTCAAGCCCGTCACCGCCAACGCCCGCGCCTTCCGGGTCCTGGTGCGCAACGCCCTCTTCCGCCGTGTGGAGCTGGCGGCGCTGGACAAGGTCGGCGAGCTGGGCGAGATGGACGCCGACTCCGGCTGGGACGAGGACGCCTGGGCCGAGGCCATGGACGGGTACTGGGACGAGTACGACGACCTGGGCACCGGCCCCGACGCCCGCGGGCCGAAGCTGCTGCGGATCGAGGAGGACACCGAGCACGGGCTGTGGCGCGTACGGCAGACCTTCGCCGACCCCAACGGGGACCACGACTGGGGCATCAGCGCCGAGGTCGACCTCGCGGCCTCCGACGAGGAGGGGCGCGCCGTCGTCCGGGTCACGGACGTCGGCAAGCTGTGAGCCGCCGGACGCGGTCCGGCCGGCGTCAGACCGCCGCCTGTTCCGTGGGGTCGCCCGCGTCCGGCCTCCGCCGGGCCCGGGCGACCAGCACGAAGGTGACCGTGATCAGCAGGGACCACGCGGCGAACTTGTGGACGGAGACGGGCTCCCAGCCGTCCATCTGGTAGGGGTAGCGCCAGGCGCCCAGATAGGTGGCCATGTTCTCGGCCAGCCACAGGAAGAAGCCGATCAGCACGAACGACAGGGCGAGCGGCATCCGGTGGCGGCGCCCTCCGGTGGTGAACTCCACCCAGGTGCCCCAGGTCGCCGCCAGCAGCAGGCCCGCCAGGAGCCAGCGCGCGTCGGGCAGCCAGTGGTGGGTGAAGAAGTTCACGTAGATCGCCGCGGCGATGGCCTGGACGGTCCGCGCACGGTAGCGGACCAGGCCGAGGTCGAACAGGCGCCAGGCACGGCACACGTAGCTGCCCACCGCCGCGTACAGGAATCCCCCGTACAACGGGACGCCGCCCACCTTCAGGAGGGCGGGCTCCGGGTAGCTCCACGAACCCAGGTAGACCTTCAGCAGCTCGAAGGCCAGGCCGATGGCGTGGCAGACGGCGATCACCGCCAGCTCCCGCCCCGTCTCCCAGCCGCAGGCACGGAACACCACGGTCAGCAGCAGGCCGTAGAGCAGGAGGAGGTCGTACCGCGCCACCGGCAGGTGCGGGAGCGCCCCGGACAGGGCCACGCCGGCGAGGATGGCGGCCGCGAAGGCGCAGCACCTGACCTGCATCCCCGCGAACAGCCAGAGCTGCCTGAAGGTCGTGATCACCGTCGGCATGGTCTCTAGGACGCAGGGGGCCCGGTCGGCGGTTGCCGGTCCGGCCGTGTCGATCGCTCCGCGGGAGCGTGGGGCGATCCGGCGGGCTCACCCCGGGCCGCCTGTGCCCGCTGTCCGCGAGGCCGGTCCCTGGACGCTGGGCGGGCCGGGGGCGCGGGGCGGTCCCAGGGCGCGGGGCGGGCTCGCTTCCGCGAGGCGGGGCACGCGGAACAGCTCGGCGGTACGGGGGTGGCGGGGCCGGGACCGCAGGGTCGCGGCCGGGCCGTGTTCGACGACACGGCCCGCGTCGACGACGGCGATGCTGTCGGCGAGGTCCGCGGCCACCGCCAGATCGTGCGTGATCAGCACCAGGCTCGTCAGCTCGTCCCGCTGGAGGCGGCGGAGGAGGTCACGGATGCCGCGGCGCGCGACGGTGTCCAGGCCGGAGGTGATCTCGTCGCAGACGAGGACACGGGGGCGCGCGAGCAGCGCGCGGGCGAGGGCGGCCCGCTGCAGTTCGCCTCCGGAGAGGGCGGCAGGCCGCCGCCCGGCCGTTTCGGGTGAGAGGCCCACGCGGGCGAGCGCGTCGAGGGCTTCATGCCGTGCGGCTTCCCGGCCGAGGCCCCGCAGGCGTACGGCTGTCCGCGCGACCTGGTCCAGCACCGGGCGGTACTCGTCGAAGGAGGCCCGCGCGTCCTGGAACACGTACTGGAGGGACGCGAGGTCGGTACGGGTGCGGTCGCGCAGGCTGCGGGGCAGGGCGCTCCCGTCCAGGACGGCACGGCCGGACCACTGCCGGTGCAGACCGGCGAGGCAGCGGGCGAGGGTGGTCTTGCCCGACCCGGAGCGGCCCACGACCGCCAGACACTCCCCCGCGACGACGGTGAGCGCGACGGCGTCGAGGACGGTCGTGGCGCTGCGCCGCGGCCCGTGCCAGGCGGTCAGGCCGGTGACCTCGATCGCGCCGCCGGTGCGGTGGGCCGGACCACCGTCGCTCGCGTGGCGGTCCGGACCAGCGCCGCTCGCGGGTCGGTCCGGATCACCGCCGCTCGCGGGTCGGTCGGGACCACCGCCGCCCGAATCCGTCCCGTGCCGTGAGCGCGGGGCATCGCGGGGGCGGTCTTCCGGATCGGCCGGGGGTGCGGCGGCGGACAGCAGCTGCCGGGTCCAGGGGTGCTCCGGCGCCGCGAAGACGTCGGCAGCGGGACCCGATTCCACGACGCGCCCCTCCTCCAGCACCACGACGTCGTCCGCCAGTTCGCGCACGACCTCCAGATCGTGGCTGAGCAGCAGCACCGCGATGCCGCGCGGCCGGAGAGCGCGGAGTTCGGCGACGACGCGTCGCTTGGTCAGGTCGTCCTGGCCGGTCGTCGGTTCGTCGGCCACCACGACGCGCGCCCCCAGGAGGAACGCCTGGGCGAGCACGACGCGTTGCTGCTGACCGCCCGACAGCTCGTGCGGAAAACGGCGGAGTACGGCCGCGGGATCGGGGAGTTGGGCGAGCCGCAGGGCCCCGTGCACCCGCGCTGCCCGCGAGCGTCGCCTACCGCCGTCGAGGCGGGCGATGTCCGCGAGTAGGGCGCCGACCCTGCGGGCCGGGTTGAGGGCGGCGGCCGGGTTCTGCGGGATGTAGCCGATCCGTCCGCCGGGCACGTCAACCGTTCCCGAAACCCGTGCCCCGGACGGGAACGCGCCGAGCAGGGCGAGTCCTGTCGTCGTCTTGCCGCTGCCGGACGCTCCGACGAGGGCCGTGCAGCGCCCGGGGCGCAGCTCCAGGCCGACCCCGTCGACGAGGGCGCGCCCGCCGGCCTCGACGCGCAGGCTGTCGACGCGTGCCACGTACGGCGTCACGCGGTGTCCTCTCTCTCGGACTTCCTTGTGGTTCCCGGGTCTCGCGGGCTCTTCGCCAGGACGGCGTCGAACAGCAGGTTGGCGCCCGTCGACAGCGCCACGATGAGCAGGGCCGGGACGACCACGGCCCAGGGCTGCACGAAGAGTCCGGTGCGGTTGCGGTCGACCATCACGGCCCAGTCGGCCGCGTCCGGCGCGACGCCGACGCCGAGGAAGGCGGCGGTCGCGACGAGATAGAGCGCGCCGGTGAGCCGTACGCCCGCGTCGGCCGCCATGGTCCGCAGCGTCGCCCGGCCCACGTAACCCGCCGCGATCCGCCACCGGCTCTCCCCCTGCATGCGCAGGGCCTCCACGGCAGGACGGGACGCGGCAGAGGCGGCGGCGGCCCTCATCATCCGTGCCGTGTCCGGCAGGTTGACGAGCGCGACAATGAGCGCGAGTCCTGCGGGGCCGGGGCTGAACAGGGCGGCGACGAGCAGCAGCAGAAGCAGCGACGGGACGGCGAGCAGCACGTCCAGAGGTCGCATCAGCAGCTCCTCCAGCCACGGTCGGCGGGTGAGCGCGGCGGCGAGGCCCAGGGGCGCGGCGGCGAGATATCCGAGCGCGGTGGCGGCGAGTGCGACGAGCACCACGGACCGACCGCCCAGCAGCACTTGGCGCCAGACGTCGCGGCCGGTGAAGTCCGTGCCGAGCCAGTGGCCGTCTCCCAGGGTGAACGAGGCGCCGCGCGGGCCGGGTTCACCGGCGATCCACGGTCCTGCGAGCGCGAGCAGCAGGGGCGCGGCGAGCAGGGCGAGGCCGAGACCTGCCCGGGCCCGGTGTCCCCGGCGGACCACTGCGGGGGACGGTCCGGCGAGCGCGGAGGCGGTCATGCCATCACCCCCGCGCGGGGGGCGAAGCGATGCGCCACCGCGTCCGCGCCCATGTTCAGCAGCACCGTGACGATGCCGAACACCACCGCCAAGCCCTGCAGTACGGGGATGTCCCGCGCGGCGACGGCGTCCATGAGGACCGTGCCGAGACCGGGGATGACGAACAGTGTCTCGACCACGACGACCCCGGACAGCAGCCAGTCACCGGTGCGGGCGAGCTGCTGCACGGCCGGTGCCACGGCGTTGGGGAGGGCGTGGCCGCAGACGACGCGGGCTCCCGGGATGCCGTAGCGCCGCGCCTGCGCGACGTACGGCGAGGCCAGGGCGTCGATCATCCCGGCCCGTACGAGGCGGCTGACGGAGCACACGGGGCGGGCCAGCAGCACGAGGACCGGCAGGATCAGCAGCGCGGGCGGGGGTACGCCGGTGGTGCCGACGGCGGTCGGCGGCAGCCAGCCGAGCTGCAGGGCGAAGACGACGACCAGCAGGACGCCGGATGCGAACTCCGGCACCGCGTAGACCCCGAGGGTCGTGGCGCTGATGAGGCGGTCCGTCCGTCCGCCTTCCCGTCGCGCGGCCAGGACTCCGAGCCCCACCCCCACCGGCACGAGCAGCGCCAGGGTGGACAGGGCGAGCGCGAGGGTCGGCCCGATGCCGGCCGCCAGATAGGCGGTCACGGGGCGGCCCGTGACGAGGGAGGTGCCGAGGTCGCCCCGGAGCAGCCCGCCGGCCCAGTCGAGGAAGCGCTCTGCGGCGGGGCGGTCGAGCTGCATCGCGGCGCGGATGCGCTCGATGCGCTCGGGGTCGGGATGGTCCCCGGCGAGCGCGACGGCCGCGTCACCGGGAAGGGCCTCGGTCAGCAGGAAGATCAGCAGTACGACACCGGCCGTCTGCGCGGCGCCCAGCAGCAGGCGCCGCACCAGCCAGGCGCGACCGGTGCTCACGCGAGCCACACCCGGTCGAAGCGGGCCCAGTCGAGCGTGTTGGCGGGCGCTTCGCGCCGCACACCGCGCACACGCGGGGCCGTGCCCACGATCCAGTCGGAGAACCCCCAGACCAGGAAGCCGCCTTCGGCGTGCAGACGGCGCTGCATGCGCGCGTACAGTGCGGAGCGCTCGTCGGTGTCCCGGGTGGACTGGGCCTGCTGGTAGAGGGCGTCGAAGGTCTTGTGCTCCCAGTGGGTGGCGTTGGTGGTGGAGCCGGTGAGGAGCCGCTGGGAGATGTGGGACTCGATGGGCATGGCACCGGAGCGGTAGCTGCAGAAGGTGCCGGATTCGAGGATGTCGTTCCAGTAGGTGTCCTTGTTGCCGACCTTGATCCTGACGTCGACACCGGCCTTCGCGGCCTGCTCCTTGAAGATCTCGGCGGCCTCGACGAAACCGGCGGCGACCGGGGAGGTGTCGAGGGTGACGGAGAGCCGGTCGTGTCCGGCCTCGCGCAGCAGCGTGCGCGCCCGATCGAGGCCCTGTTCCCGCTGCGGAAGCCCCTTCGCGTAGTACTGGTAGCCCTTGCCGAACAGGTCGTTGCCGATCTCGCCCGCGCCGGACAGCGCGCCCCTGACCAGCTCCTCGCGGTCGGCGATGAGGAAGAACGCCTCGCGGACCCGAGGGTCGTCGAAGGGCGGGCGGTCGGTCTTCATCGCGAAGGCCTGCATGGCGCTGTTGCGCAGCCGCACGATGGTGACCTGGCCGCTCTTGTCGTGAGCGCGGGCAGTCGTCGGGTTCAGCTCGTGGGCGTACTCCACCTGGCCCCCGAGCAGGGCGTTGATCCGGGCGGACTCCTCGTTGGCGACGACGAACTCGAGCGCGTCCAGGTACGGCGCGCCATCCCAGTGGTCGTCGAACCGGAGCAGCCGCAGAGAGCGCCCGGGCTCGAAGGAGCCGAAGCGGAACGGTCCCGAGCCGACCGGCTTCTCGAACCGGTCCGCACCGTCGGGAACGATGTAGGCCCCGAACGCGGCCAGGACGTTGGGGAATTCGGCGTACGGGCGCTTGAGCCGGAACTCCACGGTCCGGTCGTCCGTGGCACGGCTCGCGTCCAGGTCGACGGGTTCGAGCGACGCCTTGGCACGGAAGGCACGGTCGGGGTCCGCGATGCGCCGGTAGCTGTGGAGCACGTCCCGTGCGGTGACCGGCGCGCCGTTGTGCCAGCGGGCCTCGCGGAGGGTGACGCGCCAGCGGTCGAGCCGGGCGTTCGGCTCCCAGCGCTCGGCGAGACGTGGCTGCGCGGACATGTCGGAGCCGAGGTCGGCGAGTTTGTCGAACAGCGCCTTGGCACGGGAGGCGTCGACGAACAGGTTCGCCATGTGCGGGTCGAGTGTCTCGCCCGCGCCTCCTCCGGCGAACGCGGCGCGCAGGGTCCCGCCGCGCCGCGGGGGGCCGTCGTCGTCGGCCGCGTCGGAACGCAGGCCCGAGCCCGAGGTGCAGGAGGCGAGAGCGAGGGTCGCGGCCGCTCCTGTGCCCGCGGCGAGCACGGCGCGCCGGGCGGGGTGGTGCGGGAGGAGGGCGGAGGCTGAGCGGTGATGATCGGTCATGGAAGCCGGTCCTTGATCGGGTTGATCGGAAGGGGAGTTGGGGGTGGTGCCGGTGTTGGCGGCCGAAGGGGACGTTCGCGGGGGGCTCCGGCGGTTCCAGCGGGTCAGCTCGTCAGCCGGTCAGCTCGTCAGCCGGGCGACGAGGTGCAGCCGGTCGCCGTCGGCACCACCCACGGGCTCGTGGGCACCCGGCCGCCAGGGCGGTTCCGTACGCGGCCCCGGCCCGTCGTGGAGTTCCAGCACCTCGAAACCGGCGTGCGCGAGCAGATGACGCAGCTCCTGCGGGAACAGCAGCCGCCAGGCGGAGTGCTGTTCGACGGGGTGCCGCTCCGTCCCGGTGGTGGTCCATACGCGGCGGCGGCGCAGGAGTTGGGCGGCGCGGTCGATGTGCAGGGTGGTGGTCGAGGTGTGGGCGACGCCCTGCCAGGTGACGGAACGGGTCCGCGGAACGCCGAGGCCGTCGGTGGCGCCCAGGAAGTAGGCACCGTTGCGGAATTCGGCGACGAGCAGCCCGCCCTCCGCGAGATGGCGCCGGCAACTGCCCAAGAACCCGGCCAGCTCGTCGTTGGTGTGGCAGTACAGCAGCGAACTGTCCAGGCACAGCACGGCGTCGACGGTGCGGCCGAGATCGAAGCCGCGGAGGTCGGCACGGTGGTACTCCGGCCCGGGGTGGTGGGTCCTGGCGTACGCGAGCATCGTCTCGGACACGTCGATGGCGACGGTGTCACGGCCCTGGGCGTGGAGGTACGCGATGTCGCGCCCTGTTCCGCAACCGGCGTCCAGGACGCGGGCACCCGCGCCGTGACGGCGCAGGACGTGTTCCGCCCAGCGGCCCGCGCGGCGGTCGGGGTCGGGGAACTGGGCCTCGTACAGCTCGGGATGATCGGTCAGCAGGTTCGCGGAGGTGCTCATGAGACGGCCTCGCGCGAGCGTGGCCCGGTTTCGGTTCCCGGTCCGGGTTCGGGCTCGGTTCCCGGTCCGGGCTCGGGTTCGGGTTCGGGCTCGGGCTCGGGCTCGGCCTCGGGCTCGGTTCCCGGTTCGGATCCGGGCTCCGGCAGGGCGCGGAGGCGCCGCAGCAGCCGGACCCCGGCCGCCGACAGGAGGCCGAACGCGACGCAGCACACCCAGGGAATCCAGGGACGGTTCCCGCTGTCGCCCGCGTCCATGGCCCAGCCGACCGCGGTGTTCCCGGCCGCGGCCGCCACGCCCGAGACGACGTAGAAGACGCCGAAATAGGTACCGGTGAGCCGCGGGCTGCCGAACTCCGGGATGAGTTCCATGACGAAGGGCTGCGCCACCATGATCCCGGCATAGAGCAGGAAGGCACCTGCGAGGACGGGCGTCAGGCGCAGGGCGGCCTCCAGCGCTCCGGTTCCGCTCCCGCCCGCGTCCGTGCCGGTGACCAGGAGGGGCGGGACGAACGCGAGCCCCATCAGAGCCAGTCCCAGGGATATCCAGCGACCGCGGTCCCCGTACCGCTTCAGGCGGGCGGTGATGCGCAGTTGGAGCGCGAGGTTGGCGACCGTACCCACCAGGAAGACGGCACCGGCCGCACCCGGTAGTCCGGTGGCTTCGCGCGCGCCGGCGGGAAGGAGCAGATAGAGCTGGTTCTCCAGGGTGAACATGCCGACCATGGCGAGCGAGAAGGCCAGGAAACGGCGGTTGGCGAGGACGTCGCGCCAGTCGTCGAGCAGCCGGGCTTGCGTCTTCGGCACCTCACGGGCGGGAAGGACCGCGGCCTGAGCGACCGTCAGAACGGCGAAGACGGCGGCGGCGGTGAGCGCGGAGGCGCGGAAGTCGACCAGGAGCAGAGCACTTCCCAGAAGCGGGCCGATCAACGCGCCGGTGGTGGCGAACACATTGAACAGCGCGAACGCCTCGGCCTTCCGCTCCCCCGACTCGGCGGCGATGTAAGCGCGGACGGCCGGGTTGAAGAGCGCGCCCGCGACCCCGCTGAGGACGGACGCGGCGAGCAGGACGAGCAGGCCGTCGCCGAGGGCGAAGAGCCCGAAGCCCGCGGTGCGCAGGGCGCAGCCCGCGATGATGACACCGCGGGCCCCGAGCCGGTCGGCCGCCGAGCCGCCCACGATGAACAGGCCCTGCTGGCTGAGGTTGCGCACCCCCAGCACGATCCCGACCACGGCCGCGGACATCCCGAGGTCCTCGTCGAGGTGGGTGGCGAGGTACGGGATGAGCAGGTAGAAGCCGGTGTTGACACCGAGCTGGTTGATCAGCAGGAGCTGTACGGCGGGCGGGTGTCCGCGCATCGTACGGAGGGTGTTCACGCGGAGGTCCCTTCGCGTCGTGGCCTGTGCCGGGGGTCGTCGGGGGTGGTGTCGGGGGCCGCAGCGGCGGTGGGCGTCACGCCGAGTCCGGGGGCCGGGCCCGCCCGGACGGTGCCGTCCGCACCGCCGATGCCCTGCCAGGGATCGCGGGCGAGGAGCAGATGGCCGTCGAGATCGACCCAGCGGGCCCGGCCGACGAGGTGCACGGCGGGCGCGATGCCCAGCGAACTGGCCGTCAGGCAGCCGAACATGACGTCCGTACCGGAGCCGGACAGCGCCTCGCAGATGCGCAGCGCCTGGTGCACACCCCCGCACTTGGCGAGCTTGATGTTGACGCCCTGTACGCGGCCGGCGAGGCGGAGCGCGTCCTCGTAGCCGATCGCGTCCTCGTCGGCGATTAGGGGCAGGGGCGAGCGCCGTGCCAGCCGGGCGAGTGTGTCGGGGTCGCCGGGCGGGACGGGTTGTTCGACGGCCTCGACGCCGAGTGCGGCGAGCCGCGGCAGGAGGTGTTCGGTCAGGGCCGGTGGCCAGGCGCCGTTGGGGTCGAGGAGCAGCCGGGCTCCGGGGGCGGACTCCCGTACGGCGGCGACCCGGTTCAGGTCCTCCTCGGGGTCGGGGCCGCCTGCTTTGACCTTGAGGACGGTGAAGCCCTGGGCGGTGAGGGCACGAGCCTGGGCGGCCGCGTCCTCCACGCTGTTGAGGCCGATGGTGCGGGCGGTCGCCGCTGAGGGCGTCGGCGAGAGGTCGCCGAGGAGGGCGTGGACGGGGGCCCCGGCCGCGGTGCCGACCAGGTCGAGGAGGGCGGAGTCGACGGCGGCCGCGACTCCGGCGGGGACGCCGGGCGGCAGCAGTTCTCCCGCGGCGAGCGCGGACAGGGCGGTCTCGGGTTCATCGAACCGGCCCAGGACCGGGGCGAGTTCGCGGAGGCATCCGACGGCCCGGTCCGCACTCAGGCCGAGGTGGACGGAGCTGACGACCTCGCCGTATCCGTGGTGACCGCGGTGGTCCAGGCGGACCCACACGGCGTCACGGGCGGACATGACGGAGCGGGAGATGCGGAGCGGTTCGCGCAGTGCGAGGCGGGTGGTGCGCAGGGTGAGTCTCATGGGCCGTCCTCCTTCGGCGGCCGTACCGGGGCGGGAAGCGACGGCATCAGGGGGTCGACGACACCGCGGCACCGGGTCCATCCGGTGGCCTCGACGGCGGTGGGGCTGGGGATTTCGACCGGGCGGTCGGCGGGCAACCGTGCGCCTGCTGCTGCTGTTGCTTGTGCCGTTGTCGCGTCTGTCGCGGTGTCGCCTCCGGTGCTGATGCCGTGGGCGAGGCAGTAGTCGTCGTCGTAGACCGTGCCGAGGTACCGGTGCGGGCCGTCGGGGAAGACCGTGGCGACGACGGCGCCGGGACGGGTTCGGGCGGCCCATGCGGCCACGAGGGCCGCGGCACCCGTGCTCCACCCTCCGCTGACGAAGCTGGAACGAGCGAGCCTGCGGCAGGCGTCGACGGCCTCGTCTGGGCCGACCCAATGGACCTCGTCGAACGCCTCGTACCGGACGTTGCGCGGATGGATGCTGCTGCCGAGGCCGCGCATCAGGCGTGGCCGGGCGGGCTGGCCGAAGATGGTGGAGCCGACCGAGTCGACCCCGATCACGTACAGCCCGGGCCAGCGGCGCCGGAGGCGACCGGCGATTCCGGCACTGTGCCCGCCGGTGCCCACGCTGCACACCAGCACGTCCAGATGGTCCAGTGCCTCCGCGATCTCGGCGGCCATCGACGCGTAACCGGCCGTGTTGTCAGGGTTGTTGTACTGGTCCGGCCAGTACGCGGCGGGCAGCTCGGCCAGCAGCTCACGGAGTCGCGCGAGCCTGGCCGCCTGCCAACCTCCCTGGGGAGCGGGCCGGTCGACGATCTCCAGACGCACGCCGTGTGCGCGCAGCAGGCGGCGCATGGAGGCTTCGAGTTCGGCGTCGCCGACGAGGACGACCGGGTGCCCGAGCGCCTGCCCGGCGAAGGCGAGCCCGAGACCGAGCGTGCCGGAGGTGGACTCGACGACCGGAGCACCGGGGCGCAACTCGCCGCGCTCGCGGGCCCCGAGCAGCATCGCCACGGCGGCCCGGGCCTTCATACCCCCGGCGCCCAGACCTTCGAGTTTGGCCCAGAACCCGGGGTGCGCGTGCGGCAGCGGGGCCGCGATACGGGCCAGGGGCGTACGGCCGAGGAGGGCCAGCAGCTCGGGCGCGGCAACCGGTTCGGCTGCGACGGTGATCATGCCGGACCTCCGTAACGGTGCAGGACGCCCGGGCCGCCGTCGAGCCAGAAGAAGGGGTACGGCTCGGCGGAGACGGCGGTGACCCCTGCCCCGATGAAGTGCGGCAGGATCGCGCTGCCGGTCTGCGCGAAGAGGACGAACGGCGTACCGGTCCCGTGCGCATGCCGCAGCAGCGGCTCGAACGTCCCGTTGCCCAGGGTCATCCCGGAGGCCAGAATCGCGTCGCAGCCGTCGAGTTCGGGTCCTGCGTCGGTGCGGATCGGCTCGCCCCACTCGGTCGTCCCGCCCTTGAGGTCGCACGGCACATAGCCGATGCCGCGCTCGCGCAACTGCTCCAACAGCGAGTTGACGACGCCGACGACGAGCACACGGCGGGGCGCCTGGGCGGTCGGGGGCCCCGGGAGGAGACCGGCCACGCTCCGGGCGCGGCAGCGGGACTTGTGCAGGCTGTCGCCGGGGGGCAGCGGGAACGGCCGCGCGCCGTTCTCCGGGGAGTGCGGCCGGACGTGCATCAGGTACGCGTCGAGCGCGGCCACCCGCACGGCCGGAACCGGATGGCGGAGCAGCGTCGCGACATCGGCTCCGGCGCAGTCGTCGAGCGCCCCGGCCGTCAGCGAACCGGGTTCGACCGCGCACGACCCGACGCTCTCCCCGAGCCGCAGGCTCAGCACCTCGTTGCGGTATCCGCCGCTGCGCCCCTCGTGGCGCACGGCTTGAGCGGTGGTGAAGGCGACCGCCACGGTGCACGTGGCGGGACGGAGCCCGAACTTCCCGTCCAGCGCGCGCCGCAGAAGCTCCGCGAGGGTACGGGCGGGCGCGGTACGCACGGCCGTCATGCGGCACCACCCATCGGCGCGGCAGCGGCGGCGGCCGACGTGGCGTCGCCGGTGCCGGACGCGGACCGTACAGCCTGGGTCCCGGCGGACTCACCGGACTCGGGCGGGCGCGGGGTCGTGCGCTGGGCGGCCGCCCTGAGAGCGGCGCCGTTCCCGATCCCGTCGGACGGGGACGGGGACGGGGGCGAGGACGGGGACGGGGGCGAGGACGGGGACGGGGGCGGGGACGTGCCGGGGGAAGTCGTGGCCGATGTGCCGAACGTGGTCGTGGTCGTTGTCGTGGTCGTGCGCTCGGGCTCGGGCTCGGCGGGCTCCGCGTAGACCGGTCGAACTCCCGCGAGCACGGCCTCCACCCGGCTCCGCGCTCCGCCGCCCTCGGTGTCGACAGCCATGACGTGGCCGAGGTACTCGTTGTTGCTGGTGGCCGCTCGAACCCTGCGACCCGGCCGGGCGAGGTCCACCTCGCGGACACCCGGTGCGGCCGCTGCGTCGTCCGCTCCGGCGAACCCGGCGAGTTCCCCGGACCGTTCGGGGAGCAGGAAGCCGATGGCCGCGCTCCGGACGCCGGTCGGCCGCGGGGCCAGCGCGGGGCGGCGGCCGAGCGCGACGTCGACGGCGGCCGCGGCGAGGTCGATCCCGGTGACGTGCCGGACGAGTTCGGTGATGCGGTTGCCCGCCGGGCGCGGATTGACCTCGACGACGCGCGGGCCCGCCTCGGTGAGCTTGATCTCGGTGTGGGCCACGACCTGGTCGAGCCCGAGCGCGTGCAGTGCGGCCACCGCCGTCTCCGCGGCTTCCCGTTCGTGCGGGGATCCCGCCGGGAACATGTGGCCCGTCTCGATGAACGACGGCGCTCCGCCCACGCTCTTGTCGGTGACTCCGACGACCTGGCACACCCCGTC
This sequence comes from Streptomyces sp. NPDC047108, assembly GCF_040643575.1. Classification (NCBI taxonomy): domain Bacteria; kingdom Bacillati; phylum Actinomycetota; class Actinomycetes; order Kitasatosporales; family Streptomycetaceae; genus Streptomyces; species Streptomyces sp. NPDC047108. Next base: position 78,548 of record NZ_JBEYUP010000011.1, read on the forward strand.
GTGGGAGACGGTCTCGACGCTGACCTCGGGTCCCGTCAGCAGTTCCTCGATGAGTACCACGGGGGCGCGCCGCTGACCGCGGGCATTGACCGGGAATCCCCCCACCGCTGCGTAGGCCTCGGCGAGTTGTCGCTCGTCGTCCACCTGCCGCACACACATGCCGGCACACAGGTCGACAGGCTTGATCACCAGAGGAAACCCGAAGTCTCCGGCGGCCCTCACCGTCTCCTCCCAGTCTCCGCAGATCGCGAAGCGGGGGCCCGGCACCCCGGCGTCGGCCAGTATCCGTCGCGTCGCGTCCTTGCGGCAGGCGGCCTCGACCGCATGGGGCGCGGGGCCTTGAAGCCCGAGCCGGTCGGCGACATGGGCGACGGCGGGGAGGTAGTAGTCGCAGGAGGACAACACCCCGTCGAAGCCCAGCACTTGGTGCAGCTGCTCGGCGCGGTCGACCAGCGCGGGAATGTCGTTGGTCTCGGCGGTGATCACGTGGTGCGCGGCCAGCAGCGGATGGGGTGCGCCCGGTGGTGCGGAGCGCAGGTAGTGGTGCAGGTCCCTGGTCAGGAACGTGAACCGGTGTCCGGCTTCGCCGATGGCATGCGGCAGCAGCCGGCTCATCGATCCGACCCAGCTCTCGATCATCAGCAGATGTCCCACGGTGCCCCTCTCGGAGTGCGACGTCATGGCGGCGTGGCATTGACCGAGAGCGACAGTAAACGATAATCGTTTTCATTGCCATGTGATGCCCCGCCACCGATACGGACCGTGAGACCCCGTGAACTCCCTTGACCCCAGCCCTTCTTCGCGACGCACCGCTCTGATCTGCGCCTCTGCCGCCATCGTGATCTCCCTCACACCGGCCCCTGCCGCGACGGTGCCGGCCGCGCAGCAGACGCCCGCGCAGGCTTCGGCCCCCGCGGACCGGCTGCACTTCTCCCAGTGCCCGGCCGATGTCCCCGCCCCGCCGGCGCCCGACCGGATCGAATGCGCGACCCTGCGCGTGCCGCTGGACTGGGACCGCCCCCACGGGCCCCGGATCGACCTCGCCGTCTCCCGCGTCGCCGCATCGGGCCCGCCGTCCGAACGGCGCGGCGCCCTGCTCGTCAACCCCGGAGGGCCGGGTGGCCCCGGGCTCGGCTACGCCGCCACCAAGCGGGCCAAGCTGCCCGCGTCCGTCCGCACCTCCTTCGACGTCATCGGCTTCGACCCCCGCGGAACCGGGCGGAGTTCACCCGCGGACTGCGGCGCCATGGGCGGGCTCTTCGACGCCCCAGGTGCCGATCCCGTGCCCCGCGGCGCCGCCGCGGAACGGGCGCACCGGGGCGCCCTCCGGCACACCGCCGGGGACTGCGCGCGGGGAACCGGAGCAGCGCTCCCCCACCTCGGCACCGAGAACACCGTCCGCGACATGGACGCCATCCGCCACGCTCTCGGCGAGCGGCGGATCAGTTTCCTCGGTGTCAGTTACGGCTCGTACCTCGGCGCCGCCTACGCCGCCCGCTATCCGCGCCGCGTGGACCGCATGGTGCTCGACAGCGTCGTCGGCCCCGAGGACTGGCACGACTTCGACCTGCGCCAGGCACGGGCCCTGCTGCGGCAACGCTCCACGTTCTTCGACTGGGTGGCCGACCATCCCGACCGGTTCGGCCTCGGCGCCACCCGCGCGTCGGTGCGCGCCGCCTACGCACGCGCCCGTCACGGACTGGCCGCCCACCCCGTCGACGGCTTCGGCCCCGCCGAGTTCGACCGTGCCGTCTACCGGGCGCTCGGCCGCACCGAACGCTGGACCGGTCTCGGTGACGGGATCCACGGCTATCTCACGCGCGGATCGGTCGCCGGGCTGCGGCCCGCGGAGCCGTTCGACGGCCCCGCCTCGCGCAGCTACGAAGCCGCCAACCGGACCGTCAAGTGCGCTGACGGGCCCGGCCCTTCACCGTCACGGGTCGCCTCCGATCTGGACCGGCTGCGCGCGCTCGACCCGCTCCCCGTGCTGACCGGGATGGAGGCGTGGGCCTGCGCGTACTGGCACCACCACCCCGATCACCGCACCGCTCTCGGCTCTCCCGATGCTCCTCCCCTCCTGCTGATCGCCTCCGGCCACGACCCGGTGACCCCGGTCTCCGGCGCTCATGCGATGCGCCGCGAGCTGCCGGGCTCGCGGATCGTCACCCTTCACGACGACTTCTCGCACGGTGTCTTCGCCAGCCGCGGCGACACCTGCGTCGACGAGACGGCCGCCGCCTATCTCGTCGACGGGAAGGTCCCCCGCCATGACGTCGACTGCCAGGGCCCGGGACTTCCCGAGCCCACCCCGCCCACGCCGCCGGCGCCGTGACTGCCACGGCGTCGTAGCGCGACCTCATGGACATGCCCCACCGGCACGGCCGTCACCTGCCGAGCCGGCGGCCTCATGGACATGCCCCACCGGCACGGCCGTCACCTGCCGAGCCATCCCTCCGGGAGGTCTGATCTAGTGTTGCGCCGCGGTGGCACGACATGAGGAGACGCGATGACCAACCCGGCGGAACGCCTCGTCGACCTGCTCGACCTGGAGCAGATCGAGGTGAACATCTTCCGCGGTCGCAGCCCCGATGAGTCGCTGCAGCGGGTGTTCGGCGGGCAGGTCGCCGGGCAGGCTCTGGTGGCCGCGGGGCGGACCACGGACGGGCAGCGCCCGGTGCACTCCTTGCATGCCTATTTCCTCCGTCCCGGCAGGCCGGGCGTGCCGATCGTCTACCAGGTCGAGCGTGTGCGGGACGGGCGGTCGTTCACCACCCGCCGCGTGGTGGCCGTGCAGCAGGGCCGCACGATCTTCAATCTGACGGCTTCCTTCCATCAGCCGGAGGCGGGCATCGAGCAGCAATTGCCCATGCCCGAGGTGCCGGGGCCCGAGGAACTGCCCACGCTGCCGGACGAGATCCGGCAGCACCTGGGCGAGCTGCCCGAGGCCCTCGAACGCATGGCCCGGCGGCAGCCCTTCGACATCCGCTATGTGGAGCGGCTGCGGTGGTCGGAGAAGGAGCTGCGAGGTGCCGAACCGCGCAGCGCCGTGTGGATGCGGGCCGTGGGGCCGCTGGGCGACGACCCGCTCGTCCACACCTGCGCCCTCACCTACGCCAGCGACATGATGCTGCTGGACGCGGTCCGCGTGCCGGTCGAACCGCTCTGGGGCTCACGAGGGTTCGACATCGCGTCACTGGACCACGCGATGTGGTTCCACCGCCCGTTCCGCGCGGACGAGTGGTTCCTCTACCAGCAGGAGTCCCCCATCGCCACGGGCGCGCGCGGACTGGCCCGCGGCCAGATCTACGACCGGGAGGGCCGGCTCCTGGTCTCCGTGATGCAGGAGGGACTCTTCCGGAGGCTGGGGCTGGACGGCTGAAGGCCGGATGACGGCTCCGCCGTCCACCCCTCCGCTCGGGTCCCCACCCGGACCCGCCTTCCCGTCACCCCGCCCGGCGTCGCAGCCAGGCCTTCAGGCCCCGGCGGCGGCTCACCTCCGGTCCGTCCGGCGACCTGCCGCCTTCCGACGGGCCCGGGGAACGGCCGGCGTCCTCCGGTGCCGGGCTTCCGGTGCCGGTCGTGGGCTGCCCCGGCAGCGGTGCCGAGCGGACGGCCCTCGCCTCGTCCAGCGCGTAGGCCAACGACAGCCGGATCCACAGGATTTCGTCCGGATCGTCAGCCCTGATCAGCCGCTCGACCACCTCCGCGGTCGCGGTCGACACGGCCCGCCGGGGCATCAGCGACGGACGCAGTTTGCGCAAGTACGCCCGCTCGTAGGGATCCTCGGCGATCTCGGCCAGGTCGTCCGAGGGCAGCAGGGCCGCGGGCACCGCGGCGCGCTCCCACGGGTCGTCCGTCTGCCGGGCGAGCTGCCCGACGCGGCGACTGCGCCAGTTCCTCGCGCGCCAGTCCTCACCGGCATCCAGCAACGCCTTGAGGTTCTTCGGAATGCTGCCGGTCAGCATGGCGGGCTCCCGCTCGGCGAACGCCCGCAGTTCCCTTGCCGGGTAGAGCCAGACGACGGCGCGATAGCGATTGACGTAGAACGTGGCGGGACTCAGCAGGCCGACCCGGGCCAGGCGGCCGAAGCGCTCCTGGGTGATGCTCATCAGCTCGGCGGCGTCGGCCGTCCCGACCACGTGCGCGCGCTCCCGCAGACGGTCGGGAAAGCCCTCCTCGCGCTGCAGACGCGTCACTTCCGCACGCGGCACGCGACGACCTTCACCCGCCGGAGCGGGAACGGTCCGCACCTCCTCGAGCTGGACCGCGATCTCCAGCTCCCGCGGCCTCAGGCCCAGCTCCGCCGCAGCCCTGCGGAACGCCAGCGCCGCCTCGACGGCCCCGCGATCGGGGACGCCGCGATCCGTGGCACCCCTGCGGGCCACACCCCGGCCGGCAGCGGCCGGACTCCCCCGTCCCACGGCGCCGTGAAGGACCGCGCCGCCGCGATCCACGACCGGCCGATCGACTACCGGCCGATCGAGTACGGGCCGATCAACGGCGCGCCGATCCGCGCCGTGTCGATCGACCCCGCCCCGATCCACGACGCTCCGGCCTACGGCGCCCGGATCAATCGCGCTCCGGTCCGGCGCGCCCTGCACCGGGACGGCGCCACCCGCGGTGCCCCCGTCGACGACGGCCTGTGCCGCGGTCCGCGTTTCCTGAACTGCCATGACGGTCTCCCCCGTACGGTCCGATCACTCTCGGTGACGACCGTAGCCCGGAAGGCCGACACCTCGCTCCCCCTGTGGATAACTCGGAGAAGCGCAGCGGCCGCACACCTCAGCCCCCGCCGATGCCCCCGCCGATGCCTCCGCTGCCCGGAGCGTCGCCCGGCACGGTCCTGCCCTGCTGCCTGACGGCGACCCCGAGGTGCTCGCCCACACGGTTGACCAGCAGCGTCATCTCGTACGCGACCTGCCCGATGTCGGCGTCGGCGGTGCCGAGAACGCAGAGACAGCTACCCTCCCCAGCGGCTGTCACGAAGAGCACGCCGTCATCGAACTCGATCATCGTCTGCCGTACTCGTCCTGCCCTGAAGTGCAGGCCCGAGCCCTTCGCCAGACTGTGCAAGCCCGATGACACCGCCGCGAGATGTTCGGCGTCCTCACGCTCGAGCCCCTCACTGGCCGCCGTCACCAGTCCGTCGTTCGACAGGACCAGCGCGTGGCGCACCGATCCGACGCGCTGCGTCAGATCCTCCACGAGCCAGTCGAGCCCCTTGCCCAATGCCATTGCGTCCCTCCGCCTCCCCGTACGGCAGTTCGCTTCAACTGACGTGAAGCCTGTCCCACGTAGGCCGTACGGGCAAGCCGTCTTACGAGGTGGTGGCCGTACCGTGTCCGACGTCGGCATATGACAGAAGATGGCCGCATGGCTCACACAATGACCCAGGACGAATGGCACGCTTTCGTCGCCGAGGGAACGCGCACCGCGAAGCTGTCGACCGTGCGCTCCGACGGCAGCCCTCATGTGGCTCCCGTGTGGTTCGTGCTCGACGGGGACGATCTCGTCCTCACCACGCACAAGGAGACGGTCAAAGGCCGCAATCTGCTGCGCGACGGCCGGGTGGCGATCTGTGTGGACGACGACCGTCCGCCGTTCTCGTTCGTCTCGATCCGCGGCACGGCCGATGTGAGCGAGGACGCACAGGAGCTCCTGCACTGGGCGACGCGCATCGCAGGCCGCTACATGGGGGCCGACCAGGCCGAGGCGTACGGCAAGCGCAACGCCGTGCCCGGCGAGCTGGTGGTCCGGGTGCGCGTGGACCGGGTCGTCGCTCAGGCCGCCCTCGCCGAATAGCCGGGAGCGGGCGGGAGCGGCGGGGAGCGGGGCGGGAAGGCGCGAGCGAAGGACCGGGCGGCACCGGACCGGGCAGACGGTCGCGCCACCGCACTACCCCACGGACTTCAGCAGCCGGTCCGTGTGGACCCGTCCCGCGTACTCGACCAGCCTGATCAGCACCTCCTTCCCCGAGTCGCGGTCCCGTGCGTCGCACAGCACCACCGGAGTGCCGCGCTCGAGGTCGAGGGCCTGCGACACCTCGTGCGCGCCGTAGGCACGAGCCCCGGCGAAGCAGTTGACGGCCACCACGAACGGGATGGCCCGGTGCTCGAAGAAGTCCACCGCCGGGAAGGAGTCCTCGAGCCTGCGCGTGTCGGCGAGGACGACGGCCCCCAGAGTGCCGGTCGCGAGCTCGTCCCAGAGGAACCAGAACCGGTCCTGTCCCGGGGTGCCGAACAGATACAGCGATAATCCCGAGCGGATGGTGATCCGGCCGAAGTCCATGGCCACCGTCGTGGTGGTCTTCCGTTCGAGGCCCGCGAGGTCGTCGACGCCGCGTCCGGCCTCGCTGAGCCGTTCCTCCGTGCGCAGGGGGCGGATCTCGCTGACGGATCCGACCAGGGTGGTCTTGCCGACCCCGAAGCCTCCGGCCACGAGGATCTTCAGCGCCAGCGCGTCGGCCGCGCCGTCGTCGGCCTGCTGGTCTCGGTCAGAGCGCACGGAGTCCATCGATCACTTCTCTCAGGATGTTCTCGTCGGGAAGCCGGGCCGGGGGTACCGGTCGGCGCACGGTGATGCAGGTGAGTTCGAGGAGGTCGCCGAGGAGGACGCGGACGACGCCCACGGGCAGGTCGGCGTCGGCGGCCAGTTCGGCGACCGACAGGGTCCGGGTGTCGCAGAGGCCGAGCAGGGCGCGGTGTTCGGGTCCCAGCCGGGCCGCCTCCGCGTCGATGGCGCCCGCGTCGCCGGTGACCAGGGCGATGAGGTCCAGGGGGACGCCACCGGTGCCGGGGCTGGTACGTCCGCCCGTCATCGCATAGGGACGGATGAGGGGTCCGGCTTCGGCGTCGTACCAGTGGCCCGGTCGCTGAGGGGACCGGCTGCCGAAGGGCGGTCGGTCGTGGTCGCTCTGTGCCATGTCCGGTCGGATGCGGTCAGCCCGCGGCGGGGGGCTGCGGTTCCGCGAACCGGGACGGGGCGTGCAGATGCTCGCCGACCCGCTTGACGAGCCGCGCCATCTCGTAGGCGATCAGACCCACATCGGCGGTGACGCTGCTGAGGACGGCGAGACAGGAACCGTCTCCGGCGGCCGCGACGAACAGGAAGCCCGCGTCCATCTCGACCATGGTCTGCCGCACCCTTCCGAACCGGAAGTGCCGTCCGGCGCCCTTGGCCAGGCTGTGGAAGCCCGAGGCCACGGCGGCCAGATGCTCGGCGTCCTCACGGGTGAGGCGGTCCGAAGCACCCACCGCCAGACCGTCGTTGGAGAGCACGACGGCGTGCCGCACCTCCCGGATCCGGGTGGTGAGATCGTCCAGCAGCCAGTCGAGCTCGCCCGACGAGTACGGGGCGTCGGTCCTGCGGTCCTCGTTCATTCCCGGTCTCCTTCACTCGCTCCGGCGGCGGAGGGGCCCCCGCCGCGGATCCACCCGTTACGAAAGGCCGTCATGCGGTCGCGGACCTGCTCCGGTGTGCGGTTCCCGGGGCGTGTGCCGGAGCCTGCCGACGCGTCCGGTTCCTCGGGCTCCGGGGCCGTACGCAGTTGGGGCGCCAGGCTGGCCTGACGGATACGGCGCGGCAGACCGCTGTCGCCGGGACCGGGACCGGCACCGAGACCGGCACCGGGGGTCGCGTCCGGGGCCCCGGCTCCACGCGTACCGCCGGAACCCCCCGAAGGCCCGGAACTCCCGGGAGCTCCGGTACTCCGGGGACCGCGTGACGGCAGGCGCGGGCGCGAGCCCGGTCCGCACGCATCCTCCCCGGCCTCACCAGCGGTTCCGGAGCCGCGGGCCACGGGTGGTCCGTACGGGACGGCGTGCGGGACAACGTGCGGGACAGCGCCGTACGAGCCAGGGCCGGACGACGCCGGGCCGTACGAGGCGGGGCCGTAGGGGCCGTCGCCGTACGAAGTCGGGCCACGCCCCCCGCGTTCCGCCGCGACGGGGTCGGAGGCCGCCCGCGGCCCGGGGACCGTCACGGGGCCGCGTCCGACGAGGCGCGCCTCGACCGCTCGAGGTGGGACGTCGGCCGGTCCGAGACCGTCCGGCACATGGTCGGGGACGAGGTCCCGCAGCCCGTCCGTCGGGAGGCCGGCACCCGGCGCGTCCGCGGGGTCGGCCGTCTCCGGGACCCGCGCGGGTCCGGTGGGCTCAGCCACCTGCCCCACCGGATGCGCTGCTGCCTGGAGCAGTGACGGGGGCAGCAGCACCACGGCCGCCGTACCTCCGTAGGGCGAGGGCCGCAGGGAGACCTTCACACCGTGCCGGGCGGCCAGTCGGCTCACCACGAACAGTCCGAGTCTGTCGCTGTCGACGAGGTCGAGCGCCTCGGACCCGGCGAGACGGCGGTTGGCGGCGCGCAGCGTCTGCTCCCCCATGCCGAGTCCCCGGTCCTCGACCTCCAGCGCGAAGCCGTTGCCGACGAACTCGCCGCTGACGCGCACCGCGGTCCGCGGGGGCGAGAACTGCGCGGCGTTCTCCACGAGTTCGGCCACGAGGTGGGTCAGGTCGGCGACTGCGCCCCCGGTGACCGAGGTCTCCGGCAGCCGGCAGACCTCGACCCGGGTGTAGTCCTCGATCTCGGACACAGCGGCGCGGACGACGGTCGTGAGCGGAACGGGCAGGCGCCACGCGCGCCCCGGCGCGGCCCCGGAGAGGATGATCAGGCTCTCCGCGTGCCGCCGCATCCGTGTCGTGAGGTGGTCGAGGCGGAAGAGGTCGCCGAGTTCGCCCGGGTCCTCCGTGCGCCGCTCCATGCTGTCGAGCAGGGCGAGCTGACGGTGGACGAGGACCTGGCTGCGCCGGGCGAGATGGACGAACACCCCCGAGACACCGCTGGCGAGCCGGGCGCGCTCCGCCGCGGCCACGAGGGCCGCCCGGTGGACGGACGCGAGCGCCTCGGCGACCTGGCCGATCTCGTCGTCGGCGGACCGCCCCCGGGGCGCCTCGGCGTCGATGTCGATCTCCTTGCCCGTGCGCAGCCGCCGCATCGCCTGCGGCAGCTTGTGGCGGGCGAGTTCGAGCGCGTCGTTGCGCAGGGAGACCAGTTCGACGACGAGTCCGCGCCCGATGCGTACGGAGATGAGAAGGGACGCGATCACGGCCGCGAGGCCCAGCAGGACCGCGGCTCCCGCAGCGGACAGCACGGCGCGGGCCAGGGGATCGGCGTCGCGGGCCGCCGAGGCGCGGCCGCCGCTCTCCAGCTCGCGCAGATCGGTCCGGAGCGCGTCGTACGAGGGGTTCCAGGCCGCCCCGGACGCTGCCTTCGCTGCCTCGCTCCCGGGGCCGGAGCGCAGGACGTCCTCCTCGACGGCGCGCACCCGCGCGTACGCTCGGCCTCCGGATATCGCGCGCCACCGCGCCTGGTCCGCGCCACGCAGGCCGCTCACGGAAGCCTCCTCGAAGGCGCGGCGTGCTTCGACGGCTCCGGTGAACTGGCGGTGGCGGGCGGGTTCGAACGAGCCCTTGAGCCGGCCCGCGGTGAGCAGAGCGTCCTCGCGGGCGAGGAGTTCGCGCGAGCGTGCGGTCTCCAGGAGGACACGGGGATGGGTGCCCCCGTCGCCGCGCGGCACGTCGGTGACCTCCGCCAGGGCGCCCGTCACGGAGAGGGCGGACCCGATGGCTCCGGTGTAGGCGGCATAGGCGTCGTCCCAGCTCACCCGGCGCGCGGCGATCCGCTCGCGGAGTCCTGAGAGGTCCGCGGCCCGGCCGACGAAGGTGTTCGTCGTGGTGACAGCGGTCGCCGGGAGCCCCATGCCGTCGGCGACGGTGTGACGGGCGCCGAGACGCAGGCGGGCCACGGCCCGCTCTGTGTGGCGCGCACGGGTGGCGAACTCCCCGGCGCTGTCCGCGTCCGGCTTCGCGAGATGCGCGAGGGCCGCCTTGCGCTCCTGCTGCAGCGCGTCCGCGGCGGCGGCGACGGGTGCGCGGACCTGGGCGTCGACGCGCCCCGACTTCCGCTGTCCGGCGATGTCCTGCGCCGTACGCACGGTGGCGAACGCCCAGAAGGCGAGGAGCGAGACGACGGGGACCATCAGCAGACAGATGATCTTCGCCCGTACGGTACGGGGCCGCAGCCGCCATCGGCCGCCGCGCACGGCGGGTGGCCCGGGCCGCCCGGCGGTGCTCTCCCCGCCCGCCGCTCTCTCCTCCTCGGTGGGCGGGCGCGCGTGCGCGCGTCGTCCGCGCGCCGGCGGCGCGGGGCGCGGCGCGCCGCGGCCCGATGTGGTGCGCGGGTGCGGCATGTCTTCCTCGTTCGGGGTGCTCGGGCCGTGGTGGCCGGGACGGGCAGGTGCGGGGTCGTACGGCGGGGGCTGCGTACGCGGGCTGGTGCGTGGACCGCGGTACGCGGGGCGGTCCGTACGCCGAGGGAACGCGGGGGTGCCGAGGGCGGGCGCTTCCCCTGTCCGGTGCGGGATGGTGCCTTCCGCCCCCGGTGGGCCGCGCCACCCGCCGGACCGGACGGCCGCGCTCAGACCACCTCCTGCGAGAGCCGCTGCGCCGAGGCGCTGGCGGCCCGTTCCCGCGCTGTCGGGGAGAGCGCGACGAAGGCCGAGGTGAGGAAGAGATAGGCGCCCAGCCCCACGGCGAGCGGGAAGATGAACTGCATCGCCGACACCCCGGGCAGGGCACTTCCCGACGGCGTGACGTGCACGACGACCCCGAGCATCCCCGTGTAGTGCATGCTGCTGACCGCCCCGCCCATGACGAGGGACGCGGCGGCGACCGCGACCGGTGCGCGGACGGTGAGGGCGGCCCAGAACGCCGCGGTCGCCGTGACCACCGCGATGACGACGGAGAGGACCACCGGGACGAAGTGGTGGACGATCTCGCCGTGGAGCCGGAGGGCGGCCATCCCTATGTAGTGCATGCCGGCCACTCCGATGCCGGTGGTGAGACCGCCGAGCGCGAGGGCCCGTACGCGGTTGCGGCCGTAGCCGATCACGAAGAATCCGAGGCCCACGACCGCCATGGCCGTGACGAGGCTGAGGACGGTGAGAGGCACGTCGTAGCGGATCTCGGTGCCGCCGACGGCGAAGCCGAGCATGGCGGCGAAGTGCATCGTCCAGATGCCGGTGCCCATCGCGGAGGCCGCGGTGATGAGCCAGTTGCGGCGCGACCTGCCCTCCGCCGCGAGCGCCCGCACGGTGCAGCGCAGCGCGAGGGCGGCTCCGGTGCAGGCCATCACGTACGACAGCACGGGGGTCAGCCACCCGAAGGTGGCGTGGTCCAGGTGTCCCATGACTCAGGGACGCTATGGCGCCGATGATGCCCAGAAGGGACGCATTTCGGAACCGAACGGAATTTGACACTGACACGTTCCCGAACGATCGAGCCGTGCTCGAACATGCGCACCGCACGGGTGTTTCATCGTGCTCGCACGCGACGACGGGCGCGCGCCGGAGCCTCCCCGCGGGCAGGACCGGCCGGGCCGCGATCCGCCCGGCGCCCGCACCCGCACCCGCACCGCGCTCCCCCGCAGCCGCGCCCGCGCCCGCGCGCGCACCCGCAGCCGCACCCGCCCGACCGACACGCCCCGCGGATACGCCCCACGGATACGCACCGACGCCGGCGGCCCGCCGCCCCCGCGCGACCGTGCGCGGCCCTCGCGGGACCATGGAGCCATGAACGCCGACCACACCCGTACGCGCGAGTTCTTCGCGGCCCGCGCCGACGGCTGGGACACCCGCTTCCCCGACGACGGCCCGGCCTACACCGCCGCGGTCGCGGAGCTGGGGCTGCGCCTGGGGGACGCGGTGCTCGACGCCGGCTGCGGCACCGGCAGGGCGCTGCCCGCACTGCGTGAGGCCGTGGGACCCGCCGGGACCGTGCTGGGCGCCGACCTCACCCCCGAGATGCTGCACGCCGCCGTGCGCGCCGGCCGGGACCACAACGCCGCCCTCGCCCTCGCGGACGTCGTACGGCTGCCGCTGCGGGAGGGCTCGCTCGACGCGGTGTTCGCCGCCGGGCTGGTGGCGCATCTGCCGGACCCGGGCGAGGGGTTGCGCGAGCTGGCCCGGGTCGTACGCCCCGACGGGTGGCTGGCGCTCTTCCACCCCATCGGCCGCGCCGCCCTCGCGGCCCGCCAGGGGCGGGAGATCACCCCGGACGATCTCCGGGCGGAGCCCAACCTCGGCCCGCTGCTGCGGTCTTCGGGCTGGCGCCTCGTCTCGTACACCGACGAGGACACCCGGTTCCTCGCCCTCGCCGTGCGCCGCGCCACCGCATAGGCGCCCGCGCCGCACCCGACTTCGCCGACGGGGCGCCGCGCGTCGGCGGAACGCGGGGCGTGCGGGTCGGAGCGTCCGCGCCCGGCGCACTCCTCGCGCGCGGCCACCGCGGGGCCCGACCTGCCCAGCGGCCGCGGCGCCCTCACCAGCGGCCGAGGGGCGTGCGCTGCGCCTTTGCGTTCCGCCGGACTCTCGACGGAAGCGTTGACCAATGGTTAGTGTGCGCGCACCACTGACCATGAGAGGTGACCATGTCCGCGACAGACGAGGCCCAGGACGCCGGGGACGCCCTGTTCGTACTGACCGCGGTGCTGCTCACGCCCGCGCAGTTCCCGAGCGTGCTCGGCGACGACTACCCGGAGGCGTGTTCCGTGCTCGGCCTCGAGCCGTACGTCGGGGGGTACGGCCTGGTCCTCGGGCAGGACGGGAGCGGCGCACGGTGGACGGTGGTCACCGATGACGTCTCCCTCGTCGCCTGCGCGATCGCGGCCTGGGACTGCGGCATGGAGTACGACCTCTCACCCGGCGAGCGCAGCGTCATCGCCGCGCTCCCCGGCTGGCCCCTCGCCGTCGCCGTCGCCGCCCCGGACGTCCCCGCACCGCACGATCCGGAGCCCGACCCGGAGGTGGACGAAAGCGACTGGGAGCTGCTGTGCCCCCCGGACTCGGAGAGCTGGGGCCCGGCCCAACGGCGGCTGGGTGCCGACGAGATCGCGCTCCAGTGGGCCGCCTGGCGTGAACAGATCGACGACGAGGCCGAGTTCGGGACGGCGCGGGAGAACAAAGAGGCGGACGGCGCGGCGGACAGGGAGCAGGAGCAGACGTCCGGTCCGGCGGAGGACGACGCCTCCGAGTCGGACAGGACGGACGGGCCGTCAGCCGAACAGGGCGCCGCCCCGGAGGACTCCTCCGCCGAGGACTCGTCCCCGGAGACCGGCGCGGAACACGAAACGGATGCCGAGCAGGGAGGGGAGCGGCAGCAGGACGAGGACGGCTCCACGTCGGCCGCCGCGAAGGCCGCGGTGCGCAGGGTCCTGGAGGAGGCGCGCGGCTACGTCGCAACGCCCCCGCCGCCGGGCCGCATCCGCTCCGCGTTCGCCACGGGCGACGCCCGTACCCTGCGCGTCGACGGACCCGGCTGGAGCATGGTCGCGCGGACCGACGACATCGCCTTCATCCTCCTCGACGACGAACCGGGCGAGGTACTGCCGGTGGGCCGGGGCCCCGAGCTTCCCGGCCTGCTCAAGGCGCTCGACGACCTGGCCGTACGGCCCTCCTGACCTGCGGACCCCCTGTTGCACGTGCACCGGCCACGCGTCTAATGTCCCGCTTGGACCCAAGCATCCATCGATGACGGCCGGGGGGCGGAAGCGTGGCCGGTGCTGTGCCCACGGCAGAGCGCGCCTATCTCTACACCAAGGGCCGGATACTCGACGGCGTCCTCGCGGGCGGTGAGCTGATCAGCGAGGGCATGGTCTCCGAGGAGCTCGGCATCAGCCGTACGCCGGTGCGTGAGGCGTTCCTGCGGCTGGAGGCCGAGGGTCTGCTGCGCCTCTACCCCAAGCGCGGGGCCGTGGTCGTGCCCGTGTCGGCCCAGGAGGTCGAAGCGGTGCTCGAGACGCGCGAGGTGGTCGAGTCCTTCGCCGCGGAGAAGGTCGCCGGGCTGGGACGGGCCGCGATGGACCGCCTGGTGGCGGCGTTGCGCGAGCAGCTGTGCGAGCAGGCGAGGCTGCGCGCGGCGGGCGACGGCAGGGGATTCGTCGCCGCCGACCAGGCGTTCCATCAACTCATCGTCGCCGCGGCGGACAACGCGATCCTGCTGGACCTCTACGCCGGTTTGCGCGACCGGCAGCAGCGCATGGGGCTGTGGGCCCTGGTCAACGACCACGACCGGCTGCGCGTGACCAACGAGGAGCACATCCGGCTCGTGGACCTCCTCGAGCAGGGCGATCTGGCCGCCTACCGGACGGCGTTGCGCGAGCACCTGGGCGGTACCCGCGCCGCGGTCCTCCACCGGGGGCCCGGCGGCACTGCGGGCGAGGACACCGGCACCGGCACGTGAGCGGGCGGCGCCGGTACCCGCTGCCTCATCCGCAGCGGGTACGGGCCGTCGCACCGAATCCCGCCGGGCCGGCGCGTGTACGGCCACGGGCGCCGTCCCCCCAGCGGCAACGGGGCCGCTCGCACGTACCCCCACCGACGCCGGAGCCGCGCACATACCCCCACCGACGCCGGAGCCGCGCACGTACCCCCACTGACGCCGGAGCCGCGCACGTACCCTCAACTCCCGCCGCGCCCGCGCCCGTACGCCCACCCGTGGAATGCTCAGGCGGGGACCATCCAGGCCAGCACCGGCGTCGACTGCAGCCAGACCAGGACGCACATCACGAGCAGCAGCGCGAGACTCCAGCCCACGACCTTCCGCAGGATCTCGGCCTCGCGACCGCCGAGTCCGGTGGCGGCCGCGGCGATGGCGAGATTCTGCGGCGAGAGCATCTTGCCGAGGACGCCTCCGGAGCTGTTGGCCGACGCGAGGAGTTCGGGGCTGAGTCCCGAACTCTTCGCCGCGGCCACCTGCAAGGTGCCGAACAGCGCGTTCGCCGAGGTGTCGGATCCGCTGACGGCGACGCCGAGCCAGCCCAGGACCGGTGACAGGAAGGCCAGTCCGGCTCCCGCGCCCGCGATCCAGTGCCCGATGGTGGCGGTCTGCCCGGACAGGTTCATCACGTACGCGAGGGCGAGGACGGCGGCGACGGTGAGGATGGCCCACCGCAGCTGGTGGAGCGTACGGCCGTAGGCGCGGACGGTGACGGCGGGCCTCACCGCCAGCACGGCCGCGGTGACGAGACCGCTGAGGAGGAGCAGAGTGCCGGTCGCGGGGAGCCAGTTGAACTTGAAGACCATGGCGCTGCTCGGTTCTCCGGTGACCGGGTCGGCCACGTTCAGGCCGGGCCAGGAGAATTCGACCGAGCCGTGCTCCAGCAGCGTCTTGACGGGGCCGAGTTGGGCGACGGCGAAGACGACGATGATGACGGCGTAGGGCAGGTACGCCTTGACGGCGGCGCCGGGACGGTCGTGGGCCTCGGCGGTCGCTCGGGCGTGCTCGACGAGAGCCGGGTCGGCGTCCTCGCTGCCGCCGGCGATGACGGGCGGGGGCTGAAGTCCGCGGCCTTTTCCTTCCGGGACGCCGGTGCCCGTCGCGCGCATGACGAGGACGAGGACGCCGACGGCGGCGAGCGCGGCGACCACGTCCGTCAACTCCACGGAGACGTAGTTGGAGCAGGCGAACTGGGCCAGGGCGAAGGCGAGTCCGCAGGAGAGCGCGGGCAGCCAGGTCTCCTTCACCCCGCGCTTGCCGTCGACCAGGAACACGAGCAGGACCGGCACGATGGCGGCCAGGACCGGGGTCTGGCGGCCCACGGTGGAGGAGATGTCCTCCAGGGAGAGGCCGGTGATCTGGGAGAGGGTGATGACGGGGGTTCCCATGGCGCCGAAGGCGACGGGGGCGGTGTTGGCCACGAGCGCCACGGTGGCGGCCTTGAAGGGGCGGAAGCCGAGGGCGATGAGCATGACCGAGCTGATGGCGACGGGCGCGCCGAACCCGGCGAGGGCCTCGAGCAGGGCCCCGAAGCAGAAGGCGACGATGACGGCCTGCAGGCGCTGGTCGTCGGAGAGCCGGCTGAAGGACCTGCGCAGCACCTCGAAGTGCCCGGTGTCGACGGTCATCTGGTAGATCCAGAGCGCGTTGACGACGATCCACATGATCGGGAACAGCCCGAAGACCGCGCCTTCGGCGGCGGAGTCGAGCGCCTGCCCCGACGGCATGTCGTAGGCGGCCACGGCCACCACGACGGACGTGGCGAGCGCGGCGAGCGCGGACCAGTGCGCCTTGAGGCGTACGACGCCGAGGAGGACGAAGAAGACGATCAGGGGCATGGCGGCGGCGAGCGCCGACCAGGCCAGTGAGTCGCCCAAGGGGTCGAGTGCGGGCTGGAACACGGGAACCTCCGGTACGGGGACGGGCTCGGAGTTCGGTTCGGGGGGGGGGGGGACGGCGCGGCTCGGGACGGGGTCTGGCGGCTGGGGACGGGCCTGGGACTCGGGGCTGGGACTCGGGGCTGGGGACAGGCGATCGGGAACAGGGAGTTGAGGCTTCGGCGTGCGGACGGCCGGTGCGGTGGCGCCTCCGGCGGGCCCGGGGGTCACCAGGGCATGACGCCCCGGATGGACGCGTCGATGACCTGGACCGGGTGGAGCAACGGCAGTTCGCCGTCCAGGTGCCGGTCGATCTGCAGCAGGCAGCCGGGGTTGGCCGTCACGACCGCGTCCGGGGCGACCTCCTGGATGTGGCCGGCCTTCCGGCGTCCCAGCTCCTCGGCCGCGTCCGGCTGCACCAGGTTGTAGATGCCGGCCGATCCGCAGCACATGGCGGACTCGGGGATGTCCGTCACGTCCAGCTCCGGCACCGTTCGCAGGACGGCGCGCGGCTCGTCGCGAATGCCCTGGGCATGGGCGAGATGGCAGGCGTCGTGGTAGGCGAGCCGGGCGGGTACGGGGTGGCGGGGAGCCACCGGGCCGAGTTCGTCGAGCAGTTCGGAGACGTCACGGACCTTGGCGGCGAACTCCTCGGCCCGTTCGCGGTAGCCGGGGTCGTCGGCGAGCAGGCGGCCGTATTCCTTGAGGGCCGAGCCGCATCCCGCGACGTTCACGACGATCGCGTCGACGTCGAGCGGCCCGAAGGTGTCGATGAGGCGGTGGGCGCGGGCGGCTGCCTCCTCCTCGCGGCCCGCGTGTTCGCTGAGGGCGCCGCAGCAGCCCTGCGCCCGCGGCGCGACGACGTCGCATCCCTCGGCCGTGAGCACCCTGACCGTGGCTTCGTTGACGTGGGCGAAGAAGACCTGCTGGACACAGCCGGTGACCATGCCGACCGTACGGCGCGCGGTGGCGCGGGCCGGACTGCGCGCGGGGGTTCTGCGGAGGGCCGAGCGCAGGGGGACGTCGGGCATCAGCGCCTCCAGGGCCCGGAGGCGGGCGGGCAGACGGCGCAGAAGTCCGCTGCGGGCCAGGGCGTTCCGGATCCGCAGACGCCGGTAGAGCGCCCCGAGGACGGCGGCGGGCCGCAGCCTGCGCGGGTAGGGGAACAGCCGGAAGACGAGTTCGCGGAAGGCGCGGTCGGAGCGGCTGCGGGCCCAGTTGCGCTCGATCTGCGGGCGGACGCTCTCGATGAGGCGGTCGTACTGGACGCCGGACGGACAGGCCGTGACGCACGCCATGCATCCCAGGCAGCTGTCGAAGTGGTGGACGGCCGCGGCGTCCAGGGGCGCCGCTCCCTCGCCGATGAGCTTGATCTGGTAGATGCGGCCGCGCGGCGACTGCGTCTCCTCCCCCGTCAGGGCGTATGTGGGGCAGGCGGGCAGGCAGAAGCCGCAGTGGACGCAGTCGGAGACGAGTTCCGGTGCGGGCGGGTGGTGTGTGTCGAAGCCCCGGGCCGCGTGGGGTTCCTCGCCGCTCTCACCGTGCGGGTTCATGTCGCGCTCCTGAGGGGTCGGGGTCCGGTGGCCGTCGCACCATGGATCCGGGGGCGGTACGGCGGTGGCGGTACGGCAGTGGTCCGGGGGCCGTACGGCAGTGGTCCGGTGGCGGTAAGGCAGTGGCCCGGTGGCAGTAAGGCAGTGGCCCGGGCGCGGTCCGTGAGGTGCCGGAAGTGACCTGCCTTTCCGGGGACTTGGGGCCCGGCGCGGCCGGCCCGGCGGGTGCGAAGGCCGCCTGGGACGTGACGGCGGCCGTCGCCGCGAGAAGCCCGGCGCACACGGCCGGGAGGAGGGCGGGGCGGGCACGGCCGCCGCGTCAGAACCAGGGGGCGAATCGGCCGGGAGCACATCGGTCCTCGGGGTCGAACTGCCGCTTGAGCGCGCGGAGAAGAGGAGCTGTGGGCGGGGCGTCCCCCCAGGCTCCGGCCAGGGAGTCGACACCTTCCCGCCGTCGGCGCAGGGTGACCGTGCCGCCTCGCACCCGTACCGCGTCGCGCCAGGCGGTGAGGCAGGCGGCGTGCCCGGCGGCGTCGCCGCCCCGCAGACGTGCGGTGTGGACGCCCACGGCGACGCTGCTGAACAGCTCCGCACCGACACCGTGGGCCGCGGCGATGTCGCCGAGGGCATCGGCGAGTTCGGGCAGGTGTGCCGGGCCGGCCGCGGCGCGCAGAACGGTGTCGCCGTCCTCGCCGCTCATGCGGGCTGCGAGCCGTCCCCAGGCCGCGTTCTCGTCCGCGCCGTCGAGGACGCGTGCCCCGGCGAGCCGGGGGATGGCGTCGGCGAGCCGCACCCGGGCGGCGGTTCCCGCGACCGTGCCGTGGAAGCGGATCAGCAGCCGGGTGCCGTCCCACTCGGTGGCCACCGGTTCGAGGGGCGAGTGCAGTGCGGCGCGGGCCGCCGCGAGCGCCTGCTCGGCGTCGGCGGCGGGGAGGTCGAGCGTGGCCCCGACCTGGGGCAACGGGTGGACGCGGAGGGTGAGTTCGGCCAGCAGGCCGAACGTGCCGAGCGACCCGGTGAACAGTTTGGCCAGGTCGTAGCCCGCTACATTCTTGATCACGCCTCCGCCCGTGCGGACCACGGAGCCGTCCGCGAGGATCAGGGTCGCGCCGATCACCAGGCCGCCGAGTCCGCCGTAGGCGAGGATCCGGGGACCGGAGTCGTCGGTGGCCAGCAGCCCGCCGAGCGTCGCGCCGGACGGTGCGGCGGGAGGGTCGAGGGGAAGCCACTGGCCTTCGGGGGCGAGCAGTTCCTGCAGCCGCGTCAGGGGCATGCCGGCCTGCACGGTGACCGTCCAGTCCCCCGGCGCGTGACTGACGAGCCGGTCGAGTCCGGCCGTCTCCACCGCCAGGTCCGTACGTGTCGGACGACCGCCCCAGGACGTGGCCGTACCGGCTCCGGTGAAGAGCAGCGCCTGCCGGTCGGCGGCCGCTCCGCGGAGGACGTCGGCGGCCTCGGCGAGCGTCGTGGGCCGGACACGAACCGGGCCTGGGTCCGCAGGGGTGTCGTGCTGCACGGTCGCCGGGGATTCGTCGGTCACGGCGTCTCACCGCCTCTCGATGACGCCGGCGGTTTCCAGGGGGTGCGGCCGGTAGGGGCCCGGGCGTTCGCCGCACAGCCGCGGAGTGGGCAGGACCTTGCCGGGGTTGGCCAACTGGTCCGGGTCGAAGGCGGCGCGCACGCGCCGCATGGCGGCCAGGTCGTCCTCGCCGAACATCCGCGGCATCGAGCAGGCCTTGTCGAGACCGATGCCGTGCTCTCCGCTGAGCGAACCGCCCAGTTCGACGCACATCTCGGCGATGTCCTTGGAGAGTTGCTCCGCGCGCTCGGCCTCGCCGGCCCGGCTGTCGAAGAGGACGAGCGGATGGAGGTTGCCGTCCCCGGCGTGGAAGACATTGGCCACCCGCAGGCCCGCTTCGTGTCCCATCGCCGCGATGCGGGTGAGGGCTTCGGCGAGACGGGTGCGGGGCACGACGCCGTCCTGGACGAGGTAGTCGGGGCTGATGCGCCCCACCGCGGCGAAGGCCGCCTTGCGCCCCTTCCAGATCAGGGCGCGTTCGTGGGGGTCCGAGGCGATGCGGACCGAGGTGGTGCCCTGTTCATGGCAGAGGGCGACGACCCGCTCGAACTGCTCGTCGCATTCCTGCTCCAGGCCGTCGAGTTCGACGACGAGGGCGGCGGCGGTGTCGCGGCTGTAGCCCGCGCCGACCGCGGCCTCGCACGCCTCGATCGCCAGGGCGTCGAGCATTTCCACGGCCGCCGGGGTGATTCCGGCCGCCATGATGGCGCTCACCGCCTCGCCCGCCTGTTCCACCGTCGGGAAGTCGGCGACCAGCGTCCGTACGCTCTCGGGGATGCGCAGGAGCCGGACGGTGATCTCGGTGGCGATGCCCAGCGTCCCCTCGGACCCGATGAACAGGCCGCGCAGATCCGGGCCCGCGGTCCCGGGGGTGTCACCGCCGAGGTCGACGACCGAGCCGTCGGGGAGCACGACGCGCAGGGCGTGGACGTGATGGACGGTGAAGCCGTACTTGACGCAGTGCGCGCCGCCGGAGTTCTCCGCGACGTTGCCCCCGATGGTGCAGACGATCTGGCTGGAGGGGTCCGGGGCGTAGTAGAGGCCGCAGGGTGCGGCGAGCTGGGAGATCTCGGCGTTGGTGACGCCGGGTTGGAGGACCATGCGCCGGTCCTCGGCGTCGAAGTCCAGCACCCGCCGCATCCGGGCCAGCGAGATCACGACGCCCCGGGCGACGGGCACGGCGCCTCCGGACAGGCCCGTGCCCGCGCCTCGCGCGACGAAGGGGATTCCTTCGGCGGCGCAGAGGGAGACGGCGACCGCCACCTCCTCGGTGGTGCTGGGCAGCAGGACCAGAGCGGGGACTTCACGGAAGCCGGTGAGCCCGTCACACTCGTACGTCCGCAGTTCGAGCGGATCGTGGAGGACCGCGCCGGGGCCGAGGGCGTCCTCGAACTTCCCGCGCAGCACATCGTCGATCATGGTTGCCGCGGCCTCCTGATCACGTGACAGAACGGCGACAGCGCCCCTGAATTCCGTGATCCGGAACCCACGGACCGCGGCTCGGAACCTAGGGCTGTTGCATCTAAGGGTCAACCCCTTGTTGCATCTATGTTTTCGCGACCCCTCCGGACGTCCCTGGGGCGGCTGTCCGTGTGCCTCCGGATCCCGGTGCGGGACCCCGTGCGGACCAGGCATCTTTCCCGCCCGTGTCCGGTTCCGGTCAGCCGCCCGTGCAGCACGGCGACGTAGGGCCGTACCGTGTCGGCTTCGGCGTCAGTAGTCACGATGCGGCCGACGCCGCTCGTGTCCTGCGCGGTGCGTCAGAGCGGCAGAGCGGCAGCAGGCGGGACGGCAGTTCTCGCCGGCCCGTGGTCGTCCGCCTCGGGGCCACAACTCCGGGTCCGCTGCGGCGTGTACGGGGCAAGGCCGTCCAACACCGGCAAGAGGGTTGCCCGTTGGCTCGCCGGGGGTCACCGTCGGCCCGCGCCCCCGGCCCTGAGGGTCGCGTCCCCTCAGACCCGTTCGAGCGGGCGGTGCGGCCCTCTCGGCAGGTCGACGGCGACGGGGTCGCCCGGCCGCACCTCGCCGCCGGTGATGACGATCCCCATGATCCCGGACTTGCGGACGATGCCGCCGTCCTCGTCGCGCCCCACGACCTGCTTCAGCAGCCCGTCCCGGAACATGTCGATCTGCAGGCAGGGATTGCGCAGACCCGTCACCTCGACCACGGCTTCGCCGCCGAGGCGCAGCAGCGTGCCGACGGGGAGCGCCAGCAGGTCGATACCGGCCGTGGTCACGTTCTCCCCGAGCTGCCCGGGGAGGACCTCGAACCCGGCCCGCGCGACCTCGGCGAACAGTTCCTCGTGGATGAGATGAACCTGGCGCAGATTCGGCTGGGTGGGGTCCTGGGCGACGCGGGAGCGGTGCTGCACGGTCACCCCCAGGTGGGCGTCCCCCTCGACTCCCAGCCCGGCCAGCAGCCGGATGCTGCTCTGCGTGGGCTTGCTGAAGTCGTGGTCACCGCTGCGGCTGACCGCCGTGACCCTCGCGCCCATGACACTCCCCCTCCGGCAGGTCCCCGTGAACTCCGATGATCACCCTGGCCGGGCGGCGACGGCGCGCTCCGGGCGCCGCCCCGCGCTTACGGGGCGGGCCCGCAGGAGCACCGAACGCGGCTCAGCGCCGCGGGAACGCGGCTCAGCGGCGGAGCTCCTTCCTACTCACCCGGCGCAGCCTCCGCCGCTGCGCGGGGTCGAGCAGGAGATATCCGGCCGCGGGTACACCGATCAGCACCAGCAGCACGCCCCAGAGGGGCACCCCGAGAATCAGCAGAACGATCGCTACCGCCACGCCCCCGACGGCGACCTTGGCCCCAACAGACATCTCCGACGCCTCCTTCGCGGCGACCCCACGGTCACCCGGTGAACGGGCACGCGCCCGGGACAGTTCCCCGGCGTCCGTGCGCCGCGTTCCGGCGCCCCGCGCCGGTCCCTTCCAGTCTCACTCCGGACGCAGCGGAGCGCCGACCGCGTGCATGTGCCTGAGCGCCTGCCCGTACGAGTCGATCAGCCCGGTCTCGGCGTACGACAGCCCGAGCGCGCGGCAGTGACGGCGGACGAGCGGCTGGACCAGCCGCAGGTGGGGCCGGGGCATGCTCGGGAAGAGGTGGTGCTCGATCTGGTAGTTCAGCCCGCCCAGGAGCCAGTCCGTGACGGCTCCGCCCCGGACGTTGCGGGAGGTCAGGACCTGGCGGCGGAGGTGGCCCCAGCGCCGGTCGTCCCCGCCGGGCATCTCCATGCCCTTGTGGTTGGGCGCGAAGGCCATGCCGAGGTGGAGGCCGAAGAGCGCGTGGTGCACGAGGGCGAACGCGATCGCCTTGCCCAGGGGCAGGGCGGTGAGCAGCAGGGCGGCGTACCCGGCGACATGCGCGACCAGGAGCAGCGCCTCGACGGCGCGCTCGCGCGCCCCCTGCCGCCGGAGGTCCTGGATGCTGCTGACCTTCAGGGCGATCCCTTCGAGCAGCAGCATGGGGAAGAACAGCTTCGCCTGGTGGCGGGTGACCCAGCCGGCGAAGCCCCGCCGGTCGGCCGCCTGCTCCTCGGTCCAGACGAGCGCGCCCACGGCGACGTCCGGGTCCTTCTCGACGTGGTTGGGGTTGGCATGGTGGCGGTTGTGCTTGTCGTTCCACCACGCGTAGCTCATGCCGAGGAGCAGATTGCCGTGCACGAGGCCGATGACCCGGTTGGTACGGCGGCTCCCGGCGATCTGCGAGTGCCCCGCGTCGTGCCCGACGAAGGCGGTGCGGGCGGAGAGGACGGCCAGGGGGAGGGCGAGGAGCAGCGTCCACCAGGTGTCCCCTGCCTGGTGGATTCCGGCCGCGACGGCAGCCAGGAGCAGTCCGTTGACGGCGATGCCCGTCGCGTACCAGCCCCTGCGGCGCTCCAGGAGCCCTTGTTCCTTCGCCTTCCGCAGCAGCGGGGTGAACTCGCTCCCCGCGTTCGGCGGGGCGGAGGCGGAGGGCGCGGATTCCGTGGTCGGTGCGGGGGCCTGCGGCATGAAGGTCTCCGGTCCGTGATCGGTCGCAAAGGGCTGACCTGTGAAAACGTACGGACGGGAGCCTCGCGGAGACCATGGCGGCAGCACCCGGCGCAGGCGGGGGTCAGCACCCTCCCGCTTGGGGGGCTGGGTACACCGTCGGGCGCGCGCCGGGCCGCGGCCGCCCACGTCACCGGCGGTGGGACGGTCCGTCCGCTCCGGGTGCGACGGCCGGCTCCCCGCACGGCAGTTCACGTGATCCTGTTCACTGCGGCGGCACCCCCGCGAGGCGGCGGCGTGAGGTAACCTCGGCGCCCTCCGGGTCCAGTAGTCAAATTTGAGGAATGCAAGGTTCCGTGCATCGGTCCCCCACGACAACGCCGTCCGACATCGCCCGGCTCTCCCATTGCCCGGCGGTCTTCCTGCCCGGTGACCCCGCGCGCACCGGCCGGGTCGCCTTCGTCGCCCCCGACGGCGGCCCGCACCCCTCCGCCGCCGACACCGAGGACCTCACCGTCGCCGTGCCGCACGGCGACGACGTCCGGGAGCGCACCGTACGCGCCGTGATCCTGCCGGTCCGCGACGCGGTGCCCGTCCTCACCCGCGCCCGCGCCGCTCAGGGCGACCCCGCCACCGTCTTCTGGGGCTCGGCCGCGGTGCTCGCGCTCCAGCTCGTCGCACGCGGCCGCCTGCTGCCCGGGCTGACGGCCACCGACCATGACGCCTGGCGGGTCGGGCCGCTCGGCCCCGACGACCTGCGGCGCCTGCGCGAGCTCGCCACCGCCATGCCGCCGGCCGCCCACGCCGTGCCTCTGCCGGGGACCGACCCCTTGCGCCTGCCCGAACCCGAACGGCTGCTGCGCTCCTTCCTGGACGCGGTCGCCGACGGTATGCCCCGCTCGCCCGCCGCCTCCCTTGCCGCGGGCGGCCCGGCGTTCGCCGCGCCCGAACCGCAGCGGCTGCCGGAACAGCGCGACTGGGCGGCCGACGTGGCCGCGGGGCACGACGCGGGCGTACGGGTCTCGCTGCGTATCGAGCTGCCCGGCCTCCTCGACCGCGGCCCGGACGAGGGCGGCGGCCCGGATGAGATCGGCGCCCCGCACGAGATCGGCGAGGAGGACGGACCGAGCGAGCCGGGCGGGCCGCGGTTCCGCGCCGTCGTGCAACTGCACGGCCTCACCGACCCCACACTCGTCGCCGACGCCTCGGAGGTGTGGGCCGGGCAGGAGGGACGACGCCCGGCGGCCTTCGGTCCCCGTGCCCGGATGGACGCCCTGCTCACGCTGCGCCGGGCCGCCCGTATCTGGGCTCCGCTGTCCCCGCTGCTGTCCGCGGCCGTTCCCGACGCGATCGAACTCGCCGACGAGGAGGTCACCGAGCTGCTGGGCGAAGCAGCAGGGCGTCTGGACGCCGCGGGCGTCCAGATCCACTGGCCGAAGGAGCTGGCCCGCGACCTCACGGCCAGAGCCGTGATCGGCCCGAAGGGCGAGACCGGTCCCGCCCGCCCCGAGTCCGGACTGCCGTCCCTGATGTCCGCGGACGCCCTGCTGGCGTTCCGCTGGCGCTTCGCGGTCGGCGGGCAGGACCTCACCCGCGAGGAGCTGGACCGCCTCGCCGAGGCCGGCCGTCCCGTCGTACGGCTGCGGGACCGGTGGGTGCTGGTGGATCCCTCACTCGCCCACCGCGCCCGCGACCGGAAGGACCGCGAGGTCGCGCCGATCGACGCCCTCGGCGCGGCCCTGACCGGGACGGCGGAGGCCGACGGCGAGACCGTCGGGGTGGAGGCGGAGGGCCGGCTGGCGGCGCTGCGCGACCTGCTGGCCGACCCGCAGCGGGAGGGCGACCGCGACGGCGTGGCGCAGCCCGCCGCCCTCGCCGCGACCCTGCGCGACTACCAACTCCGGGGCCTGGACTGGCTTGACCGCATGACCGCGCTCGGCCTCGGCGGCGCTCTGGCCGACGACATGGGCCTGGGTAAGACCATCACCGTCATCGCGCTCCATCTGCACCGGCAGGGGGCGGACTTCCGCGCAGGGGGCCCGACCCTCGTCGTCTGCCCGACCTCCCTGATGGGCAACTGGCAGCGGGAGATCGAGCGGTTCGCGCCCGGCACCCCTGTACGCCGCTACCACGCAGGCGCCCGCAGTCTGGACGAGCTGCCGGACGACGGGTTCGTGCTCACCACGTACGGCACCATGCGCCTGGACGCCGAGCGGCTGGCCGCCGCAGGACCGTGGGGCATGGTGGTCGCCGACGAGGCACAGCACGTCAAGAACCCGTTCTCGGCGACCGCGCGTCAGCTCCGCACCATCGGCGCCCGCGCGCGCGTCGCCCTCACCGGCACGCCGGTGGAGAACAACCTGTCGGAGCTGTGGGCGATCCTCGACTGGACCACGCCCGGACTCCTCGGCTCGCTCGGCTCGTTCCGCAGGCGCTACGCCGACGCCGTCGAGAGCGGCCGGGACCCCGCGGCCGCCGAGCGGCTCTCCCGGCTCGTGCGCCCCTTCCTCCTCCGCAGGCGCAAGTCCGACCCGGGCATCGCCCCCGAACTGCCCCCGAAGACCGAGACCGACCGTGCCGTCGCGCTCACCCGGGAACAGGCCGGGCTGTACGAGGCGGTGGTGCGTGAGACGCTCGCGGAGATCTCGGGCACCGGTGGCTTCGCCCGGCGCGGGCTGGTGGTCGCGCTGCTGACGGCCCTCAAGCAGATCTGCAACCACCCGGCGCAGTACCTCAAGGAGGACCGGCCGCGGCTCACGGGCCGTTCGGGAAAGCTGGAGCTGCTCGACGAACTGCTGGACACCATCCTCAGCGAGGACGCGAGCGTGCTGGTCTTCACCCAGTACGTGGCCATGGCCCGGCTGCTGGAACAGCATCTCGCCGCGCGGGGCGTGTCCTCCCAACTCCTGCACGGCGGCACGCCGGTGGGGCGGCGGGAGGAGATGGTGCGGCGCTTCCAGGACGGCGAGGTCCCCGTCTTCCTGCTGTCGCTCAAGGCGGCGGGCACCGGGCTCAACCTGACCCGCGCCGCGCACGTGGTGCACTACGACCGCTGGTGGAACCCCGCGGTCGAGGCGCAGGCCACCGACCGCGCCTACCGGATCGGCCAGACCCAGCCGGTGCAGGTTCACCGGATCGTCACCGAGGGCACGGTCGAGGACCGCATCGCGGAGATGCTGGAGCGCAAACGGGAGTTGGCGGACGCGGTCCTCGGCGGAGGCGAGGCGGCCCTGACGGAGCTGACCGACGCGGAACTGGCGGATCTGGTGGCACTGCGGAAGGACGGCCGATGACGGGGGAATCGACGGGGGAGCGCGTCTTCGAGGCCTTGCCCCCCGCGCGCGGACAGGGATTCGCGCGGACCTGGTGGGGCCGGGCCTGGCTGAAGGCGCTGGAGGACACCGCCCTGGACAGCGGGCAGTTGGCCAGGGGCCGCGCTTACGCGCGCGCGGGCGCGGTGGGTGCCGTGTCGGTCCGGCCGGGCCGGATCACCGCCGTGGTGCGTGACCGCGACGGTGTGCCGTACCGCTCGGACGTGCTCCTGCGGGAGTTCGGGGACGCGGAGTGGGACCGGCTGCTGGAAACGGTCGCCGACCGGGCCGGGCACATCGCCGCCCTGCTCGACCACGACATGCCGCCCCATCTCGTCGAGGACGCGGCGGCTGCCGGTGTCGAGCTGTTGCCGGGCATCGGGGACCTGGAGCCTGAGTGCCGTTGCGACGCATGGGACCACTGCCCGCACACCGCCGCGCTGAGCTATCAGGTGGCGCGTCTGCTGGACCAGGATCCTCTGGTGCTGCTGCTGATACGGGGCCGCGGTGAACGCGCGCTGCTGACGGAGCTTCAGGTACGCAGCGCGGCCCGCGCGGCCCGGAGCACGGAGGCCGCGGAGGGGCGCGCCACCGGGGACCAGGCCCGCGCGGAGCCGGGCGCCGTGGACGGCGTCCCGGCCCGGGAGGCGTTCGCGGCGGCCGGATCGCTGCCGCCCCTGCCCGCACCTCCCCCGCCCGTCACGGAGCCGGGCCACCCGCCCGTTCTCACGGGGGGTGCCGATCCGGCGGCGGGGCTGGACGCGGCCGCGCTGGAGTTCCTGGCCTCCGACGCGGCGGCGCGCGCGACGCTGCTGCTCGCCGACGCCCTCTCGCCCCGGCACCAACAGTCGCCGATCGGGGCGGAGTTGACGGTGGCCCAGGACGCCGTACGGCTCGCCGCCTCCGGCCCCGCCGTCCCGGTGGCGGCCCGCCTCACCGAGGGCAGCGGCCGGGACGCGCGCGGCATGGACCTGGCCGTACGCGCCTGGCGCCAGGGCGGTGCGGCGGCGCTCGCGGTGCTGGAGGAGGAGTGGGACCCGGAGCCGGAGGCACTGGCGCGGGCCCGGACGGAGCTGTCCTCCGCGTGGGCCGGTGAGCAGCACGCCCCGCGGCTGCGGGCCACGGGGAACCGCTGGACGGCGGTCGGAGCGGACGCCCAGCTCCGGTACGGGCGTGACGGGCGCTGGTGGCCGTACCGCAAGGAGCGGGGCCGGTGGTGTCCGGCCGGGCCGGCCGGACACGACCCGGCCGCCGCGCTGGCCCCGCTCCTCGACGCCACGGGCTGAAGGGCGACTTGGGCGGGCCGAGCCGGGCGGGCGCCCGGGCAGTGGCACAGCCGTACGGTGTGCGGAGGGCTGGGCCGCATCGGCGGCCCGGCCCTCCGTGTCCATCCGGCACGCCCCGTTCGGCACTCCCCCATCCGCAGCCTCGACGGACGGCAGGACACCGAGAGGACCCCTCAGACTCCTCGGCATCCGCCGGACCCGTGGGGCCCGGATGGGGCGGCCGCTGCTGCGCACGGTCTCCGGCCGGAGCCGGTCCGTGTCGCATCCGGAAGAGAGCGGCGCCACGACGACGTTCGCCTCCCCGGGCGTGCCGCGAGACCGTGTCGGCGCCTCCCCCACGGAAGTGCCGTTCCGGTCTCGCGCATCCCTATACGGATGCGGACGAGGGTTCGACTCATCACCGATCCCGGTATTTTGCTCAACGTTGGTGATGTCAGGGGAAGTTGGTTACCTACCGCGCCCCGAGCAGGTGGTCCATGGCGAGCTGGTCGAGCCGCTCGAACGCCATCCCGCGGGACGCAGCGGCCTCCACGTCGAAGTCCTCGAAGGCCGTACGGTCGGCCAGCAGATCCGCCACCGTCTCGCCCTCGCGCAGGGTCGGCCGCGCCAACTGGTCCAGCCGCGACGCCTTCAGTGAGTCCTGGACCTCCGGGTCCGAGCGGAAGGCCGCCGAACGCTCCTTGAGGATGAGGTAGTTGCGCATGCAGCCCGCGGCGGAGGCCCAGACGCCCTCGGCGTCCTCGGTGCGCGGCGGCTTGAAGTCGAAGTGGCGCGGCCCCGCGTAGCCGGCCGATTCGAGCAGGTCGACCAGCCAGAAGGCGGCCCGCAGATCGCCCGCCCCGAAGCGGAGGTCCTGGTCGTACTTGATGCCGGACTGCCCGTTGAGGTCGATGTGGAACAGCTTGCCCGCCCACAGCGCCTGGGCGATACCGTGCGGGAAGTTGAGCCCCGCCATCTGCTCGTGGCCGACCTCCGGATTGACGCCGAAGAGGTGCGGGCGCTCCAGGCGTTCGATGAAGGCGAGCGCGTGGCCGACGGTGGGCAGGAGGATGTCACCGCGCGGCTCGTTGGGCTTGGGCTCGATGGCGAAGCGCAGGTCGTAGCCCTGCTCGGTGACGTGGTCGCCGAGGAGGTCGAAGGCTTCCTTCATCCGGTCGAGGGCGTCCCGTACGTCCTTGGCGGCGCCGGACTCCGCTCCCTCCCGGCCGCCCCACGCCACATAGGTCCTGGCGCCGAGTTCGGCGGCGAGGTCGATGTTCCGGAGGGTCTTGCGGAGGGCGTAGCGGCGCACGTCGCGGTCGTTGGCGGTGAACGCGCCGTCCTTGAACACGGGATGGGTGAAGAGGTTGGTGGTGGCCATCGGCACGACGAGGCCGGTGGCGTCGAGGGCCTGCCGGAACCGCTTGACGTGCGCCTCCCGCCCGGCCGCGGGCGTACCGGCGGGGATCAGGTCGTCGTCGTGGAAGGTGACGCCGTACGCGCCGAGGTCGGCCAGCCGCCGTACGGCCTCGACGGGGTCGAGCGGGGCCCGGGTCGCCTCACCGAACGGGTCCCGGCCCTGCCATCCGACCGTCCAGAGACCGAAGCTGAACCTGTCGTCGGGGGTGGGCTGGTAGCTCATCGCGGCTCCCTCGCTCTTTCGTCATGGCTGTTGACAAATTAGTCGGCACCGGCAGAGTGGGGAACCCCGTGCGCGCACCCGAGGAGAGGGACGGACGATGGCAGCACCACAAGGACCGCTGGTCGTCGGCGTGGACAGCTCGACGCAGTCCACGAAGGCCCTGGTCGTGGACGCGGCGACGGGCGAGGTCGTGGCGCGCGGGCAGGCACCCCACCGGGTCAGCGAAGGGCCCGGCCGGGAGAGCGACCCGGAGCAGTGGTGGTCCGCGCTGTGCGAGGCCCTGACGCGGTGCGGGACCGCGGCGCGCGACGCGGCCGCGGTGTCCGTCGGCGGGCAGCAGCACGGACTCGTCACGCTGGACGCGGCGGGCCGGCCCGTACGGCCCGCCCTGCTGTGGAACGACGTGCGCTCCGCCCCGCAGCGCGACCGGCTGGTGGAGGAACTCGGCGGTCCGGAGGCGTGGGCCGAGCGGATCGGGAGCGTGCCCGCCCCCGCGTTCACGATCACCAAGTGGGCGTGGCTGCGCGAGAACGAGCCGGAGGCCGCCGAAGCGGTGTCGGCGGTGCGGCTGCCGCACGACTACCTCACCGAGCGGCTGACCGGGCGCGGCACCTCCGACCGCGGCGACTCCTCCGGCACCGGGTGGTGGTCGGCGGCGACCGGCGCCTACGACGAGGAGCTGCTGACGCACGTCGGCCTCTCTCCCGCCCTGCTCCCCGAGGTGCTGGCGCCCGGGGAGCCGGCAGGCGCCGTACGGGACGGGCTGGCCGAACTGCCGCTCGCGCCCGGCGTGTCGGTGGCCGCGGGCACCGGGGACAACATGGCCGCCGCGCTGGGCCTCGGGCTGCGCCCGGGACAGCCGGTCATCAGCCTCGGCACCTCGGGGACGGTGTACGCGGTGGCGCGTCGCGGCCCTGCCGACCCCACCGGCACCGTCGCGGGCTTCGCGGACGCGCGCGGCGACTGGCTGCCGCTCGCCTGCACCCTCAACTGCACGCTCGCCGTCGACCGGATCGCCGCCCTGCTGGGGCGCGACCGCGAGGCGGTGGAGGCGGGCGGCGGCGCGGTGTGCCTGCCGTTCCTCGACGGCGAGCGCACTCCGAACCGCCCGTACGCGTCCGGCCTGCTCCACGGGCTGCGGCACGACACGACGGCGGGGCAGGTGCTGCAGGCCGCGTACGACGGCGCGGTGTTCGCCCTGCTCGCCGCTCTCGACCGGGTGCTGGACGGCGAGACGGCGGGCGCCGGGGCACCGATGCTGCTCATCGGCGGCGGCGCACGGGGCACGGCCTGGCGGGAGACGGTCCGCCGGCTCTCGGGCCGGTCCGTCCAGGTGCCGCGCGCCGCGGAGCTGGTCGCTCTCGGCGCCGCGGCCCAGGCTGCCGGCGTGCTGACCGGGGAGGACCCGGCGGCCGTCGCCCGGCGCTGGGGCACGGACGACGGCCCCGCCTACGATCCGGTCGTCCGGGACGACGCCGCGTGGGAGCGCCTGAGCGCGACGCTGGCCGGGTCGGGCCCCCTGTTCGGCGACGCATGACCGGCACCCCGCGCAGCGGACCGGCCGCGGGGGCCCCGGGCCGCGAACAGCCCCGGCAGGAGCCGGCATCGGACGCGTCCGGCATATCGCGTACGCCCCGCCCACCCACCGCGCGCCCCGTTCCCGACGCGCGGCGTACGCCCCACACCCAGCACGGCATACGGCAGCGCAACCTCTCCCTGGTGCTGCACACGGTCGCCGCCGAAGGCCCGCTCTCCCGCGCCGATGTCGCGGGACGCGTCGGGCTGACGCGGGCCGCGGTCTCGACGCTCGTCGACGAACTGACGTCCGCCGGGCTGCTGGTGGAGCTGGGCCGCGGCCGCCCCGGCACCGTCGGGCGGCCGGGCAGCGCCCTGGTGATCGGCGACCACGGGCCGGCCGGTCTGGGCGCGGAGATCGGCGTCGACCATCTCGCGGTGTGCGCCGTCGATCTGCGCGGGCGGGTACGCGTACGGGTCGAGGAGCCGGTCGCGGGGCGGGGCAGCGACCCCGCGACCGTACTGGCCCGGCTCGCGGAGCTGGTACGGGCCGTCACGGCGGAGGCGGAAAGCGAAGGGCTGCGGCCGCGCGGTCTGGCCGTCGCCGTCCCCGGCCTGGTCGCCCGGGACTCGGCGACGGTGGTGCACGCGCCGAACCTCGGCTGGCAGGGCGTGGACGCCGGCCCGGCACTGCAGGCCGCGGTGCCGCCCGGGGTCCCCGTCTCCGTCGGCAACGAGGCCGACTTCGGCGCCCTCGCCGAACTCCTGCTGGGCGAAGGCGGCGCCTCCCGGCGGGACTTCGTGCACATCTCCGCCGAGATCGGCATCGGCGCCGCGGTCGTGGTGGACGGCGCGCTGCTCCGGGGTGCCCAGGGCTTCGCGGGCGAGCTCGGCCATGTGCCGGTCCGTCCCGAAGGGCCCGCGTGTCCGTGCGGCGGCCGCGGCTGCCTGGAGCAGTACGCGGGCGAGGAGGCGGTGCGGAGAGCGGCGGGCCTGCGGGACGGTGAGGGGATCGCAGAGCTGCAGGAACGTGCCGCGGCGGGCGAGGAGGCGGTGCTGCGCGCGCTGGACGAGGCGGGCACGGCGCTGGGGATCGCCCTCGCCGGCGTGGTGAACCTGCTCGACCCGCAGGCCGTGGTGCTGGGCGGTGCCCTGGCCGGGCTGTCGCCCTGGCTGTTGCCCGCCGCGCAGCGGGAGCTGACCGGCCGGGTGATCCGCCCGTACGGGGGGATCACCGTTTCCCGGGTGGGACGCGACGGGCCGTTGCTGGGGGCGGCGCACTCCGTTGTGCAAGCTGTACTCGACGATCCCCTCGGGCGCGCCGGCTCCCGCGGTGGTGGCTCGGGCTGACGTCGCCTTCCGGGGCCGGCCGGTCCGGTCTCCGTGGGCGGTGGGCCGGCGTGCGCGCTCGCCCCTGGAGACCCCCATGGATCCCTCCCGCCCGGCCCGCCGCACCCTGCTGCGCGGCGGCCTCGTGACCGCCGCCGCCCTGGGAGCGGGCGCCGCCGCGCCGGCCACGGCCCGCCCCCGGCGTCCCGCCGACTACCCCGGCGCGTACTGGTCCCCGGCATCCCGGTCCAACTACACCGTCTCCCGCCGCCCTTCGGCCCATCGCATCGACCGGGTGGTCGTGCACGTCACGCAGGTGACCTTCGCCGATACGATCCGGATCTTCCGGAACCGGTCGTCCCGGGTCTCCGCGCACTACGTGGTGCGGTCCCGGGACGGCCTGGTCGCCCAGTGCGTACGCGACAAGGACATCGGCTGGCACGCGGGCAACTGGAACCACAACACGCGGAGCATCGGCATCGAGCACGAAGGATGGGTGAACCGGCCCGAGTGGTTCACCGACGCCCTCTACATCTCCTCCGCGCTGCTCACCGCGCACCTGTGCGAGACCTACGGCATCCCGAAGGACCGCGACCACATCATCGGTCACCACGAGGTGCCCGGCGCCGACCACACGGACCCGGGCCCGTACTGGGACTGGACCCGCTATCTGCGGCTGGTGGGCGGAGTGCGCGGCCTCTGAAGCCCCTCCGTACCGGTCGGCCGGGCGTCCTGCCGGCCTTCGTATGCCCCCCGGCGCGCTCTTCGGGGCTCAACCGATCGGCAGGCCCGTGTAGTGCTCGGCCAGTTCGGCCGAGGCGGCGGCGGAGTCGGCGATCCGGTGCAGGCGGGCGAGCCGCACCTGCGCGTCGAACGGCGTGTCCCGCGGGTCGGTGTGCAGGGCCGTGGTCATGAAGGACGAGAAGTGCTGCGCCTGCCAGACGCGGCGCAGGCAGGTCGCGGAGTAGGCGTCGAGCGCGTCCTGTGACCCGGTCGCGTGCCGGTCGGCCAGGGCCGCGGCGAGCACGACGACGTCCGCGACGGCGAGGTTCAGACCCTTGGCGCCGGTGGGCGGGACGATGTGCGCGGAGTCGCCCGCGAGGAAGAGGCTGCCGTACCGCATGGGCTCGGTGACCCAACTGCGCATGGGCGTCACGGACTTGGCGGTGACCGGGCCGCGCTCCAGCCGCCAGTCGGAGTCGACGGCGAAGCGGGCGTCCAGCTCGTCCCAGATCCGCTCGTCGGGCCAGGCGGATCGGTGGCCTGAGGGTCAGCGTTCGAGGACGAGGGCGAGGCCCTGTCCGACGCCGATGCACAGCGCGGCCAGCCCCACGCCCGAGCCCGCGGCGGCGAGTTGGTGGGCGACGGCTCCGGCGAGGCGAGCACCGGACGCGCCGAGCGGGTGGCCGATGGCGATGGCGCCGCCGCGCGGGTTGACGATCGCCGGGTCCAGGTCGCGCCACTCGGCGAGGCAGCCGAGCGACTGGGCGGCGAACGCCTCGTTCAGCTCGAAGGTGGTCAGATCGGCGAAGCTCCGGCCCGCCTTGCCCAGCGCACGTCCGACCGCCTCCACCGGGCCGAGCCCGAAGAGCTGCGGCTCGGTGCCGGTGACGGCCGACGTACGGATACGGGCGAGCGGTTCGCGCCCGGTGGCCTTCAGGCCCTCCTCGTCCACGAGAAGCAGCGCGGCGGCGCCGTCGTTGAGGGGCGAGGCGTTGCCGGCGGTGACGGTGCCGTCCTTACGGAAGACGGGCTTCAGCTTGGCGAGGGCTTCGAGCGAGGTGTTCTCGCGGACGGTCTCGTCCCGTGTGAGGTCCGCGCCCTCGAGGGCCACCACCTCCGCGTCGTACGCCCCGTCCTTCCAGGCGCGCGCCGCCTTCTCATGGCTGGCCAGGGCGAAGGCGTCCTGCTGGTCACGGGTGATGCCGTGCTTGTCCGCGACCAGCTCGGCGCCCTCGCCGAGGGAGACGGTCCACTCCTCCGGCATCCGCGGATTGGTCATCCGCCAGCCCAGGGTCGTCGAGAACATCTGCTGGTTCCCGGCCGGGAACGCCCGCTCCGGCTTGGGCAGCACCCAGGGGGCGCGGGTCATGGACTCCACTCCCCCGGCCAGGACGACGGAGGCGTCACCGGTCGCGATGGCCCGCGCGGCCTGGATGACGGCCTCCAGTCCCGAGCCGCAGAGGCGGTTCACCGTGGCGCCGGGGATGCTGACGGGCAGCCCGGCCAGCAGCACGGCCATCCGCGCCACGTCACGGTTCTCCTCGCCCGCCCCGTTCGCGTTGCCGACGTACACGTCGTCGATCCGGGCCGGGTCCAGGTCCGGGGTCCGGTCGGTGAGCGCCTTGACGACGTGCGCGGCCAGGTCGTCCGGTCGTACGCCGGAGAGCGCGCCACCGTACTTGCCGATCGGCGTCCGGACGGCGTCGACGATGTAGACCTCGCGCAGGCGGTCGGTCATGGGGAGCGCTCCTCCTGACAGGGGGCTTGTTCGCTGGATGAACTTTCGTTCATAATCTCGGCGCAGTGAGTGTCCGCCCGGCGGTGTCGGACTGTCAACGGTGCGGTCGGCAGGTCGGGCGGGACCCCGCCGGTGCCCCGCCCTCGTCCGCGGATCGCAGGCACCCGGAAGAGCCCCGACCAGCCCGGGCACCCTCGTCCGTCCCGGAGGCCCGGCAAGCAGCAGGAGGCCCGCATGGCGCGTGACACCGACCGGGCCGAGGCGGCGGTGGCGGCGGACGGGATCGTCGGCCCGCTCGACCGCGGCCTCACGGTGCTGCGCGCGATGTCCCGGCCCGGCAACCACCGCCTGCGCCCGAGCGATCTCGTGCACGCCACGGGCCTGGCCCGCTCCACCGTCGACCGGGTCGTCGCCACGCTGGTCCACCTGGGGCACCTGCGGAACGCGGGCCGCGATGTCGAACTCGCCCCGCGCCTCCTGGAGTTCAGCAACGCCTACCTGCGGTCAGGCGGCCTCGCCGACCCGCTGCAGCCGTTCGCGGAGTCGCTCGCCGACGCGCTCGACGAGTCGGTGTCGGTCGCCGTCCCGGACGGAGAGGACGCGGTCCGCTTCGTCACGCAGGTCATCAGGCGCCGCGCGATGTCGCCGGTCTTCCGCACCGGGGACGTACTGCCCGCCGATCGCTGCGCCCCCGGTGCCCTCTTCGCCGCAGGCTCTCCTCGCTCCGCAGGCTCTCCCGCGTCCCGCACCCCTGCGTCCGGCTCCCCCGCGTCCCGCACCCCCGTGTGCGGCTCCCCCGCGTCCGCCTTCGCCGTCGACGACCAGCAGGTCGAGCCGGGCCTCATCGCCGTGGCCGTACCCCTGCGGGACGGGGAGGGGCGGACGGTCTGCGCGATGAGCGTCGTCAGCCACACCAGCCGCCACACCGCCGACAGCCTCGCCGCCGTGGCGCTCCCCCGGCTCCGCGCGCTGCTGCCCGCCATGGAGGCCGCCGTCGCCGACGCCCGGTCGCGGCCCGCGGACGACGTACCGCGGACGGCGCCGAGTCCGGACCTGCCGGACGGCGCGGCCAAGCAGCAACTGGGCGCCGCCTACCTGCAGTCACTCGCCCGCGGCCTCGACGTCCTGGCCGCGCTCGGCTCCGACCCGCGCGGCCTGACGCTCGCGCGCGCCGCCGAAGCGGCCGGACAGCCGCGGGCCACCGCACGCCGCTCGCTGCTCACCCTGGAGCACCTCGGATACGTGGAGGTCTCCGACCACCGCTTCCGGCTGCTGCCCCGCGTCCTGGAGCTGGGCCACGCGCATCTGTCCGGCCTCGGGTTCACCGACATCGTCCGCCCGCATCTGGAGGAACTGGCCGCCCGGGTCCACGAGTCGGCATCCGTCGCGGTGCTCGACGGCACGGACATCCGGTACGTGGCCCGCGTCCCCACGTACCGGATCATGAGCGTCAACATCACCCTCGGCACCCGCTTCCCCGCGTACGCCACATCGATGGGACGGGTGCTGCTGGCCGGGCTGGACCCGCGGGAGCGGGCGGAGCGGCTCGCGCGGACGGACCTGCGGCCGCTGACCGCCCGTACGGTCACGGACACCGGCACCCTGCTCCGGCTCCTCGACGAGGTCTCCGAGCGCGGACACGCCCTGGTGGACGAGGAGTTGGAGGAAGGGCTGCGGTCGGTCGCGGTGCCGCTGCGCGACGGCTCCGGCCGTCCGGTCGCCGCGCTCAACGTCTCCACGTACACCGGGCGCGCCACGGCAGAGGAGTCGCACGCCACGCTGCTGCCCGCACTCGCCGGGACTGCGGCGCGGATCGAGGCCGAACTGCACATCGCCTTCGAGCGCCGACCGCTGCGACTCCCCTGAAAAGGGGGACCAGCCGCCTGGCGCCCGCGCCGCTCAGCCGAACGGGAAGAGTTCGAAGGCCACCGCCGGCCGGCCGCCGAAGCGCGGTGCCGCCCGTCCCGCCGCCCCGGACACCACCGACCGGCAGTACGCCTCGGGGTCCTCCCCGGTGAGCGCCTCGATGTAGGTCCGGTGGGCGAGCAGGGACCGTACGCCCCGGTCGATTCCCTCGGCGACATCGACCGCGTGCGTGGGCTCGGGTGAGGCGGCGACGGCGACCCAGCGCACGCCGTCCCACGGCTCCAGGCCCTGCTCGCCGATGAGTTCGGGGAAGATCCAGCGGTTCCCCGCGTCGGCCACAGCGTCGAGGACGGCCGTGCCGACGGCCCGGTGATCGGGGGTGTTCCGGTAGCGGCCGCCCCAGGTGTCGTGATGGTTGAGCGTCACGACGAGTTCGGGGCGGTGGCGGCGGACGGCTGCCGCGATGTCCCGGCGCAGCGCGGTGCCGTACTCGATGACGCCGTCGCGGTGGTCGAGGAACTCCACCGACGCCACACCCACGACGTCCGCGCTCTCCCGCTGCTCGCGCTCGCGCAGCGCGGCGCACCTGCCCGGCTCCAGCCCGTCGATGCCCGCCTCGCCGCGCGTGACCAGCAGATAGCGCACCTCGGCGCCGCGGTCGGTCCAGGTGGCGACGGCCGAGGCCGCCCCGTACTCCAGGTCGTCGGGGTGGGCGACGACGGCCAGGCACCGTTCCCAGTCGGACGGCAGCGGCTCGAGCTGCTCCGGCGTCTGCTCCCCGGTCATCGAACATCTCCTTCTCTCGTGGAACCCGTTGTACGGGCTCGTGTCCGGTCTGTTGTCGAAGGGCGGATCGAGGGCCACGATGGACCCAGCCGCTGTGCCATCAAAGCCGACATTCCACCCGGGGAAGCTGCATTGGCCGTCAATCCGTGGGTCGCCCTCGAACCGGGCGCCGACCCCGCCGAGCGGGCCGGCGCGATCCGTCGTGCCCACGAGGCGTTCACGGCGGCGGGCTCGGTGGACCGCCCCGTACGGCCGGTGGTCGTGGACTCCTGGCAGCGATCGGCGCGCGCCCATGTCAGCCCGGACTCCACCGCGGCGGTGGAACTCGACGACGGCGAACTGGGCGCCTATCGCGCCGAGCATCCGCTGGCCCGGGTGATGCCGCTGATCCGCGAACTGACGGGCTCGTTCGCGATGGACGGCGAGCATCTGCTGGCCATCTGCGACACCCAGGGCCGGCTGCTGTGGGTGGAGGGGCACGCGGGTGCGCGGCGCAGGGCGGGGCGGATGAACTTCGTGCCCGGGGCGCGCTGGGCCGAGTCGGCGATGGGCACCAACGCGCCGGGCACGGCCGTGGCGGTCGACCGGGCCGTCCAGGTCTTCGCCGCCGAGCACTTCAGCCGCCCGGTGCAGCCATGGACCTGCGCTGCGGCGCCGGTGCACGACCCGCGAACCGGGCGGGTGCTGGGCGCCGTGGACATCACCGGCGGCGACCGGCTCGCCCACCCGCACAGCCTCGCCTTCGTCCAGGCCGTCGCGCGGGCCGCCGAGTCACAGCTCGCCCTGCTCGCACCGCCGCCCACCGCATGCACGGTCCTGGAGCTGTCCGCGCTCGGCCGCGACGAGGCGCTGCTCGCGCACGGCGGACGCACGGTGCGGCTCAGCCCGCGCCACAGCGAGATCGTGGTGCTGCTCGCCTGCCATCCGGAAGGGCTCAGCGGTGACGAGCTGCTGCTCTCGCTCTACGAGGACGAGTCGGTCTCGCCCGTCACCCTGCGGGCCGAACTCTCCCGGCTGCGCCGCCTGTTGGGCGAGGAGGTCCTGCATTCGCGGCCGTACCGCCTGGACGTGCCGGTCGAGGCGGATTTCGCGACCGTCCTGCGCCGCCTCGGCTCAGGCGCACCGGCCGCGGCCCTCGACGCGTACACCGGACCGCTGCTGCCGGGCTCGCGGGCTCCCGCCGTGGAACGGCTGCGGCGCAGGATCGAGGACGAGCTGCGGGCGGCGCTGGTCGCGCGGCGGGATCCGGACCTGCTGGACGCCTGGACGCGCAGCGCGTGGGGCACGGACGACCTCGGGGCGTGGACGGCGCTCGCGGCGGCGCTGCCGCGTGGGTCCGTGGCCGCGGCCGTGGCGCGGGCCCGGCTGGGTGAACTCGACGGCGAACTGGGCGTCGCCGACACCGCGGACAGGAACGGCGCCGCGCCGCGGAAGGCGGGCGGTCCCCGCGCTGCCGGGGCTCACGGCACCGCCCCGCCCCGCGGCGCAACGTGGTCGCAACCTCGCCGCTCCTAGCCTCCTGCGGAGCGCTGCCCACGGACGGGCGGCGACGTTCTGTGGAGGCCACCGAGATGACCCGCTACTCCGCTCCCGGCACCGACGGCTCGATCGTCTCCTACTCGTCCCGGTACGACCACTGGATCGGCGGGGAGTACGTCAAGCCGAAGCTGGGCCAGTACTTCGAGAACCCCACACCGGTCAACGGCCGGCCGTTCACCGAGGTGGCGCGCGGCACCGCCGAGGACGTGGAGGCCGCACTCGACGCCGCCCACGCCGCGGCGCCCGCCTGGGGCCGTACGGCGCCGGCGGAGCGCGCGAACGTCCTCAACCGGATCGCGGACCGGATGGAGGCTCATCTGGAGGAGCTCGCGGTCGCCGAGAGCTGGGAGAACGGCAAGCCGGTCCGCGAGACCCTGGCCGCCGACATCCCGCTGGCCGTCGACCACTTCCGCTACTTCGCGGGGGTGTTGCGGGCGCAGGAAGGCAGCCTGAGCGAGATCGACGAGGACACGGTCGCCTACCACTTCCACGAACCGCTGGGCGTCGTCGGCCAGATCATCCCGTGGAACTTCCCGATCCTGATGGCCACTTGGAAGC
Source organism: Streptomyces sp. NPDC047108 (assembly GCF_040643575.1). Taxonomy (NCBI): domain Bacteria; kingdom Bacillati; phylum Actinomycetota; class Actinomycetes; order Kitasatosporales; family Streptomycetaceae; genus Streptomyces; species Streptomyces sp. NPDC047108. The sequence continues at coordinate 118,134 of NZ_JBEYUP010000011.1, forward strand.
TCGCGCCGGCCCTGGCCGCCGGGAACGCCGTCGTGCTCAAGCCCGCCGAGCAGACCCCGGCGTCCATCCACGTCTGGCTGAACCTGGTCGCCGATCTCCTGCCGCCGGGGGTCGTCAACGTCGTCAACGGGTTCGGTGTGGAGGCCGGCAAGCCGCTCGCCTCCAGCGGGCGCGTCGCGAAGATCGCCTTCACCGGCGAGACCACGACGGGGCGGCTGATCATGCAGTACGCCAGTGAGAACATCAAGCCGGTCACGCTCGAACTCGGCGGCAAGAGCCCCAACATCTTCTTCGACGACGTCTCGGCCGCCCACGACGACTTCCGCGACAAGGCGCTCGAAGGCTTCACGATGTTCGCCCTCAACCAGGGCGAGGTGTGCACCTGCCCCTCCCGGGCGCTCATCCAGCAGGGCCACTACCAGGAGTTCCTGGAGGCGGCGGTCGCGCGTACGGAGAAGATCGTGCCCGGCCACCCCCTGGACACCGACACGATGATCGGCGCCCAGGCGTCCAACGACCAGCTCCAGAAGATCCTTTCGTACCTCGACATCGGGCAGCAGGAGGGCGCGAAGGTCCTCACGGGTGGTGCGCTCGCCGACCTCGGCGGCGAACTGGAGGGCGGCTACTACGTCCAGCCGACGATCTTCGAGGGCAGCAACCACATGCGGATCTTCCAGGAGGAGATCTTCGGCCCGGTCGTCTCGGTCGCCTCGTTCTCCGACTACGACGACGCCATGAAGATCGCCAACGACACGCTGTACGGGCTGGGTGCGGGCGTATGGACACGCGACGGCTCGACCGCGTACCGCGCGGGCCGTGACATCCAGGCGGGCCGGGTGTGGACGAACTGCTACCACGCCTACCCGGCGCACGCGGCGTTCGGCGGCTACAAGCAGTCGGGCATCGGGCGCGAGACCCACAAGATGATGCTGGACCACTACCAGCAGACGAAGAACCTGCTGGTGTCGTACTCGCCGAAGAAGCTCGGCTTCTTCTAGACGCACGTCTTCCGGACCCACCGGAAAGGGCGCCCGACGGGAGTTCCCGTCGGGCGCCCTTTCCGGTATCCCCTGGACTCCGCTGGGCCCGTTCCTGGCCCGCACCCTCGACAATCCCCTCCCGTACGCCGCGCGACCACAGATCCGACAGGTATCGCCATGGATCGTCACTACCGGCCGGGCAGCCGCGGCCCGAGGGTGGAGGGCCTGAAGAGCAGGACCTGCAGAGCCTCCGGCCGCCTGGCCGATCGAAGCGCTGCCGGTGCCGATTCCCCCGTGTGCGCGTCTCCGACGCGCTGTCCCTGCGGCTGATTCGGCCGCATCTCGCGCAACGTTCCGCGAGATGCACAGGGCCTGCTGCACCAAGTGAAAGGCGAGCATCACCCCATGACGAAAACGTTCGGGACCTGGACGGTGGCTGTGTTGGCGGCCGTCGCGATGGGACTCTCCGGATGCGGCAGCGATTCCGGCAGCGCCCGTACGAGCGGCGCCAAGGACGAGAAGGCCGGCGACAGTTCCCCGAAGGGCAAGGACAGCCGCGGGAGGCCTGCGACCGGGCGGGCCGGGACTTCCAACGGCGTGGAGAAGCTGCCCGCGACGGAGATCGCGGAGAAGGCTTCCGAGGCGCTGAGGAGCGCGGACTCCGTGCGCCTCCTCGCGAAGGGCGCGAACCTGAGGATGGACCGGGCCGGAAACTGCGCCGGCACCGTCACCTTCCAGCCCGGGAGTCCTTCTCGTCTCATCCGGAAAGGCGAGAAGATCTGGCTCAAGCCGGAGGACTCCTACTGGGCGACCAAGCAGGGCAAGGCGGTCCGAGCCAAGGTTCCGGGGGCCGAGGGGAAGTACTTCGCGGGCACGAAGTCCTCGCTCGCACTGGGGCTTCCCTCCCTCATGTGTGACGCGAACCCACTCCGGCAGGACCTCTTCTCGAAGGTCGGGAAGTGGACGAAGGACGGCTTGGTCACCCTTGGCGGGAGGAAGGCCGTCGTCCTGCGCGGCACGACGGCCGAGGGAGCATCCGCGGCCTTCTTCATCGCGACCGAAGGCAAGCCGCTCCCTGTGAAGGTGGAATCCGAGAGGTCGTCCAAGGGCTCACCCCAGGGCGGGCAGGCGACCTTCCGCCTGACGGACTACGACGAACCCGTCACCGTGACGCCCCCGGGTGACTCGATCGACGTGTCGAAGGTGGAGAGCCTCTTCATCTCGTGACCCGATGACGCCGGGCCCCGCTCAATGACGTGGACGGGGCCCGGCTGCCCGGCCTCCTGACTCTCGGAGATCACCGAAGGGAGAGCGATGGTGCGGTGGACTCCGTAGCGTGGTCGGGGATTCCTACGGGACAGCCCCACACTGCTGCTCCAGGGGATGCTCCCCGGGATGAAGGCGCAGGGCCGCGGCCGAGAGTGATACGCATCGGCTCCGACGCCTTCCAGCGCGCACTGTCGGGCCCGTCCGCCTACGCGGCCGCGAAAGGCGCGCAGTGGGGGCTGACCCGCGCGTCATCTCACGCCGTTCCGGCCCACGTCTCGCGGACCGGCAGAAAGGGCGCCTGACCGGCATGTTGCCGGGCAGGCGCCCTGGTCGTCGGCCGGCCGGACCGCACCACGGAATGCGGCCCGGCCGCACCGGGCCACCGGGCCGCACCGGTGGCTCAGCCGCTTTGAGTAGTGGGAACTCTGGAACCGACCGGGTGTTGCCGCGAACCATGCCGTGCATGGAACCAGGCAACGCCAATAAGGCGATGAGCCAGTTGCGGCGCGGCGTGCTCGAGTACTGCGTGCTGGCGCTGCTGCGCGGCGGCCCGCGCTACGGCGTCGAGCTGCTCCGCGAGCTGGGACATGTGGACGTGATGGTCACCAGCGAGGGGACCATCTACCCACTGCTGTCCCGGCTGCGCCGGGAGTCCCTGGTGACGACCTCCTGGCAGGAGTCCACCAGCGGACCGCCCCGGCGCTACTACGAGCTCACATCCACCGGTCAGCAGGCCCTCGACGACTTCACCGCCGAATGGCCGCGGTTCCACGACGCCGTCCTCCACTTCCTCTCCAAGAACGAGGCGCCCCGCTCATGACCCACGACATCCGCCCCAACGCACGGGCAGAGAACTACCTGGCGGAACTGGAACGCGCCGCAGCCGCCCTGCCGCCACACCGCCGCGCCGAACTCCTGACCGACGTCCGGTCCCACATCGCCGTCGCGCAGGCCGAGGCCCGAGCCGACGGCCGGAACGACACCGACGACGACGCGGCCGTACGGACGATCCTCAGCCGGCTCGGCCACCCGCAGGAGATCGTGGCGGCCGCACTCGGCGACCTGCCGGCCGTGGCCAAGGACGAGGGGACTGCCCCGACAGGCTCCGCGGCGCGGGAGGCTGCCGCGATCCTCCTGCTGATCATCGGCGGGACGATGTTCTGGGTCTTCCCGATCGTGCCTCAGGCCTGCTGGTTCACCGGCCTGGTCCTGATGTGTCTGTCGCGGCGATGGACCGTCGGCGACAAGGTCTTCGGCGGCGTGGGCATCGCGCTTCCGCCCCTGGCGTTGACCGGGAGCCTGCTGTTCGCCGGCTACGAGTCCGACTGCGCGGGCGATACCGCACAGGCTCCGCTGCCGGGCTCGGCGGGCGGAGGCGACACGCAGGCGCCGCTGGAGTGCACCGTGGGCGACGGGATACCGGACCCGCTCGCCTTCGCCGTGCTGGTCGCGCTGCTCGCGCTCCTGATCTTCGCCACGACCCGCCTCGCCCTGCGGGCCCGCCGCGCCCGCCGGGCCTGAGCATCCCCGGCACACCGGTGGAGGCGCCTGACCGGCAACGCGCCGGTCAGGCGCCCGTCTCGCCGGCCCCGTCGGCCTCGCCGGTGCGCCAACTCCCGCTTGCCGCCGCGGCGTACTCCTCGAGGGTCCGGGCGGGGCGTCCGGTCACGCGAGGCACCGTGTCCAGGGGCTCGGTGTCGCCGAGTCCGCGCAGGGCGGCGAAGGCGGCGATCTCCCCCTCGACCTCGTCCTCGGGGCGGCCGAACGCGATCTGTGCGGCCCGGTAGGCGTCCGGGTCGCCCTCGTACGCCAGCGGCCGGCCGGCGGCGGCGCCGATGACGGCGCAAGCCTCGCCGAAGGACAGCGCCCGAGGCCCGGTCACCTCGTACACCCGGTCGCCGTGCCCGGGCTCCGTCAGGACCCGGGCAGCCACGGCCGCGACGTCCTCGAGGTCCACGAACGCCTGCCGGCAGTCGCCGAGCGGGACCGCCAGTTCTCCGGCGAGCACCGCCTCGCGGAACGGGCCCTCGTCGAAGTTCTGGTCGAACCAGTCGGCGCGCAGGACCGTCCAGTCGGCTCCGGACTCCCTCACGACACGCTCGGCCTCCAGCAGGCGCTGATCTCCTATCACATCGATGGCACGGCTGGAGAGAAGAACGATCTGCTCGACCTTGAGGTCCGCCGCCAGGCCGACGAAGTCCGGGGCGACGGGGACGCCGTCCGGGGCCATCAGGAACATGCGGCTGATACCGCTCAGCGCCGGCTCCCACGTGCTCTCGTCGTCCCAGTCGAAGCGGGTGGCGCTGTGCCGGGAGGCGGCTCTGACCGGTACGTCCTGACTCCGCAGGTGCGCGGCGACACGACGGCCGACGGAGCCGGTGGCTCCGAGGACAAGGATCGGTGTGGTGTCCATACCTTCCAGAACGACGCTCTGGGTGTGGGGAAACGGGACAAAGCCGACGGCGGGCGGGACGCAGGAGGCCCCTCGCCACCCCCCGCCTGCCCTGCACGGCACACGTTCCTCTGTACTGGACCTCACAAACCTCTCATGCACTTCTGTCATTCCTGCGTTGACGCTTCGGAATGACCGAAGCTAACTTCGCATAACCTCGCCACCATTCCAGCCCGATCCCGGCGGATTCCCCTCCCCTTTCCGCGCGTTCGCCATTCCCATGGGCCGAAGCGCGCACCGCTTCCGCGCGAAATGTGGAGGTCGAAGTTCCGCAGACATCCGCCAACTCCCGAGAATCCGGAAGGCAGCAGAGATGTCCCTGACCGAAGAGACGACGGCGCCGCACTCCACCGTGAAGGGGGCACAGCCGAGCATCCATCATGTGGGCGTGCAGACGGCGGACCTGGAGAATTGCCTCAACTGGTATCTGGAGTTCTTCGAAGCGGAGAAGAAGTGGGAGCTCGACCGCTTCTCCGAGCTGACGCTCAGTCGGCTGCCGCGGATCGGCCGGCTGGTCGAGGTCGCGGTCGGCGACCTCCGCTTCCATCTGTTCGACCGCACGGGCTACGACGCCGGGCCCCCGCAGGACGATGCCTTCCAGTTCCAGCACGTGTGCCTGCGGGTGGACACCCCCGAGGACCTGGAGACCGTCCGGGACCGGTGGACCGAGCTGTACGACTCGGGCCGGTTCGCCTTCGCCCGCCAGGACGGGCCCACCGACATCGTCGTCGACGGCGACGGCGTGAGCAGCCTCTACGTCTTCGACGTCAACGGGCTGGAGTACGAGTTCACGCACGTGCCGGAAGGTCACCGATGAACACCCTCACCCCGCCTGCCGCGTACGACCTGCTCCGGGTCGGCGACTGGGACTTCGGCGACTTCCCCTACGCCCTGGAACCGCTGGCCATGCCTCCCGCCGGTCAGGCGCGCGCGAGTACGGAGCACCGGCCGCTCACGGCGCCGCCGTGTGACCCGGACCGGATCTGCGGGGACCTGCGGGCGCTCACCGGCACCGGGCCGGCGGCCGGTCACCTCGCCGTGCCCCCGGCTCCCTCGTACGACCAGTTGTTCTGGTTCCGCTGGATCACCGGCCATCAGGTGACGTTCGCCCTGTGGCGCCTGATGGGGCGCATCCTGGACGACGCGGCGGCGCGCGAGACCGCCCCCGGCCCCGCGGAGACGGCGCGGCTCGAGTCCTACACCCACGGTTACTGCGCCATGCTGCTGTACAGCGGCTCCTGCCCGCGTGCCCTCTACCAGAGCCTGATCCGCCCGGCGATGTTCCTCCAGCACCGGGGATTCAGCGGCACCTGGGCCCCGGACTTCGCCCAGGTGCGCGGTCTGATGCGAGGGCGTCCCCTGCCGTGGCTGCGCCACGGGCGCGCCACCGGCCTCCGGATCGCGGTCGACACCCAGCGGGCGGTGCACGACCGTGTCGCCGCCCGGCTCGTACCCAACGGGCGGTCACTGCTCCAGCAGACCATCGCCGAGAGCCCGGTGCGTCCCTCGGAACGGACGGCCGTCCTCTACGACAACTTCTTCATGACGCTGCGCGGCCCGGTCCCCGACACCGCGGTCGCCGCCCAACTGCTGCGCCGGCTGCGGGCGGTGGCCCTCGATCTCGCCGTGAACGGCCTGTACCCCCTGGGCCTGGACGACGACGGCGAGGAGGCCGCCGTAGGGAACATCTCGGTGGCGGCGTGCGAACGCCGCCTGGGCTCCGTCCTGGCCGTCGCCGCGGACCACGCCGCCGACCTGGCGCGGCAGGCTCCGGCGGCCGTCTGAACGATGCCCCCTCCCGGCGGGCATCCGCCCCGCTCCGATCCGCTCCGATCCGAGAGGAGAGCCGAGCACATGCTCCACGGAGTCCTGCTCCTGCCCGAACACCGATGGTCACGAGCGCGGGAACGGTGGACCCTGGCGGAGGAGCTGGGGTACGACCACGCCTGGACCTACGACCACCTGATGTGGCGCTGGCTCAGTGACGCGCCCTGGTTCTCGGCAGTGCCCACCCTCGCCGCCGCCGCCGAGGCCACCTCCCGGATCGGGCTCGGGACTCTGGTCGCCAGCCCCAACTTCCGGCACCCGGTGGACTTCGCCAAGGAACTGGTGTCGCTCGACGACGTCTCCGGAGGCCGGATGGTCTGCGGTGTGGGCGCGGGGGCCGCGGGCCACGACTCCCGGATCCGCGGGGACCGGCCCGTCTCGCGGCGTGAACGCGGGGCCCGGTTCGAGGAGTTCGTCGGCCTGCTGGACCGGTTGCTGCGCGAAGGGCGGACCACCTTCCGCGGCGCGTGGTACACGGTGGAGGACGTGGTGGTGAAACCGGAGTGCCTGGCCACGCCGCGTCTGCCCCTCGCGGTCGCCGCCGCGGGACCCCGGGGCATGGCCCTCGCCGCGCGGTACGCCGACATCTGGGTGACCAGCGGGGCCCCCAACCTCTTCGACAGCGAACCGTACGACCGGGTGGTCCCCGTCCTCAAGGAACAGCTGGCGGCGGTGGACGACGCCTGCGTGGCGCAGGGGCGCGATCCGTCCGGTCTGCGCCGACTGCTGCTGACGGGAGGTCAGGTCGGCGGCGTCACGGAGTCCTTGGGCAGCTACCAGGACGCGGCCGGGGTCTTCCAGGACCTCGGCTTCACCGACCTCGTCGTGCACTGGCCCCGCCCCGAATTCCCCTTCCAGGGGCGGGAACAGGTGCTCTTCGACTTCGCGGCGGCCGAATGGGGAGGTGCGCGGTGACGGTCCCCTTCGAGATGGTCGGCATGTTCGGAGCCGGGAGGGGCGGTGGCAGTCCGCTCGCGGTGGTCCACGACGCCAAGGGCCTGGACACCGAGGACATGCGATGGATCGCGGCGCGCCTGCGGGTCGACGAGACGGTGTTCGTCCTCCCTCCGACCGCGCCCGAGGCCACACACCGCGTACGGGTCTTCACCCGTGAGGGGGAGTCGCCCTTCGGGGGGCACTCGGCGGTGGGCACCGCGGTGGCACTGGTCCGCTCCGGGCGGCTGCCGTCGGGCAGGGTCGTCCAGCAGTGCGGCGACAAGCTGCTGGAGCTGCGGGCGGACGCGGAGCGCGCCACGATCACCGCGACCGCGCCGCCCCCGGTCCGGGTCCTGGACCCCGCTCCGCTGGTCGGAGCCGTGGGCCTGACGGCGGAGGACGTGGACGACGGGCCGGTCCTGGCCGCCGGGTTCGGGCCGCTGTTCCACCTGCTGCCGGTGCGTGCGGAGGCGGTGGACGCGGCACGTCCCGACCCGGGGAGCATGCGGCGGAACGACCTGCCGGACCTCTTCGTCTTCCACTGGGACGCAGCGGCCCGTACGGCCAGGGCCAGGCTGTTCGCCCCGGGGTACGCGATCCCGGAGGACCCGGCCTGCGCCTCGGTGGGACTGGCGCTCGGCGTCTGGCTCGACACGCGCGGACTGCCGGACGGGCGGCTCGCGTTCCGGATCGAGCAGGGCTCCGGCATGGACCGGCCGTCCGTTCTGGAGTGCACGGTCGACGCCTCCGGCGGAGGGCTCACCGCCACGGTCGGGGGGCGCGTACCCCAGGAGTTGACCGGCGAGTTCGCCGTGCCGCCACCCGCGCGGGTGTGACCACCACCCGTCCGCGTACGGGCCGCTGCCCCGGCCTCCGGGGAGCGGCCCGGCTCGTTGCGTGGCGGGACCGCGGCGGGGTCAGTCCCCGGTGCGGGCCAGTGCGCGCCGGACGTCGTCGGCCGCGTAGTAGGTGCGGCCGGCCGCGCGGCGGCGCTCCCACCGCTGTTCGCTCGCCAGCCGGTACACGCTCCCTCGCGGAACGCCCCACAGGGCGGTGACGTCCTCCTGGCTCAGCCAGCGCGGCCCGCCCGCGGGTGCGGATGCGGCAGCCGCTCCGGGTACGGCGGGTGAGGGTGCGGCGGGAGCGAGGCGAGCCGCGGGAGCGGCATCCATCCGCCGCCCCAGCGAGGGCCACTCCGCCCCGCTCCAGCTGTGCCCGGGGTCGGCGTCGCAGGAGACGCGGGCCGGATGGCGCCGGTCCCGCGCGGGACGCGCGGTGAGGCTTCCGCCGCAGCCGGTCTCCACGCAGGGCCCGACCACGACATGTCCCGCCTGGTCGGGGCGGGCCACGCGCTCGGCCCGGGCCTGGAGGTCGGCCAGCTCGGCCGCGAGGTCGCCGACCGCGGGATGCCGTGCGAGGAAGCCGAGTTGGCGGTGGAGGAAGGCGCACAGATCGTCCACCGTCCGCCGGGGCGGGCGAGCGCCGGTGGCCGCGGCCGTCAGTCCGGCCCAGGAGGCCAGGACGCCGAGCACGGCGCGGCGGACGTCCGCCGCGGACGCGTGCAGCGTGCTGACGGGGTGCCGGCACGGCGCCGGGGGCCTGGCCCAGGCCGGAGTGTGGGCGCGGAAGTGGCGCTCCCCGCACTCCTGGTGGAGGGCCGGCAGGCGGACGAGCGCCTCCGCGAGACGCGCGCGGCAGGCCAGGCACAGGCCCGTACCGGCCACGGCACGGGCAGCCTCCCCCGGCACCGCCGCGCACTGCGGACCCACGCACGGGGTGTCCGCTTCCCGCGCCCGCGCCGGACGTGTTCCGTCGTACCCCGTCTCCATCGCCATGTCTTCCTCCCGATTCCGGACGCCGGATTGCGCGCGCCTTTCAGCTCACCCCTGGAGCGTATTCCGGAAATGCATTGCGCAGCTCTCACGGGAATGTTCTCTGACCGGTCCTCAAATAGCCCTGAAGTCCCTTTGACGCTTCTCTGAAAGTCCATTGACAGAGCATGTGTTGACCCTTCACCTGGGGCGAAGACAGAATTCCCTACAGTGCGAGTCGACTGTGTCCACCGGCTGCCGCGAGCAGCATCCCCCTACGGAAGACCGAGGGAGTACGACCAGTGGAAGCCACTCGTGAGTGGGCCGAGCAGCAGGACTCCGAGGACCCGCTCTCCTTATTCCGCAAGGAATTTGCACTGCCCGACGGCGTGATCCAGCTGAACGGAAACTCCCTGGGCCCCCTTCCCCGCGCCGTGCCGGACGCGCTGGACCGGGTGGTGCGGCACCAGTGGGGTGAGCACCTGATCCGCGGCTGGACCGAGGACGGCTGGTGGGACGCCCCGGTGCGGGTCGGCGACCGGATCGGCCGGCTGATCGGCGCGGGGCCCGGCCGGACCGTCGTGGGCGAGTCCACCTCGGTGCAGCTGTTCAACGCCCTGACCGCCGCCGCCCGGTTGTGCCCGGACCGCACCGTGCTCGTGTCCGACGCGGCCAACTTCCCCACGGACCGCTACCTGGCGGGGTCCGTGGCCCGCATGCTCGGCCTGCGGCTGGTCGAAGCCCGGGTGGACGAGCTGGACCGGGTACTCGAACGGCACCGGGGCGAGGTCGGCCCCGTGCTGTGCGGTGCCGTCGACTTCCGCACCGGCGAGCTGTGGGACGTCCCCCGGACGACGGCCGCCGTCCACGCTGCGGGGGGCGTCGCCGTGTGGGACCTCAGCCACGCGGCGGGAGCCGTGCCGCTGGACGTGGACACCGCCGGTGTGGACCTGGCCGTGGGCTGCGGCTACAAGTACCTCTCCGGCGGCCCGGGAGCCCCCGCGTACCTCTATGCCGCCGCCCGCCACCACGACGCGCTGGACCTCCCGCTCACCGGATGGCACGGGCACGTCCGGCCGTTCGACATGGCGGACGAGTTCGTGCCGGCGCCCGGTATCGCCCGTGCCCGGACCGGCACCCCGCACGTCCTCTCGCTCCTGGCGCTGGAGGCCGCGCTGGAACCGCTGGAGACCGCGGGGGTGACGGCGGTACGCCACAAGAGCCTGCGGCTCGGCGACTACGCGATCCGCCTCGTGGCCGGACTCATCGGCACGGACGGCGCTTCCGCGCCGGACCGGGAGCCTCAGGTGGTGACGCCGGCCGCTCACCACCGGCGCGGGAACCACATCGCGCTGCGGTGCCCCGGAGCGCCCGCGGTGTCGGCCGCCCTGATGGAGCGCGGTGTGGTCACCGACGCCCGCCCGCCGGACCTGCTCCGGCTGTGCCTCAACGGCCTGTACGTGTCGTACGCCGAGGTCTTCGACACGGTGGCGGCGCTGCGGGACGTCCTGCGCGAGGAGGTCCGGACCGCGGATACGGGCCTCCCCGCGGGACGTGCGGGGGAGGTGGCCGGGTGAGGGGGACCAACCCGTACGTCGGCTACGCCCGGATGGACGCGCTCCACGCCCTGCAGGAGCCGCGCACCGACTCGCCGTTCGAGATGTCGTTCATCCTCATCAGCCAGGTCAAGGAACTGCTGTTCCGGATGGTGCACCTGGAGGTGGACGAGGCCCGGTCCCGGCTGCGCGAGGACCGTCCCGAGGCGGCACGGCGGGCGCTGGCCCGCGCGGTGCGCAGCCAGCGGGTGCTGATCGGCTGCTGGGAGAGCATGAACGCCCTCACGGTGGACGAGTTCCTCGTCTTCCGGGACGTGCTGGGCGAGGCGTCCGGCACGCAGTCCTTCATGTACCGGCTGCTGGAGTTCACCCTCGGCAACCGCAACACCGCCATGGTGCGGTCGTCCGACTTCGACGCGTTTCCTGAGCTGCGTGCCGAGCTCGACCGCCCGAGCCTCTACGACGAGGTGCTCCGCTTCCTCGCCCGGACCGGACTGCCCGTGCCGGAGCAGCTGACGACCCGGGACCCCTCGACCCCGTACGAGCCCAGCGACGAGGTCGAGAAGGTGTGGCTCACCGTCCACCGCGACCCCGAGGCGCACCGGGTGCTGTACGACCTCGCCGAGCAACTCCTCGAAGTGGCCTACCAGTTCTCGCACTGGCGCGCCGCCCACCTGCTCGTGGTGGAGCGGATGCTCGGCGGCAAGCGCGGCAGCGGCGGCAGCGACGGCGCCGCCTGGCTGCGGACGGTCAACGAGCACCGCTTCTTCCCCGAGCTGTGGACCATGCGCTCGGCCCTGTGACCCGCCCTGGCGACCGGAGGAACACACCATGAACGAACTCGGCCTCACCATGGGGCAGGAAGCCTACGCACACGCTCTGGCGGAACAGGACCGCGAGCGGGAGTTCACCCTCCTGGACAAGGAGTGGCACCAGCTCGGCGGAGTGCTGGGAGGCGAGTACAACCACGCCACGGGCCTGTTCGCGTCCTGGCTGCCGTACGACGGTGTGGGCCACATGCTGGAGATGGGGTGCGGCTGCGGCGTCGCCTCGGTGATGGCCGCGCTCGCGGGGGTGCCGCGCGTGACCGCGCTGGACATCAACCCCGCGGCGGTGCGCACGACCGAACTGAACGCACGGCGGCACGGCGTCGCCCACCGGGTCAGGGTGCTCACCAGCGATGTGTTCGACGCGCTGGAGCCTGGCGAGACGTTCGACCTGATGTTCTGGAACTCGCCGTTCATCGAGGCACCTCCCGAGCAGAAGCACGACTCGGCCCTCGCCTACCACTTCTTCGACCCCGGTTACGCGATGCACCGGCGCTTCCTCACGGAGGCGGCCGGACGGCTCGCCCCCGGCGGCCGGCTGTTCCTCGGTTTCAGCTTCGCCATGGGCAGCGCCGACCGGCTCCGGGAGGTGGCCGCCGAGGCCGGGTTCGGCTTCCGCGTCCACCGGCAGGAGTCCTTCTCCGTCCCGCCGGCGGAGCTGGGCAGTTCCCCGGTGTACGCGGCGCACGCCGACGACCAGGCGCTGGTCCACATCGATTTCACCCTGCTGGAGCTGCCCCGATGAGCACCGCTCCGAGCGCGGGGCGCACGGTCCCGTTCCACGTCCCGCACGTCGCCGACCGGCAGTTCACCTATCTGCGGGAGGCCCTGGACTCCGGGGACCACGACGGCGACGGGCCGTTCACCGCCCGCGCCACCGGACTCCTGACCCGTCGCACCGGCGCCGGCCACGCTCTGCTGACGCCCTCCTGCACCCACGCCCTGGAGATCGCCGCGCTGCTGCTGGACCTGGCGCCCGGCGACGAGGTGGTGATGCCGTCGTTCACGTTCGCGCCGACGGCCAGCGCCTTCGCGCTCCGCGGCGCCGTGCCGGTCTTCGTCGACTGCCGGCCGGACACCCTCGACCTGGACGAGTCCTTGCTGGAGTCGGCGATCACGGCTCGCACCCGCGCGATCATCGCCGTCCACTACGCGGGCGTCGCCTGCGAGATGCGGGAGGTCATGCGCATCGCCGACGCGCACGGCATCCCGGTGATCGAGGACAACGCGCACGGGCTCGGCGGCTCGTACCAGGGCCGGCCGCTCGGCGGCTTCGGCGTCCTTGCGGCGCAGAGCTTCCACGCCACCAAGAACGCGCACTGCGGCAAGGGCGGTGCGCTGCTGGTCAACGACGAGAACCTGGTGGACCGGGCCACGATCATCCGCGACCGCGGGACGAACCGCCAGCAGTACTTCCACGGCCGGGTCGACAAGTACCGGTGGGTGGACCTGGGGTCCAGCTACATCCTCCCCGAGATGCTGGCGGCCCTGCTGGCCGCGCAGTTGGAGGAGTACGACACCATCCAGAAGCGGCGTCACGCGGTGTGGAACCTCTACCACGCGCGGCTCGCCGAATGGGCGTCGGACCAGGGCGTCGAGCTGCCCACCGTCCCGGACGACCGCACGCACTCGGCCCACCTGTACCACCTGCTGACGCCCTCCGAGGACGACCGGGTCGCGCTGCTGGCGCACCTGGCCGAGCACGGGGTGCAGGCCACCTTCCACTTCCAGCCGCTGCACACCTCCCCGGCGGGGGTCCGCTACGGCCGGCCCGCGCCCGGCGGCTGCCCGGTCACCGAACGGGTCGCCGACCGGCTGGTGCGGCTGCCGCTGCACACCGAACTCAGCGACGCGCAGGCGGAGCGGGTGGTGGACGCCCTCCTGTCGTTCCGCACCGGAGCGTCCCGAGCGACCCGCACCTCCGGTTCCGTACCGGCCGGGCCCGCCGGTTCCGCACCGGCCCGCGCCACCGGCTCCGCACCGGCCCGCGCCACCGGCTCCGCACCCGACCGAAAGGGACCGTCATGAGCACCGACCCCGTCCGGTTCGTCACCGCGTGCCGTGTCTGCGGCAGCGAGCGGTGGCAGCAGGTGGTCTCCTTCGGCAAGGTCCCCCTGGCCAACGGCTTCCTCGACGCGGACGGCTCCCACGAGGACGAGGAGGCGTACCCGCTGGAGGTCATCTCCTGCCGTACGTGCCGGCTGCTGAGCCTGACCGCCGTGGTGGATCCGCAGGTTCTCTACCGCACGTACTCCTACGTCACCTCCGGCTCCGAGACGATGGCACGGCACCTGCGGACGGTGGTGCGGCTCTGCGGGAAGCGGGTCGACCTGGCCGGCGGCGGCCTCGTCGTGGAGCTCGGCAGCAACACCGGCGACCAGCTGCTCGCGTTCCGCGCGGCGGGCGCCCGGATCCTGGGCGTCGACCCCGCGCGCAACCTGGCCGCGATCGCCGTGGACCGCGGCGTGCCGACGCTGCCCGAGTACTTCGACTCGGCGACCGCACGCGCCGTCGCGGACGAGCACGGGAAGGCAGCCCTGATCCTGGGCCGCCATGTCTTCGCCCATATCGACGACGTGGCCGACGTGCTGGCGGGGGTGCGCGAACTGCTCGCCGAGGACGGGCTGTTCACGATCGAGGTGCCGTACGCGGTGGACCTGGTCGAGCAGTTGGCGTTCGACACGATCTACCACGAGCACCTCTCGTACTTCCTCATCAGCACCCTGGACGCGCTGTTCGCCCGGCACGGACTGCGCACGGTGGACGTGGAACGGCTCCCGGTGCACGGCGGTTCGGTCCTGGTGTCCGCAGCGCCCGCGGAGGGACCCTGGCGGACCCACGACCGCGTACGGGCCCTGATCGAGCAGGAACGGGCCGCGGGGTATCTCGACGACGCGGTGTACGACGCGTTCGCGGCCCGCGTGCGGACGACCTGCACGGACCTGTCCCGGCTGGTACGCGGCCTGGTTGCCGACGGTCACCGCATCGCCGCCTACGGGGCCTCGGCCAAGGGCACCACCCTGCTGAACATCTGCGGCCTGGGCCGTACCGAGCTGGAGTTCTGCACCGACACCACCCCGCAGAAGCAGGGCCGGCTCACCCCCGGCACCCGCATCCCGGTGGTGGCCCCAGAGGACGTGACGCGGCCCCCGGACCACTATCTGCTGCTCGCCTGGAACTACGCCGAGGAGATCCTGCGCAAGGAGTCCGCCTTCCTGGAGGGCGGCGGGCGCTTCATCATCCCCGTCCCCGAACCGACGGTGCGCGGCGAGGCGGTGGTGTCCCGGTGAACCGCCGGACGAACGCCCCCGGGAACGACTCCCTGAGCACGCCGTCGAACGGCGAGCCCGCGTCCTCCGACGCGCTCGGCCGCCTGGTCCCCGTGCTGTTCGGCTACGCCGCCTTCCAGCAGCTCAACGCCGGCTGCCGGCTCGGCCTGTTCGAACTCCTCGACTCCGACGCGCCGTTGCCCGCCGACAAGGTGGCCGGTGGCCTCGGCATCCCCCGGCGGGCCGCCGACGTACTGCTGCTGGGCACCACGGCCCTCGGCCTGACCGTCGTCGAGGACGGCACGTACCGCAACGGACCGCCGATCGCCGCCGCGTTCCGGGAAGGGCTGTGGCCCGTCCTCCGGGACATCGTCGAGTTCCAGGACCGCGTCTCCTACCTGCCGGCCGCCGACTACGCCGAATCACTGCGCACCGGCGAGAACGTCGGCATCCGGCACTTCCCGGGCACCACCCGGGATCTCTACTCCCGGCTCGCGGGCGTGCCCGGTCTGGAGGAGCTGTTCTACCGCTGCATGCACGCGTGGTCACAGCTGTCCAACCCGGTGCTCATCGAGGAGACCGACTTCTCCGGCACGCGCCGTGTCCTGGACGTGGGCGGCGGCGACGCCGTCAACGCCATCGCGCTCGCCCGCGCCCATCCGTCCCTGCGGATCACCGTCCTCGACCGGGCGGGGGCGCTGGAGGTCGCCGAGCGGAACATCCGTGACGCGGGGCTGGCCGACCGGATCGACACCTGCGTGGCCGACATCTTCACCGATCCCTACCCCGGCGGGCACGACTGCGTGCTCTTCGCCCACCAGTTGGTGATCTGGTCGCCCGAGCAGAACCTCGGGCTGCTGCGGAAGGCGTACGAGGCCGTCGAACCCGGAGGCCGGGTGCTGGTGTTCAACGCGTTCAGCGACGACGACGGGGCCGGTCCCCTCTACGCGGCGCTGGACAACGTCTACTTCACCACCCTCCCGTTCCGGCACTCCACCCTTTACCGCTGGGAGGAGCACGAGAGCTGGCTGCGCGAGGCGGGCTTCACCGGCATCCGGCGGACCACGGGGCGGGGCTGGACCCCGCACGGAGTGGTGAGCGGACGGCGCGCGGCGGGGTGAGGCACGCAGACGCCGTGCGTCCTGAACGCGCCGCGCTGGAGCGGGAGTTGTCGCCGAGCAGCCGTGCCCGCGACGTAACGGGCACCCTCGCCGAGTACCGGGAGCGGAGTCTTGCCGCCCTGCACACCCTGGACCACCGGGCCGACGTCCCGTACGGCCCGGACCCCTCCGAACGTCTGCACCACTTCCCGCCGCGCCGAGCGGGAGCGCCCCTGCTCGTGTTCGTGCACGGCGGGCACTGGCAGGAATCCAGCAAGGAGGACGCCTGCTTCGCCGCCCCCGCCCTGCTGGCCGCCGGAGCCGGCTACGTCGCCCTCGGCTACGGACTGGCACCACGGCGGCGGCTGCCGGAGATGAGCGCGTCCGTGCGGCGGGGCCTGGCCTGGGTCCGCGCCCACGCCACCGCTCTGGGCGGCCGCGGTGACGCGGTGTACGCGGCGGGGAGTTCGGCCGGGGCCCACCTGGTGGCCATGGCCACCGGCGGACAGGACGGCGTACCGCTGGCCGGGATCTGCCTGCTGAGCGGTCTGTACGACCTTCGGCCGGTGGTGGGCAGCTATGTCAACGACGCGCTGCGGCTCGATCCGGAGACGGCCCGGGAGCAGAGCCCCCTGTACCGGACGCCGCCCCGCGCGGGCCAGTTGCTCCTGGCGCGGGGCGGCCACGAGACCGGCGAGTACGCCCGGCAGCAGGACCGGTTCGCCGCCGCGCTCCGGTCGGCCGGACGGCCGGTGACCGAGCTGGTGGACGAGGACCGCGACCACTTCGAGCTGCCGCTGGACCTCGGCGACCCCCGCACGCCGCTGGGCAGGGAGGTCCTGCACCGGCTGCGGCCGGACGCCGTGCCGTGAGGACGCCACCTGTTGAGCGCGGAGTACGACAGCTGCTGAGCCCGACAGCGGCCGCACACCGGGCCATTACCACCGACGGCCGGGCGCGCCCGGCCGCGAACACGACGTGAGGAGGTGACCGATGGAGGCACGGGAACTCGCCGTCGAGGGCGCCCTGGAGATCACCCCGCCGGTCTTCCCCGACCGGCGCGGACTGTTCTGCCCGGTGTACCAGGAAGCGGACTTCGCCGACCTGCTCGGCGGCCTCCCGGCCACCGCGAACTCCCAGCCGTTCCGGGTGGTGCGCAGCGGGATGAGCGTCAACCGGGCCGGAGTCGTGCGCGGTGTGCACTACGCCCGGCCGGGAGCAGGAACCGCGAAGGTGGTCCTCTGCGCCGCGGGCGAGGCGCTGGACCTGGTCGTGGACGTACGGGCCGGGTCGCCGACCTTCGGGCGCTGGGACTCGGTCCGGCTCGACCCGGCCCGGCCCCGCGCCGTGTACTGCCCGCCGGGCGTGGGCCACGCCTTCGTGTCCCTCACGGAGGGCACGGTCCTGGTCTACCTGCTCTCCACCCCGTACCGGCCGGAGGACGAACGGGCCGTCTCGGTGCTCGATCCCGCGCTGCGTCTGCCGTTGCCACGGGACGCCGACCCCGTCCTGTCCGACCAGGACCGCGCGGCTCCGCCGCTCGCCGAGGCGCTCGACCGCGGTCTGCTGCCCGGCCACCACTCGTACACCGGACCGCCCGCCGGGCCGCCCACCGAAGGAGGACGCAAGGCGTGAAGGGCATCATCATGGCCGGCGGGTCCGGCAGCCGGCTCAAGCCGCTGACCGGCGTTCTCTCCAAGCAGTTGCTCCCCGTCTACAACAAGCCCATGATCTACTACCCGCTCTCGGTCCTCATGCTGGCCGGGATACGGGACATCCTTCTCATCTCCTCGCCCCACCACCTGCACCTGTTCCGCGCACTCCTGGGCGACGGCAGCCGGCTGGGGCTGCGCCTGGACTACGCCGAGCAGGAGCACCCGGGCGGTATCGCGGAGGCGTTCCTCATCGGGGCCGACCACATCGGCGACGACGCGGTCACCCTCGTCCTCGGCGACAACCTCTTCCACGGTCCGGGCTTCTCCGCGATGCTGCGGGACCGGGCCGGGCGGCTCGACGGCTGCACCATCTTCGGCTACCCGGTGCGGGATCCGCAGCGCTACGGCGTCGCCGAGGTGGACGATGCCGGACGGCTGGTGAGCATCGAGGAGAAGCCGCGGCGACCGCGTTCCGACCTCGCCGTCACCGGGCTCTACATGTACGACAACGACGTGGTCGGTATCGCCCGGGGCCTCACCCCCTCCGCGCGCGGCGAGTTGGAGATCACCGACATCAACCAGGTCTACATGGACCGCGGCAGAGCCGAACTCCTGCGGCTGGGGCGGGGCTTCGTCTGGCTGGACACCGGCACGCACGACGCGCTGCTGGAGGCCGGCCAGTACGTCCAGATCCTGGAGCAGCGGCAGAGCGTACGCATCGCCTGCGTCGAGGAGATCGCGTACCGCATGGGCTTCATCGGGACCGGTCAACTGCTGCGGCTGGGCCGGGAACACGCGGACACCGACTACGGCACCTACCTGGTCGATCTCGCCGAACGGGCGACGGACGGCAGACGGGTCCCGGACGTCCCCCCGCCGGACCTCGTCGCCGACCCCACAGGACTGCCGTCCCTGGCCGCCCCCGCGCCGGGGAGTTAAGGAGCCGACCGTGCGTTACCTGTTCACGTCGATGCCCGTCTCCTCCCATCTGATGCCGCTCGTCCCGACGGCCCACGCCGCGCTCGCCGCGGGCCATGAGGTGCTGGTGGCGACCTGCGGCCCCGCGGAGCGAACGGCCGTGGCGGCCGGGCTCGTCACCGCCGAGGCGGGCGCGTCCCGGAAGGCCAGGCAGCCGTACGACGATCTGCTGCGGATGCTGGAGCGTGCCGAGGCCGGGTCCGCACCGGACGACGCCACGTCGCTGGCCGTGCACGGCCGCGCGTTCGGTGAGGTGGGCGCGCGGATGCTGGACGACCTGGTGGACATCGCGGACGCCTGGCGGGCCGACGTCGTGGTGTACCCCGGCATCCACTCCGCCGCGCTGGTCGCGGCCCGTGCCGTCGGCGTCCCGGCCGTGCTGCACGGGTACGGGACACCCCTGCCGACCTTCGGCCCGGCTCTCGACCACCTGGCGCCGCACGCCGCGAAGCTCGGGGTCGAGAAGGTGACGGAAGCGGAGTTCGAGATCGACGTCCTGCCGCCCTCACTGGCCAACTTCACCGAGGTTCCGACGGAGATCGGCCGGCCCCTGCACCGGCTGCCCATGCGGTACGGCTGCTTCAACAACGGCGGCACACTGCCGTTCTGGGCCATGCGACGCGGCGACGCACCCCGCGTCGTCGCCACCTGCGGATCCGTGGCGACCATGACCCTCGAGGGTGCCCTCTACCGCGACATCGTCCTGGCCACCGAGGAGTTGGGCGCCGAGCTGGTGCTGCTCACCGCGGACGCCGACCTGCCGCTGCTGCCCGCGGCGCTGCCGCCGCACGTGCGGCCCGAGCGGTGGCTGCCGCTGCGGGCCCTGCTCGACGGCTGTGACGCGATCGTGCACCACGGCGGCTCCGGGACGGTGCTCAGCTCGTTCTCCGCCGGGGTACCGCAGATCTCGCTGCCGATGCCCGGCACGGTCAACGTCAGCAACGCCCGGACCGTTGACGCCCGGGGCGCCGGCCGCACCCTGGACATCGGCGCCGTCTCGCCGGAAGCGGTAGCCGCCGCGCTGGCCGAGATGCTGCGCGACCCCGCGCCGCGGCAGGCGGCGACGGAGGTCGCCGCCGAGATGGCGGCCATGCCCTCGCCCGCAGCGGTCGTCGACCGCATCACCGAACTGCTGCGCGCGGGGCGGTAGTCGGACCCCGGACCGGGGCACCGTGCCACGGGCGCGAGTGAGACCTGACGCACGACCGGAACCCGAGCCCGAACGACCGAGGAGATGCAGGTGAGGATCGCTGTCACCGGCGGCGGCCCGGCGGGGCTGGCGTTCGCCGCGTTCGCCCGGCTCGCCGGCCCGCCCGACGAGGTCACCGTGTGGGAACGCCGACGCGCCGAGGACACGTACGGATTCGGCGTCATCCTGCCGCCCGCCGCTCTGGACACGCTCCGCCGCGCCGACCCCCGGGCGGCCGACGCGCTGGCACCGCACCTGGCGGAGTTCGACGCGATCACCGTGCACCGCCACGGCCGGTCCCTCACCACCCCGGCGCCCCACCTGGGCGCCGTCAGCCGCCGGACGCTGCTGCGGATCCTGCGGCAGCGGTGTGCCGAGCTGGGCGTCCGACTGCACCAGGGCGACCCTGCCCCCGGCACCGCGGCGCTCACCGCCCGCTTCGACCTGGTGGTGGCCGCCGACGGCGCCCGCTCGGCCACCCGAGCCGCCCTGGCCGGGGAGTTCGGCACCACGACGGAGCGGATCGCGCCCGATTACATCTGGCTCGGCGCCGAACGCGCCTTCGGCGGGCTCTCCTTCGTCGTCGCCGACAGCCCGCGCGGCCCGGCGGTCGCGCACGCCTACCCGTACGGGCCGGACCGCAGCACCGTCCTGGTGGAGGCGGCACACCGTCCGGACACCCGCGAGCTGGACCGCCTCTTCGCGGAACCGCTCGCGGGGGCGCGCTTGCTGAAGAACCGGTCGCGATGGAGCCGTTTCCTCCAGGTGCGCAACCGCACCTGGTCCAGCGGGAACGTGGTGCTGCTCGGCGACGCCGCGCACACTGCCCACTACTCGATCGGGTCCGGCACGCGGCTGGCCCTCGACGACGCCCACGCGCTCGTCACCGCGCTGCGCTCCGAGCCGTCGCTCGGCGCGGCGCTGGCGGCGTACGAGGCGGCGCGCCGGCCGGCCGTGGAGCACACCCAGCGGATCGGGCTGGCGAGTGCGGCCTGGTTCGCCGGGCTCGCCGACTCGGGTGACGGGGGTGGCGCGAGCGGGATGCCACCGGAGCGCTTTCTCGTGGACCTGCTCACCCGCGGTGGCCGGATCTCGATGCGCGACCTGGCCGCTGACGCCACCGGAGCGGTTCCGGCGGGCACAGTGGTGAGCAGCCGGTAACTGGACGACGGCACGTGAGGGAGAAGAAACCGCCCATGGGCGAGGACAGGCAACACATCGTGGTGACGGGTGCCAGGGCCAACAACCTCAAAGGGGTGACCCTGCGGATCCCCCTCGGCGCACTGACCGTCGTGACCGGGGTCTCCGGCTCCGGCAAGTCGTCCATCGTGTTCGGCACCATCGCGGTCGAATCGCAACGCCAGCTCAACGAGGTCTTCCCTGCGTTCATCCGCAACAGACTGCCCCGGTACGAGCGCCCCGAGTTCGACCTCATCGAGAACCTGAGCCCCGCGATCGTCGTGGACCAGAAGCCCGTGGGCGGCGGCACCCGCTCGACGGTGGGCACCATGACCGAGGTCAACCCGGTGCTGCGGGTGCTGTTCTCCCGGTACGGCGAGCCGAGCGCGGGCCCGTCCAACCTCTACTCCTTCAACGACCCCCACGGCATGTGCCCCGAGTGCGACGGGCTCGGCAGCACGCTCCAGCTCGACCTCGCCAAGCTGCTGGACCACGACAAGTCCCTCAACGAGGGCGCGATCCGGCACCCCTCGTTCGCCGTCGGCACCAACTACTGGAAGCGCTACGCCCAGATCAGCCGCTACGAGAAGGGCCGGGCGCGCGACACGGACCTGGAACCGGTCTTCGACCCGGACAAGCCCCTGGCTCGCTACTCGCGGGAGGAGATGGACCTCCTGCTGTACGGGGAGGGCTTCCAGACGATCCGCCCCGACGACTTGGGCAACGTGGCGATCAACGACTACGAAGGCGTCATCCCGCGCCTCACCCGGCGTTTCATCAAGCCGGGCCTGGAAGCCCTCAAGGACAAGGAACGCAAGGACACCGAGCAGGTCGTCACCGAGTTCACCTGCCCTGAGTGCGGCGGCGCACGGCTGGCGCGGGCGGCCCTGGAGTCGCGGATCGACGGCCGCAACATCGCCGACTACTGCGCCATGGAGATCGGCGACCTGATCGCCGAACTGGAACGGGTCGAGGACCGCTGGCCCGGCCCGGTCGTCCCTGCGGCGCTCGCCGCGCTGCGGCGCATCGAGTCGGTGGGTCTCGGCTACCTCACCCTGGACCGGCCCACCCGCACCCTGTCCGGCGGTGAGGGGCAGCGGCTGAAGACCGTACGCCACCTGGGCTCGGCGCTGACCGGGATGACGTACATCTTCGACGAGCCGAGCGTGGGGCTGCACGCGCACGACGTGGACCGGCTCAACACGCTCCTGCTCGACCTGCGGGACAAGGGCAACACCGTCCTCATCGTCGAGCACAACCGCGACGTCATCGCCATCGCCGACCACGTGATCGACGTGGGCCCGGCGGCCGGCGCCGACGGCGGCACCGTCGTGTTCGCGGGCTCGGTGGCGAAGCTGGCCGACAGCGGTACGGTCACCGGCCGCCACTTCCGGGCGCAGCCCGGACTGAAGCCGCAGGCCCGCACACCCACCGGAACGCTCCCGGTGCGCGGCGCCGCGCTGCACAACCTGCGGAAGGTCGACGTCGACTTCCCCACGGGGGTGCTGACGGTGGTCACCGGCGTGGCCGGGTCGGGCAAGTCCACGCTGGTCTCGCGGGTGTTCACCGCCGAGCACCGGCAGGCGATCGTGCTGGACCAGTCGGCGGTCGGGATCAACCCCCGCTCCACCCCGGCCACGTACACCGGCATCTGGGACACCGTTCGGAAACTCTTCGCCAAGGCCCACGGTCTGGACGCGAGCCTGTTCAGCTTCAACGCCAAGGGCGCCTGCCCCGAGTGCAAGGGGCGCGGCACCATCACGACCGACCTGGCCTTCATGGATCCGGTCACCACGGTCTGCGAGGTCTGCGAGGGCCGCCGGTACCGCCACGACGTCCTCGAACACCGGCTGAACGACCGCAACATCGCCGAGGTACTGGATCTGACCGTGGAGGAGTCGCGGGACTTCTTCTCCGACCCCGCCATCGTGCGGCGCCTGGAACCCCTGCGGGAGGTGGGTCTCGGCTATCTGACCCTGGGCCGGCCGCTGTCCATGCTCTCCGGCGGTGAGCGGCAGCGCATCAAGCTCGCCGACCGGCTCCACGAGAGCGGCAGCGTCTACGTCTTCGACGAGCCGACCACCGGCCTGCACATGGCGGACGTCGGCAATCTGCTGGCGCTGCTGGACCGCCTCGTCGACGCGGGCAACACCGTCATCGCCATCGAACACGACCTGGACGTCGCCAAGTACGCCGACTGGATCATCGACATCGGTCCGGGCGCCGGCGAGCACGGCGGGCGGGTCGTGTTCACCGGCACCCCCGCCGAGATGGCCGACGGCGCCGACACCACGACCGCGCGCTACCTGCGGTCGTCCCTGCCCGGAGAGGCGCGGCCCGGCGGCTGACCCCCGGCACGCGAACACCCGAGGACGGCCCGGCGCACGCGGTGTGCGCCGGGCCGCCGTGCGTCCACGCGACGCGCCTTCGTCTCCCCTGTGCCCCCGCCCCTGCCCGCCGTTCCCTCTACTCCCGCCACCCCTGCCCCTCCTTCCCGCCGCCCCGGCCTCTTCCCTCCCGCCGCCCCTCCCGAGTCCCTTCACCGTCGCGGCCACCGCCGCCGCGGCCCGTCGTCGCTGCTGGAGTCACCGTGCATGCCATCGAAGAGATCAAGGACGTACCGGCTCTCCCCACCGCCTTCGAGGCCGCCGCCGCGGCCGCCCCCGACCGGACCGCCCTGGAGTACGGTCCGGCCTCGCTCACCTACCGCGAGCTGAACGCGTCGGCGGACCGGCTCGCGCGCCGTCTGCGGCAGGAAGGGGTGGAGGCGGGCAGCCGGGTGGGGCTCCACATGTCCCGCTCCCTCGAGCTGTACATCGTCATCCTGGCCGTGCTGAAGGCCGGAGGCGTGGTCGTCCCACTCAACCCCGCGCACCCCGTCGCCGTACGGCGCGCGATCGCCCGTGAGGCGGCGCTGCCGCTGACACTGCGGGACATGCCGGCGGGCCTCGGATCGGTGACCGTCGAGCGCGACGTCCACGAACTCATCGCCGCCGGCACCTCCTTGCGGGACGGCGACGACACGGCGGAAGAGGCTCCCGGGCCCGGCCTGGGGACGGTGGATCCGGAGAGCACCGCGTTCATCCTGTTCACCTCCGGCTCCACCGGACGGCCCAAGGGAGTGCGCATCCCCCACCGGGCCGTCGCCCGCCTGGCCGAGCACAACGGGGAGGCGGAGGTCCGCGCCGACGACTGCTTCCTCCAGCTCGCCCCGTACTCCTTCGCCGCCTCGACCACCGAGATCTGGCTGAGCCTCCTGAACGGCGCCCGCGTGGTCGTCTCGCCCCCGCAACTGCCCTCGCTCCCCGACCTGGCGCGGACCATCACCGAGCGCGATGTCACCTTCCTCAACCTGCCGTGCGGGCTGTTCAACCTCCTGGTCGACGGCCACCCCGAGGCGCTGCGCGGGGTCCGAACGGTCATCGTCAGCGGCGACTTCCCCTCTCCGCCACACATCTCCCGTGCGTTGCGCGCCGTCGGCGGCACGGTCTTCAACGCGTACGGCTGCACCGAGAATTCGGCCCTGACGGCGGTCCACGCGCTGACGGAGGACGACGTGCGCCACCAGGTGTTCCCCGTGGGGCGGCCGCTGCCGGGGGTGGGGCTGCACGTGCTGCGCGACGACCTCACCCCCTGCCCGCCCGGCGAAGTGGGCGAGATGTGCATCAGCGGCGCCGGTCTGGCCCACGGCTACCTGGACCAGCCGGAGCTGACGGCCGCGAAGTTCCCCGAACATGAGGGGACGCGGCTGCTGCGCACCGGCGACATGGCGCGTACGACGCCGGACGGCGAGGTCGTCCTGGCGGGCCGCGCCGACCAGATGGTCAAGATCCGCGGCTTCCGGGTGGAGCTCCGCGAGGTCGAACTCGCCGCGGAGCAGACCGGGTTGGTCGAGCGCGCGGTGGTCCGCGCCGTGGAGGCAGCGGACCACCTGAGGGAGCTGGTGCTGTTCTGCACCACGGCGAAGGGCGAACCCCCCGGCACCGAGGCGCTGTTGTCCGAACTGCGCGGACGGCTGCCCGACTACATGCTGCCCGCCCGCGTCCACCACCTGGCCGAACTGCCGCTGAACCACAACGGGAAGCTGGACCGCATGGCCCTCCAGGAGCCCCGCGCGGTCCTGGTGGAACCCGGTTCCGAGCGGGCCCGGACGGGCGGCGAGGCCGAGGATCCCCTCGCGTCGGTCGTCGTCGGACTGCTCGCCGGCGTCACCGGGCGGGAGCGGATCGGCACGGGTGACTCCTTCGTCCTGTCCGGAGCCAACTCGCTGCAACTCATCCAGCTCGCCGCGAACCTCCAGGAGGTCATGGGCGTCGACGTGCGGGCCGAGGACATCTTCCAGCACGACAACGCCACGGCCCTGGCCGACCACATCCGCTCGGTCCGCGAGGGCGGCACGGAGGTGGCCGCACATGACTGACCCCCTGCTCACCGTCGTCCTCGACCGGTGGCGGCACACCGCGGGCCGGCCCGGGGCGACGGCCGACGACCTCTTCACCGCCGCGGACGGCGAGGTCTACGCCGCGGATCTGCGCGCCCTGCTGGGCCTGGAGATCGGCACGGAGGACATCGCCGCGTCCGGCACCCCGCGGGCCCTGGCCGACCGGCTGCGCGCCCGGCGGCAGGGCGGCTCCCGACGGCAGGTCCCCGGCCCCTCCGTCACCGGGACGTCCACCTGGGCCGGCGCCGGAGGGCCGGCCGGGGAAGCCGCCTGGGAGGCCACCGCCGGCCAGGCCGGCATCTGGTACGCCTGCGAGTTCGGCGACCCGACGGCGTACAACTCCCCCGTCCTGCTGCGCTTTTCCGCACGGCTCGACCCGGAGGCGCTGCGCGAGGCCCTGCGGCACGTCGTACGACGGCACGAGAGCCTGCGGACCACGTTCGCCATGGAGGACGACGGCCGCCTGATGCAGCGGGTCTCGGCCGAGCCCAGCTTCGCCTTCGCGAGCGCCGCCGCGACCGGTGAGGAGGACGTACGCCGACGGGCCGCCGACTTCGCCGGAACCCGCCTCGACCTGCGCACCGGTCCCCTGCTGCACGTGCTGTGCCTGGACGACGGAGCGGCCCGCACGGCGCTCCTGGTGAACGTCCACCACGCGGTGTTCGACGGCTTCTCCTGGTCCGTACTGCTGACGGAATGGCTGACGGCATATCAACATCTGATCGTTGACGGGGAGTTGCCGCACACTCCGGCTCCTCCGCAGTTCCGGAGCGCCATGGCGTCCCGGGACGGGGCGCGGGGCCGCACCTCCGCACAGGAGGCACTGGCCCACTGGAAGAAGCACCTCGCCGACCCGCCGCCCCAGCTCGACCTGCCCCTGGATCACCCGCGCGGTCAGGCGGCCGGAGCGGCCCGGAGCGTACGCACGGTGCTGCCGCCGCGCGAAGCCGGCCGACTGCGGGAGTGTGCGGCGGCCGAAGGCGTGACCCCGCTGATGGTCCTGCTCACCGCCTATGCGGTGCTGCTGCACCGGCACACCGGCCAGGAGGACCTGACGGTGGGTCTGCCGGTCTCGCTGCGCGACCGCGCGGCCGACCAGGAGGCGATCGGCCACCTGGTCAACACGGTGGTGCTGCGGCATCGCGTATCGCCGCGGGAGACCGTACGGGAGCTGCTGGCGCGGACCCGCGCGGAGGTCCTCACCGCGATGCGCCACAAGGACGCCGCCTTCGAGGACGTCGTCAAGGCCCTCGGTCCAGGGCGGGACGGCGGGCGGTCCCCGCTCTTCCGGACGATGGTGACCCTGATGCCGAAGGAGCGCCGCGTCCTGAGCCACCTCGGCCTCGGGGTGGAGGAGTGGCGGCACGTCAGCGGCGCCCCCAAGTACGACCTCGCACTGATCGTCGAGGAGGGCGAGGAGGAGGTGGGCCTGACCTTCGAGTACGACCCGGCCCTCTTCCGCGCCGGGACGGTCGAACGCGTCGTCCGTCGGTTCCGCGTCCTGCTCGCCGACCTGCTCGCACGGCCCGGCGTCACGGCGGGCGAGCTGCGCTGGGTGCCCGACGAGGAACGGGCGGAACTGGACGCCGTCTGGCACGGGCCCAAGGACGGCCGACCTCAACTCGATTCCGTGACCGCCCTGTTCGAGGAGCGGGCTCGCAAGGCACCCGACGTCGCCGCGGTCGAGGCCGTGGACGGCGCCGTCCTGACGTACCGGCAGCTCGACGCGGAGGCCAACCGGCTGGCCCGGGCTCTGCGCGAGCGGGGCGCCCGATCCGGCGTACGGGTCGCGATCCTGCTGG
This sequence comes from Streptomyces sp. NPDC047108, assembly GCF_040643575.1. Lineage (NCBI taxonomy): Bacteria > Bacillati > Actinomycetota > Actinomycetes > Kitasatosporales > Streptomycetaceae > Streptomyces > Streptomyces sp. NPDC047108. Next base: position 145,405 of record NZ_JBEYUP010000011.1, read on the forward strand.
AGCGCGGCCCCGACGCGATCGTCGCCCTGCTGGCGGTGCTCAAGACGGGTGCCTCGTTCGTCCCGCTGGACCCGGCCTACCCGCAGGACCGCATCGCCCTGATGCTGGAGGACTCCCGCCCCGGACTGCTGCTCGTACGCGGCCGCCCGGGGGCGCAACCCCCGGAAGACACGGCCGTGTTCGACCTCGACGCCGAGAGCGGTGGCGTACGGGCGCGGGACGACGGTGATCCGACGGTGCGCCGGATGCCCGGGGACGAGATGTACGTCGTCTACACCTCCGGCTCGACGGGACGGCCCAAGGGCGTCGTCATCGACGACGTCACCATCACCAATCTGGTCCACCGGCAGATGGACCTGTCGGAACCGCACACGGACGCCCGCACCCTCCAGTACATGTCGCTCTCCTTCGACGTGTCGTTCATGGAGATCTTCGGGACCCTCTGCACCGGCGGCACCCTGGTCCTCACCGACGAGGACACCCGGGCCGACCTGCACGGGCTGGCCGAGCATCTCCGCGAGCGCCGGGTGGCGCGGCTCTTCCTGCCCTACGTCGCCCTCCAGGAGCTCGCCTCCGTCGTCGTCCTGGGCGGCATCGCGCTGCCCGACCTGGCCGAGGTGTACACGACCGGTGAGCAGCTGGTCGTCACACCCCAGCTGCGGGAGATGTTCGGCCGTCTCACCGGAGCGGCCCTGATCAACGCGTACGGGCCGTCCGAGGCTCATCTCTGCACCGCCCACCGGCTGCCCGACGACCCGGCCGAGTGGCCCGAACGGCCGCCCATCGGGCACGCGGTGAGCGAAGTGCGGCTGTACGTCCTGGACGCCGACCGCCGACCGGTGCCGTTCGGGGTGGCGGGCGAGTTGTACGTGGGCGGGCGCGTCCTGTCCCCCGGCTATCTGAACCTGCCGGAGCAGACCCGTTCCCGCTTCCTGCCCGACCCCTATGCCCCTGAGCCGGCCACGCGGTTCTACCGCACCGGCGATCTGGTGACGTGCACGCCCGAAGAGGGCTTCGTGCACCTGGGCCGGGCCGACGAGCAGATCAAGATCCGCGGCCACCGTATCGAGCCCGCCGAGGTGGAGGCCGCGCTCAACGACCTGCCCTCGGTCACCGCCTCGGCCGTGGTGGCCGCCGAGCACGGTCCCGGGGACCGGCGGCTCGTCGCCTTCCTGCGGTCCGACGCGCCCGTCGACGAACCGGAGCTCCGGCGGCTGCTGGGCCGTTCCCTTCCGGCGTACATGGTGCCCGCGCGGTTCGCGCGGGTCGATCACCTGCCCACCTCACCCAGCGGCAAGACCGACCGTGCCGTGCTGGCGGCCCGGGCGGCGCAACTGCCGCCTCCCGAACGGGAGGTGACGGGCGAGCGCCGGCTCACCGCCACCGAGCAGCCCGTCGCGGCCATCTGGACCGAGCTGCTGGGCGGTGCCGCGGTGGGCCCCGGCGACGATTTCTTCGCGCTGGGCGGTCACTCCCTCCTGGCGGTGAGGCTGCGTCAGAGGATGCAGGAGCGGTTCGGAGTCGACCTGCCGCTCAGTGTCCTGCTGTCCGGTCCGACCGTGGCGGGCATGGCCGCACGGGTGGAGCGGGCGCTCGCCGGTGAGACCGCGTCCGACGGCGGTCCCGACCTGTGGGCCGACGTCCGGCTGCCGGACACCGTGGACCCGGCGCGGGCCGCCCGGAGCGCCGATCCGCATCCGGCACGGACGGTCCTGCTCACCGGCGTCACCGGCTTCCTGGGGATCCACCTCCTGCGGTCCCTGCAGGCCGCCGGCTGCGTCGTCCACTGCCTGGTGCGGGCCGGATCGCCCGAGGAGGGCCTGCGCCGGATCGCCGAGAACGCCCGCCGCTACCGGGTCGAGGACGGACTGGACCTCTCCCGGGTACGGGTCGTCGCCGGCGACCTGGCGCAGGAGCGGTTCGGCCTCGCCCCCGCGGAGTACCGGGACCTGGCCGGGCGGATCGGATGCGTCTACCACGCGGCGGCGCACATCAACTTCGCCGCGCCGTACGTCTCGGTCCGGCCGGCCAACGTGGACGGGTTCGTCCGGGTCGCCGAGTTCTGCACCGACACGGTGCTCAAGCCGCTCCACCACATGTCCACGCTCGCCGTGTTCTCACCCGAGGGCCCTGCCGCGGAGATCGACGAGGACAGCGTCCCCGGGACCCCGGACGGGCTCGGCATCGGCTACGCGCAGAGCAAGTGGGTCGCCGAGCAACTGGCTCTGAAGGCCCGGGAACGGGGTGTGCCCGTCACCGTCCACCGCATCGGGCGGATCGGCCCGGACACCGCGACCGGCGCGTGCCGGACGGACGACTTCTTCTGGCTGCAGATCAAGAGTTTCCTGCAACTGGGCCTGGCCCCGAGGGAGCCGGGACCGCCCGTGGACCTCCTGCCGGCGGACGTCGTGGCCGACGCGGTCGTGCTGCTCTCCCGCTCGCCCGCCGCGCACAACCGGAACGTGCACGTCTTCCATCCCGTCGGCATGGAGTGGAAAACGGTCTTCGCCGCCCTGACCTCCCTGGGCGCCCCGCCGCGGCTCGTGTCCACCGGCGAGTGGCTCGCCGCCCTGGAGTCCGGCCCCGCCGACACGGACGACCGCTCCCTGGCGAGCCTCGTCCCGCTGTTCCGCGAGGGCGTCATGGAGTTGGGCGACCTCCGCTACGGCAACGACAGCACGGTACGGCTGCTGAAGGACCTGGGGCTCGAACTGCCCGCCGCCGACCCGTCCTGGATCACCTCGATGGTCCGCTACTTCACCGAGACCGGCCAGGTCACCACACCGAGCGTGCCGTGAGCGCCGCCGCGCGGCACGAGCAACCGAGGACACCAGGCCGTCGAAGGCCACCGTGAGGGAAGGACCCGTCGTGTCAGAAGCCAGGCGCCGCGTCAGGGCGGTCATCGTGGGAGCCGGCCCGGTGGGCTGCCTCCTCGCCATCGAATTGCGCCGACGGGACTTCGAAGTGGAGGTGCACGAGAAGCAGGCCGCCGACGACGTGGCCACCGTCGGTACCGGCCGTTCGTTCAACCTGACCCTCACCCACCGCGGGACGAGCGCCCTGGACCCCGCACTGCGCGACCGTGTCCACGGGGTGGGGGCGGTGCTCCGGCAGCGCATCGTGCACCACCGGGACGGCACGCTCACGCGTCAGCCCTACGGGGTCAGCCATGACCACCATCTGCTGTCCGTACCGCGCGCCTCCCTGCAGAACATCCTTCTGGAGGAGGCGCTGGCCGCGGGTGCGTCCGTGCACTTCGGCCACGCCTGCGTCGCCGCGGACGCACACCTCGCCGAGGCCGTGTTCGTCACCGCCGACGGCGGCGTGTGCCGGGCGACCGGGGACATCCTCATCGGCTGCGACGGCGCGAACAGCACGCTGCGCCACGAACTGTCCAAGTCCGGCGCCCGGATGCGGATCCAGCAGGAGTACATCCCGCACGGCCACGTCGAGTTGAGCATGGTGCCGGAGGCCGCCCGGGTCCTCAGCCCGGACGGGATGCACCTCTGGCCGCGCGGGGACCACTTCCTCCAGGCCCAGCCGAACCGGGACGGCACGGCCACCACCACCCTGTTCATGCCGGTGGACAGCCGCGACGGTGCCCTGCGGTTCCGGTACTTCGCGAGCCGCGAGACCGTACGCAAACACGTCGACCGCGACTACCCCGACATCGCACTGGCCCTGCCGCGGGTGACCGAGGAGGTCTGGGACACGCGTCCCGCCCTGCTCAAGGTCGTGCGCTGCGCTCCCTACCACTACGACCGCGCCGTGCTCGTCGGCGACTCGGCGCACACGATCGTCCCGTTCTACGGCCAGGGCATCAACTGCAGTTTCGAGGACGCGGAGGTGCTGTGCACTTCCCTCGACCGCCACCTGACCTCGGATGCCGACCGCCACGGGGCCATACGCGCCGCGGTGGCGGAGTTCAGTGAGCTGCGGGTGGCCCCCGGGCAGGCCATAGCGGACCTGTCCCTGACGAATCTGGAGGAGCTGAGCGCCCACATCGACGACGAGCTGTTCCACCTGCGCAAACGGCTGGAGCGCAGGCTGCACCAGCGCTACCCGCAGGAGTTCACCCAGCTCTACCAACTCGTCGCCTTCACTCGCACCCCCTACGACGAGATCGCCCGGCGCAGCGCGTGGGACCGGCACGTCCTGGACCTGCTGTGCGAGCGATACGACCCGCGGACCCAGGCCGACGAGATCATCGAGTCCTACCCGGAGTTCGCCCGGAGCCTGGAAGCGGACGGCTTGCCCGTGCGGTGATGTCGCCCGGTTCCGCCGCGCCCCCCAACCTGGAGACTTCTCATGGCGATGAGCCCGTACGACGTGGAACTCGACCCCCGCTACAGCAGCGCGGGGGCACGCCCTGCCTCCTGGACCGAGACCCGGTGCACGCTGGCGGAGGCCGAGCTGTACTGGATCTCCACCATGCGCCCCGGTCCCGCGCCGCACATGACGCCCGTGGCGGGGGCGTGGCACGACGGGGCCCTGTGGTTCTGCTCGCTGCCGCAGGAGCGCAAGGTGCGCAACCTGGTGTCCAATCCCCGGTGCGCCCTGATGACCGGGACCAACCGGCTCTCCAGCGGCGTGGACATCGTTCTGGAGGGCCGGGCGGTCCGGGTCACGGAGGAGAAGAGTCTCGAGGAGGCTGCCGAGGTGTTCCGCGGCAAGTACGGTCCGATGTGGGACTACGTCGTCGACGGTGACACGCTCAGCGGCTCCGTCGGACGGGCGTGGGCCTTCTCCGTCGCCCCTCGGACGGTGTTCGCCTTCACCAAGGGGTGTGTTTCCCAGACCCGTTGGCGCTTCGCATCCTGAGTGGCCGTGGCCGTAGCGCCACGGCGTCCTTCGCCGGTTCCAGGCCCGGGCGGGTGGTGGTCGTACCGGGGGCGGTCTCCGGTTCCGAGACGGGAACCCCGAAGCGGAAGCCGACCCCGCGGATCGTGGTGATCCACTCACTGTTGCCCAGCTTGCCGCGCAAGCTGCTGACGTGGGTGTCGATGGTCCTGCTCGCCTGGGCACTGATCCGGTTGTCCGCCGGATAGTCCCACACGTCGCACATCAGCTCGTGTCGCTGGAAGATGCGTTCCGGCTCCGCGGCCAGCCGGTGCAGCAGGTCGAACTCCTTGCGGGTCAGGGTCAGGCGGTGCCCGCCCAGACGTGCCTCCCGGCGGGGGAAGTCGATGACGAGCGGCCCGAACTCCAGGCGGTCGCTGTCCTCCTGTCCGGACGGCTCCGCTCTGCGCGAGGTACCGGTCCGGCGGAGGACGGCCTTGATCCGGGCCACCAACTCACGTGCCCGGTAGGGGATGTCGACGCAGTCGTCGCATCCCGCCTCCAGCAGGAGCACCCGGTCCACCTCGGCCTCGGACGCGGTGAAACCGATGATGGGGACGTCGCTCTCCTGCCGGATCACCTCGCAGACCGAGACACCGTCGAGATCCGGAAGATCGGTGTCCAGGAGGATGAGATCGCAGTCGTGGTACGACTCCAGGACGGCCTGGCCGCTGGAGGCGACCGAGGCGTCGTAGCCGTGCCGCCGGATGTCCTGTTTCAGCTCGTTCGCCGACCGGCAATCGGAAACGATCAGGATGCGTAATTGAGGGCGGCCGTGATCATTCCGCCCGGACGGTGCGACGAGGTTCGGTCCCGCATTGGCTGTGACTCTGCGCAAGTTCCCGTCCTCGACCGACAAAACAAGTCCCCCTGTCCGTGAAGTCCTGTTGCCGTACGGATGCATTGGATCTGTGCTCGCAAGGGCATTCCCAGCCCGGGTCCACCACGCGCCGGAGAATTCCGGCGCGTTCAGGTTCGTAGTGTACGTACACGGCACGGTCGGATGCGGCAGCGGAGTGACCGGATTCCGCCTACCACGCCGGGCAACTCGCCCAGGGAATAAGGAGCTTGCCGTGCCCACCCGCATCCTCGTGACCGGAGGCGCCGGCTTCATCGGGTCGCGCTACGTCAGGACCCTGCTCGCTCCGGAGAGCGAGCTTCAGGTCACGGTGCTGGACCGCCTCACCTACGCGGGCAATCCCGCCAACCTGGCCTCGGTGCGGGGCCGTCCGGGGTTCCGCTTCGTCACCGGGGACATCTGCGATCCGCAGGTCGTCGACCGTGTCGTGGCGGAGGCGGACGAGATCGTGCACTTCGCAGCGGAGACGCATGTGGACCGGTCGATCACCGGCGCCCAGGAGTTCGTCCGCACCAATGTCCTGGGGACCCAGGTCCTGCTGGAGGCGGCGGTCCGGCACGGTGTCCGGCGCTTCGTCCATGTCTCGACCGACGAGGTGTACGGCTCCATCGCGGACGGTTCCTGGCCGGAGGACCATCCCCTGCTCCCCAGTTCGCCGTACTCCGCGTCCAAGGCGTCCAGTGACCTGCTCGCCTTCAGTTACCACACGACGTACGGGCTGGACGTGTGCGTCACCCGCTGCTGCAACAATTTCGGTCCCCGCCAATTTCCGGAAAAAGTGATTCCGCTCTTTGTCACCCGGCTGCTGAACGGGCGAAAGGTCCCGCTGTTCGGCAGCGGTGACAACACCCGGGAGTGGATTCATGTCGACGACCACGTCGCCGCACTGGAGCGGGTGCGCACGGCCGGGCGGGCCGGGGAGGCGTACAACATCGGCAGCGGGGTCGAACTCACCAACCGGCAGCTCACCGCCCTCCTCCTCGAGGACTGCGGCGCGGACTGGAGCAGCGTCGAACGCGTCTCCGACCGTCCCGGACACGACCGTCGCTACTCCGTCGACACGGCCAAGATCCGCCGGGAGCTGGGCTGGGCACCGCGCCGCGACTTCCGCACCGCACTGGCCGAGACCGTCGACTGGTACCGCAGACACGACAGTTGGTGGTCCTCGGAGGCGAACCGTGGTCTCCTCCCCCGCCCTCCGGCCGCCTGATCCCGAGCCCGCCCCGGGACCCCCTCCACCCGGCCCCGGCCGGGCCACCACCATCACCTCACCCGCAAGGAGCGTTCATGACGTCCGCCCGATCGGACCACTCCGCCACGCCCGGCCAGAGCCCGCCCCGCGCGGGCCTGAAGGAGTGGCTCGGACTGGCCGTCCTCGCCCTCCCCGCCATGCTGATCGTGATGGACATGACGGTGCTGCACCTGGCCGTCCCGCACCTCAGCTCCGATCTCGCGCCCACCGGATCCCAACTGCTCTGGATCACCGACATCTACGGGTTCATGGTGGCGGGTTTCCTCATCACCATGGGCAACCTCGGGGACCGGATCGGCAGACGCCGGCTGCTGCTGGCCGGTGCCTGCGCCTTCGCGGCTGCCTCCGTCGTGGCGGCCTACGCCACAGGTCCGGAGGCGCTGATCGCGGCCCGCGCCCTGCTGGGCCTGGCCGGGGCGACCCTGATGCCGTCCACCCTGTCGCTGCTGCGCGTCATGTTCCTCGACGAACGGCAGCGGACCATCGCGATCTCGGCGTGGATGATGTGCTTCACGGTGGGTGCCTCGATCGGGCCGCTGGTCGGCGGGGTGACGCTCGAACACTTCTGGTGGGGCTCGGTGTTCCTCATCGGAGTCCCCGTGATGGTGCTGCTGCTGGTGCTCGGACCCGTCCTGCTGCCCGAGTACCGGGCGCCGTCGGCCGGACGGCTGGACCTCACCAGCTCCCTGCTCTCCCTGGCGGCCGTCCTCCCGGCGGTCTACGGCATCAAACAGATCACCCGCGACGGTCCGGGCGTGCTCCCCGTGCTGGCCCTCGGAGTCGGCGCCGTCGCGGGCGTGGTCTTCCTCCGCAGGCAGCGCCGCCTGGAGGATCCGTTCATCGATCTGCGTCTGTTCGGCGAACCCCGGTTCCGGGTCTCCCTGGGCGCCCTGGCCACCCTGTCGTTCGTCATGTTCGGCATCAACCTCTTCATCGTGCAGTCGCTCCAGCTGGTGCACGGGCTGTCCCCCCTGGAGGCCGGTCTGTGGATCCTGCCGGGCAGCCTCGGCGGGGTGATCGGCACGGTGGCGGCGATCACGGCACTGCGGTGGGTGCGACCGGCCTACGTCATGGCCGCCGTCCTCGCGGTCGCCGCGCTCGGCGCACTCCTCGTCTCCCAGGCCGGACGCACCGACTTCGCGCTGCTGGTGACGGGACTGGCGGTCATGGCCTCGGGCATCTCCCCCGCGCTGAACCTGGGCACGGACATGGTCGTCAGCTCCGCTCCCGCGGACCGCGCGGGTGCGGCGTCCGCCGTCTCCGAGACCAGCAACGAGTTCGGAGGCGCACTCGGACTGGCCGTCCTCGGCAGCATCGGCACCGCCGTGTACCGCACGCAGGTCGAGGAGAACACCCCGTCCGGGACTCCGGCCGACGCCGCGGGACCAGCCGCGGACACCCTGGCCAAGGCCCTCTCCGCGGCCGAAGGGCTGCCCCGGGAACTGGGTGACCGGCTCGTGGACCTCAGCCGCGACGCCTTCTCGGACGGACTGACCGTCATCGCCCTGGTCTCCTCGTTCCTGGTCGCCCTCTCCGCCGTGCTCGTGGCCACCACGCTGCGCCACCTCCGCCCGGGCACCGACCAGGACCAGGCTCACGACGGCGAGACCACCGCCGAGGGCCGGACCACCGACACCCTCGCCTCCTGAACGGAGGGCCCTCTCCCCCTTCCGGCCGTCCGGCGACGGCAGGAAGGGGGCGCGTGTCCCGGGTCCGGGCCACGGGCCCGTATCCGACGTTCTCCAACCGATGAAGGGGCAGACGGACATGGACATCCTGCGCAGCGCTTCCGGGTCGCGCAGCAGCGACCTCCTGGAACTCCGCGACGACGAACTGACCACCACCTGGCAGGACTTCCGGCTCTCCTCGATGCCGGACCTGCTCGGTGCCCTCCATCTCTGCCACGCCGTCCACGCGCTGGCGACGTCCGGTCTGCTGGACCGTCTGCGCGAAGGGCGCCACAGCGCGGAGGACGGCCTTCTCGACGGCACCAACCACCGCATCGCGTCGAACGTGCTGCGCTATCTGGCCCTGAAGGGCGTGCTCGAGGAGTGGCAGGGCACCTACCGCCTGACGCGCCGCGGCACCCTGCTGACCTCCGACATCGCCCTGGCGCGGCTGGGGTTCTACCTGGAGGCGTACGGTCCCGTCGTCCAGCGGGCCGGCGACCTGATGACGGGCGAGGCCACCTACGGCACGGATGTGCACCGCAGCAACGGTCCGCTCAGCCGCCACTGCGGCACCATCTTCGCGCGGTACTACACACCGATCGTGCTCGAGGCCATGCGGGACCGGGGCGCCAAGCGGATCCTGGACCTCGGCTGCGGGGGCGGCCAACTCCTCGTCGACGCCTGCCTCGACGACCCGGAGATCACCGGCGTCGGCCTGGACATCGCGCCCGCCGCCGTGGATGTGGCCCGCGAACTCGCGAGCCGCCACGGTCTGGAGGATCGGCTGGAATTCGTCGTTGCCGACGCCTTCGATCCCACGACGTGGCCCGAGGTCTGCTCCGGCGCCGAAGTGATCACCGGCATCGGGGTCCTGCACGAGCACTTCCGGGACGGCACCAAAGCGGTCGTGGACATCCTCAACGCCTACGCGGACGCCCTCACCGGCGAGAGCATGCTGCTGATCGGCGAACCGGAACCGTTCTACGACGACCGCGAGAGCGATTCGGAATTCTTCCTGATGCACGTCCTCACCGACCAGGGATTCCCGGTGCACCGCACGGCGTGGTTCGAACTCTTCGAAGAGACGCGCCTGACCTGCCGCCGCACGCTCACCTGGGCCACGGCCGGCCCGCGCATGTGCTTCTACGACCTCGTCGCACAGAGCTGACCGACGCGTACGGCGTACCTCACCCGCACAGAGTCGTCACCCATACAGAAAGGTGTGAAGCAGTGAATTGGGGAAGGCCGCAATTGAGTGGGACCTTCGGAGCCGTCTCCTCGACCCACTGGCTGCCCTCAGCGGCCGCCATGTCGGTCCTGGAGAAGGGCGGCAACGCTTTCGACGCGGCCGCGGCCGCCGGCTTCGTCCTGCAGGTGGTGGAACCGCACTTCAACGGCCTCGGCGGCGACGTTCCGATCGTCTCGTACCGGGCGGCGACGGGCCGGGTCCAGGTCGTGTGCGGTCAGGGACCGACACCCCGGGCCGCCACCATCGGGGCCGTCAAGCAGCTGGGACTGCACCAGATTCCGGGGTCGGGCCTCCTCCCGGCCGTGGTGCCCGGGGCGTTCGGAGCCTGGATGCGGATGCTGGCCGAACACGGGACGCTCCCCCTCACCAAGATCCTCGACCACGCCATCGGCTACGCGGAGAACGGGTTCCCGCTGCTGCCCGGCGCGGCGGACGCCATCGAGGTGATGGCGCCGCTGTTCGAGACGGAGTGGCCCGAATCCGCGCGCGTCTATCTGCCGAACGGCCGCCCGCCGGCCGCCGGATCGCGGTTCCGCAACCCGGTGCTGGCCGAGACGTACAAGCAACTCCTACGCGAGGCCACCGCGGTCCCCGGCGGACGCGAGGCTCAGATCGCCGCGGCCGAGAAGGCCTTCTACCAGGGCTTCGTGGCCGACGCCATCGACTCGTTCGTGTCCACCACGGAGGTGCTGGACGCCACCGGCCACCGGAACAAGGGCCTCCTGACGGGCCAGGACCTGGCGGACTGGCAGGCACCCGTGGAGGAGTCGGCGCATCTCTCGTACGGGGACTGGACGGTCCACAAGCCCGGGCCCTGGTCGCAGAGCCCGGTCTTCCTTCAGCAGCTCGCGCTCCTGGGCGGCTTCGACCTCCGGTCCATGGGCCTGGGGAGCGCTGACTACATCCACACCGTGGCCGAGTGCGCCAAGCTGGCCTTCGCCGACCGCGAGGCCTGGTACGGGGATCCGGACCACGGCGACGTACCGCTGGAGACCCTGCTGAGCCCCGCCTACACCGCGGAGCGGCGCACGCTGATCGAGGCGAAGGCCGCGGCCACACTGCGCCCCGGCTCTCCCGGTGGGCGCCACCCGCACGTGCCGGAGCATGTGGCCGACTCCGTACCGCCGGCGCGGGAGCACTGGATGAACCAGATCCGCAACGGCCTGCCCACCGTCGTACGGGCCGCTGAAGCCCGCACCGACACGTGCACCGTCGTGGTCGCCGACCGGTTCGGCAACATGGTGGCGGCCGTTCCGAGCGGCGGCTGGCTCAAGAGCTCCCCCGTCATCCCGGGCGCCGGATTCTCCCTCGGGACGAGGGCCCAGACCATGACGCTCGAAGAAGGCCACCCCAACTCCTTCGGACCACGGCGCCGTCCCCGCTCCACCCTCAGCCCCAGCCTCGTCCTGAAGGACGGAAAGCCGGTTCTGGCCTTCGGCACGCCCGGCGGTGACCGCCAGGACCAGTGGACGCTGGGATTCTTCCTCGCGGTGGCCGAGTTCGGTCTCGACCTCCAGGCCGCGACCGAGACCCTCGCCTTCCACACCGACCACTTCGCCGCCTCGTTCACCCCGCACGAGTCACGCCCGAAGGCGCTGGTCGTGGAGCGGAACTGCGATCCGGAGGTCGTCGAGGACCTGCGCACCCGCGGGCACGAGGTCGAGCTGGTGCCCGAGTTCTCGCTGGGGAAGGTCTGTGCCGTGGGTGCGGATCCCGAACGGGAACTGCTGTTGGCCGCGGCGAGCCCGCGCGGCCGGCAGACGTACGCCATGGCCCGCTGACCCGCACAGGCCGAGAGACCCGGACCGGTGGTCCGGGTCTCTCGGTGTACCGGAAGTTCTTTCGCGGCGCCTCCCGCCCGCCGGCCCGTTCAGGCCGGCGGGCGGGAGCAGGTCAGCCGTCCCCGAAGATGCCGGGGCCCGGGGTGAGCACGTTGCCCGGGTCGTAGCGGCGCTTCGCCGCACGGAAGGCCGGCCACATCTCCCCGTAGTGCTGTCGCCAGTCCCGCGCCGTGTACCGCACCGAGCCGATCGGATAGAGAACACCACCATGGCGCTCACGCGTCCGCGCGATCAGCCGGTCGTTGCGCCGGAGCATCTCCTCGACGAACCCGGGGCCGGGGTCCGTGGTGCTGGAGACGGTGTTGATGTCGAGGACGAACGCCCAGGCCGACCCGTCCGGTTCGGGCAGCCGCGGATACGGATTGCGGGCGTGCGCGCGCCGCTGCGGATAGATCAGTCCGGCCCCGTAGGGCCCGATGTCGCGCGGAGTCAGCGTCGCCATGATGTCGACGAGGTAGTCCTCGATCGCGGAACCGGGAACCCAGACGTCGAACCACGGCTTCACGAGACGGTCCCAGTTCACCGTCTCCCGCAGCTCGTCGATGGTGGCGTCGATCGAGAACACATAGTCCAGATATCCGGTGTCCTGGATTTCCGGCCGGGCGGACAGATCGCCGACGACCGACGCGTCGTGAGGCTTTCCCGGCGGGTCGTAGAAGACGGTCGCGTGCACCTTGTAGGTGGGGCTCGACCCCGGCGCGACGAATTCGGCGTAGACATGATCGACGCCGGGCCGCTCGATGAGCGTGCGGAGGTCACGCACGAAAGCGGCGGTGTCGTCGTACCCCAGCACATAGGTGCGGGCCCGCTCCTTGGCGGGGACGAGGTCGATGGCCGCCTTGGTGATGACGCCGCACTGGCCGAGCCCGCCGAGCACGGCATGGAACAGGTCGGACTTGTGGTGGCGTGAGCAGCGCTCGATGTCCCCGGCCCCGGTGACGACTTCGAGTTCCCGTACGTGGTCCACCTGCAGCCCGGTGCGCAGGCCACCGACGATGCCGCCGACACCGCCGACGGACAGGGTCCCGCCCACGGTCAGACCGGTGTAGCCGGTGAGGACCGGCGGGGTGAGCCTGGGCGACCGGGCGAACGCGGCCTTGGCCAGGTCCATCCAGTGGATGCCGGCGTCCACTTCGGCGACGCGCGGGCCGAGGGTGTGGATACGGCTGAGGTGCCGGTTCTCGATGACCAGCCCGGCCGAGAGACCCTGGCCGAGGGTGGTGTGGGCCTGTCCGCGGGGCGACACCGGGATGCGGTGTTCCCGGCAGAAGCGGATCATCGTGGCGATGTCGCGCGCGGAGCGGGGGCGCAGAACGGCGCTGGGCTCGTGGTGGGCGATGTTGCCCAGGTCGGTGGCGACGGCCTTCCGGGCCGCCTCGTCGACGACGAGTTCACCGTCCAGTTCGGGCACACCGGCGAACGACGGACGGGTCGCTGCCTCGGCCTCGGTGACCCACCTGGCACCGAGCGGGTCGAACCCCACGACGGCGATGGCGGCCAGCCCGGCTCCGCCGAGGAATGCGCGGCGGCCGATCATGCCGTCTCCCCACGTTTCTCTGTGGCCGGACGACCGGACAAGGCGGCCTGCGCGGGACAGCGACGCACCATGGGGGCACATATTCCGGGCATGGCAAACTCCTTTCAGGGAAATTGCTGCAACCCGTCTCCAATGCTCGAACCTTAGTCAGCGCGCGATTCCCGGTTCCATCACGTGTTTCATAAGTCCTTGTCAGAGCCTCTTCAACCAACGGGAGTTGGACGTGAAGGGAGCTTGAACCGGAATCGGTGGACAAACGGGAATCGCGCGGACACGGGAATCGCGTGAACACCGGAATCGCGTTGGGCGCTGGGGAATCCGGCCGACTCCGGAATCGTCGGCAAGGCCCGCGTCCGGCCGCGTCCGTCCCGGCACCCGGCTACGACGACTGCTGGGCCTCTGCCGGTTCGGCCTTCGACCGGGCGGGGCGCAGGAAGAGGAAGAGGGCGGACGCGCAGTAGAAGATCCAGCAGGCGGCCTGCAGTTCGGTCGGATTGGCGTCGAAGCCGAAGACGCCCCTGAACAGCGTGGCGTTCCAGCTGTCCGGTTCGTGTGTCGTGCCGACCGCCGGGAGGTGGTAGTCCCGTCCCGGGAGGACGCCCGCCTCCTGGAGGTCGTGAACGCCTTCCGCGAGCGCACCGGCCGCGACCACGATCAGCAGGACGGCTGCCCAGGTGAGACATGCGGTGAAGTCCCTCCGCACGGCGCAGCGGTGGAGCAGCCAGGACACGGCGACGGCCGTGATCGTACCGAGGACGAGGCCGGTCAGCGTGCCCGCTTCGCCGTCCGCCCACCGCACCGCCGTCCAGACGACGACCACCGTCTCCCATCCCTCGCGCCCCACGGCGAGGAAGGCGGTCAGCGCCATCCCGGCCACCCCGATGACCAGCGCACGGTCGCGGTCGCCGTGCGGTTCGGCCGGCGACGTGCGAATGACGGGGCGCATCCGGAACACGAGCCAGGTCACCAGCGCCACGGCCAGAAGCGCCACGCTGCCGCCGACCGTCTCCCCGGTCGCGCGGCTCGGAGGCGCGGGCGCGAGCTCCACCGCGATGCCCGCGGCTCCGCCGACGACGACGGCGGTCCCCACCCCCAGCCATACGTGCCCCATCAGCCCGCGGTTCCCGGTCGCCCTCAGGTACGCCGCGAGCGCGCAGACGACGAGACCGGCTTCGAGGCCCTCACGCAGGCCGATCAGGTAGGTGGCGAACACGGCTCTCCCTTGCGTGCCGGCGTACGGGCGTCGGCGTGGCCGGCCGTACGGGCCGAACGGCCTTACGCCCTATCGCTTGCGTAGACGGAGCAACCGCGTCGGCAGTTCAGATGGCGGCGCTTGCTCGAAGGGGCCGGTAACACGCCGAAGGGCGCCCGGCGGACCTGTCGGCCCGTCAGACGCCCTTCGGCGCAAGGCAGTACGCGGAAACCGGACGATCAGCTGACCGGTGCCGGGTACGTGGGGTACTCCACCCCGGAGATGTGCTGGACGACGCGGATGACCTGGCAGGAGTAGCCGAACTCGTTGTCGTACCAGAGGTAGAGGATCGCGTTGTCGCCGTCGACCTTGGTCGCGCCGGCGTCGACGATCGAGGCGTGGCGCGAGCCGATGAAGTCGCTGGAGACCGCGTCGGGCGCCGTGGTGAAGTCGATCTGGCGCTTCAAAGGCGAGGTCAGCGAGACGTCGCGGAGGTGGTCGAGGACCTCCTGACGCGTGGTCTCGCGGCCCAGCCGCAGGCTGAGGATCGCGATCGAGACGTCCGGCACCGGGACGCGGATCGAGCTTCCGGTGATCGGCGCGGTGAGATCGGGCAGCGCCTTGGCGACGGCCGAGGCGGCGCCGGTCTCGGTGATGACCATGTTGAGCGGCGCGGAGCGGCCACGGCGATCGGCCTTGTGGTAATTGTCCAGCAGATTCTGGTCGTTGGTGAACGAGTGGACGGTCTCCACGTGGCCGCGCAGGACGCCGTACTCGTCCGCCATCGCCTTCAGCGGCGGGACGATCGCGTTGGTGGTGCAGGACGCGCAGGACAGGATCTGCTCGTCCGGCTTGATCGTGTCGTGGTTGACGCCGTGCACGATGTTGGGGACGTCGCCCTTGCCCGGGGCGGTCAGGACGACCTTGTCGACACCGGGGCGCAGATGCGTGGACAGGCCCTCGCGGTCGCGCCACTTGCCGGTGTTGTCGATGAGGATGGCGTCCTTGATGCCGTACGCGGTGTAGTCGACCTCGGACGGGTCGTTCGCGTAGATCACCTTGATCTCGTTGCCGTTGGCGATGATCGTGCTGTTCGCCTCGTCGACGGTGATCGTGCCCTGGAACTGGCCGTGGATGGAGTCGCGGCGCAGCAGCGAGGCGCGCTTGACGATGTCCTGCTCGCCGCCGCGGCGCACGACGATGGCGCGCAGCCGCAGGCCGTTGCCGGAGCCGGCCTTCTCGATGAGGAGGCGGGCGACGAGGCGGCCGATGCGGCCGAAGCCGTAGAGGACGACGTCGCGCGGCTCGCGGCGCTCGATCTTGTTGGTGCCCGTGGCGCCGGCGACGGCCTCGGCGGTGAACTCCTCCACCGAGAGGCCGCGGTCGTCGGTGCGGTAGGTCTCGGCGAGCAGACCGAGATCGATCTGGGACGGGCCGAGATCGAGCGAGGTCAGGGCCTGGAGGAACGGAAGAGTGTCGGTGACCGAGAGCTCCACTCCGGCGATCTGCCGGGCGAAGCGGTGGGTCTTGAGGATGCTGACCACCGACTTGTTCACCAAGGAGCGGCTGTGCAGCAGGACGGTGATGTCCCGCTCGCGGTGCAGCTTCCCGATGATCGGGATCATCGACTCCGCGATCTCTTCGCGGTTCTTCCAGTTGGTGAACGAGTCGTCGTTGACAGTCACAGTTTTTCTTTCGAGCTAGGCGGTGCTCAAATGCTAACGTCCCGGCATTTTGATCATGCAGGCGGTGCCGCCCGAACCGGACACCGCCATCGCGCGCCCTGGCCTGACCAGGGCGCGCGAGAGCCGACAAGAGCGCCGAAAGCATACACTTGGGCTATTTGTCCCTGCGACTCCCGCCCTCACCTCACTGGAAGAACGCACTCATTCCCGGCACATCCGACAGATAGCTGTCGATGGCGGTGACCTTGCCCTCACTCATGGTCAGCACGGTCGCCAGGTGCTCGTCGAGGGTGCGTCCGTCGCCCGCGGTGGCGGTGTTGCGCAGGATCAGGGCGACCCCGTGTCCGCCGGTGAGCACATGGAGGAGTTCGGTACGGATCCCCCGGCCCGCGATCTCCCGCGCCCTGCCGACCGCGGCCGCCGCACCCTCGGCGGTGCCGGAGATCGTCCCGTCGCCGGGCATGCTCCAGACGATGTCCGGGGCGAACAGGGACGCCAGGGTGTCCCAGTCCCGGTCGCGGAATGCCGCCAGGAACTCCGCCGCGAGTTCCGCCCTGTCCTTGTCGCCGCTCATGCCGCTGCCTCTCCGGGATGACGTGGGGTGGTGTCGTGCCCTCAGGAGCCGTTGTCCTGAGGGCAGTTCGACGCTACGCCGTCCGGCGGGGGCATCGGCGCCCTCAGCCTGGTGGTGTTCGTACGGGGATAACGCCTGTCGGCAACGGCGGCCCGGGCCTGGAGGGCGGAACGACGGCCCGGGCCTGGGGTCGACGGCCCGGGCCTGGGGTCGGCGGCCCGGGCCGCGGCGGCGGTCAGGCTCGGGCCGGGATCCGGCCTTCGGCGATGGGCCACTCGCGCGTCACGACCGGGAAGACGATGCGCTTCGACGGCCGGATGCCGATGATCGCGAACGGCAGCCGCGCGTACAGCGAACTCTCCAACGTCACCCCGCCGTACAGCTTCCAGGCCCCGCGCCTGCGGACACCCGCCCCCGGCACCAGTTCGGGGTGTTCGGCCGTCGCCCGCAGGTAGGGGCCGAAGAACGCGTCGACGCCCACCGTGTCGTAGAGGCTGATGCCGGCCTCGGGTCCCAGCATGGTCCGCAGCTCTCCCTCGCCGGAGATCCTGGACCGGCCGCCCGGGAGGGTCCTGCCGTCGGCGTGGGTGTCGGGCTTCCAGCCCGTCGCCTTGGTGTAGCGGGTACCGACCTTCATCGTCCCGCCCGCGGCCTGCTGGACGTCCACCTGCATACGGCCGTCCGCGCGCACCTCCAGGACCAGGGTCAGCTTCAGGGCGACGACGACCGGCACGGGGCCGACCATGATCACGGGATAGGCCGCGAGCACGGCGAGCGGGATACGGGGCGCGATCCGGGGTGCGGCGACCGGCCCCTTGACGCGCCAACCCGCCGAGTAGTCCCCAGCGAGCCTGACCGAGGCCGTCGCGTCCGCCGGGTCGGACGATCCGTGCCCGTCGTAGGCGAACGCCACCTCGGGCGCCATCTCCAGGAAGCCGCCGATCTCGGTCTCACGCTCCAGGCCCGGTTTGCCGCCGACCATGGGCAGTTCGGTGTCGAAGTCGAGCCGCAGCTTCCGGTCCCCGCCCGCACGCCCCGACCGGCCGGGCGGCGCGGGATTCCCCGACACCTTCCCGGACCCGCGCTTCAGCGCGTCGGGGGCGTTCTTCGAGACGCCGTCCACCAGCCCCCGGGCGACGTCGATCCCCTTGGCCAGCGGGTCGACCTTCCATGCCGAGGGAGACACCGGCACCGTGCCCTCGGCCTTCGCGCCGCCGAAGACCTCGGCGAGAGTCGCCCGGGACGTGCGGACCTCGGTCTTCCCGCCGCCACCGGACCGGGCCTCCTCGACCTTCACGAGCGCGCCCGCGGGGGCCGCCTTCGTGGGCGGGCTGGCGATCACATCGCCCTTGCGGACATCGGCTCCGCCGGTACCGGCGCCACGGGGCCCGCGGGTGAGGACCGCCCGCCCGGCCTTCGCGTCGTACGAGGAGAGCGTGACGTCCCGGTCCGTGAGGGTGCCGGGGCGGCCGCGGTCCGAGGGGCGGCTGACCCGGGCGGATTCGGCCCCGCCCGGGGTGACGGACAGGTCGGCGGCGCCTCCCGCGCCTCCGCCCGCCGGGAGATCGCCCGGACCGGCCGTTCCGGCCTTCTGCGCGGTGCCGGCCGCCTGCGGGGGCGCGGTGCCGCAGCCCGTGACGAGCAGGGCGGATATGCAGACCAGGGGGAGCCAGGCGGGGCCAGTAACCCGCTTCACGTGGAACCTCTTCGCTTGCGCGGGCACTCGGCCCGGGGGACGGATCGCGACGGATGCTACTGAGCATCCGGAGGTCCAAGTCGCCCGACCGACCGGCATGTTGAGCCGCGCCTTCCGCCCCGCAGCCGCACACCCCGCCCGGAGCAGGGATCTTCGCGTACGAGGGGGTACGGCGGATGTGACGGAGATCGCGTGCCGACGGGGCACCCGTACCGGATGGTGAGACGCCTGGGCCGGACATCCGTCCATCGGCGGTACGAGCCGGCGCCGTTGAGGTCCGCTGCCGAACCGTCCGGTCGGTTCGTAACCTCGAACCATGGCACACCGGGGGCAGTTGACAACAGTTACTGTTGCGTAATTCAACTACAACTTTACTAAGTCTTGGTGTAGTTGGGGGTCTTGCTTACGACAACCTCATCGCACGGCGTACCCCCGTTCGTCCGGACATCCGGACGGAACCCCCTCGGGGCGTACTCCACCATGCACAGCGAGAGGCACGACATCACATGACCAACACCCGCGCGGTGAACCGCGCGCTGCGGTACGGCGGAAGGTCCGTGGCCCTGGCGGCCGCGGCCCTCGGACTTGTGGCCGCCACCCCCCTCCCCGCCTCGGCCGACGAGGGCCCCACCCGCGAGCAGATCCTCGCGGACTGCGAATCCGGCGAAGGCAAGTGCAGCTTCAACGAGCCCGTGCTCGGCGAGGCGTACCTGGGCGACTTCCGCCCGGTCTCGGACTCGCTCTACAACTGCACGTCCTCCGACGCCACCCAGTCGATGACGTGGTCCGACACGGTGAGTTCGACCGATTCCGCCGGCGCCACCGTCACGGTCGGCGGCACGATAGCCAAGCTCATCAACGTCAGCGTCTCGGCCACGTACAACCACACATGGACCGAGACCCACACCGAGACCAGCGCGGTCAACATGACCGTCCAGCCGGGAGAGGTCGGCTGGATCTCGCGCGCGCAGGTGATGCAGAAGGTCTCCGGCACCTGGCAGACCCACTACGACGACCCGAAGTGGGACCACTACTACTGGTTCGTGGACGACACGATCACCGGCCCCGCGCCGAACGGCACCGACGGGCAGAAGAACGCCGTCGTGGTCAAGTCCCGCAAGATGACGGCGTCGGAGAAGAAGAGCTGTGACTCGGCGTCCGCCGCATCGGCGAAGGGCGCACCGGTCAACGGCAAGATCTTCCTCACCGGCGCGAGCTGAACCGACCCCTTCGCGCCGGTGCGCACCGGCCGGCCCTGCGGAGCTCGCAATCGCAGGGACGGCACGGCGGGGAGGCCGCGGTCCGTACGGGCCGCGGCCTTTCGGTGCGTCCGCGGCCTTTCGGTGCGTCCGCGGACGTCCCGGCCGAGGGTCGCGTGACGCCACCCCCGTACGCCCGCCCGCCCCCGTGCAACCTCCCCGCAACGTGCCTCGTGCTGCACTGGCCCCGCACTCCGCCCGTTTCCCGCACCCGACGAGAGGAACGCGATGGCCTCCGAACCGCGCGTCGAGCTGACCCCCGCGGCCGCCGACCTCGTACGGCGGCTGCGGGCGGTCCACGGGCCGCTGATGTTCCACCAGTCGGGCGGTTGCTGCGACGGCAGTGCGCCGATGTGCTACCCGGCGGGCGAGTTCCGCACCGGCGCGTCCGATGTGCTGCTGGCCGACCTGGCCGTCGACGGGGTCGCGGAGACCGTGTCCTTCTGGATGTCCGCGAGCCAGTACGAGCGCTGGAGTCACACCCGGCTGATCGTGGACGTCGTGGAGGGCCGGGGCAGCGGATTCTCGCTCGAAGCCCCCGAGGGTGTGCGCTTCCTCATCCGCTCCCGCCTGCTGCGGCCCGCCACGTCGTACGCGTCCGGGGCCACCGATCCCGGCCCGCCGGTTTCCGGCGGCCCCTCAGCACACTGACGGACCGTCACGACGACGCGTCCCCGTCCCGTACGGCCACCAGGCCGCCGAGCACCCCGACGTAGGCGGTGCCGTCCGGACCGATGGTCACCGGCGCCCAGTTGCTGTCGTAGAGCGCACCGGTCCCGGTGAGCTTCTTCCACCGGGTCCTGCCGGTACGGAAGTCCAGCGCGGTGAGATACCAGGCGTCGACGCCGAGACGTTCGGGCTCCTTGGTGTAGAGGTACACCAGCCCGTTGGCCGTGGAGAGTTTGGGAACGGTGGACGGTGAACGCTCCTTGCTCTCCCACACCGTGTCGCAGCCGCTGCCGTCCGCGCGGATGTCGATCCGCGTGACACCGCCCACGACGCTGCGGCCGAAGGTGAGTGACATCGGGTTCTCGTAACCGTAGTTGTTCTCCACGATCAGGCTGTTGCCGTGGGAGATCAGCGAGTTGTCGGTGGTGGACTCCCCGGATCCGAAGACCGGGACCTTGCACAAGAGGCGTTCGGCGTCCGGTACGTCCGCGCCGCGCCGGTACACGAGCACGTGCATGCGGTCGTCGGCGTTGTCCGTGATCGCGACGTGGTCCTCGCCCAGCAGATCGGGGGTGGTGCCCGAACCCTGGCTCAGGGAACCGGGTTTGGTGCCCGTACCGCGGTCGTAGGTCTGCCGCCACAGGGCTTCCGGAGTGCCGTCCTCACCGGCGCGGAAGTGGTAGAGCGCGTGGTCGGAGACGATCGAGACGCCGTCTTCCGCGACCGAGAAGGAGTTCTGGATCTCCTCGCCCTTCAGCCGGATCGAGCGTACGTTGTCGGTGTCCGGGTCGACGGTCCCGATACGCCCCTGCCGGGTCACCCACCAGATCCGCCCGTCCCAGTCCGGCATGACGGAGGTCACCGGATCGCACTCGCCCTTGGGGGAGGGACGCCCCAGGCCGGCGCAGTCGTGCGGCAGACGGTCCGTCAGGTCCCAGTCGTCCTCCACGCGGAACCGCCAGGTGCCGTCCGGCTTCCGCTCGTGCGCGATCCGCAGGATGTGCTGACGCGGATCGCCCAGGACGACCCGGTCCTCGTGGTCGAGGTAGAAGTAGGCACCCCCGGAGGTGTCCTTGAAGATCCGTGTCCAGTCGAGCCGGCTGATCGCCTCGACGGTGGACGGCCGCTGCCCGAGGTCGTACGCGGCGAGCGTGTCGAGGGTCCTGGGATCCAGCAGCTTCAGTTCGAAGCCCTTGATGCTGCCGCACACCGTGAGCAGCCGTCCGCCGGAGTCGAAAGTGACCGTCACGCACTCCCCGCCGAGCGCCGCCATCTTCTCGCTCGTCACCCCGGGATTCCGGCCGAGGGGCCCGGAGTACGGGTACGTGCCGCTGCCCGCTCCGTCCGCGTGCATGCCGCTGCGGCCGTTGGACGCGAGGTACGGATGCTGCTCGGGTGCGTCACCCGGCACCGGACGGGCGGTGGCCGGGGATCCCGTGTAGTCGTCGACGAGCCGGTGACCGGGCGCCCGCGGGATCGGATCCGCGGACGAGGGCACGGCGGTCAGGGCCACGGAGCCCATCAGCGCGCAGGCGATGACGGTGCAGGTCAGCGAACGTGCCCTGGTTCCACGGGACATGGCGCGCACAGTAGGGCGGGATGCGTGCACTGTCCATGCAAAGAAGCGGGCGACTCAGGGCCGTTGGCGTGCGGGCGGGCCCGCCCGCACGTCACCGCGCCGGGTCCCCGGCCATGCCGGGCCGGGGACCCGGCTGTCAGGGACGGACGCTGCTGACGACGTCCGCCGTCGCCGCGATGCCGTCCGAGAGGGTCGGGGCCAGGCTCGACCCGGCCAGGCAGAAGCCGAGCAGCATGCAGACCAGGGCATGCGTGAACTTCAGTGAGCCGCTGCGCACGAACACGACGATCAGGATGATGAGCAGCAGGATGGCTGAGATCGAAATGGCCATGGCGAGACGAACCTCCTCGGCCGCGCGGGCGGTGCGGCGATCGGCCCAAAGTGTGTCGTATCGCGCGCTCCGCCCCGGCTGTCCCGTCGTCCTCCGATGGGGTGATTGACTCCCTGTCACCATCCGGCAGGGTCATGGGCGCTGAGAAATCGTTCCAGTCCCGCCAGGTCGTCGGTGTTGAGGTGATCGACGCCCGCTGCGAGGAGTTCACGCCAGACCGCGGTACGAGCCGGTCCTTCCGTGTCCGGCGTCCCCCAGAACCGCAGGCGCTGCCGCTCCGCGTGAGCGGCCGAGACCATGGTGTGCAGGGCCGCGCGCTCCTCGGGCGGCATGGGCCCCTGTCCCTGCCAGGTGAAGCTCTGCGTCCAGTTGGCGCTCACGAGGGGGATGAAGGAGGCCGGAACACCCGTGCCCAGGTCGTCGAGACGGCCGTCGTAGAACGCGTACCGCAGATGCTGCGCCTCCATGGGGGCGCGCGCGGCACGGTCGCCGGAGACGACCGGGGTGACGGCGCGTGTGCGGACCATGGAACCGGTCGCGGAGCTGAGCATGGAGCGGTAGCGGCGCAGGACGCGGTGGAGTTCGCGGTACGTCGCCTCGCCGGTGTTCTTGATGTCGACGAGGAGCTGGAGCGGGATCCGGTGGCCGCGGTACACCCAGCCGTGGTGGGCCCGGACCCTGGCGAGCAGCGGCTCCAGATAGAGCGATTCCAGGGTGCGGTCCGGCGACAGGTCGTCGATGTCGTGCCCGACGAGAAGCCGTCCGTCGATCAGCCAGATGTCGGCCTCGACACTGGTGAAGCGGTGGGCGAGCGCGTCGGCGAGCGGTCGGGGTGCTCGTAGTCGTTGTGCGCGTGGGCCCGGGGCAACGGCGGGGGTTCGTGAGGGTTTCGGGCGGTGGGGGCGGACGCCCTTGCGCGGGCGGGCGACGCGAGACCGGCGGCCATGGTGGCGCCGAACGTGGCGACGACGGATCGGCGTGACGGAAGGGGCACGGTGTCTCCCGGAGGACGGGCCGCGCGGTGGTGTGACGGTGCGCGGCGGGCAGGGGTGCTCGGGCGGGCGTCGCGGGGGCGTGCGGGTGACATCCGGAGTATGCGGTCCAGAGCACCGCAACAAGCCTGACACGGCAGGGAGTTGGGCTTGCGGTGCCTGCGTGCCGGGGACGCGGAACGGCCACCGGTCCCGTCCCGTGGAGGGACGAGCCGGTGGCCGGTGTTCCGTACGATCCGCCCGTCGGCGCCGCGTCAGCCGGGCGGTGCGGGCAGATCCGCGGCCTCGGCGAGGCGGGACCGGTGGCGCCCCGGTGTCCCGAGGGCGATCTCCGCCGACTTCGCCCGCTTCAGATACAGATGGGCCGGGTGCTCCCAGGTCATGCCGATGCCGCCGTGGAGCTGTA
Organism: Streptomyces sp. NPDC047108; assembly: GCF_040643575.1. Lineage (NCBI taxonomy): Bacteria > Bacillati > Actinomycetota > Actinomycetes > Kitasatosporales > Streptomycetaceae > Streptomyces > Streptomyces sp. NPDC047108. Next base: position 169,035 of record NZ_JBEYUP010000011.1, read on the forward strand.
CGCACTCCTCCGCCGCGTGCACCGCGGTCGTCGCGCACGTGGCCTGGGCGACGGCGACCGCGACCGGCGCGTCGGGGTTGCCCTGAGCCAGGCAGTCCGCCGCGTACCGGGCGGCGGCGCGCGCCGAGACGATCTCCAGCCAGAGCCGGGCGAGCCGGTGCTTGAGCGCCTGGAACGATCCGACGGGGCGGTTGAACTGGTGCCGCTCGCCGGTGTGGCGGACGGTCTCGGCCAAACACCATTCGGCCAGGCCCAGTTGCTCGGAGGCGAGGAGCCCGGCACCAGCGAGCAGCGCCCGTTCGACGGCGGCGCCCGCGGCGTCCGGCCCCGCGAGACGCCGCGCCCGCACCCCGGCGAGCGTCACCTCGGCGACCGGGCGGGTCGCGTCGAGGGACACCTGGGGCGCGACGGTGACGCCGGGCTCGGTGGTCTCGACGGCGTGCAGCCCGTACCCGTCGGGGCCTTCGGCCGGTACGAGGAGGACATCGGCACCGGCCACGCCCGCCACACCGGACGCCCTGCCCTCCAGCGTGCCGTCCGATGCGAGGCGCACGGTGATCGCCGGTGTCGCACCGGGGGCGGTGGAGAGCGGTACGACGAACGCGCCGGTGATCGCGCCCGAGGCGATGCCGGCCAGCAGTTCGGTGACGTCGGCGGAGTCCGTGCCGCAGCCCAGGAGCGCTTCGACGGCGAGCACCGCGCTCGTCAGATACGGCACCGGGGCGGCGCTGCGGCCGAGTTCCTCGAGGACGACGGCGGCCTCGCGTGCGGTGGCCCCCTGTCCGCCCAGTTTCTCCGGGACGAGGAGCCCGGCCGTTCCCATGTCCGCGGCGAGGGCGCGCCAGAGGTCCGCGTCATACGGCCGGCCGCTCTCGGTCCCCGCGATGACGGCGGCCGGATCGCAGCGGTCGGTGAGCAGGGACCGTACGGCGGCGCGCAGATCGTTCTCGGCCTCGGAGTACAGCAGGTCCGCGGCGGCCGCGGCCGGCGCCCCGGTGCCGGTCTCGGCCGCGGTGCCCGTCTCGGTTCCGGTCATCGGGCGAGCTCCTTCCACGGGAGGTACTTGTCGGTGCGCGGCTCCGGCGGCAGTCCGAGGACGCGTTCGGCGACGATGTTGAGCAGCACCTCGGACGTGCCGCCCTCGATGGAGTTGCCCTTGGCGCGGAGGTAGCGGTACCCGGCGTCGCGCCCCGCGAAGTCGACGATCTCCGGGCGGCGCAGGGTCCAGTCGTCGTACAACAGGCCCTCCTCGCCCAGGAGTTCCACCTCCAGGCCGCTGATCTCCTGGTTGAGGCGGGCGAAGGCGAGCTTCATGGCCGAGCCCTCGGGTCCTGGCTGGCCCGCGACGAGCTGCTGCCGGAGCCGCTCTCCCGCGAGCCGCGCCGCCTCCGCCTCGGTCCACAGCCCCAGCAGCCGCTGGTGCAGGTCGTGGGTGCGCAGTTCGGGCCGCTCGCGCCAGGTGCGGGCCAGGATCCCGATGAGGCCGCCCTCGCGGGGCACGCGGCCGCCGCCGATGGCCACGCGCTCGTTCATCAGCGTGGTCTGGGCGACCCGCCAGCCGTCGCCGATCTCGCCGAGCCGGTGGCTGTCGGGGATGCGTACGCCCGAGAGGAAGACCTCGTTGAACTCGGCCTCGCCGGTGATCTGGCGCAGCGGCCGCACCTCGACGCCCGGGTCGGTCATGTCGCAGAGGAAGTAGGTGATGCCGCGGTGCTTGGGCACGTCCGGGTCGGTCCGGGCGATGAGGATGGCCCAGCGGGCGACGTGGGCGCTGGAGGTCCACACCTTCTGCCCGTCGATCACCCAGTCTCCCCCGCCGTCCCGTACGGCCCGGGTGGCGAGCGCCGCGAGGTCCGATCCGGCGCCGGGCTCGCTGAAGAGCTGGCACCACACCTCCTCGCCCAGCCACAGCGGGCGCAGGAAGCGCCGCTTCTGCTCGTCGGTGCCGTAGCGGAGGATGGTCGGGGCGGCCATGCCGAGGCCGATGCCGATGCGTTGCGGGTCGTTGTCGGGTGCGCCGGCGGCCTCCAACTCGGCGTCCACGACGGCCTGGAGGGCACGCGGGGCGTCGAGGCCGCCGAGCCCCTCCGGGTAGTGCACCCAGGCCAGGCCCGCGTCGAAGCGGGCCTGCAGGAAGGCGGCGGGGTCGGTGGTGGCGGGGTCGTGCGCGGCGAGCAGACCGGCGACCCGGCGGCGCAGCGCGTCCGCGTCGGGTGCCGTCGTGGCCTCGGTACGGGCCATGGAACAGCTCCTTCCGGTGGGTGCGGGTCAGGCGGGAACGACGACGACGCGTCCGGTGGTGGTGCCGTCGGCGACGCGCTGCACGGCGTCGGCCGCCGCGTCCAGGCCCACGCGCTCGCTGATCAGCGGCTTGATCGCGCCCTGTTCCGCGAGCTTGGTCAGCTCCTCGTGGCAGGCGCGGACGGCGTCCGGGTCCTTGGTGTTGTAGAGGCCCCAGTGCAGGCCCACGATCGCGTAGTTCTTCACCAGCGCGTGGTTGAGCGCGGGTGTCGGGATGGCCCCGCTCGCGAACCCGACGACCAGGACCCGGCCCTCGAAGGCGATGCACTTGACGGACTTGGCGTACGCGTCGCCGCCCACCGGGTCGTAGACCACATCCGCGCCCCGGCCGCCGGTCGCGTCCTTCACGGCGGCCACGATGTCGTCCGTCCGCCGGTCGACGACCAGGTCGCAGCCCAGCTCGCGGGCGACGCGCGCCTTGTCCGGGCCGCCGACGACGCCGATGACCGTAGCGCCGGCGGCCTTGCCGAGCTGGACGGCGGCGCTGCCGACTCCGCCCGCCGCCGCGTGCACCAGCAGGGTCTCCCCTGCCTGGAGCCGGGCCCTGCGGTGGAGCCCGAACCAGCCGGTCTGGTAGCCGATGTGCAGGGCGGCCGCCTCGGCGTCGTCGAGTGCCGGCGGCGCGGGTGCCACGGCCACGGCGTCGGCGACCGCGTACTCGGCGAACCCGCCCGCGGGGAGCGGAGGCTGGGCCAGGACGCGGTCTCCGACCGAGGTGTCCGTGCCCTCCCCTGCGGCGACGACCTCGCCGCAGATCTCGACGCCCGGGGTGAACGGCAGGGGCGGCCGGATCTGGTAGTGGCCGCGGCAGAGCAGCGCGTCCGGGAAGTTGATGTTGGCGGCGCGGACGCGCAGGAGGAGCTGCCCGGGCCCGGCGACCGGGTCGGGCACCTCGTCGAGGCGCATCACCGCGCGCGGCTCGCCGTTCTCGTGGACTCGCCATGCCTTCATCCGTGGGCCTCCGCAAGCGTGGACAGGTTCCGCGTCCGTCGCATACTAAGCGGTCGCTCGGCTGAAGGGGAACAGTCCCCGGGAGCGTTTCTCGCCACCCCGTTCACGCCGCCCCCGCACGCCCCCGCACGCCTCCGCATGCCCCCGGGAACGCCGGACGCCGGGGCGGGCCTCACGGCCGCCCCGGCGTCGGGAGAGCGGAACGTTCCGGGTCAGCGCCCTACGGTCCAGCTCAGCGAGCCCTTCAGCAGGGACCGCAGTGCCGGGTCGCGCACGGCGCGGTTGGGGTCGGACGCGGTGGCGGTGAGCCGGTGGGTGCGGTGATCGCGCTGCTGCACGAGCGCGCCGACCTTCACCGTGAGGTCGCCGCGCGCACCCTTCACCTCCCTGCCGTCGACGTACCAGCGCAGGGCGACGGGCCGCTCGGCGCCGGACAGCTTCGGCAGCCGTACGGTGACGCTGTCGGACCGGGCCAGCACGCGCTTGGTGCTGGTCTCGCTGGACAGCGGCTTCGCGTGCCGGTAGAAGCCCGCGATCATCGCCTCGCGGCCGACGACGTTGAACTCCCGTCCCAGGGTGCGCATGATCGAGTTCTCACTGGGCCGGTACAGGCCGCGCGGGTAGTACCCGGCTCCCTCGAAGGCGCCGATCGTGCCGCCGTCGGGCGTCGCCGCGCCCAGCCAGCGGTACCACTTGGCCTGCTGGTCGTAGAGCTCGTTCGCGGTGTACGTGCTGGTGTTGAGGTCGGCGGGCTCGGCCCCGGTCCAGTCGCCGTACTCGTCGTAGAAGTACTCGTCGGCGAGCTTGCCGAGGGAGTGGCCGGTCTCGTGCACGGCGACCTGGCCGGACTGGTCGTTGCCGCCGGACACCGTGGCGATGCCGTCGTAGCCGGGCTGGGAGACGACGTCGTTGTAGCCCGCGCCGCCGTACTTGGTGCTGTTGGAGACCACGACGACGAGGTCCGCCTCGGGGGCCTTGGCCGCGTAGCTCTCCACCTTGCCGGTGTCGACGCACAGCAGGCGCTCGATGTCGTCGCACCAGAAGTACGAGCTGAGGGCGGTGTTCCGGACGACGTCCTTGGTCGGGTCGCCGGAGACGCCGGACTCCTGGGAGACGGCGTCGACCGCCCAGACGTTGAAGAGGTCCTGGTAGGTGGTGTACGGCTCGACGCCGGTGATCTCCTGCCACTTCTCCTTGGCGTCGGTGTGGAACTGCGCGAGTTCGCCTTCGGTGTAGCCGTCGCCGATCACCACGACGTCGAGCTTGTCCGCGGTGGAGCCGTTCTCGACGATCGGGGTCACGTCACCGTCACCCTCGACGTTCCCGGCCTCACGGTCGAGGCGTTCGGGGGCGGCCACGGGGACCTCGGTGTGGCGGGGGTGGCCTTTCGGCGAGGTGAAGTACTCGACGTGGTGGGTCTTCCGGTCCCGCGGGGACGGCGCGGCCGCCCCGGAGTCCGAGGCGGCCGCGAAGGGTGCGGCGGCGAGAAGGCCGGCCAGGACGATGCCGGCGCCGAAGCCGGCTCTGGGTATGTGCACTGCGTTCCTCCCGGTGGGATCCCGGTGGGGGTGGACGAAGCCGATTAAGCGCGCGGGTAAACGCGCTTAATCAGCCAGTCAACGTAGAGGGCCGGGAGGGGCAGGGCAATACACGTGCCGGGACTCGTTGCTGAAAAAGCGTCAGCTCGTGGTCGCGGACGGCCCGGGCCGTCGGGTCGGGGCGGCTCAGACCTCGTCGCGGGCGAGCGCGAGCAGCCGGTCGACGACGCGGGTGCCGCCGGTGCGCACCCCGTCGTGCTCGAACTCGTCGGTGACCCACGTGCGCAGGCCGCCGATCGTGCGCGCGGTCTCCAGGGCATGGCCGGTGTCGACGTACATGTCGTCGTGGTACACGGCCGCGGCGACCGGGACCCGGTTCGCGGCGAGGCGGCCGGCGTCGTACAGCCGGGGCCAGCCCTTACGGGCGGCCAGCAGCTCGCCGGTCTCCCGCAGCGGTCGCAGAGCCGGGTCCGCCTCCAGCATCCACGGGTAGATCATCTCGCCCGTGAACAGGACGGGTTCACCCCGCTCCAGCGCTCGGCCCGCGTCGAACTGCGGGAACTCCGCCCGGACGCGCTCGGCCGCCCACTCCGTGGCCGAACCGTCCTGCGCGTAACAGGCCTCGTGCAGCAGGGCGTAGAGCGGATTGGTCGCGTACGAGAGGACGGACCTGGCCCCTTCGAGGAAGGCGTCCGACAGGGCCGGTCCCGCGACCGTCGGCACGAAGGCGTGCTCGAGGAGATAGTGCAGGCGGTGGGAGCCGCCCGTGGAGCCGAGCTGGTGGCCGAGCGCCTGGAAGCCTTCGACCGTCAGGCGGTGGCCGCCGGGGAGTTCGGCCGGGTGCTCGCGCAGATGGGCGGCGATGGTGCGTGCGGTCTCCACGTCCTGCGGGTAGCGGGCGTAGTGGGCGCGGGTCTTCCGCTCGACGCGCGGGTACGCGGCGCGGTAGACGTCGTCGGCCGTCGCGTCGAGCGCGGGCAGACCGCCGGTGACGAGCACGGTGTCCAGGGCCTCGGGGGCGGCGGAGAGGTAGTGCACCGCGCAGAATCCGCCGAAGCTCTGGCCGAGTACGGTCCACGGTGCGCCGCCGGTCAGCCGCGGCCTGATCCACTCGCAGTCCTTCACGATGGCGTCGGCGCGGAAGTGGCTGAGGTAGTCGGCCTGCTCCTGCGGACCGCCGCGCAGCGGGAGCGTACGGCGGTCGGCCGGGGTGGAGCGGCCGGTGCCCCGCTGGTCCAGGAGCAGGACCCGGTACTCCTCGACGGCCCGGCTGATCCAGTCCGTGGCCCCGACCGGCCGCCGGGCGCCGCATCCGGGGCCGCCCTCCAGATAGACCAGCCAGGGCAGTTCCTTCGTCTCCTTGCCCGGCGCGACGGCTTCGCGGGCGAAGATCTCGATCGTCTCCCCGCCGGGGTCGGTGTGGTCCAGAGGCACCTCGAAGCGGTGGTCGGTGAGGACGAGGCCGGGCTGTCGGTAGCTGGTCAAGAGCACTCCTGTCGGTTCGGTCCCACCCATGGCCATTAAGGGCATACTTAACTAGCCTTAACTACGGGATCAAGCCGCGGGTCCGCCAACCTGGCCGGCGCGAGGGCACGGTTCCGGGCGCGAGAGCGCCGACGGGCGGACGAACCGATGGACGGCACTGCGGTGGAGCGGGGTCCGGGCCGGAGGTGCGATCGAAGGGGCACGGACCGATGGCGACCAGCAGGACGGCCGGAAGCCAGGAGCGTACGCCGGACACGGACGGGATCGGGCGCCGTGTCCAGCGGCTCCGTGCCGAACGCGGCCTGACCCAGCGCCAGTTGGCCGAACCCGAGTACACCGCCGCGTACATCTCGACCCTGGAGTCGGGCCGGGTCCGGCCGTCGGAGACCGCGCTGCGCCACCTCGCCGCGCGGCTGGGTGTCAGCGTCGACGAGCTGTCGACCGGCCGCCCCGGCCACGTAGCCACCGAACTGCGGGTACGGCTCACCGACGCCCGGCAGCTGCTCGCCGCCGGAGAAGCGGCGGACGCGGCGGAGCTGCTGCGCGAGACGCTGGCCTCCGCCGAGGAGCACGGATTCGAGGGGGAACGCGCCGACGCGCTGATCGCGCTCGGCGACTGCGCGCTGGACCTCGGCGAACTCACCGAGGCCCGGGAGAGCTTCGAGGAGGCCGAGCGGCAGCTCGCCGGGGAGCCGCTGACCCGGCGGGTCGCGGCCGTCCGCGGGAGAGCCGTGGCCCATCTCCTCGCGGGCGAACTGCGCTACTCCTGCTATCTGCTGGAGTCCGCGATCGACGAGCTGAACCGGAGCGGGCTGCACGACCCCGACGCGCTCGTGCTGCTGCACAGCGCCGCCATCGCCCCGTACATGGACATGGGCGCGTACGCGCGGGCCGCCCAGAGCGCCGAACTGGCACTCTCCCTCGCACCGTCCGTCAACGATCCGGCGCTGGTGGCCCGCATGCACCGGGGCGTGGCACGCGCCATGATCGCGGAAGGGCGGTCGGCCGAGGCCGAGGCGTCGCTGGCCAAGGCGCAGGAGCTGTACCGGCAGCTCCACATCCGGACGGAACTCGCCCACTGCCACTGGATGCGCGGGTACGTGCGGGCCCAGGACAGCGACCTGATGGGCGCCGAGGCGGAGCTGCGCACCGCGCGGGACATGCTGGCGGGGCGCGCGCAGCTCTTCGCCGCCCAGGTCGAGGTGGAACTGGCCGACGTGCTGCGGCGGCTCGGCCGCCGCCAGGAGGCCGCCGACCTGCTGTCGGGCACGCTCGACGCGCTCGGCGCGGCGCTCGGGCCGGAGCGCGGGGCGGTGCACGCGGCCGCCGCCCACCGGCTGCTGGGGCTGATCGCCGAGGAGGACGGGGCGGGCGAGGACGCCGAACTGCACTACTGCCAGGCGCTGTCGCTGCTCGAGCACTCGGGCGCGGCGGGGGACCTGGCCGACATCTGCCGGCTGCTGGGGGATCTGCTGCGCCGGGAGGGCCGGATCGAGGCGGCGCTCGACGCGTACAGGACGGGTCTCGGACACCGCGCGGCGCCCGGCACGACGACGCTGGGGCCCGGTCCCTCGCAGCCGGACTACTGACGGGACTCCCGCGGAGGGCGCGTGCGCTGGTGCGCGGACGCCGGTGCTGGTGCGCGGGCGCCGGTGCTGGTGCGCGGGTGCTGATGCGCGGGCGCGGGTGCTGTTGCGAGGGCGCGGGTCCTGTTGCGAGGGCGCGGGTCCTGTTGCGAGGACGCGGCAGCGGGTCGCCGTGCCGCCCGCCCGCCCGCCCGGGAACGACGGTTTCCCCGGACGCCTCCTCCCCTTCGCCGAACCCCTTGATTTCCTGCCAACTCCCGTGTCAACCACACTCATTTGAGCGATTCCAAAGATCCTTTGCGCGCTGATACTTTCCCTCTCGGTGGCGGTGAATTCCGCACCGTATTTCCTCCGCACAGAGATGGGTGGCGTCCTTATGACCTTGCCGGTGGAGTCCGCTTCTGCCGCAGAGACGGGTCAGCCGCAGCAAAGCCTGGGAACGGCCGCTGCGCGCAATCTGGCGACAACGACCAAGTCCGCCCCTCAGATGCAGGGCGTCACCTCCCGGTGGCTGCTCCGCCTGCTGCCCTGGGTCGACGTACCCGGCGGCGCGTACCGGGTGAACCGCCGCCTCACCCACACCCTCGGGGACGGCCGCATCGAGTTCGTCACGACGGGCGCCGAGGTCCGGGTCATCCCGGCCGAGCTGGCCGAACTGCCGCTGTTGCGCGGCTTCGACGACGGTGCGGCGCTGGAGGCGCTGGCGTCCCGCTGCGTGCAGCGGGAGTTCGCGGCGGGCGAGGTGATCGCCGAGGCCGGCAGCCGCGCCGACCAGCTCTTTCTGATCGCTCACGGCAGAGCGACGCAACTGGCCCCGGGCAAGTACGACGGGACGGCGGTCGTGGGCGTGGTGGCCGACGGCGACCACGTGGGGGACCAGGCGCTGACGGCCGAGGCGGGCGTCTGGGACGTGACCCTCAAGGCCGCCACCGCCTGCACCGTCCTGGCCCTGCCGCGCTCGGCGTTCGACGAGGTCATGGCGGCGTCCGAGGCGCTGCGCGCACATGTCACCCGCGCCGCGGCCGTCCCGCGGCAGCGCGGGAACAGCCATGGTGAGGCCGAGATCGACCTGGCCTCGGGACACACGGGAGAGCCGGCGCTCGGCGGCACCTTCGTGGACTACGAACTGTCCCCGCGGGAGTACGAGCTGAGCGTCGCGCAGACCGTGCTCCGGGTGCACAGCCGCGTCGCCGACCTCTACAACGACCCCATGAACCAGGTGGAGGAGCAACTGCGGCTGACCGTCGAGGCCCTGCGCGAACGCCAGGAGCACGAGATGGTCAACAACCGCGCCTTCGGGCTCCTCCACAACGCCGACCTGGGGCAGCGCATCCGTACCCGCACGGGACCGCCCACACCCGACGACCTCGACGAACTGCTGTCCACCGTCTGGAAGGACCCGCACGTCATCCTCGCCCACCCCAAGGCCATCGCCGCCTTCGGCCGCGAGTGCAGCCGCCGCGGGGTCCACCCGGACACCGTCGACCACCACGGCCACGCGATCCCGGCCTGGCGCGGGGTGCCGGTCTTTCCCTGCAACAAGATTCCCGTGACCGCGGAGCGCACCACCTCGATCATGGTGATGCGGACGGGTGAGGCCGAACGCGGAGTGGTCGGTCTGCATCGCACAGGCATCGAGGACGAATACCGACCAAGCCTTTCGGTCCGCTTCATGGGCGTCAACGAAAAGGCGGTCCTCTCCTATCTCGTCAGCGCCTACTATTCCGCGGCGGTTCTCGTCCCGGACGCGCTGGGAATTCTCGAGGACGTCGAGATCGGGCACTGACGCCCGTTCCACGGCCAGGCGCGTCAATTTCCTGTCGGACGCGACCTGTATCCGATCGGACGCGTCGTTTTCCGGCCGTACGCGTCGACGCTCCGGCCGTACGCGTCCGTTTCGACGACCGGGCGCGCGCCCGGTGCGCCGTTCATGTCATGCGGGGCATGCCGCGGGCCGTCCCGACGACCGCGCCTGCGCGATCCCCCCTCCGCACGTCTCCTTCTGTCAGCCCCGCGGGGCTGCGCCTGTCCGCCGCACGCACACGATGCGGCTGGTATCGCATAGTTCGCATAGAAATGGGTGAAGTTCTCCGATGACCACGTCTGTGGAAACGACCGCCGCCGAGGGCGGGCAGCAGAGCCCGCAGCAGAGCCTCGCGACGGCCGCGGCACGGAATCTTGCGACCACGACCAAGTCCGTACCGCAGATGCAGGGGATCTCCTCCCGGTGGCTGCTGCGCATCCTGCCGTGGGTCGAGGTCACCGCGGGCACGTACCGGGTGAACCGGCGGCTCACGCACACGCTCGGGGACGGGCGCATCGAGTTCACGACCACGGGCGCCGAGGTCCGGGTGATCCCGGCCGAACTGCGGGAGATGCCGGCCCTGCGCGGGTTCGAGGACAGCGGGGGTCTCGCCGCGCTGGCCGACCGCTTCGTCCAGCGGGAGATCGCCGCGGGCGAGCCGATCGTCGAGGCCGGGAGCCCGGTCCTGGAGATCGTGCTGCTGGCCCACGGCAAGGCGGACAAACTGGGCACCGGCAAGTACGGGGACCGTACGGCGCTGGGGGTGCTCGCGGACGGCGACTACGTCGGTGACGGCCTGCTGAGCGGGGAGCGCGGCACCTGGCCGTTCACGGTCCGGGCGGTGACGTCGTGCACGGTGCTCGCCCTGCCGCGCGAGGCGCTCGACGAGGTGACGGGCCGGTCCGCGGCCCTGCGTACCCACCTCGACGCCTACCGTGCCGCCCCTCAGCTCCCGCAGAACAAGCACGGCGAGGCCGCGATCGAGCTCTCCTCGGGCCACTCCGGCGAACCGGATCTTCCGGGCACCTTCGTGGACTACGAACTGTCCCCGCGGGAGTACGAGCTGAGCGTCGCGCAGACCGTCCTCCGCGTGCACAGCCGCGTCGCCGACCTCTACAACAACCCCATGAACCAGGTGGAGGAACAGCTCCGGCTGACCGTCGAGGCCCTGCGCGAACGCCAGGAGCACGAGATGATCAACAACCGCGCGTTCGGGCTCCTCCACAACGCAGACCTCAAGCAGCGCATTCACACCCGCACCGGACCGCCCACCCCCGACGACCTCGACGAGCTGATCTCGCGGCGGCGCAAGACGCAGTACCTGCTCGCGCACCCGAGCACGATCGCGGCGTTCGGCCGGGAGTGCAACCGCCGCGGCCTCTACCCGCAGGGCGTGGAGTTCCAGGGGCAGCACGTCCGGGCCTGGCGGGGCATTCCGCTGCTGCCCTGCAACAAGATCCCCGTCACCGACCAGCGCACCAGCTCGATCCTGGCGCTGCGGACCGGCGAGGCCGACCAGGGTGTCGTGGGACTGCACCAGACGGGCATTCCGGACGAAATCCAGCCGGGTCTCAACGCCCGCTTCATGGGCATCAACGAGAAGGCGATCATTTCCTATCTGGTGACCGCGTACTTCTCGGCGGCCGTACTCGTCCCCGACGCGCTCGGCATTCTCGAAGATGTGGAGATCGGGCACCACGACGAATAGCCGTACGGGAAGCGGGAGTTGTGGCGGGCGGGTGCACTCCGCGAGGGGTGGCCCGCCCGCCGCGGCGTTCGCGGGTGCGACCGTGAAGCACAGCAACGTGACGAGGGGAAGGCTTCCGGCGTACGTCCGGAAAGAACTGGTAGATCCCTGTCAGTCGCTGCCATCTGCGGGAAGTTCGTCAGCACGTACTCATGACAAGGCAATCCCCACCCATAATACGGTTGGCTGGTCACGCCGAATTGCGCCGACCGGCTTCCACCGGTCTGGACCAATTCGGAGAGGAGTCCGCCGCGGGAGGCAGTACGGGGGACCGGACGCGTCCGGTTTCCGCCCGCCGCTCTCCCGGTGATGTTCGCCCGTTCTCCACGATCACCACACCGACAGCCGAGTTCATGCCCCAGACGACCAGACGGCCATCGCAACCGGGAGCTTCTGTGATGCACCAGCACGCCCGCGCCGGCGCCCTCCACTGCTGTCTCGCCCTCTCCCTCCTCGCCCTGACCGCCTGCGGTTCGTCCACTCCGACGGTCAACAGCGAGAACCTGCGCGTGGCGTCCTCCGTGGAAGATGCGGGCGGCATGGACGCGCTCATAGCCACGGCACAGAAGGAGGGCACGCTCAACGCGATCGCCCTCCCCCGCGACTGGGCGAACTACGGCGCCGTGATCGACGGCTTCTCCAACAAGTACGGCATCGAGGTCAAGGTCGCCCAGCCGGACGCCAGCAGCCAGGACGAGATCGACGCCGTCAAGCGCTACAAGGGCCAGCCCGAGGCCCCCGACGTGCTCGACATGGGGCGCTCGTTCGCGCAGTCGGCCGCCGAGCAGGGCCTGCTCGCCCCGTACAAGGTCAAGACGTACAAGAAGATCCCCGACGACCAGAAGGACCCGCTCGCCCGCTGGGCCAACAACTACGGCGGTTATGTCTCCATCGGCTGCGACGCCGCGGAGATCGAGGAGTGCCCGCAGACCTTCGACGACCTACGGAAGCCCGAATATCTCGGAAAGGTCTCGCTCAACGGAGAACCCACCAAAGCGGGCTCCGCGTTCGCCGGGGTGTACGCCGCCGCTCTCGCGAACAAAGGCTCTCTCGACGACATCGAGCCGGGTCTCGAATTCTTCGAGGATCTGTCGAAGTCCGAGATCTTCAATCCCGTGCAATCGACACCCGCCACCATCGAATCGGGCGAAACACCCATCTCCATCGACTGGGACTACCTCAACACCAGCTATGCCGACAACTTCCGCGAAAAAGGCATGGACTGGCAGGTGACCGTCCCGTCCGACGGAATCTACGCCGAGTACTACTCACAGGCGATCAACAAGGACGCACCGCACCCCGCGGCAGCCCGCCTCTGGCAGGAGTACGTCTTCAGCGAGGAGGGCCAGAATCTGCGGCTGGAGGGCTACGCGCGCCCGGTCCTGCTGGACTCCATGAAGAAGGACGGGACGCTGCACGAGATCGCCGCGGCATGGCTCCCCTCCGTCGACGGCACGCCGGAGTTCCCCTCGGAGGAGCAGTCCTCCAGAGCCAAGGAGATCGTCGCCAAGGGCTGGCGCAAGGCCGTCTCCCGCGACTGAGGCGGACCCGGAGTCTCCCGCGACCGACGCGGAGCCCGGGTGTCCTGCGGCTGACGCGGGCCCCGGAGCGCTTCGACGCGCGCCGCAGGCCGCGCGTCAGTGCGCGCCGTAGACGGGGAGCGGGGGCTCCGCCCGCGCCACCAGTGCGGTGGCGGCTTCCCCCGCCTCCGCCGGGGACCAGCGCGCGGCCTTGTCGGCGGTCGGCCCCGGCCGCCAGCCCTCCATCAGCGTGATGCGCCCGGCCTCCGCCTCGAAGACCCGCCCCGTCACCCCCTCCGACGCCGCCGATCCCAGCCAGACCGCGAGCGGGGAGACGTTCTCCGGGGCCATCGCGTCGAAGCCCCCGCCGGCGGGAGCCGCCATGGTGTCCGCGAAGGTCCGCTCGGTCATCCGCGTACGGGCAGCGGGGGCGATCGCGTTGACCTGGACCCCGTAGCGGCCCATCTCCGCGGCCGCGACGAGCGTCAGCCCGACGATCCCGGCCTTCGCGGCCGCGTAGTTGCCCTGTCCGACGCTGCCGAGCAGCCCGGCGCCCGAACTGGTGTTGATCACCCGGGCCTGCGGGGTGCGGCCCGCCTTCGCCTCGGCCCGCCAGTGCGCGGCCGCGTGCTTCAACGGCAGGAAGTGCCCCTTGAGATGGACGCGCATGACCGAGTCCCAGTCGTCCTCGTCGAGGTTGACCAGCATCCGGTCGCGGAGGAACCCGGCGTTGTTGACCAGCGTGTCGAGGCGCCCGAACGCGTCGAGCGCGGTCGCGACGAGCGAGGCGGCACCCCGGCTCGTGGCGATGTCCCGGGTGTGGGCGACAGCCTGACCACCCGCCGCCGTGATCTCGTCGGCGACGGTCTGTGCGGGCCCGCCCGAGGTACCCGAGCCGTCGAGCCCGACGCCCAGGTCGTTGACGACGACGCGGGCTCCCTCGGCGGCGAAGGCGAGGGCGTGGGCGCGGCCGAGGCCACGTCCCGCACCCGTGACGGCCACCACGCGCCCCGTACAGATTCCGGCCATGTCACTGCTCCTTGTCCGCCGCCCAGTTGACCGTCGCGGCATCGAGGAAGGCGGGGCGTTCCCCGCCCCCGTGGAGGTGCAGACTCGCGCCGGTGATGTACGCGGCGCGGTCGGAGGCGAGGAAGACGGCGGCGTCGCCGACCTCGTCGGGTTCGGCGAGACGGCCCAGCGGGACGGTCCGCGCGACCGCCGCGACGCCCTCCTCGTCCCCGTAGTGCAGATGCGCGGACTCGGTGTGCACCATGCCGAGAACCAGGGTGTTGACCCGGATTCGCGGGGCCCATTCGACGGCCATCGAGCGGGCGAGATGGTCGAGCCCCGCCTTGGCCGCGCCGTAGGCGGCCGTACCGGGCGAGGGGCGGGAGCCGCTGACGCTGCCGATCATGGTGATGGAGCCGGGTGTCCGCTGACGTGCCATCACCTCGTACGCCGCCAGGGAGGCGTTCAGGGCCGCGGTCAGGTTGAGGTCGATCACGCGGGCGTGCCGGGGCGCGTCCGCGTCGCCGAGCAGCCGGTACGGCGTTCCGCCGGCGTTGTTGACCAGCGCGTCGAGGCGGCCGTGACCGGCGGCCACACCGCCGATGAACTCCCTTACGGCGTCGGCGTCCCGAAGGTCCACCGGGGCGAACTCGGCCTTTCTGCCCGCTCCTTCGACCGGGCGGGTCGGCGGCTTGCGTGCGCAGACGACGACCTCGGCGCCGGCCCGCAGGAACGCGCGGGCGATGCCCGCCCCCACGCCCCGCGTTCCCCCGGTGACGACCGCGACGCGCCCGCTCAGATCCAGCGTGATGCCCAACGCGCACCTCCCGCGGTCCGCGGACCGCTGCTACCGTCCACCTAACAAATGTTTGGTGGAAAGGTAGCTGATCCGCTCATGGGTGTCTCCACCGCAAGCCCCGAGAAGGGCATCGCCGTCGTCACCGTCGACTTCCCACCCGTCAACGCCCTTCCCGTACAGGGCTGGTACGACCTCGCCGACGCCGTGACCGCCGCCGGGCGCGACCCGGGGGTCCGCTGCGTCGTGCTGACCGCCGCCGGCCGCGGTTTCAACGCGGGCGTCGACATCAAGGAGATCCAGCGCGACACCGGTCACGACGTGCTGCTCGGCGCCAACGACAGCTGCGCCGCGGCCTTTTCCGCCGTCTACGACTGCGCGGTACCGGTGGTCGCCGCCGTGCACGGCCACTGCCTCGGCGGCGGCATCGGACTGGCCGGCAACGCCGACGCGATCGTGGCGAGCGAGGACGCGGTCTTCGGCCTCCCCGAGCTGGACCGCGGCGCGCTCGGCGCGGCCACCCACCTGGCCCGGCTGGTCCCGCAGCATCTGATGCGCGCGCTCTACTTCACCTCCCGCACCGCCACCG
Source organism: Streptomyces sp. NPDC047108 (assembly GCF_040643575.1). Classification (NCBI taxonomy): domain Bacteria; kingdom Bacillati; phylum Actinomycetota; class Actinomycetes; order Kitasatosporales; family Streptomycetaceae; genus Streptomyces; species Streptomyces sp. NPDC047108. The sequence goes on from NZ_JBEYUP010000011.1 coordinate 184,360, forward strand.
CCGAGGAGCTGCACCGCCACGGCTCGGTCTGGCAGGTCGTCCCGCGCGAACAACTCAAGGACACGGCCATGGAGTTGGCCCGGGAGATCGCGGCCAAGGACGGCACCCTTCTGCGCCTGGCCAAGGCGGCCCTCAACGGTATCGACCCGGTCGACGTACGCCGCAGCTACCGCTTCGAGCAGGGCTTCACCTTCGAAGCGGCGCTCGGCGGCGTCGGCGCCCGCGTGCGCAACACCTTCGGCCCCGGCCCCCGGGGGGAGGCGTCATGAGCGGCGGGACGGCGAAGGACGAGGCGCCGACGACCGACGCGACCAGGGCCCGCGACAAGACGATGACCGCCGACGAGGCCATCGGCCGTCTGGAGAGCGGCATGACCGTGGGCATCGGCGGCTGGGGCTCCCGCCGCAAACCCATGGCGCTGGTACGGGCGTTGCTCCGCTCCCCCGTCACCGATCTGACCGTGGTGTCCTACGGCGGCCCGGACGTCGGTCTGCTCGCCGCCGCGGGAAAGATCCGCACGCTGGTGACGGCCTTCGCCACCCTCGACTCGATCCCGCTCGAACCCCACTACCGCGCCGCCCGGCAGCGAGGCGCCTTCGAGCTGATGGAGCTGGACGAGGCGATGGTGATGTGGGGGCTGACGGCGGCGGCGCACCGGCTGCCGTTCATGCCGCTGCGCGCGGGCCTCGGCTCGGACGTGATGCGGGTCAATCCCGGCCTGCTGACGGTGACGTCGCCGTACGAGGACGGCGAGGAGCTGGTCGCCGTACCCGCTCTGCGGCTGGACGCCGCCCTCGTCCACCTCAACCGGGCCGATGTCCACGGCAATGCCCAGTACCTCGGCCCCGACCCGTATTTCGACGATCTCTTCTGCGAGGCGGCCACGTCCGCGTACGTCTCCTGCGAACGGATCGTGGACAGCGCGGAGTTCGCGAAGGCGGGCGGCCCGCAGACCCTGCTCGTCTCACGCCATGCGGTCACCGGTGTGATCGAGGCGCCGGGCGGCGCGCACTTCACCTCCTGCGCCCCGGACTACGACCGCGACGAACCCTTCCAGCGCGCCTACGCCACGGCCGCGGCCGATCCCGCTGCCTGGCGGGAGTTCGCGGACCGCTTCCTGTCCCCGCCCACGGAAAACGCCTACCGGTCCGCCGTGAACGCCTGGCAGGAGGAGCAGCGATGAGCGGCACGACGGCCACCGGGGTGACGCGGGCCGAGTACTGCGTGATCGCGTGCGCCGAGGTCTGGCGCGGGGACGGGGAGATCCTGGCGAGCCCGATGGGTCCCGTACCGGCGATCGGCGCGCGGCTGGCGAAGCTCACCTTCGCCCCGGAGCTGCTGCTGACGGACGGCGAGGCGATGCTCATGGGCGACGTCCCGCCGGTGGGCGGCGCATCGCAGGTGACCGAGGGCTGGCTGCCGTACCGCAGGCATCTGTCGATGGTGAGCGGGGGCAGGCGGCACGTGATGATGGGCGCGAGCCAGATCGACCGCCACGGCAACCAGAACATCTCCTGCATCGGCGACTGGTCACGCCCGGACCGGCAGTTGCTCGGTGTACGCGGCGCCCCCGTCAACACGCTGAACAACCCCACGAGTTACTGGGTGCCGCGCCACTCCCGCCGTGTCTTCGTGGAACGCGTGGACATGGTGTGCGGGGTGGGCCACGACCGTGCGGCGTCGGCCGGCCCGTCCGCGACGCGCTTCCACGATCTGCGCCGTGTGGTGACGGATCTGGCGGTCCTGGACTTCGCAGAAGACGACGGGAGCCTCCGGATCCGCTCGCTCCATCCCGGAGTGACGGAGGATCAGGTACGGGAGGCGACCGGCTTCCCGCTGGAAGCACCCGAGGGCGGCGTGCCGCCGACGCGCGAGCCGACCGCGGAGGAGCTGCGGCTGATCCGCGAGGTGATCGACCCCGGCGGCGTACGGAACCGCGAGGTGCCCGCATGAGCGCCCCCGCCGTGCGGACCTCGCTCACGGACCTCGTGGGGGTCCGGCACCCCGTCGTGCAGACGGGCATGGGCTGGGTGGCCGGCCCCCGGCTGGTGTCGGCCACCGCGAACGCCGGGGCCCTCGGCATCCTCGCCTCCGCCACCATGACGCTCCCTCAACTGCGCGCGGCTGTGCGGGAGGTGAGGTCGCGGACGGACGCACCGTTCGGCGTCAATCTGCGTGCGGACGCGGGGGATGCGGACGAACGGGTCCGCATCCTCGTCGGGGAGGGCGTACGCGTCGCGTCGTTCGCCCTCGCACCCTCCCGCGAGCTGATCGCCCGCCTCAAGGACGCGGGTGTCGTCGTCATCCCGTCCGTCGGGGCCCGGCGCCACGCGGAGAAGGTCGCCGCCTGGGGAGCCGATGCCGTCCTGGTCCAGGGCGGCGAAGGCGGCGGCCACACCGGCGAGGTGGCGACCACCGTCCTGCTGCCGCAGGTGGTGGACGCGGTCGGCATCCCCGTCGTCGCGGCGGGCGGATTCTTCGACGGACGCGGGCTGGCCGCCGCCCTCGCCTACGGGGCGGCGGGCGTCGCCATGGGCACCCGCTTCCTGCTGACGTCGGACAGCACCGTGCCGGACGCCGTCAAGGCCGCCTACCTCGCGGCCACCGTTCGGGACGTCACGGTCACCAGGAAGGTGGACGGCCTCCCCCACCGGATGCTGCGCAGCGATCTCGTCGACTCCCTGGAGCAGTCGGGCCGCTCCCGCACCCTGCTCCGGGCCGTGCGGCACGCGGCCGCCTTCCGCAAGATCTCCGGGCTGAGCTGGACGCGCATGATCCGCGACGGCCTGTCGCTGCGCCACGGCAAGGACCTGACGTGGAGTCAGATATTGCTCGCGGCCAACACCCCCATGCTGCTGCGGGCTTCGATGGTCGACGGACGCACGGACACGGGCGTGATGGCCGCAGGTCAGGTCGCCGGTCTGATCGACGACCTGCCGTCCTGCGCGGAACTCGTCGAACGGACGGTGGCGGACGCGTGCGCGAGGCTGGAGGCCCTGTCCGGCCTCCGCGCGGACGGCTGACCCCGGTCCGGCCTCCGCGCGGACGGCGGACCCCGGTCCGGCCTCCGCGCGGACGGCGGACCCCGGTCCGGCCTCCGCGCGGACGGCGGACCCCGGTCCGGCCCCCCGCGCTGAGGGCTGAGGCAGCGGCCGTCACGGACACCCGAGGTCCGGTACGGCGGTCAGGACGCCGGGGAACGAGCCATCCGGAAACCCACGTCGTCGATCCGGTACGTCGGATGGCTGCGGCGCCGCGCCGAGGCCCGGCAGCTCCAGTGCTCGTCGAACCATCCGCCCCCGCGGAGCACCCGGTAGCTGCCGTACACCTCGGGGTCGTAGAGGTCCCAGCACCAGTCCCACACATTGCCGAGCATGTCGTACAGGCCCCACGGGTTGGGCCGTTTCCCGCCCACCTCGTGGAGGCGCCCCTCCGCGTTGCCGCGGTACCAGGCCACGGCGTCGAGTTCTCCGTACCGCGGGCCGGTCGTGCCGGCGCGGCAGGCGTACTCCCACTCGGCCTCCGTCGGCAGCCGGTACCCGTCGGCGGAGCGGTCCCACTCGACGCACTCGTCCTCGGCACGGACGCGATACGCGGGTCGCAGCCCCTCGTACAGGGAGGCGGCGTTGCAGAAGGAGACCGCGTCCCACCACGAGACGCCCTCGACCGGCAGGCGGTCGCCCCGGGTGCTGCCCGGGCGGCATCCGGTGACCCGGCCGTACTGCTCCTGGGTCACCGGGAACACCGCGATCCGGAACGCCGCGACCTCGACCGTCCAACTCCGCTGCGTCCTCCGGTCGGACAGTCGCACATGCCCCGAAGGGAGGTCGGCCATCTCGTGCCCTGGCATCGTCTCCATGATCGGGCCAGGGTATCGACGCCGCTTCCCGTACCCGGGGCGGCGGCCGGCCGCCGCCCCGGGGAGTGTCGTCTCAGAGCCGTTCGATGATCGTCACATTCGCCTGGCCGCCGCCCTCGCACATCGTCTGGAGTCCGAAGCGGCCACCCGTGCGCTCCAGTTCGTGCAGCAGCGTGGTCATCAGCTTGGCGCCGCTCGCGCCGAGCGGGTGGCCGAGCGCGATGGCGCCGCCGTTGACGTTGACGCGGTCCGGGTCGGCGCCCGTCTCCTTCATCCAGGCCAGCACCACGGGCGCGAACGCCTCGTTGATCTCCACCAGGTGGATGTCATCGATCGTCAGTCCCGTCTTCTTCAGCGCGAAGGCCGTGGCCGGGATCGGCGCGGTGAGCATACGGATCGGGTCCTCACCGCGTACGGAGAGGTGGTGGAAGCGGGCGCGGGGCGTCAACCCGTGGTCCCGCACGGCCTGTTCGCTCGCGATGAGCAGCGCGGCCGCGCCGTCGGAGACCTGGGAGGACACCGCGGCGGTCAGCCGTCCGCCGTCGATCACGGGCTTCAGTGCGGCCATCTTCTCCAGTGAGGTGTCGCGACGCGGGCCCTCGTCCGCGGTCACGCCCGCGAGGGGGCTGAGTTCGCGGTCGAAGCGGCCCGCGTCGATGGCCGCCAGGGCACGCTGGTGGGAGCGCAGCGCGTACTCCTCCATGTCCCGGCGCGAGATGCCCCACTTCTCGGCGATCTGCTCGGCGCCGAAGAACTGGTTGACCGGGCGGTCGCCGTAGCGCGCCCGCCATCCCTCGGAGCCGGCGAACGGCCCCTCCGTCAGCCCCAGCGGCTCGGCGGCCTGGCGGGTGGCGAACGCGATCGGCACCTGCGACATGTTCTGGACGCCGCCCGCGACGACCAGGTCCTGCGTGCCCGACAGCACGCCCTGGGCGGCGAAGTGCACGGCCTGCTGCGAGGATCCGCACTGCCGGTCGATCGTCACGCCCGGCACCTCCTCCGGCAGTCCGGCAGCCAGCCAGCAGGTGCGCGCGATGTCGCCGGCCTGCGGACCGACGGTGTCCAGGCAGCCGAAGACGACGTCCTCGACGGCCGCCGGGTCGGCGCCGGAGCGCTCCATGAGGGAGGTGAGGACGTGCGCGCCCAGGTCCGCCGGGTGGACGGCCGAGAGCCCGCCCTTCCGGCGGCCCACCGGGGTCCGTACCGCTTCGACGATGTATGCCTCGGCCATGACTGCTGCTCCTCCACCGGTGTGTGCAGGGGTCATTCCCGTACGGCGATGCCGTCCAGCACCATCGACAGGTACTGGCGGGCGATCTCCTCTGGGCTGTGCTGCCCGCCCGGCCGGTACCACGAGGCCGCGACCCAGACGGTGTCGCGGACGAAGCGGTAGGTGAGCCGGACGTCGAGGTCGGCGCGGAACGCCCGGGCGGCGACTCCGCGTTCCAGAGTGCCCAGCCATGCCCGCTCGAACTTCCGCTGGGATTCGGCGAGATAGCGGAAGCGGGGCTGACCGGACAGGTGACGGGACTCCTTCTGGTAGATGGCGACCGCGGCGCGGTGGCGGTCGATCTCGCGGAAGGACTCGGTGACGAGAGCCTCGATGGTCTCCCGGGGCGGCAGGTCCGTGGCGAGCACGGCGTCGTACCCGGCCCACAGCTCGTCCAGGAAGGCGGAGAGGATCTCGTCGAGCATCGACTCCTTGGAGTCGAAGTGGTAGTAGAGGCTGCCGGCCAGCATGCCCGCCTCGTCGGCGATCCTGCGGACCGTGGTCGCGTTGTAGCCCTGGGCCGCGAACACCTCCGCGGCGGTGGCCAGGAGCTCCCTGCGCCGCTCGGGCGGCGCGCCGCCGTCGGCGGTCTTCCTGCTCTGCTTCGGCTCGTGCGTCACACGGCCATTGTCGTCACGCATGCTGACTGCTGACGGACACGGTCTCCCCGGTCATGTACGACGCGTAGTCGCTGGCGAGGAAGACGATGACGTTGGCGACCTCCCAGGGCTCGGCCCAGCGGCCGAACGCCTCGCGCCCGGTCAGCTCGGTCAGCAGTTCCTCGGTCGTCACCTTCACCAGGTGCGGGTGCATCGCCAGGCTCGGCGATACGGCGTTGACGCGGACGCCGTGGCCGGCGGCCTCGACGGCGGCGCAGCGGGTCAGGGCCATGACCCCGGCCTTGGCGGCGGCGTAGTGGGCCTGTCCGCGCTGGGCGCGCCAGCCGACGACGGACGCGTTGTTGACGACGACGCCGCCCTCCCCCGCGTCCCGCATGCGGCGCAGGGCGGCGCGGGTGCAGCGGAAGGTGCCGTTCAGGGTGACGTCGATGACGCGGTCCCACTGCTCGTCGGTCATGTCGGCCAGGTCCGCCGTGCCGCCCAGACCCGCGTTGTTGACGACGATGTCGAGGCGGTCGTGGCGCTCCTCGGCGAGGTCGAACAGCGCGCCGACCTGCCGCTCGTCCGTGACGTCGCAGGGCAGTCCCGCGACGCGGTCCGCGCCGAACTCCCCGGCGAGCGCCGCGGCCGACTCCTTGACGCGGCGCGCGTGCGCGTCTCCGATGACGACGCGGGCCCCTTCCTCCAGGAAACGGCGGGCGGTCGCCCCGCCGATCCCGGCGCCGGCAGCCGCGGTGATCACGGCCGTGCGGCCGGTGAGGAGGGCGTGCCCGGGGACGTACTGCGCCTTGTTGACGGTCACCTCACCACGCTAACCTACCAAACACTTGTTAGGGAAGCGGAGGCGACGGCGGCTCCCGTCCGGCGGTACGGCCGCCAGCGCCGCCCGGAGCCCGACCCCGAGGAGGCGGACGCCCGGTGGATCTCGACTTCTCGGCCGCGGAGGACGGCTTCCGCGCGGACGTCCGCGCCTGGCTGGCCGCTCACGTACCCGCCGGGCCGCTGCCCTCCCTGGAGACCCGCGAGGGCTTCGACGCCCACCGCGCCTGGGAGGGCACGCTGTTCGCCGACCGCTGGTCGGTGGTCTCCTGGCCCGGGCGGTACGGCGGCCGGGACGCCTCGCTCGTCGAATGGCTGATCTTCGAGGAGGAGTACTGGGCGGCCGGGGCGCCGGGCCGGGTCTCCCAGAACGGCATCAGCCTGCTGGCCCCCACCCTGGTCGAGCACGGCACCGAGGAGCAGCGCGCCCGGATCCTGCCGCCCATGGCGAGCGGCGAGGTGATCTGGGCGCAGGCGTGGTCGGAGCCGGAGGCGGGGTCCGACCTCGCCTCGCTCCGCTCCCGCGCGGAGCGGACGGACGGCGGATGGCTGCTGACGGGGCAGAAGACCTGGTCGTCGCGGGCCGCGTTCGCGGACCGGGCGTTCGGGCTGTTCCGCAGCGATCCCGGCGCGGACCGGCCGCACCACGGGCTGACGTATCTGATGTTCCCGCTGGACGCGCCCGGCGTGACCGTACGCCCCATCGGCCGCCTCGACGGGAAGCCCGCGTTCGCGGAGCTGTTCCTCGACGGGGTCTTCGTCCCGGACGCGGACGTCATCGGGGAGCCGGGGCAGGGCTGGCGGGTCGCGATGAGCACCGCGGGGAACGAGCGCGGGCTGACCCTGCGCAGCCCGGGCCGGTTCACCGCGGCCGCCGAGCGGCTCGTCTCGCTGTGGCGGGAGCGCACGGACCCGGCGGACACCGCGCTGCGCGACCGCGTCGCGGACGCGGTCATCGGCGCCCGCGCGTACCGCCTGTTCGCGTACGCGGGCGCCTCACGCCTGGCCGAGGGCGGGTCGATCGGGGCGGAGGCGAGCCTCAACAAGGTCTTCTGGTCCGAACTGGACATCTCCCTGCACGAGACGGCCCTCGAACTCCTCGGCCCGTACGGGGAACTCTCCTCGGACGCGAACGACGCCCCCGCACACGGGAGTTGGGCGGAGGGGTACGTCTTCTCGCTGGCCGGTCCCGTCTACGCGGGGACGAACGAGATCCAGCGCGACATCATCGCCGAGCGGCTGCTCGGCCTCCCGAAGGGGCGACGGTGAGGTTCCTTCTCGACGAGGCGCAGCGGGACTTCGACCGCTCCCTTGACCGGATGCTGGACGCGGCCGGCACGCCCGGGACGGTACGGGCCTGGGCCGAGGGGGAGCACGCGGCGGGCCGCGCCCTGTGGGGACGCCTGGCCGAGGCGGGGGTCTTCGCCCTCGCGGTGCCGGAGGCATACGGCGGCGCGGGGGTGCTCCCGGTCGAACTGGCCGTGGCCTTCGTGCAGTTGGGGCGGCACGTGGTCCCCGGACCCGTGGTCGAGACCGTGGCGGCCGGAGTGCTGCTGGGGTGTCTCGCGGACGTGCCCGGTGGTGCGACTGGTCCGGCGAAGGACTGGCTGCCGGGAATCGCGTCGGGGCGGACGATGGCGACGCTGTGCGTCGGACCGCGGCGCGGAACGGTCGGGAGCGACAGCGGTGGGCAGGGGGGCGGTGGCTTCGGCGGCGGACCGTACGCGCTCGACGCGGACCGCGCCGACGCCGTCTTCGCCGTCGGGGGCGACGCGTCGGACACGCTCCGGCTGACGCCGCCTCACGCCGGAGTGCGGCAGGGCGCCGGCGTGCAGCCGTCCTTCGATCCGGCACGGCGCCTCGCCCTGCCGCGCCCCGGAGGCGAGCTGCTGGCCTCGGGGCCCGCGGTCCGTCAGGCGGCAGGACGTGCCGCGGAATGGGCCGCCTTCGCAACCGCGGCACAGGCCCTGGGCACGGGCCTCGCGCTGGTCGAGCGCACGGTCGCGTACGTGAAGCAGCGCACCCAATTCGGTCTTCCCATCGGGTCCTTCCAGGCGGTCAAGCACCAGCTCGCGGACGTGCTGCTGGGGTTGGAGTTCGCTCGTCCGCTGCTGTACGGCGCCGCCGTGGCGCTGGCCGGAGGCGCGGCCGGGGGCGGCGTGAGCGCGGGCAGCGCGGGGGCGCAGGTCGCGGCGGCGAAGGCGGCGGCGGCCGACGCCGCGTACGCCGCGTCCCGCACCGCGCTCCAGCTCCACGGGGCGATCGGCTACACCGCGGAGTACGACCTCTCGCTCTGGATCGGCAAGGCCCGCGCCCTGCGCACCGCCTGGGGCAGCCCCGCGCAGTGCCGGGCCCTCGTCCTGAGCGGGTGATCCGGCCCACGGGGCGCGGCTCCCGGGGCACGGTGACCGCCGCGCTCTCCGTGGGACACGCACCCTCCAGGAGCGCGGAGCCGGGCGCCGCGCGAACCCGGTCGCGCACGCCCCCGTACACCGCACCGGCGAACACCTGGCCGTACGCGTCGCCACCGCCGGGCCTGCCACGCAAACGCCCCCCACAGCGCTACTGTTCGTATCGAAACCGTGGTGTCGGAAGACGAGGTGCCGTCGTGTCCCCTGCACTGTCGCAAGGCCTGGCGGAGCAAGCCCGCGCCCTCGCCGAGGGCGAGGTGTCCTCGCGCGCACTGGTCGAGCGGTCCCTCACCGCGATCGCGTCGACACAGCCCGTCCTCAACGCCTTCCGGCGGGTCCGCGCCGAGGCGGCGCTGGCCGAAGCCGACGCGGCGGACCGGAAGTTGGCGGCGGGCGAGCGCTCGCCGCTCCTGGGCGTACCGGTGGCCGTCAAGGACGACATGGACCTCGCGGGCGACCCGACCGCCTTCGGCTGCCCCGGCGACTTCCCGGTGAAGACGGCCGACTGCGAAGCCGTCAGGCGCCTGCGGGAGGCCGGGGCCGTCATCGTCGGGAAGACGAACACCCCGGAGCTGGGCCAGTGGCCGTTCACCGAGGGACCGGCGTTCGGTGACACCCGTAACCCCTGGAACACCGACCACACACCCGGCGGCTCGTCCGGCGGGGCCGGGGCCGCCGTGGCCGCCGGACTCGTCCCCGCGGCGCTGGGCTCCGACGGGGCGGGCTCGGTGAGGATCCCCGCCGCCTGGACCCATCTGATCGGCATCAAGCCGCAGCGCGGCCGGATCTCGACCTGGCCCGAGGAGGAGGCGTTCAACGGGATCACGGGGATCGGGCCGCTCGCCCGTACGGTCGCCGACGCCGCGCTCCTGCTCGACGCCGCCAGCGGCAGCCACCCCGGCGACCTGCACACCCCCGAGCCGCTGACCCTGCTGCCCGCCGCCTCGCGCGAGCCGGGCCGGCTCCGCGTCGCGCTGTCGCTGCGCCCCCCGTTCACGGGCATGCCCATGTCGCTGGACCCTGCCGTACGGGCCGCCGTCACCGGCGTGGCCGAACGGCTCGCCGCACTCGGCCACGAGGTGGTGGAGGAAGACCCGAAGTACGGACCCGTGGGCCTGGCGTTCGTGCCGCGCGCGACGGCCGGCGTCCGCGAATGGTGCGACCGCGTGCCGGACCCGTCGCTGCTGGACCCCCGGACGCGGGGCGCCGCACGGCTCGGCCGGCTCCTCGGGGGCGGCCCGCTGCGGCTCGCCCGCGCGGTCGAACCACGGCTGCACGCCCGCGTCGGTGGCATCTTCCGCCGCTTCGACGCCGTCCTCGCCCCGACCACGGCCACCCCGCCGCCCCGGATCGGCTCGCTGATCTCCCTGTCCGGCTTGCGTACGGACCGCGCGATGATCGCGGCCTGCCCGTACGCCTGGCCGTGGAACGTCCTGGGCTGGCCGGGCGTCAACGTGCCGGCGGGTTTCGCCGGCGGCGGCCTGCCGCTGGGTGCCCAGCTCCTGGGTCCGGCGAACAGCGAGCCGCTGCTCATCTCGCTGGCCGCCCAGCTCGAGGCCGACCAGCGGTGGTACGAGCGGTGGCCGGACGTCCAGGGACTGGAGGAGGGGGACACGGACCGGGACCCGGCCATCGCCTGAGGGCCTCGAGGGGCCAGGCCGCGGCCCGGAGCGCGATCCCCGCCCGGAGCGCGAGGCCCGCCCTCACGCGTCCGCATGCCGGCGCCGTGAGCACGGGACAGCGCGGAAAGAGACGCCCCGGCGGGAATCTTCCCGGCCGCTGGACGTTGATCCAGACGTGAGCCCCGCACTGTCGACGATCCGCTTCTCGGTACTGGACCGCTCCCGCACCCGGCGGGGCGAGGACCCCCCGGAGGCTCTGCGCCGCACCGTGCGGTTCGCCCAGCAGGCCGAGGGCCTTGGCTTCCACCGGTTCTGGGTGTCGGAGCACCACGGCGTCCCCGGGGTCGCCGGGTCCGCGCCGACGGTGCTGGCGGCGGCCATCGCCGCCGAGACGTCCCGCATCCGCGTGGGCACGGGCGGCGTGATGCTGCCCAACCACCAGCCGCTGGTCGTCGCCGAGCAGTTCGGGGTGCTGGAGGCACTCTTCCCGGGGCGTATCGACATGGGCCTGGGGCGCTCCGTCGGGTTCACGGACGGGATCCGGCGTGCGCTCGGCCGGGACAAGGACGCGGCCGAGGACTTCGGCGGGCAGCTCGGCGAACTCCTCGGCTACTTCACGCCCGGTCCCGACGGCGGGCCGCGCGTGCACGCCCGTCCGGCGGAAGGGCTGCGGATTCCCGCGTTCGTGCTGGCCACGGGCGCGGGAGCGGAGCACGCGGCGGCGTTCGGGCTGCCGCTGGTCATCGCCGCCGCGCACGGCGAGGAGCGGATGATCGGCGCGATCGAGCGCTACCGCGAGCAGTTCCGGCCCTCGGAGTGGGGAGCGGAGCCGTACGTCGTCGTGGCGGGCACGGTCGCCGTGGCCGGGAGCACCGAGGAGGCACGCCGCATCCTGCTGCCCGAGGCGTGGGCGAGCGCCTGGTCGCGTACGCACGGCGAGTTCCCGCCGCTGATCCCGGTCGAGGAGGTCGCCCGGACGGAGATGTCCGACCGCGAGCGCGGCTTCTTCGAGGAGGCCCAGCAGGGGCACGTCCACGGCACCGAGCCGCAGGTGCGGGAGGCGCTGGAGACCTTGCTGGAGCGGACGGCGGCCGACGAGTTCCTGGTGACCACCAGCACCTACGACCGGGAGCTGCAGCTCGAGTCGTACCACCGGCTGGCGCGGATGGCCGGGGTGCTGAACGCCGCGGCCCAGGGTCCGGGCGGGGACGGCGCGGGGACCCAGGGCGGGCCGGGCGACGCGGGGCGCAGAGCCTAGAATCGCCCTGTTTGCCCAGCCCGCGTTCTCAGGGCCGGCCCTTGCGCACCTCCAGCCCCCGCACGCCCACGCCGATCGTCCCAGCCGCACGCCCCACGGAGACACCGCGCCGATGAACACCAGTGCCCACGACCCGTACGTCCGGGTGCGCGGCGCGCGCGAGCACAATCTGCGCGCCGTGGACGTCGACATCCCGCGCGACGTGCTGGCGGTGTTCACGGGGGTGTCCGGGTCGGGCACGGCGGAACTCCAGCGCACCCGCCGCGGTCACACCCTCTACCTGCTGGACGAGCCCACGACGGGCCTGCATCCGGCCGATGTGGAGGTTTTGATGCGGCAGTTGCACGGGCTGGCCGATGCCGGGCACACCGTGGTGGTCGTCGAGCACGACATGGACGTCGTGGCCGCGGCGGACTGGGTGATCGACCTCGGGCCGGGCGGGGGCGGCGAGGGCGGGCGCATCGTGGCCGCCGGGCCGCCAGAGGACGTGGCGCGGACCCCGGCGAGCCGCACCGCGTCGTATCTCGCGGCCCGGCTGCCCGGCTGAGCCGGACGGGGCGCCGACCGTGCGGCCCGGCGCCGGACCCCCGTACCGGCGCCGGACGCCCGTACCGGTGCCGGACCCCGCCCACGCACCGAACTCCAGGCCCGTACCGGCGCTTGTGTCCCCGACGCCGAACTCCCCTACCGGCGGCGGGACATGGCTCCGCCCACCCCCGTTATGTTTTCCGCGGTCCTGCAAGAGGACCGTTGGCCTCCGGGCCCGGCATGACTGTTCCCCCTGTCGAACGGATGACCTGGGGGGTGGTGTCACCGGGTCCGGGAGGCGCCGTTGGAGACGCTGATGAGAGGTCCGACTACCGCCTGGCCGA
>NZ_JBEYUP010000012.1:0-182854 GCF_040643575.1 Streptomyces sp. NPDC047108
CCCAGGCACTTCTCCGCCTGGCCCGCCAGCGGATCAACGTGCTGTTCGCAATGCTCCGCGACGGCACCTTCTACGAACCCAGAACCCCACGCCTCGCTTGACGAAAGACATAGAGGCACCCCCCCCGTCACCTGCGGCGGGATCCGTATTCCCCTACAGGCTCGAATTCCCCTACAGGCCCGAGACGTTGAGAAACCGGTTCGGGGTGTCCGGGGGCACCTTCTTCAGGACACCGCGGGAGGCGTGGTCGACGAGCCACGACTCGACCTGGCCGGGTGTGGCCCTGGGGTGCGCCGAGAGATACAGAGCGGCTGCTCCTGTGACGTGGGGCGCCGCCCAGGACGTGGCGCCCCAGGGGTGGGTCGCGTCGCCGTGTTCGTACCAGGCGCTGGTGATGTGGTCGCCGGGCGCGTACAGGTCGACGCACCGCCCATGGCCGGAACCGTTCTCGTCGCTTTCCTGCCAGGCCCGTCCGCGCCGGGTGGACGCCGCCACGACGACGGCCTCCCGCACTCCGGCCGGGGAGTGCTTGCACGCGTCGTCGCCGTAGTTCCCCGCGGAGACGACGACGCTCACGCCGGAGGCGATCAGGCGCCGGACCGCCGCGTCGACGGCCTTCGTCACGCCCTTCTGGTTGATGGACATGTTGACCACGGCCGGCTTCTTCGCGTGCGTGCGGACCCAGTCGACCGCCTGGATGAGCTTGGTGTCCTGAACGCCATCCGGCAGGGGCTTCCGGCCCTCGCCGCACCGGATGCCCTGCACGCGCACGAGCCGCGCCTCCGGAGCCACCCCGTACGGATCGCCCGCGACGATCCCGGCAACGAACGTCCCGTGCCCCGTCCCGTCCGAAGCCGGGCAGTCCGACGCGTCCGGCTCGTCGAAGAAGTCGGCGCCCAGGGAGGCCCGTCCGCCGAACGCCCGGTGCTTGATGTCCAGTCCGGTGTCGATGACGTAGGCCGTGACGCCCTTGCCGGTTGCCTCCGTGGTGAACGCGCCGTTCAGCGGGGGAGTGCGCTGGTCGATACGGTCCAGATTCCACGGGGCGCCGTCCTGCCGTCCGGGCCCGGAGGAGGCGCTCGCGGAGTCGGACGGCTTCCCGTCGTCGGCGGGCCGTGACGGCTTCGAGGACTCCGACGCGGTGCCGTGTCCGGAGGAACCTGTCCGGCGCGCCTCCGGATCGGTCTCACCGGTCGATGTGCAGCCGGCGAGCAGACACGCCGTCGCCGCGGTCACTGCGGCCGCCGCGCGCAGGGTGGTGGTGCGGGTGGTCATCGGGCTCCCTCTCTCAGGCAGGTGCCACCTCTCAGGCAGGTGCCACGTGCAGACGGGGGTTCCGCGGCGGCCGGTTGCACGCGAGGCATCCCCGGGAGCCCGAATGAGTACCTCGATCACACCACTTGAGTAGCCGTACCGGGGCGAAGCGTGTCAGAGGGAGCGGGAGGCGAAGGGGCCGTCGGCGCCGAAGGCGAGCGCGGCGAAGCGTTCGCCGATACGGCGGTGGGTGGCGGCATCCGGGTGCAGCTGGTCCGGCAGCGGCAACTCGGCCGCGTCGGTCTCCCCGTACAGGTCACGGCCGTCGAGGTGGTGCAGGTTCGGGTCATCGGCTGCCCGCTGCTCCACGATGCGGGTCAGTTGCTCCCGGACGATCCGCAGCGTCAGCTTCCCGCTCGCCCGCTCCGCCGGATCGCCCATGGGCCGGAACCGGAGCTGTCCGGAGCCGATCCCGCCCAGGTCCGGGGCCGTGGGACCCGGCGTGTCCTCGTGCATGGGGCACAGGATGGGTGAGACGACCAGCAGCGGTGCGGTGGGGTGCCCCTCGCGGACGGTGTCGAGGAAACCGTGGACGGCCGGGGTGAAGGCGCGCAGCCGCATCAGATCGGTGTTGACCAGGTTGATGCCGATCTTGACGCTGATCAGGTCGGCGGGGGTGTCGCGCAGCGCGCGAGCGGTGAACGGGTCGAGCAGGGCACTGCCGCTCAGCCCCAGATTGATCAGCTCCACCCCGCCGAGGGACGCGGCGAGCGCGGGCCAGATGGCGGTGGGGCTTGCGGCGTCGGAGCCGTGACTGATCGAACTGCCGTGGTGCAGCCACACCTTGAGGCCCCGGTCCGGAGCCTGCTCGACGGGGGCGTCGGTGCGCAGGGCGATGAGTTCCGTGGTCTCGTTGTGCGGCAGCCAGATCTCGACGTCCTTGTCGCCCTCGGGCAGGTCCGTGAAGCGGACGGTGCCGGGAGGGCCGGTACGGGTCTCGGTGGTCCCCTCCGTCATGTCGATGGTCAGGGTGTTGCCCCCGCTCGCACTGGTCTGGCGCGTCAGGCGGCCGTCGACGAGCAGGTCGTAGATGCCGTCCGGGCGGGGCGGGGCGCCGACGTAGAAGCGCTTGGTCCGCAGCGTGTCCAGCTCGACGGCGGTGGCACGTGTGCGGAACACCAGCCGTACGCCCGAGGGTTGGGACTCGGCCATGGCGAGTTGCCCGTCGTCGCACTGGGCGCGGGCCCGGGCGGGCAGCCGGTGCGGCAGGACGCCGTGAGCGGTTCGCTCCACGTCGAGGGCGCCGCGCAGGAGGCCGGCGGTGACGGGGGTCGTGACCCAGGGGTGCTCGGTCGTGGTGTTCATACGTGCCTCGGCGTCGTGATCGAGAATGGGGAGGGTGCGGGGTGCGCGCCCGCGGGGAGCGGGTCGGTGGGCGCCGGCACGGGGCGCGGGGCCAACGCGTGGACGGAAGCGGGGCGTTGGTCTCCCCGGGCGGCGCGGCCGGGTGGTGCGCGGGTAGGGGTCAGGGCGAGGGCCAGTTCCTCAGCAGGGCGTCGAGAGCGTCCAGGGTGCGGTCCCAGGACTCCTGGGAGTCGGGGGCGCTGTGGCTGAACCCGCCGCCCGACTCCAGGCCGACGAAACCGTGGAAGACGCTGCCGAGCATCCGGACCGCGTGCGTCTGCTCCGGCTCCGTCAGGTCGTAGCCGCGCAGGATCGCTCGCGTCATCTGTGCGTGCCGGACGCCGGCGCCGGCGGCCGCCGTCTCGGGGTCCAGCCGGAGCTGGGCAGCGGCGTAGCGGCCGGGGTGCTCCCGGGCGTAGTCGCGGTAGGCGTTCGCGAACGCGGCCAGGGCGTCCTTGCCGGCCCGGCCGGCCAGGGCGTCGGCGGCGCGGTCTGCGAGTTCGTCGAGGGCGAGCAGCGCGATCCTGGTCCTGAGGTCCTGTGAGCTCTTCACATGGGAGTAGAGGCTCGCGACCTTGACGTCGAACCGCCGGGCGAGCGCCGAGACCGTGACGTGGTCGAAGCCGGCCTCGTCGGCCAGCTCCGCTCCCGCCCGGGTCAGGCGTTCCGCGGTGAGTCCTGCGCGTGCCATGTCGCCCCTTCCGAACCGTGTGCGAAAGCCATCATGCAAGTGGCTAAAGGTATTAGGCAAACGGTTATCGGATGTAGGGGAGGTTCGGGGCGCGGGGCGCCGCTGGGCGGGGTGGGAGAGGGCGGGGCCGGGGTGCTAGTAGTGCCGGATGCCCGCGGCGAGCGTGCGCGTCCACGGGGCGTCGATCTCCTCCGCGCCCATGGACACCACCAGATGGCAGAGCGTGCCCCGCGCGAAGAACTCCTGCACCTGCTCGTCGCTGCCGCCGGACGCGCCGCGGACGTACTCGACGGCGCGTGCGTACCCCGCCCGTACGGCCTCGCGCACGGCGGGCTCGGAGACCGATGCCGCTTGGGCGTGGAGCTGGACGAGCAGGAGATCCTGGTCGCCGATCAGCCGTGCGTAGGCCTCGCCCATCGCCGAGAGCGCCGCTTCGGCCGAACTGCCGTGAGCCGCCGCGGCGCCCTCCTCCAGGCTGTCGCGGACCCGGGTGAAGCAGTGCTCGACCACGGCGACGAAGAGGGCTTCCTTGTTGGGGAAGAGCCGGTACACGTACGCCTGCGAGATTCCGGCGGCCTTGGCGACGTCGGTCGTCGTCGTGCCGAAGTATCCGCGTGAGGCGAAGGCGCCGATCGCGGTGCGCAGCACGGTCTCGCGGCGCTCTTCGGCGGTGGACAGGCGGCGGCGCGTGGTGGCAGGCATGTGAGTACTCAATCACTCACACCTGTGGCCGGTCAATCGTCGGAGGCTACGGGACGGGGCCGCCCCCTCAGCGCCCGCGCGGGACACCGGTGAGCGAGTCCGGGTCGATGGCGTGGTTCAGCAGGTGGAGCGGCGCGGCGCGGACGCCGTACGACTCCGCCTCCCGTACGTAGTGCAGAACGCGCTCGGCGTCCACCAGGCCGTGGATCAGGGGCAGTTCGGGGACAGCCGCCCGGAGCAGCGACTCCAGGCGGCACGAGGCCACGGTGTCCGGGATGCGGGACCGTGCCGCGTATCCGTCGGCGGCCGCCGAAGGGAGGTCCGCCGCGAGGTGGTGCTCGACGGGCCCGACCGCCAGCAGCCCGCCGCCGACGACGAGCACGTCCCGCCGGTCGCGCATGCGCGTCAGCGCGCGGGCCGTGTCGAAGCAGTGGGGGAAGGAGTCGTCGACGAGGATCGTGCCGGGCCGCAGGCGGTCGGTGTCGATCAGGTCCGTCGCACCGCTGACGGCGGCGATGAGCAGATCGGCCTCGTACACCGGGGCCGGGAGGCCCGGCGAGGACTCGTGGACCTCCACGTCCGGGGCGGCGAGGCCGCGTGCGGACAACGACGCGCCCAGGTCCGTCAGGCGTGCCGCGCTCCCCGCGACATCGCACAGCAGCAGCCGGGCGGGCGGGCGCGCCGCGCGGGTCAGAAGCAGTTCCAGAGAGGTGCTGCCGATGGAGCCGAGGCCCACGACGGCCATGGTGAGGTCGCCCAGGTCGCGTCCGGCGGCCTCCAGCGCGGCCTGCACGGACAGGACCACGGAAACGGCGGTCGCCGCGTGCCCGGTGGTGACCGTCGGCCGGGGGCGATCGCGGTGCGCGGCATCCGCCGCGTCGAGGACGCCGAAGCCGTAGCCCGTGAGGGCGGGGATCATCCCGGCCAGCGAGGTGCAGCGCGAGCCGAGGGACACCGCATGGTGGACGGCGCGGGCGGTGTGCGCGGCGAGATCCGGCCCCGGGGCCAACTCGTCCGCGAACAGCGGCAGGCAGACGAACCCCGACCGGCCGAGCCGTGTGTCGATGTGCTCCAGGAGGCGCGGGCCGCCGCCCGGGAAGAGCAGCGCGCGCAGAGCGTCGCGGGAGATCGCCGGGGCCGGCCGTCCGGTCAGCGCCAGGAGCTGTTCCGGGGCCGGGAGATAGCCGATGAGAGCGGCGTCCAGCGTGGAGGGGGCGTCGGGTGCCGGGCCGGGGCCGTACGGGTGCGTGGTGGCGGTACGCGGCCGCTCCGGTCGGGGGTCGGTCGGCCCCGGTCGGGGATCCGATGCGGGCGGGGCGGCGGACGGGGGCGCCGCGTCGGCGAGTTGGTCCCGCAGGGTGCGGGTGAGATCCGCGAACGCTGCGGCGCTCAGGGCGGAGGCCGAGGCGCGCAGCATGACGCGCAAGCCGTCGCCGACCGGGCGTACGGCCAGGAACGTGTCGGTGCCGACGGGCGGCGGGTCCAGCTCCGCGTCATCGTCCCAGGAGACCTCCAGGGTCTCGCTGATGAGCGGGCCGAGCGAGGAGAAGTCGAGGTAGGTGAAGAAGAACTGGGCGGCGGCCGGGAGGCCCGCCGCCGCGGCCGGGATGTCCGCTCCGTCTGCACGAGCCGCGGCGGCCGCCGCCGCCACGCGCCGCAGATCGTCCACGAAGTCCGGTACCGGATCGGCCTCTTGAGGATCCTCGGGCCTCGAGGCCCTCCGGGATACGGGAGGCTCGGCCGGGCGTACGGGTACGGCCGCGGCGAACGGGCCGAAGACGCTCCCGATACCGGGCAGCGCGTGGTCCCGCCCCGTGACGGCCAGGCCCAGGACCAGATCCCTGCGCCCCGTCAGGCCGGCCAGCGCCCGGTAGTAGGCGGTGAACAGGGGCGCATGCAGCGTGGTCCGGGCTTCGGTGGCGAGCCGCCGAAGCGCCTTGACCCGGCCGGCGTCCAGCGTGAACGCGGCCGAGTGGAACGTCCGTTCGGCGGTGTCGGCTGCGGCGCCGCACCGCAGCACCGGGCGTTCGTACGGGGTCTGCACGCGGTCGGGCCGCGGCTCCGGCCGGGCGGCCTCCCTCGTCGTGGTGTCGAGGAGGGAGGCATAGTCGCGGAACGTGGCGCGCAGGGGCGCCAGTTCGACGATGTCTTCGCCTCCCCGGACCTGACCGTCGTAGAGCGCGAGCAGTTCACGGCCGAGCAGCGCGGCGCTGTACCCGTCGCCGATCAGATGGTGGGCGTGGACGACGAGGACGTGCTCGTCCACCGCCACCGTGAAGACGCGCAGGCGCAGCAGGGGCCAGGCCCACGGCTCGAACCGGGACCGCCGCTCCTCGGCGATCCGGTCGTCCAGCATGCGGGGGTCTTCCAGGGACTCGACCTGCACGGGGAGCCGCAGGGAGGCGGGCAGTTCCTGCTGGACGGGCGGACGGGCGCCCGCGGGGAAGACGGTGCGCAGCATCGGATGGCGTTCGACGAGGACGTCCACCGCGCGCTGGAAAGCCTCGGCCTTGAGCGGCCCGCGCAGCCGCATCCGCGCGAGCCACGCGGATCCCGCCCCGGGCCTCACCGCTTCCGCGAGCAGAAAACCGCGCTGGGTGGGCGTGACGGGATACGGCCGTGAGGACCCGGACCCGGACCCGGACCCGGACCCGGACTCGGACCCGGACCCGGACTCCGGCGGTCGCGAACGCGCCTCGTCGGCTGGTGCGTCGGCTTCGGAGAGTCGTCCACCGGTGGAGTCCGCTGCGAAGGCGTCGACCGCCGCCGCCAGAGCGCCGAGCGTGCGGTGCTCGTAGATCACGGTCGGCCGGGGCAGTGCGGTGATCTCCTCGCCGAGGCGGGCGAACACGTCGAGAACGAGGAGCGAGTCGCCGCCGAGACCGAAGAAGTCGTCCTCGCGCCGGACGTCCGGGGTCTCCAGCAGCTCCGACCAGATCCGGGCGAGCAGGCACTCGGTCGGGGTCGTGGGTGATGTGCCGGTGGGCGAACGTCCGTCGCGAAGACCGTCGTCGGACACGCCGGAGGCCGAGTCCGTACCCGCGTCCGGGAGCGCCGGAGGAGCGGCGAGTCGGCGACGGTCGATCTTCCCGGTGCCGGTGAGCGGCAGCGCGTCCACGACGTGGATGCGGGACGGGAGCATGTAGTCGGGCAGGATCGCGCCGAGGTGGGTGCGCAGCCCGGTGTGGTGGAGGCCCGGTGCGCCGGCGGCGGGACCGCGCCGCGGTTCGGCGTATGCGACGAGGCGGCCGTCGTCCTGGAGGACCGCCGCGCGGGCGACATCCGGGTGGGTCTGCAGCGCCGCCTCGATCTCGCCGGGCTCCACCCGGTGGCCACGGACCTTCACCTGGTCGTCGAGGCGGCCGAGGAAGTCCAGCAGCCCGTCGGGTCCGACGCGTACGCGGTCACCACTGCGGTACCAGCGCCGACCGTCGCGTTCGGTGAACACCTCGGCCGTGAGGGCCGGTTCACCGAGATAGCCGGGGGAGAGGCAGGCGCCGCCGATGAGGAGTTCGCCGGGTTCGCCGTCCGGGCAGCGCCGTCCGTCCGCCGCGACCACCACGACGTCGGTCCCGCCGACGGCACGTCCGATCGGCAGCCGGGTCACGGCGTCGCCGGGACGGCCGTCGATGATGTGGCAGGTCGCGTTGATGGTGGCCTCGGTCGGCCCGTAGAGGTTGGCGATGCGGTGACCGGAGCCGAACAGGTCGTACCAGCGCCGGACATGGGCGGGGGACAGCGCCTCCCCGCCGACGTGGATCCAGCGCAGTGCCGTCAGATCGGGCGGTGACCCGTCGCGCCGGGCGCGGGCTTCGGCGGCGGAGAGCAGGCGCTCCCACAGGGTGGGAACCGAGCTCCACACCGTGATGCGCGCCCGCTCCACGTGGGCGAGCAGCTCCTCGGGATCGCGGACGAGGCGGCGGGGCAGGGTGACGACGGTGGCGCCGACGAGCAGCGGGGCAAGGAGCTGGCGGACGGACGCGTCGAAGCAGACGGAAGCGGTCTGGGCGAGACGGTCCCCGATGCCGTAACCGAACGTCTCCAGCGCCCAGTTGAGGTAGTGCTCCGCAGCCCGGTGGGTGATCGGAACGGCCTTGGGGCGCCCCGTGGACCCCGAGGTGAAGATCACGTACGCGATGGCGTCGGGGTCGTGGTCCGGGGTGTCGGGGGTGGTCGGGGCGGGCTCCGGCGCGGCGGCCGGTGCCGGGGAGCCGACGGCCACCGGGCGGTCGTCAGGCACCGGGAGACCGGCGGACACCGGGGCGTTGACGGACACGGGGGTGACGCCGGGCAGCGCGTCGGCCGTCGCGCGGGTCGCGTCGTGGCACACGACCGTACGCGCCGCCGTCCGTTCGAGCTGTCCGGACAGGCGCGACACGGGGTGTCCCGGGTCCAGCGGAACCCATCCCGCTCCGGCGCGGAGGATGCCGACGAGCCCGACGACGGTGTCGGAGCCCGGCTCGGTGAGCAGGCCGACGAGGCCGCCGGGGCCGACTCCGGTGGCGCGCAGTGCGGCGGCAAGTGCGGCGGAGGCGCGGTCGAGTTCGGCGTACGTCAGGGTCGAGTGCCCGGTGTCGACGGCGACGAGTCCGGGAGTGGCACGGAACTGTGCGCTGAGCCGGGCGACGAGCCCTGCGGGCCGGGACGTATCGGCCCGGGCGGTCTCCGGGCCTTGTGTCCCGGGCTGCTGCGCCATCGCGCGCAGCTCGGCGAGGTGGTCCCCGGCCAGCCGCGCCACCGTGTCGCGGTGGAAGAGGCCGGCCGGGAAGTTCCAGGAGAAGTGCAGGACGTCGTCCGACTCCCAGCACAGCAGTGCGAGTCGTGTGGCGGCCGAGGCGGTGGCGGCCGCTGTCGGCCGCACGCTCACCGGGCAGCCGGGGGTGAGGGTCGCGGGGAAGCGGGCGAAGCTGAAACTCGCAGGGGACGCCGTACGCGGTCCGGAACCGCCGACGGGCCGCAGCCGCGCGAGGTCGAGGCTGCCGGGGCGGGCGTGGAGCTCGCCGGAGAGCCACGCCTCCCGCACCCGCCCCGCCAGAGCCGCCACCGGCTCGCCGGGCTCGACGGCGACGGCGATCGGCAGCGTGTCGGCGAGCGGGCCGACGAGCCGGTCGATGCCGGGCAGCCGCGTCTCGCGGCGCGCGCGGGCGACGTTGACGGTCACGTCACGCTGCCCGCTCCACCGCGCCAGGCAGCGGACGTACGCGGTGAGCAGCAGGTGGAAGAGCGATACGCCGTGGGCGGCGGCCCGTTCGCGCAGCGCCGCCGTGAGGTCCCGGTCGGTGACGGCCGGGTGTGCGAGGAGGGGCGGCGCGGGAGGCGCGTCCGGATCGCCGTCGTAGGGCAGGCGCAGGGGCTCGTGCCCCCGGGCGAGAACGGTGCGCCAGTGCTCCAGATCGTCGTCGAACGCGTCCGATGCACGCTCCTCCTCGACGGCGGCTGCGTAGTCGGCGAAGGTCGCGCCAGGGGTGGGCCGGGCGGGGGTACGGCCGTGTGCGAGGGCGGTGTACGCGGCCCACAGCTCCTCGCCGAGGAGGTTCAGGCTGAATCCGTCCGCGGCGGCGTGATGGACCACCAGCAGCAGATGCGCGACGTCCGTACCCCCGCCCGTGTCGCCTCCGGATGATGTGCTGTCGCGGACGAGGACCGCACGCAGCGGGGGACCGGTGGCGAGGTCGAACACCCTGTTGCACAGGGCTTCTTCGAGCTCATGGAGCGGTCCGTGCAGCTCCCGCACCTCGTACCACGTGGGGAGCGGAGACGCCGGTGCCACGGACTGGCGGGGCGCCGGGCCGTCGGGTTCGATACGGATACGGAGCATCGGGTGACGCTCCATCAGGGCGGCGAGGGCTTCACCGAGCACGTCGGCGTCGAGCGGTCCGGTGATCGTCTGCCGTACGTAGCCGTAGGCGGGGACCTCGGGATGCAGCCGACCACCGGTATGGAACGCGCGTTGCACGGGGGTGAGGGGAAAGGGGGTGCCGTCGGCCGCCGATGGCCCTCCCGCCGCGCGGCGCGTCACGGGTCCGTCCGCCGGCGTCGCGTCGTCGGAGGACACCGCCGGCGCCGTCGAGGTGGCGTCGAGATGCGCGGCCAGTTCGCCGAGGGTCGGATACTCGAAGAACAGCGTCGCCGGGAGGGGGCGCCTGAGTTCCGGCTCCAGCTGCTTGACGAGGTCGACGGCGGTCAGCGAGTCCAGGCCCATGGAGAGGAGCGGCTCGTCGTCGGCGATCTCCTCGGGCCGCCGGTCCAGCGCCGCCGCGAGCAGACGGCGCAGTGTCCCGCCCACGCCGGAAGGGCGGCGGCCCTCCGCGGGCGCGGACGCGGACGCGCGCGCGGATGCGGTCTTCCGCGCGGGTACGGGGATTCGCGCGGGAACGGGGATCCGCGCGGGTACGGGGAGGGGCCTCGACGGTTCCGCACCGGCCTCCCCAGGCAGTGCGGGCATCTGGGTTGCCGGGATGGGGCGTTCCGATGCGGGTTCGGCGACGAGGAGTTGCGCCGCGTCGATGCCGGACGCGGCGTGGAGAGCCGTCAGTGCCACGTCCATGCCGACCGGCGCGACGCCGCGTCCGGCGACGGCCTCGCCCGTCAAGTGCCGTGACGCCAGGCCGGTTTCGGCGACCGCGGCGAAGTTGAGGGCCTGCCAGGGGCGTCCGGCGGACCGCTCGGCCGCGGCGAAGGCGTCCTGGAAGGCGTTGGCGGCCGCGTAGTCGCCCAGGGCCCCGGCGAGACCCGGAAGCACGGAGGCGACCGAGGAGAACGCCACGCACACGGCCGGTCGCCTGCCGTGTCGTCGCAGGGCGTCGGCGAGCACCTGCGTGCCGCGCACCTTGGGCGCGAGGACCTGGGCGATCTCCTCCGGTGACTTCGACCGCAGCGTGCCGGGCCGGACGACACCCGCCGCATGGAACACCCCGTCCAGGGAGGGGAGTCGGGCCAGGCCGGACATGAGCGCGTCGACATCGGCCCTGACCGACACGTCGGCCGCGCTATACCGGGCCGACGCGCCGAGCGCGGTGAGTTCGTCCAGCAGGGCCGCGGGTGGCTCCGGTGACCTGCCCACCAGCACCAGGGTGGGACGTCCCCGCCCCGCCAGGTCGAGGGCGAGCGCACTGCCGATGCCGCCGGCACCACCGGTGATCAGGTACGTGCCGTCGGCCGGAAGGGAGGACCGCGCCGGAGCGGGTACGGCCTCGGCGACCGGGTGCCGGGTGAGCCGGCGGCCCGAACGCCACGCAACGGCCTGTCCGCGCCCCGGTGCGGCCCGGACGCCGAGTTCCCGTTCCAGGGCGTCGAGCCGGTCCCCGAGGGAGTCGAGCGAGGACAGATCGAGGCTGCACACGGAGAGATCCCGCCGCTCCTCCGGCAGGGCCATGGCCAGACCGGTGAGCAACGCCTGGGCGGGGCGCGGCAGTTCAGGTGCGGCGCCGGTGGCGTGCACGTCCTCGGTGACGACGACGACACGGGAGACCCGGCCGGAGACGCTGTCCGCGACCGCGTCGGAGATCCCGTCGAGTCCGGTGTGCCCCAACTCCCCCTCCGGACCGGCGAGCCGGGCCATCGCCGTCAGCGCCGTGTGCTGAGCGGTGTCGAGGGCCGCTTCGGAGTCGAGGTGCATCGCAGGACCCGCGATCAGCACCACGGCCTCCGGCGGCGCCGCACCGCTGGACGGCGCCTCGCCGTCGCGGTACACGGCGGTGCCCCGCCCGGTGAGCCGATCCGCGAACGCCCGCGCCAGCGCGCAGTCGGCGCCCGTGAGACGCACCGCGCGGGGGACTGCGGCGGCGACCATCGGCGCGTCGTCCCAGACGAGCCGGTGCAACGGCGGTGCCTGCGGCGGCCCTTGAAGCGGTGCTGCGTGTGGTCGTTCCCGAACGGCCTGGTCCGGCGGGGCGACGTTCCACCCCGCCGTGGGGCTGTGGTGGCCTTGACCGGTATCGGGCCAGTGGCGCGTCCGCTGGAAGGGGTACGTCGGGACGGCGACCCGCGCCCGGCCCGCGTCGAGCCCCGTACGGTCCAGGGACACCCCGCGCGCCCACAGCCGTCCCGCCGTCTCCAGCAGGGCTTGTGCGCCGTCATCGGCCCCGCGCAGTGCCGGTGCCGCGAGCACGTCGGCCGCCGGGTGGTGAGCTGCCGCTACGGCACGCACCGGTCCAGGCAGGGTCGTGCCCGGGCCGAGTTCGACGAAGGTGTCGAACCCGTCGTCGAGCAGACGCCGTACCGCGTCGCCGAACCGTACGGTCCGCAGGGCGTGTTCGCGGAAGTGCGCCTCGTCCGGTCCGGCGCACCAGTCGCCGGTCACCGTGCTGAGCAGGGGGATCGACGGCGTGCGGAAGGCGAGCGCGCTCGCTGCGTCGGCGATCCGGTCGAGGGCCGGGGCCATGAGGGGCGAGTGGAACGCGCGCGAGACGGCCAGCCTGCGGACGGCGACGCCGTCCGCCGTCAGACGGGCGACAGCCCTCTCGATCGCCTCCGGATCTCCCGAAACGACCGCCTGACCGGGGCTGTTGACCGCCGCGACGGACAGCGAGCCACCCGCGTCGGCGACCAGCTCCGCGACGACCTCTTCCCCGCCCTTCACCGCGGCCATCGCGCCGGGAGGGGTGCCGTCGGCCATGGCGCGTCCGCGCTCCGCCGCGAAGCGCACCGCGTCGCCCAGCGTCAGCGCCCCCGCGACACAGGCAGCGGTGATCTCCCCGACGCTGTGGCCGGCAACGGCCTCAGGGGAGACGCCCCAGGCTCCGAGCTGGCGGGCCAGCGCGACACCGAACGCGACGAGGAGGGGTTGCGCGATGTCCGTCCGGGCGATGTCGGTCCGGGCGATGCCGGCGGCCGGGGTGCCGTCCCGGTCCGTGTGGAGGCACCACTCCGTCAGGGCGCGTCCGTGCAGCGGACCCACGACCGCGGACGCCTCGTCGAGCGTGTCCCGGAAGACCCGCCCCGACGCGTACAGCGCCCGGCCCTGCCGCGGGTGCTGCGCCCCCTGGCCGGGGAACAGGAACACCAGGCGCGGCCTGGTTCTTCCCGTCTCCGTGAAGTCCGGCCCGGCCTCCAGCCGGTCGGCGAGGTCGCCGGAGGCCGCGACGGCCAGCCGGTACGGCCCGTCGTCCCGGGCCGCCGCGACCGCGGCGCACACATCGCCCTCGTCGAGGTCCGGCCGGTCCTTCAGATGCGCGGCGAGGTCCTGTGCGGCAGCGCGAAGTGCTGGGGCGCTGCGCGCCGAGAGAGTCAGCAGATGCGGGCCGCGGGACGAGGACTGGGACGCGGGCCGGGACGACGAGAAGGACGGCCCCTGGACGCCACCGGGCGGAGCCTGTTCGAGGATGGCGTGCGCGTTGGTGCCGCCGAAGCCGAACGCGTTGACGCCCGCGACCAACGGGCCGGGCGCGGACCATTCGACGGGCTCGCCGACCACGGCGAACCCCGCGCCGTCGAGGCCGAGGGACGATGAGGCAGGCGTGTGGTGGAGGGACGGCGGCAGCCGCCGGTGCGTCAGCGCAAGCACCACCTTCACGAGGCTCGGCATGGCCGCCGCATGGAGCAGGTGCCCGAGGTTCGTCTTGACCGAACCCAGCAGGAGGGGCCGCCCGTCGGCGCGGGGCGGGAAGGCGTGGGCGAGCGAACGGACCTCGACGGGATCGCCGATGGCCGTACCGGTGCCGTGCGCCTCCACGTACGACACCGTGCCGGGGTCGACGCCCGCGTCGCGGTACGCCTGGGTGATGACCTCGCGCTGGCGCAGCGGGTTCGGCGCCATCATGCCGATCGACCGGCCGTCGTTGTTGACCGCCGTGCCCCGGAGGAGGGCGAGCACGGGGTCGCGGTCGCGCCGTGCGTCGTCCAGGCGGGCCAGGACGATCGCGGCTCCGCCCTCGCCCGGGACGAAACCGTCGGCCGCGGCGCCGAAGGTGTGGCACCGTCCGGTCGGCGAGAGCGCCTGGGCCCCTTCGAGCAACGCGTAGGCGGTCGGGGTGAGATGGAGTGACACGCCGCCCACGACGGCGAGGTCGCACTCGCCGTTCCGAAGGCTCTGCCGGGCCAGATGGAGGGCCACGAGGGACGAGGAGCAGGCGGTGTCGACGGCCAGGCCCGGGCCGGTCAGGTCCAGGCACTGGGCGATGCGGGCGGCGGCCAGGTTGGGGAGGTTCCCCGTCAACACTCCGGCGGGCAAGGGAGATCGAGGCACCGTCGCATCGCGGAGGACATCGCGGTAACCGCTGTCGCCGACCGCGGCGAACACGCCGACCCGGCGGCCGTGTCGGCGGCGTCCCGCGTAGCCTGCGCGCTCCAGCGCCTCATGGGCGAGTTCGAGCAGGATCCTGGCCTGGGGGTCGACGGTACGGGCCTCGTCGTCGTCGAGACCGAAGAAGCCGGCGTCGAACGCGGCGGGATCCTCAAGGAACGCGCCTGCACGGGCCGAGTCACCCGGGGCGGGGTTCTGAGTGCCGCCCCAGCGGGCGGACGGTACTGGCGTGACGGCATCATGACCCGCCATCAGGAGGTCCCAGAACGCCTCGGGGGTCGAGGCCCCGGGGAACCGGCAGGACATGCCTACGACCGCGACCGAGCCGCCGTCCTTGCCCGAAGTGCCGTCCCCGGCGGCGGGCGGCTCACACGTACGCCGCCCAGCAACCGCTGCAGCAGGCCCAGGTGCCGCATCCGGTACCGCCTCTCCCAGGACGTACCCGGCGAGTGCGGCGACCGTGTCGCGGTCGCGGACGGCGGCCGGGGGCACGGTGATGCCGAACGCGTCCTCCAGTCCGGCCAGCACCTCCATCGCCTTGAGCGACGATCCGCCGATCGTCAGGAACCGGTCGTGCGCCCCGATCCGCTGCTCCGGCACCCCCAGCACCCGAGCCCAGAGCATCCGGACGATGTCCTCGACCTCGCGACGGGAGCGTGGCCGTTGCCCTGCGACAGGCGCGGTGGTGGACACGCCGTTCGAACTGCCCCCGTCCGCAGCCCTGTTCGTCCGGTCCGGGTCCGCCCCGTACGCACCCGCCTCCCATCGCTCCCGCATCAGTCCGCGCCGCAGCTTGCCACTCGACGTCCGGGGGAAGGCCGTGCGGGGCAGCTCCACCACCGTGACGTCGTCGTGCGCCAGCGCCTCCCGTACGCGTGCCGCCACCGCGTCGCCGCGTGCGGCCGGATCAACTCCGCGACGCGGTGCGGAGCCGACGAAGACCAGGACCCGCTCCCCGCCGCCCGCCGGGTCGGTGGATCCGGCCACGGCCACCGGTCCGCCCGTGAATCCCGGCGTACCGGCCGCGACCTCCTCGATGTCCGAGGCATGGAAGGTGCGGCCGTTGACGAACAGCACGTCCTTGTGACGGCCCGTCACGCACAGGCGCCCCTCCCGCAGGAAGCCCATGTCGCCGGTGCGCAGCCATCCGTCGGTGAACGTCTCCGCGGTCGCGTCCGGCGAGCCGTGGTAGCCGCGGGCCGTCTGCGGGCCCCGCACCTCGATGTGGCCCACCCGCCGGTCGCCGAGTGGCGCCCGCGCGTCGTCCACGATCCGTACGACGCATCCCGGCACCGGATGTCCGACATCCATCAACTCCACGGCATCGGGGCCGGGTTCGGCGTCCTCTGCCCTGCCCGTGCTCAGCGCCGCCCGGTCGAGTACCAGAGGTGCCGCCGTCTCACCGAGCGGCGGGAAGGTCACCGCCAACGTCGCCTCGGCGAGCCCGTACACCGGGAGCAGAGCGCGTGCGTCGAGACCGGCTCCGCGCATCCGGCGGGCGAACTCCCGCCAGACGGACGGCGATATGGGCTCGGCGCCGACCATCACCTGGCGGACGCTGCTGAGGTCGAAGCGGTCCACGGCTGCCTGGGAGAGGCGCCGGTTGACGAGGGCCAGGGCGAAATCGGCCGCCGACAGCAACGTGGCGCGGTGGCGCTGCGCGGCGTCGAGCCACAGCTCGGGGCGCTTGGCGAACGACAGCGGGCTCAGCCTCACCTGCCGGGCGCGGGCGGCCAGCGGCGCCAGGTGGGTCCCGAAGAGCCCCATGTCGTGGAAGTACGGCATCCAGCTCGCCACGACATCGTCCGGCGTGAGCGCGGCGGCGGTCCGGATCTGCTCCAGGTTGGCCAGCACGTTGGCGTGCGTCAGCTCCACTCCCTTGGGGGCTCCGGTGCTGCCCGACGAGAACTGGAGCACCGCCACGTCGTCGGGGTGCGGCTCCGGCAGCCCGTCGGGTGGCGTGCCCCCGCGCAGGTCCGCGAGCCGCAGCGCCCGGACCGTGTCCGGCAGCCGGGAGAGCAGCGGGGCGGTCGCCTCGTCGACGACCACGGGAGGCCGTCCGAGGTGTTCCCAGACCGGCCGTACGCGGCCCGCCTCGGGCGGGAGGGGCACGGGCACCAGCCCGGCGGCGAGGGCTCCCCAGAACATCGGCTGGAAGGCGTCGCCCGGATCGGCGAGCAGCAGGACGGGGGCTCCCGGCTCCAGACCCGAAGACGGGCCCGAGGACGAGCCAGGCTCCAGGCCCGAGGAGGTGAATCCGCCGGCGACCCGCAGCGCCTCGTCGCGGAGTTCGCGGTAGGTCACGACGCGTTCGCTGCCGTCCCCCCGTACATGCACGACGACCTGTCCGGGCGCCTCATCGGCCGCGCGGAGCAGGACGTCGAGCAGGGACTTCTCGCCGTTCGGGCCTGGCATGGCGGGTAACGTACCAATCTGGGTGATCGTGTCGGGTGTGGTGCTGCGCCGCTGCCGTTCCGGCCGCCGGGGCCGTACGTTCCGGGCGCACCTTCTCCGTGGAACGGAGGGGGCCGCTCCACGGGGAAGGACCGCTTTCGTCAGCCGCGGGTTGATCCGGACGCGGCGGCCGACTCCGCCGTGCTCTTGAGGTGGGCCAGCCACGTCGACAGGGCGCCGTGCAGCGCGTCGCGCATGCCGTCGACGTCGCTGAGCACGGGTTCGCCGTTCCACGACTCGGCGGTGCGGACGAGCGTGCCCGCCGCGGTCTCCTCGAAGGTCCACACATGGACACCGTCGATGCCGTGCGCCGGGCCTCCCCACACGATGCGTCGCCGCGGCTCGACCTCGCGGACCGTGGAGGTGATGTCCAGCCCCGCCGTCTCCCAGACGAAGGTGGTTCCGGGGGCTACGGGGCCGTCCGGCTGCGCGGTGCTGATGTCGGTCTGCCAGGCGGGCCACCGCGCGATGTCGGTGTGGAGATCCCAGACGGCCGCGAGAGGCGCCTCGACGGTGACCTCGAGCTCGACGATCACGGGTGCGCTGCGGTCGATGTCCATGAAGAGTCCTTTCGGAACGGGAGAGGGGCGCGGGAGGGGAGAACGGTGCGGCAGGGGACGGGGGAGCGGAGCGGCGGAGTGCGGACGGAGGGGCAGCTGTGCGCTACTCCCGTTCGGCGTCCGGGATCCACGAGCCGTGGATCCCGGCGGGCACGCGGCGCGGCAGCTCCACCACCGCGACCGGCTCCCGCCGGATGTCCGTGGCGTCCAGGACGAGGAGCTCGGAGGTGTCGCGGGCGAGGTCGCTGACGATCGTCAGCAGGTAGCCGTCGTCCTCGGCCGTACCGCCGTCGGCGGGTACGAACACCGACTCGCCCGGCATCCTCCGCTCACCCATGGGCGCCATGCGGCGCTCTCCGGTGGCGTTGTCGTACTTCACCACGGCGTACCCGTCGAGTCCGGCGCCGGGGAAGGCGAGCGCGTAGCTGTAGCGGTTCTCCCGGCCCAGGTACGCGTCGTTGACGGTCGGGAACTCGGTGACCAGCCCGTCGCGGGGCTCCTCCGTGGCCTTGCCGCTGCGCGGGTCGAGCGTCCACCGGTGACCGACGGAGCCGATGGCGGGCGACGGCCCGTAACCCGGCGCACCCACGAACCACTTCCACGACGACTCCCACGCCGTGCGGTCGTAGCGCGGACCGTCGATGACGATGCGCCCGGCGTCGTCCTGGTGGGCATTGGCGACGTGCAGCAGAGCCCCGGGCTCGACGTCGAACCAGGTGACGGTCGCCGGCCCCGTCCGCGGCATGACGCCCATCCGCGGCGTGTAGATGTCGCTCCACCGGTAGGGGATGCCGGACTGCTCGGCGTGGTCGAAGACGACCGGGAGGTCCAGCCAGACGACGTGGTCGGTGGTGAGCGCGAAGTCGTGCATCAGCGACGGCCCGGCGCCCTCGACCTCGACGCTGCGCACCACCCGCCCGGCGGCGTCGGCCACGTAGTAGGTGAGGAACGGCGGGAAGGGCGAGTACCCGAAGAAGTGCAGCTCGCCGGTGACCGGGTCCTCCTTGGGATGGGCGGTCATCGCGGTGCGGAGTCGGCCGCCGAAGTCGTAGGGCGCGACGGTGTCGAGCTCCGGGGTCATCTGCCAGGGCAGGTTGGCCTCTTGGAGGGCGAGGATCCGGCCGGCGTGCTCGATGATGTGGGTGCCCGCGATGCTGGCGGTCAGGTCGGGGGTGCCGTCCTCACGGATGTACGGAGCGCCGTCCAGGGCGGGCGTCCTGACCCAGCGGTTGCGGTACCACTCGGCCCGGCCCTCGCGCAGGCGCAGTCCGTGGATCATGCCGCTGCCTTTGAACCAATGCGTGGGGACGTCGCCCGGCTTGGGGTTGTGGCCGTTGCGGAAGTAGCGGCCGTTCAGCTCCGGAGGCAGGGTGCCGCGGACGGTCAGACCGGTGGCGGTGGTCTCGTCGGCGACCGGTGCGAAGTGCCCGCTGAGGTAAGGCTTCTCGAGGCCGGCCCCCGTGTGCGCGGTGCTCGTGTCGATGCTCATCTCGGTCGGTCTCCTCGGTGTCGGTTCCGGGTCGTAACGGGGCGGTCGTGCCGGGGTGTTGATGTGCCGGGGGCGTGTCAGGGGCCTCTGCGAGGTCGTACGAGGGATGGTCCGGTGCGGTTCGAAGGCGTTTCTGCGTCAGCGCGGTGAACGGAGCGCCGCGTAGAGGGCGGTGAGCGCGGCCACGCCGGCGGCGGCCAGGAAGGCGGCGCCGTACCCCTGGGCCTGTTCCGCGGCCGTGACCGCAGTCGCCGCACCGCGCGGTGCGGAGGAGGCGGCGCCCGCGACGGCGGTGAGCGCGGCAAGGCCGAGGGCGCCGCCGATCTGGCGCGTGGTGTTGACCAGCCCGCCGGCCAGCCCCGCTTCCGCGGCGCCGACCCCGTCCGTGGCGAGCGTGGTGAGCCGGACGAAGGCCACGCCGAGCCCCGCGCCCACCAGCAGGGACGGGCCGAGCAGGTCCGCGGCGAACGTGCCGTCGGCCGGTGCCCGTCCGAACCACACCAGACCGGCGCTCAGCGCGATCAGCCCCGCGGTCAGGGCGGTGCGCCGGCCGAGGAGGGCGGTGAGCCGCCGGGCCAGTGCCGAGGCGAGCGTGAGGGAGAGGGCGAGCGGAAGCTGCGTCAGACCGGTCTCGAGCGGGCCGTAGCCCAGGACCTCCGTCTGGTGGAGGGGGAGAAAGTAGAAGAGTCCGATCCAGATCGCACCGAGCGCGGCCATCATCACGTTCGCCACCCGGACCGTGCCGGTGGTGAGGATCCGCGGCGGGAGGAGCGCGGCGGCCGACCGGCTCTGGATCCGGGCGAAGAGCAGGAGCAGGACGAGGCCGGCGGCGAGCGGGAGCAGGGTGGCCCGGCTCGTCCAGCCGTCACGGCTCGCGCCCGACAGGGCGAAGGCGACAGCGAAGAGGCCGGACGTCACGGTCACCGCACCCGGCAGATCGATGCGCCGCGGCGCGCTCGCGGGACGGTCGTGGGGGAGGACCGCGTACGCCCCGCCCATCGCCGCGAGGGAGAGGGGCACGCTCAGCCAGAAGACCGAGGGCCAGCCGTACGCGTCGGTGAGAAGGCCGCCCAGCAGGACGCCCGCCGCCCCGCCCGCGCCGGACACGGCGCCCCACACGCCGAGGGCGAAACCGCGCCGCGGGCCCGACGGGTACAGCGTCATCACCAGCGCCAGGGCCGCGGGCGCCAGCGCCGCGGCGGCCAGCCCCTGAACGATGCGGGCGGCGATGAGGATCTCGGCGTTCCAGGCCGCCGCCGCGATGGCGGAGGCCGCGGCGAAGAGGCCCAGTCCGCCGACGAACATCCGCCGGTGGCCGAGGAGGTCGGCGGCGCGTCCGCCGAGGAGCAGCAGGGCGCCGAAGGTCAGGACGTAGCCGTTGACCACCCACGACATCTCCACCGGGTCCAGGTGCAGATCGCGCCGTACGGGCGGCAGGGCCACATTGACGATCGAGGTGCTCAGCACGACCAGGAACTGCGCCGTGGCCGGCACCGCCAGCGCGAGGCGGGACGCGTGACCGGATCCGCCGCGGTCGTGCGCGGTGCCGGCCGCTCCGGTTCTGAGGGAAGTCGGTCCCACAACGCCTCCCGAGAAAGAGTGATTAATTACTCACTGCATGCCCGCTTGCAACGGTCGACGCCAAGGTCGGTCCGTCGGGGCGGGGTGGTGCCTCGCGGGGGCGTCGCCCCGTGTGCCGAGATCGGCGGGAGCGTCGTTCCCCTTGCGTGTGAGTAATCAACCACTCATGGCGATGGGTGTCAACCGCCCGGTCGACAGCGGCGAAGGGTCACCTCGGCCGCCGAGCCCACGCGTCAGCCCGCCGAGCCCATGCGCCGGCTGCCGGACCCGCGCCAGGCGCCGCGTCCGGCCTGGCTCAGGTGGTCAGGTGGCTCGGACGGTTCAGATCGCGGGGAACTCCGGCGGTACGCCGAGCGATCCGGCGACCGCGCCCCAGATCGCGGCCTTCGCCGCGTCGAGGCTGATCCGCGGGTCGCCGAGCATCAGACGGATGCCGAACCCGTCGCACAGGGCGAGGATCAGCGTGCTCGTCTCGTAGACATCGCGCTCGGCGAACTCACCCGACTCGATGCCGCGCTCCAGCGCCTGGCCCACCCAGGCGTGGAGCTGGTCGTAGAGGTCGACGGCGAACTCCCGGGCGGGCTCGTCGCGCAGGGCCCGGACCCACAGCTCCTGCCAGAGCCTCCAGTCCTGCCGCAGTTCGGGGTCGGTGGGCAGGAGGCTGTGCACGATGCGGGCCAGGATGACCGAGGCCGGGACGGCGTCGGCGTCGCGCTCCAGCTCGGTGGCCGTGTGGGCGAAGGAGTGGGTCATCGCCTCGGAGAAGAGCTTCTCCCGGTTCTCGAAGTGGTAGTGGAGCAGGGCCGTCGAGACCCCGGCGTGCTCCGCGACCATGCGCATGCGGATCTTCTCGAATCCCACGTCCGCGATCACTTCGCATGCGGCGGACAGGATCCGCTCGCGCGTCTCGATCGTGCGCTCGGTCATGGACACGGTGCTGCTCCCCGATCGTCGTCGTCACCGCAGGGGCCCTGCGGTCGCCCGGCCCGTCACCGGCGTCCCGCCCGGCGGTTCTCCGGGGCTCGTCCGGCGGCTGCCGGCCCGGCGTCCGTCCCCCTGCCTGCCTCTCATCTTCGCGCATCACCGCCGCAGCCGGGATCCGGACGCCGGGCCAGGGTGCGGTCGCCCGCAGGTCATCGGCGGGTCATCGGCAGATCACTGGTAGGTATGGAAGCCTCTGCCCGCTTTGCGGCCGAGCAGTCCCGCGTCGACCATCCGCGCCAGCAGCGGGGGAGGCGCGTAGAGCGTCTCGCGGAACTCCTCGTACATCGACTCCGCGATGGCCTGCGTGGTGTCCAGGCCGATGAGGTCGGTGAGCGCGAGCGGGCCGAGCGGGTGGGCGCAGCCCAGGGTCATCCCCCGGTCGATGTCCTCGACCGAGGCGATGCCGGACTCCACCATCCGTACGGCGGCCAGCAGATACGGGATGAGCAGGGCGTTCACGATGAATCCCGCCCGGTCCCGGGCGCGGATGACGGTCTTGCCCAGCGTCTCGGCGGCGAACTCCTCGACGGCCCGCGTCGTGGCCTCGCCGGTCAGCAGCGAGGGCACCAGCTCCACCAGCGGCAGCACCGGGACGGGGTTGAAGAAGTGCAGCCCGACGACCTGCTCCGGTCGTGCGGTGGCCGCGGCGAGCTTGATGACGGGAATGGAGGAGGTGTTGGTCGCCAGGATCGCGTCCGGCCGCTTCACGATCGAATCCAGCCGGGCGAACACCTCCAGCTTCGCGTCCTCGTTCTCCGCGACCGCCTCGACGACGAGGTCGCGGTCCGCCAGCTCGTCCATCTCGGCGGTCACCCGTACACGGGCCAGGGCCGCGTCCCGGTCCGCGGCGGACAGCTTCCCCGCACGGGTGGCGCGCTCCAGGGAACCGGCGATCTTGTTCCGCCCGGCCTCGGCCGCATCGGGGGAGGCCTCGACGACCACCACGTCCCGTCCGGCCCGTGCGCAGACCTCGGCGATACCGGACCCCATGAGGCCGCAGCCCACGATTCCGACGCGTTCGATGTCCGCCATCGGCCCTCCTTCGGCTCTGAAATTCCTCTTCGGATCTGTGGCGCGGGACGTGACGTGCGCCGGGCGTGCCCCCGGGGCACCTCGCGCCCGCCTCGTCCCGCTCGTGGTGGGGGGGCGGATACCGGCGGGCCCCGGCTGGAGGCCGGGGCCCGCCCGTACGCTGTCAGTCGGTCGTCGGCATGTGCAGAACGCCCGTACCGCGCTTGATGAGTTCACCCGCGACGATCAGGCGCTGGATCTCGGAGGTGCCCTCCCAGATGCGGTCGACGCGCAGTTCGCGGTAGAGCCGCTCGACGGGGTAGTCGCGGTCGTAGCCGCGTCCGCCGAAGATCTGCACGCAGCGGTCGATGACGCGTCCCGACGCCTCACTCGCCGCGAGCTTGGCCACGGCCGCCTTGGCGTGCAGCTTCTTGCGGTCGGCGTCGGGCTGGTCCGCCTCCCAGGCCACCTGGTGGAAGTAGGCCCGGTTGACGGCGATGTCGACGGCGCAGTCGGCCAACATGCCCTGGACGAGCTGGAAGTCGGCGATCCGGGTGCCGAACTGCTTGCGCTCCACCGCCCAGTCGCGGGCCAGCTCCAGAGCCCGCTCGGCCGCGCCGATGGTGCGGGCGGCGATCATCAGCCGCTCCTCGGTGAACCAGGAGCGCGTGATGTCGTAGCCGTTGCCCACGCCTCCGAGCACCGCGTCCTCACCGACCTGCACGTTGGTGAAGGTGAACTCGGGGTGCTCGTAGACGAAGGTGTGCATGAACCGGGGCACGCGGGTCATCTCGATGCCCGGGGTCTCCTTGTCGACGAGGAAGAGCGTCGGCTCCTTGTCCTCGCCGGCCGCGGCCAGCACGATCATGAAGTCGGCGTGGTCGCCGACGGTCACGAACCACTTCTCGCCGTTCAGCACCCAGCCGCGGTCGTTGCGCGTCGCGGTCGTCTCCAGGTTCTGCGGGTCGGAGCCCGCGCCCGGCTCGGTCACGGCGTAGCAGTCGCGGCGCGCGCCCCGGATGACGGGGACGAGGAACCGCTCGCGCTGCTCGGGCGTGCAGAAGCGCAGCGCGTTCGCCGGGCGCCACACCATGTCCCACAGCGCGCCGGTCAGCCGGCCGAGCGCCTCCTGGACGGTGGCCTGCTCCAGGATCGTGAGCCCGGCGCCGCCCCACTCGGTGGGCATGTTGATCGCCTGCAGCCCGCTCTCCAGAACGGCGTCGCGGATCTCGGCGTGCGCCTGCGGGGTGAGACCGTTGTTCTCCTCGCAGTCGAGCTCGTACTTCATGATGAACTCGGTGAGACCGCGTGCGGCGCTCCGGAGTTCCTCCTGACGGGGGGTGAGACGGAAGTCCATGTCATTCCTCGCGGGTTCGGTGTGGGTGAGCGGGGACGGAAGCGGGGGGCGGTTTCAGGAGGTGGGCAGCGCGAGGGCCCGGGTGCCGCGCTTGATCAGCTCGTTGGCGATGATGAGGCGCTGGATCTCGGAGGTGCCCTCCCAGATGCGGTCGACGCGCAACTCGCGGTACATGCGCTCGACGGGGTAGGAGCGGTCGTAGCCGCGTCCGCCGAAGATCTGGACGCAGCGGTCGATGACGCGGCCCGCCGCTTCGCTCGCCGCGAGCTTGGCCGTCGAGGCCTTGGCGTGGAGGGTCTTGGCATCGGTGTTCGGCTGGTCGGCCTCCCACGCGACCTGGTGGGTGTAGGCGCGGTTGACGGCTATGTCGACGGCGCAGTCGGCCAACATGCCCTGGACGAGCTGGAAGTCGGCGATCCGGGTGCCGAACTGCTTGCGCTCGACCGCCCAGTCGCGGGCGAGCTCCAGGGCGCGCTCCGCGGCGCCGATGGTGCGGGCGGCGATCATCAGCCGCTCGTCGGTGAACCACTCCTTGGTCAGTTCGTAGCCGTTGCCGACCCCGCCGAGCACGTCCTCGTCCGGGACGAAGACATCGCTGAACGTGAACTCCGGGTGCCCGTTCACGGCGTTGTGCATGAAGCGGGGCAGCCGCGTCATCTCCACGCCCGGTGCCTGCTTGTCGACGAAGAAGAGGGTGGCGGCCTTCTCCGGTCCCGCGTCCGCCTGGACGAGCAGGAAGTCGGCGATGTCGCCGCACGTCACGAACCACTTCTCGCCGTTGAGGAGCCAGCCCCCGTCGGTACGGGTGGCCGTGCTCGTGCCCGACGACGGGTCCGAGCCCGCCCCCGGCTCGGTCACCGCGAACGCGTCGAACCGCTCGCCCCGGATCACCGGCAGCAGATACTTCTCCCGCTGCTCCTCCGTGCCGTAGGCCAGGACGTTGGCGGGCCGCCAGGGGATGTCCCAGAGACAGTTGGTGGCCTTGCCGAACTCCTCCTCGACGATGACCTGGTCGAGGAGGGACAGCCCCGGACCGCCCCACTTCGCGGGCATGTTGATGGCGAACACACCGGCGTCGATCGCGGCGCGGGTCAGTTCGCGCACCGTGTCGGCGGGCAGCGGGCCGCCCGCCTCCTCGGCCTGGTTCTCGTAGGTCATCAGCAGCCGGGT
This sequence comes from Streptomyces sp. NPDC047108, assembly GCF_040643575.1. Classification (NCBI taxonomy): domain Bacteria; kingdom Bacillati; phylum Actinomycetota; class Actinomycetes; order Kitasatosporales; family Streptomycetaceae; genus Streptomyces; species Streptomyces sp. NPDC047108. The sequence goes on from NZ_JBEYUP010000012.1 coordinate 24,901, forward strand.
GTAGGCGGCCGCGCGCGCTTTGAGGTCGGCCTGCTCGGGGGTGTAGCGGAAGTCCATGCGGGGTCCTTTCCGGGGGCAAGGGGGAGATGCGGGGGACGGACGGGAGACCGTCTGCAGGGCGGGGCCCTGCGGGGACGCGGTCAGCCGAGTACGGCGCGGGAATCCAGGGCGAGGACGCCGTCGGGGCGGACGAGCAGCGGATTGACCTCCAGTTCCGCGATCTCCGGGTGCGCGGCGGCGACGTCGGTGATGCGGGCGATGACGTCCGCGGCGGCGGCCACGTCCACGGCCGGTCGCCCGCGCACCCCTCCGAGGAGCGCCGAGGAGCGCAGACTCCACAGCAGATGCACCGCGCGGGACGCGGGCACCGGGGCGAGGGAGAAGGCCACGTCGCGGAGCGTCTCGGTGAGGACGCCGCCGAGACCGACCATGGCGACCGGACCGAACCGCGGGTCGCGGTTCACGCCGACGATCAGTTCCAGTCCGTCCGAGAGGTCCGCCATCGCCTCGACCGAGTACGACGGCGCGCCCAGCCGGGCGTGCATCGTCCGGTACGCGTCCAGCAGTTGCTCGGTGCCGTCCAGCCGCAGCGCGACCCCGCCGGCGTCGGACTTGTGCAGGACGTGGAGGGCCTTGAGGACGTACGGGCCGTTGAACTCCTCGGCGGCGGCGAGCAGTTCGGCCTCGGTGCTGATCTCGCGGGCCGGGGGGAAGGGGACCCCGGCTTCGGTGAGCAGCGCCCGCACCCCGTGGTAGCCGGGGTCGCGGAGAGGATCCGCGGCCGGGGGTAGCGCGGCGACACCGGGGCGGTCGAGACGCTCCTCCGTCGTCAGCGCGGCCAGCGCCCGCGCCGCGTCCTCGGTCGCGTCGAACACCGGGATCCCGGCGGCGGACAGCGTCCGGCAGGTCGGCGACTGCGGGTACATCGACTGCACGACCAGCGGCTTGCCCGTCGACGTACGGTGGGCGACGATCTCGTGCGCCGCCTCCCGCTCACCTTCGGCGAGCGCCATCCCGCCGCCGCCGAGACCACTGCCCGCCGCCGCGTAGCCGCCGAAGTAGCCCGTCATCAGCACGGCGTCGACCTCCTCGGAGGCCATCAGCCCGCCGACGGTGTCCGCGTACGAGCGGGGGTTCTGCTCGCCCATCCCGGCCAGGTCGACCGGGTTGCCGACCGCCGACTGCTCCCACAGCACGGACTTGAGCCGCGCCTGCGTGTCGGGGCCGAACTCGGGGACGGACAGGGCCGCGGCCTCGGCGGCGTCGGCGGCGATGACGCCGTGGCCACCGCCGTCGGTGAACACCGCGGTGCGCCGCCCCGCCGAACGGCGCGCACCCGCGAGCGCGGCCAGCACGACCACCATCTCCCGCGGCGTGGCGACGAGTTCGACCCCGGCGTCCCGGCACGCGGCGGCGACGACGTCGGCGGACGTGGTGAGCGCCCCGGTGTGCGACTGGGCGCTGCGCGCCGAGGCTGAGCCGCGCCCCGCCGTGAGCAGCACGACGGGCTTGCCCGCCGCCGCGGCGGCCTCCGCGAAGGCGCGCCCCTCGCCGAAGTCCTCGGCGTAGACGGCGATGGCCCGGGTGTCGTCGTGACGGGCGCAGTCCTCGACGAGGTCGACGAGGGTGACGTCGGCCTGGTTGCCGAGCGAGACGAAGCGGGAGAAGCCCAGACCGTGCGGGGCGCAGCGGAGCTGGAGTTCGAGCGCGAGGTTGCCGCTCTGGCTGAGCAGGGCGATGCCGCCGGGCGCGAAGGAGTCCGACGCGAGGTACAGCTCGGTCGTGTTGTCCGCGATGCCCAGGCAGTTGGGCCCGACGAGGACCGCACCGGCGGCCTGTACGCGGTCGGCCACGGCGCGCTGCCGGGCGAGCCCGGCGGCGCCGGTCTCGGCGAAGCCTGCCGTGATCCCGACGATGGCCCGGGCCCCGCAGGTCAGGGCGTCGTCGACGGCGGCCTCGAACCCGGGGCCGGGGACCGAGATCACCACCAGGTCGACGGGTTCGCCGATCTCGGTGAGCGAGGTGGCGGCGGTGCGGCCCAGGACCGTACCGCCGCGGCGGTTCACCAGGTGGACGGGGCGGCGGTCAGGGGCGCGCAGGGCCTGCGCCGCCACCGCGTGGCCGTACTTCGCCGGGTCGTCGCTGGCACCGAGGACGGCCACGGACTTGGGGTCGAAGAGCGCCGTCAGGTCGCGGCCCATGTCACTTCTCCAGCCGGAGTGCGGAGTTGGGGCAGGCCTCGACGGCGGCGCGGGCCGCGTCCTCGTCCCCGGGCGGCACGTCCCGGGAGACGATGTTCGCGTAGCCGAACTCGTCCAGCTCGATGAGGTCGGGCACGGGCTCCTGGCAGAGGCCGTAGCCCTGGCAGCGTGTGGAATCCAGCAGCAGCTTCACGGTCGGTCCTTTCGCTACGGCGCGGGGGAGGGACGGGGGATCCGCGCTTCGGGTGAGCGGATCCCGGTGATCTTCGGGACGGGTACGACGAGGCGCCGGCCGTCGGGAGGGGAGGAGGCGCATCCCGGGCAGGGACCGTCCAGATGCGAGCGCACCAGCGACGGGAAGATGCGCAGCAGGCTGCCCGCCGTGCCGGCGGACGCGTCCAGCAGGCCGCAGGCTCCGCGCCCGGGCAGGCTGGAGGACCAGCGCAGGAGTTTGTCGGGGGCGTCGTCGTCGGCCTTGCCCGTGGCGAGGGCGGCCAGGGTGGTGCTGATCGAGGACGTGCCCGCGACGCAGATGCCGCACTGGCGCGCGCTTTCGGCGGCGAGGTGGTCGACCGCGTCGGCGGCGACGGATGCGGGGCACTCTCCCGGGCCGAGGAAGCGGATGGCTCCGCAGCCCAGCGACGTACCGGCCGCGGTGAGGGTGGTGGGGTCGAGCGGGAGGTTCAGGGAGTCCCCGCCGATCAGCCCGCCGAAGAGGCCGCCCATGAGCGCGCCGCGCGCGTCCGGGGTGCCCTGGGCCTCGGCGAGGGTCCGCAGCGTCGTGCCGTACGGCGCCTCGGTGAGCAGGGGCCGTGCCGTGCCGCTGGAGAGGGTGAGCAGCGTCGACCGGCTCGTCCGGTGGCCCCGCTCGTCCGGCCGGGCCGCGATGAGCGCGATCCGGGCGAGCGTCTCGACGTTGGAGACCAGCGTCGGCCGGCCTCCGACGCCTTCCTGGTACGGGCGGGGCGGCTTGGAGGTGGGCAGGGCGGGGCCGCCGTCGATCCGGCGGACCACCGCGGTCTCCTCGCCGGCGACGTAGGTGTGGGCGGTCTCGACCACCTCGACGGGCACGTCGTGCGTCCACTCGCCCAGCGCCGCCTTGACGCGCTCGGCGGCGGCCGGATCCGAGACGTAGACGTACGCGGTACGGGCGCCGGTGATCGCCGCGGCGCGGGCGAGACCGTCCAGGACGAGGTGGGGGCGGGCGCGCAGCAGCCAGCGGTCCTTGGCCGAACCGGGCTCGCCCTCCTCGCCGTTGGCGACGACGACGGGGCTGCCGCCGGCGTCGCGTACGGTGCGGAGCTTCACGGCGACGGGGAAGCCGGCGCCGCCGCGGCCGCGCAGACCGCACTCGGAGAGCCGTTCCAGGAGCCGGTCGGGGGTGAGGGTGTCGGCGTAGCCGCCCGCCTCCGCATAGGCCGCGGCGCTCTCCGTCGCGGCCGGGTCCGTGCCGAGCAGGCCGGGCGGCCCGTCGGGCATCAGGGTCTGGATCCCGGTCATCCCCGGCCTCCGTCGCGTGCCTGGGTGCGCAGGATCCGCACCGCCGATTCGAGGGCCCTGCGGTCCTCCTCGGTCCGGCCGTAGCCGGGGCCGGGCAGGCCGATGAGCATGCGGTGGTGGTCCAGGACCACCTCTCCGGCGACCAGCGCGGCCCCCGGGTCGCCGTGGGAGGACCCGTCGGCGACGGACGTGACGAGATCGGTGACCTCGGCGAGGTAGCGGAGCCAGCTCCGCTCGGTGCCGTGGAGGATCAGCTTCTCCACGCGGCGCCGTTCGGCGGCTGCCAGGTCCGGCCGGGCCGGGGCGGGGTGTCCGGGCCTGCGCAGGACGGCGACCGTGGACGGCAACTCCCGCTCCGGTTCGGGGGTGAGCCCGAGCCAGACCAGACTCCGACGACCGCTCATGCGTGCCTCCGGGATGAGGTGGGGGAGCCTTCTCCGCGGGCCGCCGCCTCGGGCGGTGCGGCGCGGTGGGGCTCGCTTGGGGATGTGGGTGCCGGTGCGGTCCGGCGCGATGTGGGAGTGAGAAATGACCCGGGTGATGGGTGGGCCCGGGGCTGCCGGCCGGTTCGCCATGGGCACGCCGGGGGGCAGCTTGTGGCGAGTAGACTAACTAACCAATTAGTCAGTTCACAAGTCTTGACAGTGCGGAAACCCACCCGCAATCTGACTGACCAATTAGTTAGCGCGGTCTCCGGTGCACATCCCGGCCCCGCGACTCGCCCTTGGGCCGCCTCAGCACCTATCGCCCGTGCGGCATGGAGGAGTAACCGATGCAGCCCCAAGCCCCCCTAGCGCCGCCGACGCAGGCCACACCGGGGGAGGCCCTCTCGGCCCGCTACTACACCGATCCGGACCTCGTCCCCGCCGAGACCCGGGACATCTTCGCGAAGTCGTGGCAGCTCGTGTGCCACGAGTCCGACCTCCCGGAGGCGGGAGCCCGCCTGGCGGCCCGCGTCGCCGACCGCGAGGTGCTCGTCGTCCGCACCGAGGACGGCGGCCTCGCCGGCCACCTCAACGTCTGCCGGCACCGCGGAACCCGGCTCGTCACCAGCCCGGAACCGTCCGGCAAGGCGATCCGCTGCCCCTACCACGGCTGGACGTACAAGCTCGACGGACGCCTGGTCGGCGCGCCGGAGGCCCGGCAGATCCCGTGCCTCGACAAGCCGAAGCTCGGCCTGTTCCCCGTCCGCGTCGAGTCCTTCCTCGGCTTCGTCTTCGCCAACCTCGACCCCGACGCCGTACCGCTCGCCGAGCAGTGCGCCGGGCTCGCCGAGGCGATCGGCCACTACGCGGGCGCCGACCTCGAGCCCCTGGGCCGCGCCCGGATCCACGACCTGGCCGGCGCCGAGGAGCAGAACGCCAACTGGAAGGTCGCCATCGACAATTACCTCGAGGGCTATCACGTCCCGGTGGCACACCCCGGCCTCATGAGACTGCTGGACTACCAGAGCTACACCAGCGAGATCCACGAGAACTACGTGCTCTTCGCGTCGCCGCTGCGGGACAAGCCCTCGTCCAACTGGACCGAGCGCGCCTACCAGCGCCTGGCCACCCCCATGCCCGGCCTGACCGAGGCCGACCGGAGGGTCTGGCGGTACGCCGTGATCTACCCCAACACCCTCATCGACTTCTATCCCGACCATGTGCTCGCATGGACCGCCATCCCCACGGCGGTCGACCGCGTGGCCGTGCCCGGCGCCTTCTACACGCGCCGCGGTGCGAGCCTGCGCACCCGGATCGCCCGACGGCTCAACATCCATATCGGGTGGATCACCAATGACGAGGATGTCGAACTCGTGAGCCGTGTGCAGAATGGGCTGACGACGCCAGGCTTCGAACCGGGGCCTCTGTCACGGCGTGAGGCGGCGGTCGGCTGGTTCGCCGGTCGCATCCGGGCCGATCTCGACGGTGCGTGAGCGATGACCCGCTCCCCGTTAGGCCGTACCCGTACGGCACTGCGCATACCACCGTCCGGTGGCCAGAAGGTCGAGCACGGATCCAGGGCATCCGTGCAGCGCCGACCACGCCCTGAATCAGTGCTTGCCCCCTACGGAGAGGACCACCGATGTCCCCCGAGGCACCACCACTGTCACGACGCGCCTTCCTGAGCGGCAGCGCCGCGACGGTCGGCCTCACCCTGGCGGGCTGCGGCTTCCTTCCCAAGGATCCCGCCGCCAACGGAGACCCGGACCGGCCGATCAAGGTCAGGCCCGACGGCGATCTCGTCTACTTCAACTGGGCCGACTTCGTCTCCCCCGAGGTCTTCGAGGGCTTCGAGAAGGAGTACGGCGTCAAGGTCGTCCAGTCGAACTACGACTCCATGGAAGGCATGGTCGCCAAGCTCAACGCCGGCAACCGCTACGACATCATCTTCCCCACCGCGAAATGGGCCCAGCGCCTGGCCGACGGCAACCTGCTGCGGCGGATCGACCACTCACGGCTCGACAACGCCGACCGGATCTTCGACCGCTACGACTACTTCGCGGACCCCTGGTACGACAAGCGCTCGGCGCACACCGTCCCCTTCACCATGTACAAGACAGGCATCGGCTGGCGTAAGGACCGGATCGGCGACGATCTCGAAGGGTCCTGGAGCGACCTGTGGAACAAGCGGGCCAGCGGCCGGGTCTTCGTCCTCGACGACCGCGACGAGGTGCTCGGCATGGGTGCCCTCAAGCTCGGCCTCGATCTCGGTACGAGCGACCAGGACGACCTCGACCGCATCACCGACTCCCTGCAGAGCCTCCGCCCCCATCTGCGCGGCTTCTCCAGCGACAGCTACAACAACCTGCTCAACGGCAACGCCACGATGACGCAGGCGTGGTCGGGCGACATGGCCACCATGCTGAGCCAGGCCAAGAAGCCTGACCTCTTCGGATTCGAGGTCGCGAAGGAAGGCGCTCCCCTCAACTCCGACTGCTACGCCATCCCCGCCAACGCCCGGCACCCCGGGACGGCGATGCTCTTCATCAACTACATGCTCCGCCCGGAGAACGTGAAGAAGAACATCGAGTACATCGGCTACCCGATGCCGGTCGCCGGCACCGAGGACACCTACGCCGCGATCGTCGAGCAGTTCCCCGAGTGCATCGTCTCCGCCGACGATCTCAAGGCCGACCTCTATTTCCGCAACGGCAGCGCCGCGGACGAGCAGGCCCGTGATACCGCCTGGACCCACGTGAAGGCCGGCTGACATGGATCGATCCACGAAAGACCGCGGGGCCGCCCGCCCCCGCACCGGACACGCCGCCGCGAGTGCGCGGCTGTGGACCTGGCTCATGGTGCCAGGCACCCTCTGGATGATCGGGTTCCTCATCGCCTCCCTGGCGCTGGTGGCCACGCTCGCCGTCGGCACCACCGACCCCCTGGGGAACCCGCGCTTCGGGTTCAACCTGGACAACATCACGGCGCTGGCCGACCCCGCCTACCGCGACGTGCTGATCCGCTCCCTCGGCTACGCGCTGGCCACCTGCGCCATCTGCCTGGTCGTCGCCTACCCGGTCGCCTACGCCATCGCCATGTACGGCGGCCGCTTCAAGAACCTGCTGATCGCCGCGATCGTCGTCCCGTTCTTCGCCAACTACCTGGTGCGGATGTACGGCTGGTCCGTCGTCCTCTCCGACGACGGCCCCCTGCTGAAGGCCCTGCGCTCCGTCGGGCTCGCGGGGGACGACACCCACATCCTGCAGACCGGCCCCGGCGTCATCCTCGGCCTCGTCTACGGCTTCGTCGTCTTCATGATCATCCCGCTGTACGCGGCGCTGGAGCGCATGGACGTCTCCGTGATCGAAGCCGGACGCGATCTCTACGGCGGCCCTCTGCGCACCTTCTTCTTCGTGACCCTGCCCGCCACCCGCCAGGGGGCCGCGGCCGGCGCCGTCCTCGTCTTCCTGCCCGCCATGGGCGACTTCGTCAGCGCCCAGCTCATGGGAGGCCCCGACCAGATCATGATCGGCAACCTGATCCAGGACAAGTTCTTCCAGGGGCAGAACTGGCCGCTGGGCTCGGCCCTCACGATGCTGATGATGGCCGTGCTGTTCATCGGGATGCTCGGCTACCTGCGCCGCACCCGCAAGGACGAAGCGGAGGCGGCGCAATGACCGTACGCCAGGCCACCCGGCCCCACCACGACGCGACCGACAGCGGGCCCGCGGCGCGCCCCGCGACCCCCCGCCCGCCGGGCAAGCACCGGCGCCGCGGCACCGACCGCAAGCCCCGATTCGCCATGGGCGTCACGGCCGCCTTCTTCGCGCTGCTCTACATACCCATCGGCGTCGTCGTCCTCTTCTCCTTCAACTCCCAGAAGTCGCTGACCGTCTTCAAGGACTTCAGCTTCCGCTGGTACAAGGACTTCTTCGCCGACGACGCCCTGATCGACTCGCTCGGCATGAGCCTCCAGGTCTCCCTGGTCGCCATGGCCGGCTCCCTGATCCTCGGCGTCGCCCTGGCGCTCGGCATGGTCCGCTCCCGCAGCAGGTTCGGATCGCTGGCCGGACTGATCATGCTCGTCCCCCTCGTCACCCCGGAGATCGTCACCGGTGTCGCCGCGATGCTGCTCTTCAAGGGCATGGGCATCACCCTCTCCACCGGCACCGTGATGCTCGCGGAGATCACCTTCTCCATCTCCTACGTGACGGTGATCCTGCGCTCCCGCATCGCCGCCCTCAACCCGGAGGTGGAGGAGGCCGCGATGGACCTCGGGGCGACCCGCTGGCAGGCCCTGCGCCTGGTCACCCTGCCCGCCCTGCTCCCGAGCATCCTCGCCTCCGCGGTGCTCATCTTCGCCCTCGTCTTCGACGACTTCGTGCTCGCGTACTTCACCACCGGCGTGGACCCCCAGCCGCTGTCCGTGCGCATCTACTCCGCGATCCGGTTCGGCGTGCAGCCCACCATCAACGCGGTCGGAACCCTGATGCTGGCCGGCTCCATCGGCCTCATCGCCCTGGCCCTGGCCATCCCACGCCTCTTCGGCCGTCGCGGCGGCCTCGATCTGCTCTCCGGGAAGTGACACCCATGGACACAGCACCCGCCGTCCGGCTGGACACCGTCAGCAAGAGTTACGGGGACTCGTACGCGGTCCACGACCTCACCCTGGACATCGCCCCCGGCGAGTTCTTCTCCCTCCTCGGCCCCTCCGGCTGCGGCAAGACCACCACGCTGCGCATGATCGGCGGCTTCACCGACCCCACCGGCGGGACGATCCTGCTCGGCGGCGAGGACGTGACGGCGCTCCCGCCCGACAAGCGCGACGTCAACACCGTCTTCCAGAGCTACGCCCTCTTCGACCACCTGTCGGTCGCCGACAACGTGGCCTTCGGGCTGAAGCGGAAGGGCATCGCCCGCGGCGAGATCCGCGAGCGGGTCCACACCATGCTGGAGCGCGTCCAGCTCGACGGGCTGGCCGAGCGCAAGCCGCGCACCCTCTCCGGCGGCCAGCGCCAGCGCGTCGCCCTGGCCCGCGCGCTGGTCAACCGCCCCCAAGTCCTGCTCCTGGACGAGCCGTTGGCGGCGCTCGACCTCAAGCTCCGCCGCCGGATGCAGGTCGAGCTCAAGCAGATCCAGCGCGAGGTCGGCATCACGTTCATCTTCGTCACCCACGACCAGGACGAGGCGCTGACCATGTCCGACCGCGTGGCGGTGATGAACGAGGGCCATGTCGAGCAGTGCGGGACGCCGGAGGACGTCTACGAGCGCCCGGCGACCCGGTTCGTGGCCTCCTTCATGGGCACCTCCAACCTCGTGCCCGGCACGTACCGTTCCGGTGAGGTCGTCCTCGAGGGCGGAGCCGCGTTCCCCGTCGGCGCCCGCGACGGTCTCACCGAGGGCGGCAGCGTCAGCCTGTCGGTGCGGCCGGAGAAGATCTGGCTCTCCGACTTCGAGCCCGGCATGACCCTGCTCAACGGTGTGGTCCGCGAGACCGTCTACTCCGGCCCGACCACCACGTACCTCATCGACCTCGCCCCCGGCGTCACGGTGTCGGTCCTGGAGCAGAACACCGACCGGTCGCGGAACGAGGACCGCTGGAGCGGCGGCGAGGACGTCCAGATCGGCTGGAAGCCCGAGCACTGCCTGGTCCTCGACTGACGGCCCGTTCTCCCGATCGAAGGGACGCGCGGTCCCGCGGCGGGCGGGCCCCTCAGGCTCCCGCCCGCCCGGGCCGCGCCCCGGCGACCGACCCGGACCCGACGTCCCGGGCCGCGGCCCTCCGCGGCCGTGCCCGCTCCCGCTCTCCACGCAACCGTAGGAACGCCCCATGCATCACGATGTCATCGTGCTCGGCGCCGGGCTCGCCGGCCTGTCGGCCGCGCGCGACCTGGTCGCCGGCGGAGCCGATGTGCTCGTCCTGGAAGCCCGCGACCGGGTCGGCGGACGGGTCGAACAGGCCGTCCTGCCCGACGGCCGGCTCGTCCAGCTCGGCGGAGAAGTCGTCGGCCGCGCCCACACCGCCTATCTCGAACTGGCCGCGGAACTCGGCCTCACCCTCGTCCCCAGCTACGTCGCCGAGCCCGGCAACATGGCCCGCGCCACCCCGGAGGGCATCTCGGCCGACGAGCCGCCCCACTGGTTCGGCCCCGGCGACGAGGTCCGCCACCAGCGCGTCACCGCCGCCTTCGTCGCCCTTGCCCGCAGCGTCGACCCCGACGACCCGTGGTCGCACCCCGACGCGGCGGCCCTCGACCGCGTCTCGGTCGGTGCCTGGCTGCGCTCGGAAGGCGCCACCCACGCCGTCGTACGCCTCTGGGAGATCGGCCAACTCGCCCTGGCCAGCGGCTCGTTGGAGCGCACCTCGCTGCTGGCCGCCCTCCGCAAGAACGCGGCCGTGCCCGGAGGCCGGCACTACGACTACGACGACTGGGAGGGCCTGCGCGTCGCCGAGGGCTCGGCCACGGTCGCGCTGCGCATGGCCGAAGGGCTGGGCCACCGGGTCCGTCTCGGCTCGCCGGTCGCCGCGGTCGACGTCCGTCCCGGCGGCTGCACCGTACGCCTGGTGAGCGGCGAGTCCTTCCGCGCCGGCGCCGTCGTCAGCGCGCTGCCCGCCGGCCCGTTCCGCTCGCTGTCCGTCACCGGGGTCTCCGACGAGCGCCTGGCCTCGCTGCGGCGTCAACGGCACGCGGTCACGGCCAAGTTCGTCGCCGCGTACGAGCACCCCTTCTGGCGTCTGCAGGACCTCAACGGCCTCTCGGAGTGCGAAGGCGTGCTCGGCAGCACCTGGCCGCAGAACACCGGCATCCTCTCCGCCCTCATCCCGCCCGAGCGCTACGGCGTGCTGCTCGGCATGCCCACCCACCTCAGGGAGGACGAACTGCTCGACGACATCGCCCGCCTCTACGGCGCCGAGGCGCACAAACCGCTCGCCTCGTACCTGCGCCTGTGGGGCACCGACCCGTGGACCCAGGGCTATGTGACCCAGTGGACCCCCGGCGACGTCATGGCCGTCGGCCCCCTGCACGGCACCCATGAACCGCCCTTCTACGTCTGCGGCTCCGACCAGTGGGTCGCCGGATACATGGAGGGCGCGGTCCGCACCGGCCGCGCCGCCGCGAAGGAGGCGCTGAACCGTGGCTGACACCACCCCGCCCGGCGTCCCGCCCACCGCCGTCCTCAACCACATCGGCGGAGCCGACCTGCCCGCCAACTCCGGCGCCGTCATGGACCTCGTCGACCCCGCCACCGGCGAGACCCACCGCAGCGCGCCCCGGTCGGACCAGTCCGACGTCGACCACGCGTGCGCCGTCGCCGCGGCGTCGTACGAGCACTGGTCCGTGACCACACCGGCGCTGCGCCAGCAGGCTCTGCTGCGCATCGCCGACGCCATGGAGGAGCACGTCGAGGAACTGGTGGCGGCGGAGGTCGGCGACACGGGCAAGCCGCCGGAGCGGTTCCGCGACGACGAACTGCCCGCCATCGTCGACACCGTCCGCTACTTCGCCGGGGCGGCCCGCAATCTTCCGGGCGCGGCAGCCGCCGAGTACACCGAGGGCCGCACCTCGCTGCTCCGCCGCGAACCCGTCGGGGTCTGCGCCCAGATCACCCCGTGGAACTACCCGCTGATGATGGCGGTGTGGAAGATCGCCCCGGCGCTCGCCGCCGGGAACACCTCCGTGCTGAAGCCGGCCGACACCACGCCCGCGTCCGCCTCCCTCCTCGCGCGGATCGCGGCCGAGCACCTGCCGCCCGGCGTGCTCAACGTCGTGTGCGGCGACCGCGACACCGGCCGCGCCCTGACCGGACACCCGGCCACGCGCCTGATCGCGGTCACCGGCAGCGTACGGGCTGGGCGGGAGGTCGCGGCCGCCGCGGCGGCGGACCTCAAGCGGGTCCATCTGGAGCTGGGCGGCAACGCGCCCGTCATCGTCCACGAGGACGCCGACCTGGAGGCCACGGCCGCGGACCTGGCGGCCGTCGCCTACTACAACGCGGGACAGGACTGCACCGCGCCCACCCGCTTCCTGGTGCACGACGCCGTCCACGACGCGTTCCTCGCCGCGTTCACCGCCCACGCCGAGAAGCTGCGGACGGGGGCACCGGGGGAGTCCGCGGACTACGGGCCCCTCAACAACGCCGTGCAACTGGCGTCGGTGCAGGAGCTGCTGGGCCGTCTGCCCGCACACGCCGAGGTCGTCACCGGCGGCTCCTCGCCGGCCCGGCCGGGCTGGTTCCACCAGCCGACCGTCGTCGCCGGCCTCCGCCAGGACGACGAGATCGTGCAGGAGGAGATCTTCGGCCCCGTCGTCACCGTGCAGCGGTTCGCGGCCGAGGACGAGGCGCTGCGGCTGGCCAACGGCGTACGGTACGGCCTCGCGGCCAGCGTGTGGACCACCGGGCTCGACCGCGCCATGCGCGCCAGCCGCGCCCTGGACACCGGGATCGTCTGGGTGAACACCCACGGCACCACCGTGTCCGAGATGCCGCACGGCGGCGTCAAGCACTCCGGCTACGGAAGCGATCTGTCGATGGCGGGCCTGCTGGACTACACCCAGGTCAAGCACGTCATGCTCTGAGCCGCCCTACGGAAGAGGTACCGGGCACCCGGAGGCGCCGCCGTCATGGTGGACCTCCGGGTGTCCCCGGCCGAACTCCCGGGTCTCTCGGGAGCCGTCTGCGACGATGCCGCACGTCACCGACCCCACATGCGAACAGGGAGCAGTCATGGCCGGGCAGTTCGAGGCGACCGTCGAGATCGACCGTTCCATCGAGGAGGTCTTCGCCTTCCTCGCCGACGGCGAGAACGACCCCAAGTTCAGCCCCAGAGTGCTGGAGATGGCGAAGACCACCGACGGCCCGACCGGTGTCGGCACCGTCTACCGGAGCAAGGTCAAGGACGCCGGGATGACCACCGGCCGGGAGTTCCGGATCAGCGGGTTCGAGGCACCCCGGACGATCCGCTGGACGGAGATCTCCCACAACATCGTGACCGCCCGCGAGGGAGGTTACGACCTCGAGTCCGTGGGCCCGGGCAGGACCCGCGTCCGCATCTTCAACGAACTCGAGGGCCACGGCATCGGCAAGCTCCTCGTCGGCCTCGCCCTGAGCGCCGCCCGCAAGGACGCACCCGCCTTCGGCAACCGCATCAAGGCAGCCGTCGAGTCCTCGTGACGCTCTCGGCGGCCGGGTGGCCGGCCAGGAGCGGTGCCGGGAGCAGAACGCCAGGGTTGAGGATCCGGTGCGGGTCGAGCTCCCCCTTCACCGCGTTGAGGGCCGCGGCGAACGCGTCGGGGCGCTGGCGTTCGTACCAGGGCATGTGGTCGCGGCCCACGGCGTGGTGGTGGGTGATGGTGCCGCCCGTGTTCAGGATCGCCTCGGAGACGGCCGCCTTGACCGCGTCCCACTGCGCCGTCTCGCTGCCGCGGCGTGCCGGGGCCAGGACGGTGTAATAGACGGCGGCGCCGTCGGGGTAGACGTGCGTGAGCCGCCGGTTGACGACGCCGGTGCCGCAGACCTCCTCGGCTGCCTCGTGCGCCGCCCGCAGCACGGCCTCGTCGAGTTCACCGAAGCGGTTCCAGGTCACCGCCGTCTCGAACGTCTCCACCAGGATGCCGGCGGCCACGAGGGTGTCCCGCAGATACGGCGCGGCCTGGAAGCCGTCCTTCCACTGCTGTTCGGGAGCCGGGCCGCTCCGCTGTTCCGCCGCCTCCGGACGGCTGATCCGGGGCTCTCCGGCGAGTTCACCGCCGTGCTCGCGTACGCACTCCAGCGCCTGGGAGAGCAGCGTCTCCTGCGGGTGGTACGCCGACTCGAAGCCCAGGATGAGGACGGCGTGGGTGCCGTCGCCCGCGCCGTTCAGCAGGGCCTCGCGCGGGTCGAGCAGACGGCAGTTGGCGGGCTGCAGACCGGAGCGCACCACCGCCCGGGCGGCGCGGGCGCCCTCCGCGAACGTCCGGTGGCGCACGCTCGCGGAGGCGCGGTACCGCGGACGGTCCTGGACGCGCAGCCACGCCTCGGTGACCACGCCCAGGACACCCTCCGAGCCGATCAGCATCCGGTCCGGGCTCGGGCCCGCGCCCGACGCCGGGAGGCGGCGGCTCTCCCACGGACCGGTCGGGGTGAGCGCGCGGACGGACTGCACGAAGTCGTCGATGTGGGTCCGGCCGGTGGCGTAGTGGCCTCCGGCCCGCGTGACGATCGAACCGCCCACGGTGGCGTGCGCGTACGACTGCGGGTAGTGGCGCAGCGTCATCCCGTGCGGCTTGAGCTGGGCGTCGGCGTCGGGGAGCGTGGTACCGGCCAGGATGCGGGCGGAAGCCGATCCGGAGTCCACGTCCACCACGCCGGAGAGCAGGCCCAGGTCCAGGGTGACCGTCCCGGTGTAGGCGTCGCCGACCAGCGGCTCCACGCCGCCGGTCACGCTGGTGCCCCCGCCGTAGGGGATCACGGCTGCGCCGGCTTCCGCGCACCACTCCAGGACGGCCGCCGTCTCCTTCTCGTCGCACGGGAGGGCGACGAGGTCCGGCGGATTGGGGAACTCGCCGTGGAAGGCGCGGACCACGTCCCGGTAGGACTTGCCGTAGGCGTGGCGGATGCGCTCGTACGGGTCGGTGCTGACGACTCCGGCGAGGGAGGCGGGCACCGTCAGACGCGGATCCGGCAGGCGGATGTCCTCCGCCCGCGGGGGCGTGCGCACCTCGGTGTCGCCGAAGCCGAGCATGTCGCGGGCCAGCGCGGCGGTCTCCTCGACCTCGGCGCGGCCGGGCTGCTCGTCCTCGTAGCCCCAGCCCCAGAACTTCCTGCGCCGCATGTCGGCCATGCCTCCACCCTTCGTCCGTCGCGCGCTTCAGCGCCGTCGTTCGCCCGCGCGTCGCGTGCGTGCCCGTCCGAGGCGCACCGCGGGGGTGGGAGACGCTAGCGGTGCGGCGGCGCGGGGGCATTGACTCTGCAGGTCACTCCGTTGACGCCGTCGGCCACACCACGTTGACTGACGGCCATGCGGACTCCCGAGGCCCCGACCGTCGCTGCTGCGTACGCGAATGCCGTGATCAGCAACGGGGCGGCGCCGGAAGGGGACGCACCGGACCCGGCCGGAGCCGGGGACGGGGACGCACGCGGGCAGGAGGATGCGGACGCGCGCGGGCAGGAGGGTGCGGACGTGCGCGGACAGCAGGGCGCGGGCGTGCGCGCCGACGCCCGCGTGTACGAGGGCGGCGCCTGGGCCTCCTCCGCCGAGCGGCTGCCCTTCTCCGAGGTGCGACGCGTCTGGGACCGGGTGCTCGGCCCCACGGAGCAACCCCACACCGGACTGCGCATCGGATACGCCCTGCAGCCCTCCGCCCTGCACGTCCTGGGCCATCTCGTCCTCACCTGCACCAGCCTGGCGGAGGCGGCCGCCCAGGCCGTCCGCTATCTGCCGCTCGTCAGCGAGGCCGGTGCGCTGCGGCTGGAGCGCGGCGCGCGCCGCTCGCGGCTGGTCTACCGCCCGTCCGTCCCCGAAGGGGCGATGCACCCGCAGCAGGTCGAGGCCGTGGTCGCGGCCTCCGTCACCGCTGCCCGCTGGATCGCTGGACGCCGCTGGGCTCCGGCCGCCGTCGCGTTCACCCATGCCCGGATCGGCGACCTCGCGCCCTACGAGCGGATCCTGCGGTGCCCGGTCAGCTTCGGGGCCGAGCGGAACACCGTCACCGTGGCGACCCCGGAACTCGATCTCGTCCGCGGCCCGGGCGATCCCGAACTGGCCGCGCTCCACCGGGCCCACGCCGACCGGCTGCTGTCCGGCCTCGCCGCCCCGGTCACCGTCCGGCAGCGGGTGCGGGGCTGGCTCGACCAGGCGCCGCTGGACCGGGTGGGGCCCGAGGACGTCCAGGAGGCCCTGCATCTGAGCGAGCGCACGCTCCGCCGACTGCTCCGCGAGGAGGGCACGTGCTGGAGCGATCTGCTGGACGCGGCACGGCACGACCGCGCCCGGCGGCTGCTGGCCAGCACGGACCGGACGCTGGAACGCATCGCCCATGAGCTGGGGCTGAGCGGGGCGCCCGCCTTCGTCCGGGCGTTCACGCGCTGGGAGGGCACCACGCCCGGCAGCTACCGGCGCGGGCTGACCGCGCCTTGACCGGACCGCGTCCTGACCTGACCGCGCCCCGACCGGACCGCGTCCTGACCTGACCGCTCCCCGGGACGGGGGACCGGACACCGCGGCTCCCCGGAACACGGCAGCCCGGGGCCGCGCCCGGGTCCGCGGGCCGGCCGGAGACGGAGCAGGGCGCGCCGGTTGTGCGGTGTTCAACCACATCTCGTACACAATTCCGTCCCGAAAGGTCACAGGCGCTCATCGACCACCTACGCTGCTTCCTAGCCGAACAAGGAACAAGGGGGCCGAGCGTGGGCACCAATGAGATGTCCGCCTTCGGGGTCGGTCCGGACGAAGAGGAGATATACCGGCACTTCCTTCGTAATCCCGGCACGCCCGCGGACGACATCCAGCTGCTGCTGCACACCGACCCCAAGACTGCGCAGGCCGCGCTGGACCGGCTCTGCCGGCTCGGGCTCCTCCGGGCCTCCGGGAAGCTCATCTCGCCCATGGACCCCGACATCGCGCTGGGCCGGCTCATGGACATCCGGCTCCACGAACTGCACCAGGAACTCCAGCGGGTCACCCAGTTCCGGCACGTGATCGACGGCCTGCGGGCCGAGCAGGGGCTGCGCTCCGCCTGCCGGCACGGCATCGAGCAGCTCGAGGACCTGGACCAGGTCCGCAGCCGCATCGCGGACCTCGCCTTCTTCGCCCGGGACGAGATCCTCTCCGTCGAGCCCTACACCGAACTCCAGCCGGAGAACGTCGAGCAGGCCCGCCCGCTCGACCTGCGATGTCTCCGCCGTGGCGTGCGCATCCGCAGCGTCGTGCTGCGCAAGGCGCTCGACCACGGCCCCACGGTCGGATACCTGCGCGAACTGGTCTCCCACGGCGCCCTGATCCGAGTCGCCGAGGACATCACCGAGCGGATCCTCGTCTACGACCGCCGCATCGCCATGGTCCCCGTCGACCCCGAGGACACCTCCCGGGGGGCGTTGCTCGCCCACGAGGGCGGCCTGGTCGCCAACATCATCGCGCTGTTCGAGAAGATCTGGGACCAGGCCGAGGACCTGCCGATGGGCACGGACGCGGCGGACGACACGGCCTCACAGGGACTCTCCCAGATCGAGCAACGCGTCCTGGTCCTCATGTGCTCCGTCGGCAAGGACGAGGCGGGCGCCCGCGAACTCGGCGTCTCCGTGCGGACCTACCGCCGCCACGTCGCCGACCTCATGCGGGTGCTGTGCGCGGCGAGCCGGGCCCAGGCGGCGCTGCTGGCCCGTGAGCGGGGCTGGATCTGACGACGGCACCCGCCTGCGCGGAGCCCCGGAAGGCACTCCGGACCTCCTCACGCCAGCCGCGCAGCGCACTGTCCGCGAGCACCCGCGTCACCGCCTTGCGGACCGCACGGCTGCCGCCGGTGCCCTCGAGCCGGATCTTCAGCCGGACCCGGTCGCGTTCGACATGCGGCGTACATGCCCAGTGCGGGGGAAGCAGCCCCACGAGTCTGACGGCCGTGGTCGCCGCCGCGGGCGCCGCCATGTCGCTGCGGACCGCGATCACTTCGACAAAATCCGTGCTCATGGTGGTTCCTCCCGTAGAAGGTGCAGAGCCGCATCGGTCATTGCCGTGATGCCTGTGGGCAGGGACGTCCGGAGGTCCGGGGCGAACTCCGGTGAGTGGTTGGCCGGGACGGGACCGCCGCCCGAGAGCGCGGCACGCCACTGCGCCGCGCCCGTCACGCCGAGCATCCAGTAGGCGGTGCGGACGTCGGTGCCGCCGTGCAGCGCCGCCCCGTCCGGCCCGAACCAGGAGAAGTCCTCGGTGGCGGTCGAGCCCGGCCAGTGGGTCACACGCCCCGCGCCGAGCCCCGCCGTGTGGACGTCGCGCAGTTCCTGGGCGAGGCCGGGGTCGGGCACGAGGGCGGGAGACCGGGACGCGACGTTGACGACCGGATCGTCCGGGCAGCCGGAGGCCGCGCACTCGCCCCGTACGATCCGCTCGACCGCGCCGGCGGCCCGCTCCAGCGCCGCATCGGAGAACGCCCGTACGGTGACGCCGAGTTCGGCGCGGTCGGGGATGACGTTCCCGCGCTCCCCGGCGCGCAGCGAGCCCACGGTCAGCACCACTTGGTCGGCCGGGGTCGTCTCCCGGGAGACGACGCCCTGAAGGCGCAGCACGATCGCGGCGGCCGTCACCACCGGATCGACCGCGAGGTGCGGGGTCCCGGCGTGGCCGCCCCGGCCGTGGACGACGATGTCGAGGGTCGTGCTGCCGGCCATCACCGGGCCCCGGCCGTGGGCCACCGTCCCCGCGGGCAACGGCGCGGTGTGCTGGGCGAGGACGGCGTCCGGTGTGCCGAACCGCTCGTACAGCCCGTCCTCCAGCATGGCCCGCGCCCCGCTCAGCGTCTCCTCGGCCGGCTGCCCGACGACGAGCAGGGTGCCGCGCCACACGTCACGCGCACGGGCCAGCAGCGTGGTCGCCCCGGCGAGGGCGGCGAGGTGGAGGTCGTGGCCGCAGGCGTGCATGACGCCCGGCACCGAGCTGGCGTAGCGGAGTCCGCTGCGCTCCGTCACGGGGAGGGCGTCGAGTTCGGCGCGCAGCATCACCGTCGGCCCGCTGCCGTTGCGCAGCACTCCGACGACGCCGTGACCGCCGACCTTCCGGGTCACCGAACAGCCCTGCCGCTCCAGGTGACCGGCGAACAGACCCGCCGTGCGGCTCTCGTCCCCGGAGAGTTCGGGATGGGCGTGGAGATCGAGGCAGAGCTCGACGGCGGGCCGCAGTACGTCCGGGGACACGTCCATCCCTTGAACACCCCTCTTTCTCCTCGTGCGAGCCTGCTCGTGCGGGCCTTCAGGGAGCGGGCCCTTCCGCTGACAGCAGGTGTCAGCGAAGTGACAGCGGAAGCCGGGCCGATCTGCCAGCGGCGGCCGATGGAATGGGTCCACCCCAAGGGGAAGACCGCCGGAACAGCCGGCGGGGCCCCTGTGACCAAGGGAGAAGACCATGGCCCCGAAGACTGAGCTCGCCACCCTCGCCGACGAGATCCTCGAGCTGGAGTCGGAGACCTTCGAGATCTCGGACTACTCGGACGCCTCCGAGGTCGTGCTCGCCGGTTCGACGTCGTGCTCCTCGACCTCGACCTGCTCCAGCACCACCAGCACCACCTCCTGCAGCGCCTGATCTCGTCCAGGCCACCGCGCCCGGCGCCCCCGCTCCAGCGGGGACGCCGGGCGCTTTGCGTGTGCGGGTCACGGCGCGCGTGCCGGGCCGTACGCCCGGCGCATGCGATGCACCGGGCGTACGGCCTCCGCTCCGCCCCTCACGGGAACGGATGCGGCACCTCCTTGGCGCCCGTCCTGCCCGCCTTCGCCAGCGCCGCCCACAGCCGGGGCATCCGCAGCGCCCGCTGCCGGTTCCACCCGAAGTCCAGCGGCAGCAGCCCCGGTACGGTCGTGCTGACCGTGTGCAGTCCCATGCGCTCCTGCTCGGGGCTGGTCTGGTCGACGGCGATGACGTCGTGGCCCGCGCGCACCAACGCGTCGCGCACGAAGAGCAGATCGTCCCGCAGGTCGCCCGTCCGGGGCCGTACGGCCTCCCAGTCCGCGTACGTCTCCGCCAGCGGCACCACCGCCGAGGGCTCCAGGTACTCGCGGGCGTGACGGGCCATCACCGGCAGCCCGTACAGCTGCGCGTGGTCCTTGAGATGCTTCACCTGGCCGAAGTCCTCGGCCATCGCCTTGAGTTCGTCGTGCCGGTCGGCGACCTGGTACGGCAGGTGCGGGATGTAGGTGAGGACTTCGGACAGCGCGGAGTCCACGGTCGCTTCGGGGTCCAGCCCCGCGGCCGCACTGAACGCGAGCGTGCCGTGGCCGCCGTCCCTGCGCACGGCGACGGCCGTGACGACGGGGATGCCGAGGTCCATCCGGTTGTCGTAGGCGTGCACGTCGTAGCCGTGCAGGGCCGCCCGGTCCAGCATCGTGCGGATCGTGCCGCTCCGGCAGGAGCCGAGGTCGATCCGCGGCAGCCGGGCGCGGCCGTACCAGGCGAGGAGGAAGGCGTCGCGCTCGATGAGCTCCAGCAGCCCGAAGAGTGTCGCTTCCTCCGGACTGCCGCCGGTGGCACAGCCGTTGGAGCACTCGAAGACGAAGTTGTCCGCCTCCACGCCCGCGCTGTAGTGCACCAGCCGGGCCGGTACGAGGACGGGCCGGTCGTCGCGCAGCGAGTGGCCCCACAGCCACGGGATGGCACGGTCGGGGTCGAACGGGCTCACCAGCGGATCACCGGCGTAGGTCTCCGGCGCGTAGAAGCCGCACACCTCCGGGTCGAGGACGGCATCGCCGTGGAGGGCGCGCAGCCGGTGGTACGAGTCGTGGACCGGCGAGGTGCCGCGTCGCCGGTGGGTGCCCGCGTAGCGCTCGAGCCCTTCGAGGTAGGCGAGGGTGCGACTGGTGGCGTAGCTGTTGGCCTGCCCGCTGAAGGTGACGTCGTTCAGGCCCGCGTAGCCGCGGACGAAGTTGGAGCCGGCGACCGGGGCCGTCGTGGTGGACGCCGGGTTGATCCAGACGCCCGAACCCAGGGCTCCGCAGACCGGGTTGGCCAGCGCCGAGGTGGGCAGCGGGAAGGAGTCCAGCGGCCGCAGCCGGTAGGCGGACGGGTCCGGCTTGGGGCGGGAGGCCGGTCGCAGCCGGACGGAATCGGGGGTGTCGGGCCGGGCGCTCACGCACCGCGGGCACAGCGGCTCCGGCAGCACGGGAAAGGTGGCGACGGCCAGCGTGCCCAGGTCGACCCGGGTGACCTGCCCCAGCTCACGGTCGGCGGCCACCGGTGATGCGGTCTGGCGCCGTCCGTCCATCACAGCACGGTAGGCGGCCCACACGGCGTCCAGCGCGTAGTCGGTCAGCACCGGCCAGGCGCCGGCACCGCGCGGCCGGAACCCCAGCTCCAGCGCCTCGCGTTCGGAGCGGCTGCGCAGCCGCTGCCAGCGCATCGCGAGGCAGTTCCCGCAGGCGCGGGCCGGAGCGCTCCCGCCCCAGGGCCCGATGAGGACGGCCCGGGAGGAGAGATGGACGTTCGCCCCGGGCCGTACGTCGGCGTGCGGATCCCTCTGACCGTCTCCGAGGGCGTCGGCGGCACCGAGGGGTACGACGAGCGGGGCGGGGAGCGGGCCGGCCCCTTGCGGCGCGAACTCCTCGTACCGGCGGTCGAGTTCGTGCTGCAGCAGGGCCTCGCCCGCCGAGAAGGGCGCCGCCTCGGGCGCCCCGGTCTGCGTCATGACTTGTCGCTCCAGCGGAAGGTCTTCATGGCGATGAGGCCGAAGACCACGGTGTACCCGCCCAGTGCCGCACAGGCGAGGAGCATGTCCGACGTGCCGCCGTCACCGGTGATGGCCGCGGAGACACCGTCGTTGAGATAGCGCAGGGGGAAGATCCGGGAGAGGGTCTGCAACCAGTCCGGCATCTGGTCGAGCGGGAAGAACGAGCCCGAGAGGAAGGCCATCGGCACCATCATGCAGTTGGCGACGGCGGCGACCGACTCGGGCGTCTTCGCGTACGAGCCGACGATGGCCCCGATGGCGAGGAACGCGGTGATGCCGAGGACGAGAATCGGCACCGCCAGCGGCCAGGTCCCCGCCAGCTTCAACCCGAAGACGGGGAGCAGGGCGACCGAGACGAACATGACCGCCTGGACCAGTCCGATGGCCACGGCCAGGACGTAGCGGGAGCCGAGGACGGCGGTCAGCGGGGCCGGAGTCATCCGGATGAGGCGGAGGAGGTCGTCGCGGCGCCACTGCATCAGCACGAAGGCGATGCCGAACACGGCGGCGTTGGCGATGCCCCAGGACATGACGCCGGGGGCGATGTAGTCGATGTAGGCCCGCCCGGTCTCGTCGACGGACTGCCCGTTGAAGATCAGCCCGAAGACGATGAGGAAGAGCAGGGGGAAGGCGAAGACGAAGAAGAGGGTGGTCTTGTCCCGGACGTGGGCCTTGTAGCCGGCCTGGCTCAGCGCGGAGTATGCGCTCATGGTGGTGCCTCCGTATCTTTCGTGCGCTCGTACCGGGCTCAGCCCTGGGGTGTGCCGGTGAGTTCGAGGTAGACGTCCTCGAGCGTGGCGGTACGGGTCCGTACGCCCTGGAGGCCCGCGATCGCGTCGACCGCCGACAGGACGGGCCCGGAGTCGAGGGTTTCCAGGACGACGGTGTCGCCGTCGAGCGTGGCCTGCTGGACGCCGGGGATGGCCTGTGCCTGTTCGAGGGTGATCCGGTCCGCGGGCACCAGCAGCCGCGTCATGGGGCTGCCCGCCGCGACGAGCCGGCCGGGGGTGTCCAGCGCGGTGATCCGGCCGTTCACCACGATGCCGACGCGGTCGCACAACTCCTCGGCCTCGTCGAGGTGGTGGGTGGTGTAGACGATGGTGCGCCCGGCGCTTTTGAGGTCCCGCAGCACCTGCCACAGGGCGCGGCGGGCCTGCGGGTCGAGGGCCGCGGTGGGCTCGTCGAGGAAGATCAGCTCGGGTTCGTGGACCAGCGCCGAGGCGATCGCCAGGCGCTGCCGCTGCCCACCCGAGAGGTCCTCGACCCGCTGGGAGCCGTGCTCGGTCAGGCCGACCATGGCCAGGGTCCGGTCCACCGCGCGGCGCGGCGCGCCGTAGAGGGCCGCGACCGTCGCCAGGTGCTCGCGCGCGGTGAGCCGGACGAAGAACGCCGACGCCTGGGTCTGCACGCCGAGGCGGGGCAGCAGCCGGACATCGCGGGGCCAGGGCTGGTGGCCCAGGATCGTGACCGTCCCGGAGTCCGCCTGCCGCAGGCCCTCCATGATCTCGACGAGGGTCGTCTTGCCGGCGCCGTTGGGGCCGAGCAGCCCGAAGAACTCGCCGCGGCGCACGGTCAGCGAGACTCCGTCGACGGCCCGGACTTCGCCGTACGCCTTGCGCACATCGTGCAGCACGGCCGCCGCTTCCGGTGGCTGCGCGCCGTTCGCAGGGGTGGTGTTCACCGTGGTCTCCTTCGTGGTCGTCGGTTTCACAGGGTCGTCAGCAGGAACAGGGCGA
Source organism: Streptomyces sp. NPDC047108 (assembly GCF_040643575.1). Lineage (NCBI taxonomy): Bacteria > Bacillati > Actinomycetota > Actinomycetes > Kitasatosporales > Streptomycetaceae > Streptomyces > Streptomyces sp. NPDC047108. The sequence continues at coordinate 48,165 of NZ_JBEYUP010000012.1, forward strand.
GTGCTGCGAAGGCTGCGACCAGGGCGCAGAGGACGAGCACGGTGCCGAGGACATAGGCGAGGTACGCGATACGGGCGCGGCGCGGGTAGTCGGCAGCTGCCGGGTCCCGGCGGACGGCCAGCACGAGGTAGGCCCGGCTGTCGGCGGCCAGTTGGGTGGCTCCGGCGAGCTGGCCGGCGATCTTGTAGCCGTCGAGGGGCGGCAGCGGGACGAGCATGGCGAGGGCCTGGGCGCTGCCGAGGAAGACCAGGCCGCCGAGGGCGTCGTGGGTGGCGTCGTCGGAGGGGACGAACAGCCACACGGCGCAGAAGGGGAGCAGGAACAGCAGGTTCATCACCGCGCCGGCGACGGCGGTGGCGATCCGCTGCCAGCGGGTCCGCAGATAGAGGTAGTTGTCGACCTCGCAGTACATCATGATCAGCGGGAGACGCCAGCGCAGGCCGATCTCGGTGACGTGACCGCCGTAGTGCCGGGCGGTGACGCCGTGGGCCAGTTCGTGGAGTGTCGTGCTCAGCCACATGAGGCAGCCCGCCCCCGCCAGGAGGACGGGATTGCGCAGCATGCCCCATGCGCCGAGCACGAATTCGCCCAGGTGCAGCAGCATCACCCCTTCCATGGCGGCGACCATGAGCAGCATGGGCACCATCGCGTACGGGGTGAGGAGGAAGCGCGTGGCGCGGTAGAGGCGGGCGGTGGTGGCGTCGGCGTCGGTGACCAGCCGCCGGTCGCCGCGCATGAAGCTGTTGCGGGCGTGCTTGCGCTTCCTCTTGACGCGGGCGCCGGCCGACATGGAGGTGACGGGGGCACGCTCGGAGCCCTGCAGCAGGCCCCGGCTCCCCAGCATGCCCAGGATTCCCTGCCAGTTGGTGTCCCCGAGCCGTCGGCCGTACTCGCGGGCGTAGTCCGTTCCGATGTCCTCCAGGCTCCGGGTGCCGTCCATACGGGAGATCAGGAAGTGCTCCTTCACGCCCACCTCGAAGGACCGGCCGCTGTCGGTGTCCTTGATGAGGTGGACGGTCCGGGCACCGTGGAGCATCCCGCTGCTGATGAGGATCTTCTTCCTCAGCGCCGGGCGGTACTCCGCGAGTTGGGCCGGGGCCGCCGTCATGTGCCTGCCCCGACGGTGTACTCCCGCAGGACGCGGGCGAGGACGTGCGAGAGGTACGCCTCGTCGCGGATGGTCACGTGCAGGCGGTTGTTGGTCATGTGCATATACGGGGACAGCAGGCGGGGCAGGGCCTTGTCCGGGTCGGTGAACGGTACGAGCTTCCCGTCCGCGGACGGGAAGATCAGCTCGCCGCGGACGGACAGGTCGTGCGCGCGGTCGCGCAGTTCACGGCAGTGCGCCGCCCAGCCGTCGACGAAGGCGGGGAGCCGCCCCGGCTCGCCCGAGGCCACCGCCTGCCGGATGTGCGCGAAGCGGCGGGCCAGATCGGGAGCCAGCTCGGCGTAGTTGCGGTCGTACTCGTCGGTGCCGATGAAACCGGTGTCGGGGAACGCCCGGTGCCAGAACTGGTAGTAGCTCTCCAGATATCCGGCCAGCCGGTCGTCCTCGGGCATGAAGCAGCCCGACATCACCATCATCAGCTGGGCGGACGTGCCGAGCAGGACGGTGCGCAGATGGAGGTTCTTGGTGCGGAACGCGTCGATGACGAGGTCGCTGGAGCGGCGGAAGTGCCACTCGGCCAGCTCGATCCCGGCCGGGCCGCCGTACTTGGCGTACTCGGGCTCGTACGGCTCGGCGCTGCGCGAATTGTTGGGCTGCAGCCGCATGCGGCCCTGGTCGTCGAGGAATTCGGCGCGGTCGGCCTCCGGGAACTCGATCTGGAAGAGGGCGTCGTAGAAGTCGCGGAGGAAGCCGGAGTCCACCTCGTAGAGCGCGGGGCGCTCGGTGAGGAAGGCGTCGATGGCCTCCTCGGTGCGGCGCCGTACCTCCGCTTCTGCCTCGGGGGAGGAGGGGCGGATGCGCAGCCGGACGTGCGGGCCCTGCAGCCAGTAGTTGATGAAGAAGTAGTTCGCCAGCAGCCCGTCCGCCTCGAGGGACGCGATGAGGGGGCGGATGCACTGGAGGAACATGGGACGGGGGTTGGCGGCGTAGAAGATGTGCGTCGCCTGCCAGGCTCCGCGCCGCTCCCCGCCCGCGGTCCCCGCGCCCGTGCTCACGTCGCTTCCCATGCCCGTCGTCACGTCTCATCACTCCCTCGGGTGGAGAACACGGTCTCCACGGCAAGTTCCGCGACGTGGCGGCCGCGGTCGGAGACGGCGTGCAGGCCGTCCTCCTCGGGCAACATCTCCCGGAACACCACACGGGCTCCCGGGCTCTTCATCAGTGCTTCGAACGCCGTCAGCGACAGGAAGCTGTCGAAGTCGACACAGCTCGGCTTGGACCCGGTCGCACCGCGTCCGCCGCCGTCCGACACGGTCGCGAACACCCGGTCGGGCAGGCCGTGGGCGCGCCGCCAGCGGTGCCACTCGAGGAACCAGTCCTCGTCGCTCACCCCGGGCGCGCGCAGCGGCAGCACGGAGGCGGGCACGCTCCACCGGCGTCGGCTGAGCACCACGTTGCCGTGGCGGACCCGCGGTCGCCGGGTCACCCCGTCGGAAGGCTCGCCCTCCGGAATGCCGGCCCAGACGTCCAGCGGGGCGATGGAGGTGGGGGAGAGGAGCAGCAGGGTGCGGGGGATCTCGGGCAGCGCGAGCGGTACGAGATAGCCGAGGTAGACCGGGACGACCTCGCGGCCGAGCCGCGCCGAGCGCAGCACGAGCCGGTCCGCCGCCTCGTCGTGCTCGATGTACAGGTCGTCCAGGCGGAGTTGGCACTCTGGGGGCAGTGTGCCGGTCTCGCCGGGGCAGACGATCTCGTGGTCGGTCAGCCGCCCGTGGAGATTGAGATTGCTGGTCACGGAGCCGCCGGTCACTTCCGCGAACACCACGCCGTCCGGCTCGATAGCACCGGCCTGGGCGCGCAGCTCCTCGTCGAGGCCGTCGAAGCAGTGGGTGAAGCGGCTGAACGGGAAGCTGAGCCCGCCGAACGAGCGGTTGAGCACGAACAGCGGGCCCTCCTCCTCGTCGGAGAGCTGGATGTGGTGGCTGAGCGTGGCGAAGTCCGGTGTGACGGTGGTGAGTTCACCCGCGACCTCGTCCAGGAACGCCTCGTCCAGGAAGAGTTCGCCGCTCTCCTCACCTTGGGCCGCCGCGTCGCTCCAGCTGTCCCACAGGGCCCGCATCCGGCCCGAGAACGCCTGCCGGGCGGTGTCGAGTGCCTTGATCTGCGGGAGTCCGAGCCAGTTCTCCTCGGGGACGTACCGTCCTTCGGCGTCGTAGGCCTTCCGGCCCGCCGTGAAGGACAGGTACTGGTCGAAGAAGTCCTCGTGGAAGTCGTGCACCAGCTTCAGCAGGTCCTCGCAGCGGCCGCCCTGTCCGTAGCGGGCCAGGAAGAAGCCCTTGAGGGTGATCCGCTGAGGGAGCGTCAGATCGAAGGCGGGCAGCACCCGTTCGACCGCGCGCAGCGGGCCCTCGGCCAGGTCCGTCCACGCCGACGGATCGCACGCCAGGTCACGCCCGGCGACCGCGTCCTCGTACAGCACGGTCTGCGGCACCTTGGCCTGCTCGGTGCCCAGGTCCTCCTGGACCTGGCGCAGGCCGCCGCGCAACTCCTGCAGAAGCCCCCGCCGTTCGGACGGCTCGGCCTCGGCGAACCGCTCGATGCGGGACGCCGGGTCCTCCAGCGCCCCGGCCAGCTCGTGCGCCCAGGGCCGGTCCAGGTCCCGCAGCGATTCCTGGAAGGCGCGCAGCGGGTCGATGTCGTGGACGCCGGTGCGCAGCCCCGGCGCCTCGATCATCCCGAGTCCGAGCAGCGCCTCCAGATAGCGCTCGCACTCCTCTTCGGGCGCCTCCTGCTCGGCGGCCAGCCAGCGGACCAACTCGCCGTAACGCAGGACCGGTTGCTGCTCGAAGAGCGACAGCATCCGCTCCAGAGTGCCGCTGCGGCGCAGGAAGAACAGCCGGTCCTTCACGGAGTCGAAGGTGACGGCCGTGTCGTCGTCCCCCGCCGTGACCAGGCGGCGGACGTACCTCACCCGGTCGTCGTCCCGGCCCCAGCCGGACGCGAGGGAGACCGGCAGGTCGGCGCGGCGCTCGCGGTGGTCGGTCACGGCCTCGGCGAGCCGGCCGAGCGCCACGACGTTGAGCTGCGGATGGCTGGTCCAGTCCGTGTCGATCCGGATGGTGCGGTCGCCTGCCGCGCACCCGTCGGCGCGCTCGAACGCGCCGAGCGCCACCCCCGTGAAGGTGCTGAACGGGCTGGTCTTGCACGCCGTCCGGTAGAGGTACGCGACGAGGGACCGCTCGATCTTGCGCTGCCGCTTGTCGGGGCGGGGCCCCGCCTTGGCCACGAAGTCGTCGATCTGCGCGTCCAGCGACGGCGAGGCGAGCAGCAGACCCTTGCGCAGCCGCTCCTCGCCCGCGAGGCGCCGCAGCTCCTCCCGGGAGCGCCCCAGGTCGGCGGCGATCAGTCCGGCGCCCTGGGCGCGGCGGGCCTTCCATTCCCGCCGGTCGTCCAGCCAGGCGGCCAGGGCCTTCGCCGTCGGTGCGTCGAGCGGGGCGACGAGGGCGACGGCGGTGTCCGGGTCGCGCGGGAGGCGGTTGTTGAACACCTCGCGGCGCAGGGCCAGCAGGGACCGGCGCAAGGTCTCGTCCGTACACCCCCCGACCAGTGCGTGCAGGCGGTCCCCGACGGACTCGCCCGCGGCGCGCAGGCGGGCGTCCTCGGTGAGGACGTCGTCCGCCCAGCGGCGGCTCTCGGGGCAGCGCAGACCGTGCACGGACTCGACGGGGAGCCCGGCGACGCGGAGCATGAACCGGCGGCTCAGCATGGGGAGTTCCTTCCTTCCGGTACGCATCCGCTCAGGCGATCTCGTGCCGGAAGTCGGCCGGGTCCGGCCGCTCGTTGCCGATCATCATGATCAGCAGCGGAGCCTCGCCGGTGTCCTCGATGCCGAACTCTTCGATGTACGAGATGTTGTCGAAGCCCAGGGCCACACCGCAGCCCAGCTCCATGGCGGAGGTCGCGGTGTAGAGCGTCTGGGCGACGGCGCCGATCGTGGCGTTGACCAGGCGATAGCCGCGGTCGCCGACGGCGTCGAGCACCGCATCCGTGCGGACCGTCGAGACCAGCACGGCCCCGGCCTGTTCCAGGTTGTAGTTGGCCAGGAAGTAGTTCTTCTGCAGGAACAGCCCCAGATGGCCGTCCTTGACCGACTCCAGTTCGTGCGTGGCCGGGTCGTAGGCGTACGCGCCCGGCGCGATCCCCTCGACATGGCTCACGACCGCGTACAGCTTGGCCAGCGGCGGGTCCTGCGCGTGAGCGGTGTCGCCGCCGAGCCGGGCACCGGCGTGCGCGGCGGCCAGGCAGGTGGCGAGCTGGACGGCGGTCACGGGGCGCTGGGCGTCGAAGCGGCCGAAGCTGCTGCGGCGCTGCCGCAGCGCGGTGCGCACATCGGTGGCCGGCGGCTCGGCGGCCGGGAGCGGAAGCCGCTCGCCGTCACCGGCGGGCGGGGCCGCGGCCGGCGCGAGAGCACCGGGCGCGGGGCGGGCCGTGGCGTGCTCGGCGGTGGCCGCCTGCATCTTGAGGATCGCCTCGAAGGTGAGGACCGTGCGCGACCGTTCGACGTCGCGGTGGCGTACGGAGGCGCCCGTGGCGACCTCGGGCGAAGCGGGCAGCTCGGTGTCCGAACCGGTCCCGGTTCCTGTCCCGGCTTCTGCCCTAGTCCCGGCGCCGTCCCAGGTCAGCGGGATGACCGCGAAGATGCCCTCCTCCTCGGTGCGCACCCCGAGGAGCCGCGCGAGGCGCTCCTCGTCGAACCACAGCGCGGGTTCGACGGACAGCCCGCGTGCCCGCGCCCACATCCGCCACGTCTGCAGGGCCGCACCGAGGTCCATGGTCACGACGTGGAAGGAGAAGCTGTTGTACTTGAAGGCGTTCTGCCAGTGCTTCACGCCCACGACGAGGAACTGGTCGGTGGAGCCGGACCCCGGCGCACCCTCCCCGAGGGCCGCCCGCACCTCCCCGGACACATCGCCCGTGAGCAGCCGCTGCATGGCGTGGTGGCGCGTCGCGTAGTAGTGCACCCCGGGCGGGAGGGGACCGCTCGGCCCGGACACCCAGTAGATGCTGAGCGGGTACAGCCCGCCGCCGGACGCGGTGCCGCGCGACCAGTTGGCGAGCGGGTAGAACGGCAGCGCGCTCAGATCGCTGTTGGCCTGCACGCCGAGCCGGCGCCCGGTCAGCCCGTACGAGTCGAGCAGCATGCCGGAGAGCGACCCGAGGTCGAACGGTCGCTCGCCGCCCGGCGGTTCGCCGTCGGCCAGATCGAGACCGCGCTCCAGCGTGGCGTCGGCCGGGTAGTCCCCGCCCGGCAGCGGCAGGCTGTCCACGCCCGGGAAGTACTTCGTCTTGCGCGGTCCGTCGGGCCAGTTGGGGACGAAGCCGATGGGCTCCATGCCGACCCGGTTGCGCCGCATGATCGCGGCGGCGTAGTCATGGGCGTACCCCATGGTGTGCTCCTCGGTCAGGGGAAGGGGTGCGGGGCCGGGTTCAGGTCCTCGGGAGTGAGGTCGCGGTCGCGCAGCCCGGCCTCCCGCAGGGCCGTGCGCAGCCGTGGCATCCGCAGCGCCCGCTGCCGCTGCCATCCGAAGTCGATCGGCAGCAGGCCGGGGACGATGACGGAGACCGTCGTGAGTCCCAGGTCCCGCTGTTCGGGCATGGTCTGGTCGACGACGATCACGTCGAACCCGGCGGCCGTCACGGAGCGCACGCACACGTCGAGGTCGTCGCGGACGTCCGTCGAGGGCGCCGGCACCGAGCCGTCGCCGTACAGCTCGGCCATCGGTTGCTTCGGCGGGCGCGGGGCGCCCGGTTCGCCGATGAGGAAGTGGGCGTGGTCCCCCATCTCCGGGATGCCGTACGCCAGCGGGTGGTCGTGCAGCGCTTCGACGCGTGCGAAGTCGGTGGCCATGGCGCGCAGTCGCGGCTCGTCCCGTTCGGTCCTGCCCTGGAGGTTGACCGCGTCGGTGGCGATCTCGCAGAGCGCGCCGGCGACCGCGGCCTCCGGGTCGAGCCCGGCGCCCGCGCCGAAGCACATCCGTCCGAGACCGCCGTCGTGGCGGACGGCCACACCGGTGACGACGGGGACGGGGAAGGTGATCCGGGTGTCGAAGAAGCGGGCCTCGTAGCCGTACATCTCCAGCCGGTCGACCATGTGGCGGGTGGAGGCGCGGGTGCTGGTGCGCGGGTCGATCTCCGGGAGCGCGGCCTGCCCGTACCAGGCGAGGAGGAACGCGTCCCGCTCGACGATCTCCATCAGGCCGCAGTAGATGGCCTCCTCCAGACAGCCGCCGGACGCACAGCCGTTGGAGCTCTCCTGCACGAAACGGTTCTCGACGCCGGGCGCGTGATAGTACGTCAGCACTTCGGGGACGAGGACCGGGCGGCGGTCGCGGAGCGAGAAGCCCCAGACCCAGGGGATCTCCCGGTCGGACGTGAACGGCGTGACGTAGGGGTGGGCGCGGTGGAACTCCTCGGAGTACAGCCCGCACACGCGCGGGTCGAGGGCGTGCTCGCCGGCGGCCAGCAGCCCGTCGAGGGAGTCCCGCACGGTCGCGGTCTTCGCGCGGGAGCGCATGCCCGCGTACCGCTCAAGGCCCTCCAGCACGCCGATGCGCACGCTGTCCGCGAAGGTGTCGGCATGCCCGCCCCAGAACGTCTCGCGCAGATACTCGCCCGAACGCATGGAGAAACAGCCGATGGTGGCGGACGTCGACGTCGAGGAGACGTCGTGCACCACGGACGGGCCGAGCGCACCGCAGACCGGGTTGGCGTACGGCTCGACCGGCAGGTCGTAGGTGCGCAGGTCCCGTACGCGGAACGTGCCCGGCTTGTGCTTCGGCGCGGGCCGGAGGGTGAGGGCCGCCGCCTCGGCGGTGTCCTCCTCGGACCGGCCGCAGCGCGGGCACTCGGGGTCGGGAACGAGCGGGTAGCGCCGGACCTCCAGGGTCTGGAGGTCGACGAGATGGACGGCGGGGAAGGCGCCGGAGTCGGGACCCGCGCCCTCGCCCCGGGCCGCCACGAGACCGGCGAGGGCGGTGGCGGCGAAGGGCGTGACGTAGGGCGAAGGACCGGCCGCCCGCGTGCCGGAGCCGAGTTCGAGCGCCTCGCGCAGCGCGATCGACCGTACGGACTGCCAGCGGCGGGTCAGGCAGCGGGCGCACGGGCGCTGGTCCGTGCCGGCCTGCCCGGCGGGCGGGAAGGGCCCGGCGACGGCGTGCCGTCCGTAGAGGTGCACGGGGATGGCGGGAGAGCCGACGGCGGGGGAGTCGCTACCGGCCGCCGCCGGAACTCCCGGGACGGTCAGAGGAGTTGAGGCCGGGTCCTCGGCGAAGGCGTTCGAGACGCCCAGCAGACCCATGCTGACGGCTGAGGTGCTGCCGTGGGCGGCGAGGTCCCCACGCAGCAGGTCCGCCAGCTCCTCACAGGAGCGGGCGAGGGGCTCGGGCACCCCGGGCGCCCCCTCCCCGCGGCCCGGTGCTCCCGCCGCGCGTCTGCGCTCGGCGGGCGCGCCGCCCGGCGTCGAGTGCCCGGTGTCCCGGTGCACGGACTCAGTGCGCATCGGCACCGCCCGCGGCGCGAACGGTCAGGAGGACGCGGGCCGTCCGGATGCCCCCGGCCGGAAGGTCGCCGGGCGTCGTGGGCACGACCAGGACGTCCCGTCCGGCCGCACGCAACCGGTCCAGCACCGCCTCCCACGACACGGCCGCGGCATCGGCGGCCACGGGTCCGTCCGTCACGGCGACGGTCCCCGCGTCGAGGTCGACGACGAGCGGGTCACCGGTGTCGACGGCCGTCCCCGGAGCGTCCGTGGCCGCGTCCGGGTCCGCCGTCTCGGCGGCGAGCTGTACCGCGCCCAGCAGATCCCGCAGCGCCGCGGACGCCGCGGCCGCCCGGGACAGGTCGCAGCCGACGGTCCAGCGAGCCGGGCCCGCACCGCCGCTCTCGCTGGAGGTCTCGCGGGCGAGGACGGCGTACGCGCCGGAACGCTCGCTCTCGCCCAGGTCGAGCAGCTCGACCTCGACGCCCAGATTGCGCGCGGACTTCAGCAGGAACACCAACTCCGCGTGGCTACCCGCCTCTCCGAGGCCGTCCTCCGTGACCGGGCTGACGCGGGCGGTGCCGCGGACCGCGTGGAGCAGGGCGTCGTGCGACAGGGCGGAGAGCAGACCGCGGCCGGCCGCCTCCTGGGGAGTCGCGCCCGCGCCGGCACCCGCGCGGGTCGCCAGGTGCAGGCGGCCGCGGTTGTGCTGCCCGTAGGTCCGCACCGCGGCCGCAGGGACGAGGACGTCCTCCTTGGTGAGCAGTGAGGAGGCCGTCGTCCATGCCGTCACCTCGTTCTCCGAGGCTCCCGTACCGCCGCCGGTGGTCAGGGCCGCCGGGCCCAGCACCGCGGGCCGGGAGGCGGTCCGCTCCTCCTGCGCGGAGGGCGGCGAGGCCAGGGCGGTCAGCGGCACCACGTGCTCCACGTACGCCTCGGCCGCCGCGTACAGGGCGCGCATCCGGGCGCCGGCCAGATGGTGCACGTCGAACGCGGCGATCGTGCGGCGCCGGCCGTGGCCGAGCGCGATCTCGACGCGGCTGATCTTCAGCGGGGTCTGCGTCAGTTCCTCGTCGTCGTAGCGGGTGAAGACACCGGCGAGCGGGCGGACCAGCGCGTCACTGGTGCGGTTGAGGTCGTCGACGAGCCCTTCGGCGTCGCGTGCCGTCTCCACGGTCGGAGTCCGGGGCAGCGAGAGCCCGGTCGCCAGTACCTGGCCCGCCTCCTCGGAGACATCGGCCGCGGGCGGGCAGAGGGCGCACTCGGGGTGGGGGTGCAGCGGCTCGGCGACGACGTCCAGCGACTCCAGGTCCTGGACGAGGATCTGACGGTCCGTCTCGGAGGGGAGCGCGCCGGTGGCGAGGCGGAAGACCTCGTAGCCGAGGAGGTTGCCGGACATGGCCGCGACCGGGCCGATGAGCGCGCCGTCCACGGGGGAGGGGGCGGCCCGTCCGGAGGCCACCTCGCGCCAGATGTCGGCCGCCGCCCCCGCGTCGACGTTGGCACCGAGGCGCAGCAGGGCGCAGGACCAGCAGCCGCGGGAGCCCGAGGTGCTGAGCGGGCCGATGACGGAGCGGTTGCCGAACGACCAGGCGGGGATCAGGGTGCGGCCCTCCGGCACGCCGCCGGACAGGAGCCGGTGGGCGTGGCGGGCCGCGTCGGTCCCGGTGACCACGACGACGTCGTAGTCGGCGAGTTCGTCCCAGCCCGGCTGCGCGGCGCCGGCGCCGGCTCCGGTCCCCGTGGTCTCCGTGTCGAGGCGATCGATCTCCACCGGGCAGCCGTCGGCGGTGAGTTGGCCCGCCTCGTCGCGTACCGCGGCGAAGTCGCGCTGGACCCCGATCCGCGCGCAGCCGTTGCGCACCAGGCTCAGCGCGCACCACTCGGCCACCGCGTCCCTGCCCAGCACCGCCACCTTGGTGGCGCGGAAGCGGCGGAAGCGGTCGGCGGGGGTGTCGGCGTAGTGGTCGACATAGGCGATCTGCGCGGCGAATCTTCGGGTGATCTCCGCCTCCGGCCCGGGTGCCGGGGCCGCGGCGGCGATGTCCTCGGCCGGGATGTCGCGGGCGTAGCCGCGCTTGTAGAGCGTCTTCACCAGCTCGGCGGCCATGGCCTGCTGGGCCGGGCCGAGCCCGTCGCAGATCGCGGCCAGGGTGTGATGGCCGTTCAGATGCGGGACGAGGAGGGAGGCGAAGCGGTACGCCGTACGCCCCGTCAGATGGAATCCGCCGTCGGCGTTGTGGAAGAGCACTCCTCCGGGGGTCTCGGTGAAGAGCACGTCCCGGCTCACACGCGGCCGGGTCCCGGCCAGCGCTTCGAACGCTTCTGCAGCCATGGGGTCACACTTTCTGTGTGGTCTGGGTGTGTTCGGGGGCCCTACGCGCATAGACGCGGAGCAGCTCATGCATCCGGTACGGACCGGGCGGCCCCTCTTCGAGCAGTCCGGCGTCGCCCAGCCGCTCCAGTGCCTCCTCGGCGTCGGCCACCGGGAGGCCGAGGGCCTCCGCGGAGTCCTCGGCCCGCACCTTGTCGTGGGTCAGGGCTCCGATCCGGAGAAAGACGTCGGCCAGGCCCGGGCCCAGGCGGTCCAGCGCCTCGCCGAGCACCTGCCGGACGGACATCCCGGGGTCGTCGGTCAGGCAGAGACGGGCCATCGGGTTGTCGGCCAGCCAGCGCACGCTGTCGGCCAGGCCGAGCCCCGGGCGAGTCAGCAGACGGGCCGTCAGAATCCGTAGAGCCAGGGGGTAGTGGGCGCAGGTCTCGGTGAGCCGGCGGGCCGCGTCCGGTTCGGCGTCCACCCGGTCCGAGCCCAGGACGGACACCAGCAGCGCGTGCGACTCCGTCTCCTCGAAGGTGCCGAGCCGGTGCACCGATCCGCCGTGCGTCGCGACCAGTCCCGCCAGGCCGCGGCGGCTGGTGACGACGGCCGCCGCGCCCGGAGCGGACGGCAGGAGCGGCCGGACCTGATCGGCCGTCAGCACGTCGTCGAGGACCAGCAGCACCCGGTCACCGCCACCGTTCCGCGCCCTGAACTCCTCCAACTCCGCGGCCACTTCGGTGTGGTCCCGGGGCTCGCCGTCGGGGCCCGTCATCCGTACGAGGAACCGGCCGTCCGGGAAGTGGTCGCGGACGAGGTGGGCGACATGGCAGGCCAGCGCCGTCTTACCGATGCCGGGCGCGCCGGAGAGCAGCACGGTGGCCGGACCGCCGGTCTCGCCGGTGAGCCGCGCCGTCATGGCCGCGATCTCTGCCGAACGACCGCTGAAGGACGGCACGGTGGGCATCGACGGCAGGACGGCCGGGGTGCTGGGCGCGGTGCGCGCCGGCGCGGGCTCCTTCACCTCCCTCTCCTCCTTCACTCGCTCCGCCGTGAGCGCGAGGATCCGCGGGGCGGGGCGTTTGTCGGAGGCCGGACCGAGGTCGTCGCCGCGGAGAATGGCCAGCTCGAGCCGCTGCAGCGCGGGGGAGGGGTCAACCCCCAGCTCGTCCAGCAGGTACTCCTTGACCCGCCGGTACTCCGCCAGGGCCTCCGTCTGACGCCCCGTCCGGTACAGGCACTCGATGAGCTGTTCCCGGAAGCGCTCGTGTCCGGGGTGGGCCCGCGTGGCGCTCCACAGCTCGACGAGCGCCTCGCCGCAGCGGCCCAGGGCCAGTTCGAGGTCGCAGGCGCGTTCCACGGACCGCAGCCGCTCCTCGGTCAGCCGCGGGACCTCGTCACGGTGGAGGACGTCGGACCGTACGTTCGCCAGCAGCGACCCCTGCCAGAGCGCGAGGGCGTCCCTCAGGACGCCGAGCTCCGCTTCGGGGTCATGGGTCAACTGCGCCGCGCGGCGCACCCCTTCGCGGAATCCGATCAGATCGAGGTTCTGCTCGGCGGCGATGATCCGGTAGCCGCCGGGCACGGCCTCGATGGGCGTCTCGGTCACCCCGTGCTTGGTGAACAGCCGCCGCAGCCGCAGCACACAGGTCTGCAGAGCGGCCTTTGCCGTGGCGGGCTGGACCTCTCCCCAGACCGTCCGCAGCAGATACTCGGCCGAGACCACGGAGTTGGCGTGGAGCAGCAGGGAGGCGAGCAGGATGGTCGGTTTGGACGGAGCGAGCACGACGGATTCCGGCCCGTCGGTGATGCTGAGCGGGCCGAGCAACTGGAACCGCATCGCCGCCTACTGCCGGCCGGCCGTACAGGCGCGGAACTCCGCCGGCCGGTCCGGACCCGGGGGACGGGCGGTCGCCCCGCCCCGGAGATCACGGACCGTGTCGGGACGCTGCCGCGGAACCGGATGCGCGGCGATCCGGGAGAGGTGCCGCGACGACGACGGGGGACCCTCTGGTGAGGTCGCCGCCGCAGCACCGGCTGATGTGCGCAAGGCGGACGCCCCGAGTACCGGAATGGGCGTCGCCGGCGCCGAAATGTCTGGTCTGCTGGAAACTCCGGTCACTTCTTCCCCCTCGCCTAGCTGGTCAACTAGCGGGCACGCATGACCATGCCAGCGAGGGCCAAGGCATAACAGACAGAAATCTGACAGCTTGTTGCACGGGCGGGGGCAGCATGCTGACAGCCCTCGCCGCCGTATCAGCAGGGGCACGGGAGACGGTCCGGGACCGCTGGAGAGCGGGTGGAACGGCCCCGGAGGAAGCGGCGGCGGCGCGCGAAGTGATCACGGAGCGTGGCGCCCGCCTTCGCCCGCCTCCCTGGATGCGGGCACCCGCGGCCGTAAGTCCGGGCACCCGGCGACGGCTGCCGCGGCCCCGCCGGAGCACACACGTGAGCCCGCCGGCCCCGGCGCCTCGTGCGGTACGAGGTGCGGGGACCGGCGGGCTCGGTGCGGTGCGACGGGGGCCGCCGCCCGGATCCGTGAGCGGAGTCCGATCACGGAGTGGCGGCCCGGGCGGCTCGGCCCGGGCGCGCCCCCGTTCGCGTCAGAGCGAGGCGCCCACGGGCTCCTTCGTCTCCTCCTCGGCCTCGGCCTTCTCCGTGATCCGCACCCGGGACCCGACGTCGTTGTGCCGCTCCGCCCAGGTGTTCAGCGCCGTGGTGGACGCCAGGTCGCGGTGGCGCAGACCGGACAGGTCCAGCTCGACGGGGCGGTCGGCGGGCAGCGCCTCCAGGGAGTCGAGGATGACGGGCAGGCGCAGGAAGGTGGCGTTGCCGGAGAGGGCGACGCGGATCGTGCCGCTGCCGGTGTCGGTGGTCCGGACCCGGACGTGGGAGGTCTCCCAGGCCAGCTTGAGGATGGAGAGGCCCAGTCCGATGAGGACGCCCTCGAACATGTTGACCGTCACGATGGCGAGCGCCGTGACCACCATGATCACGGCCTCCATCCGGTGCTCACGCCACATCGGCACGATGCGGTCCGTGGGCAGCAGCTTCCAGCCCGCGTGGACGAGCACACCGGCGAACGCGGCGAGCGGGATGATGCCGAGGACCGCGGGGAAGAGGACGGCGAAGAGCAGCAGCCAGACACCGTGCAGGACGCGGGAGACCTTCGTCCGCGCGCCCGCGTTCACATTGGTCGCGCTGCGGACGATGACGGCGGTCATCGGCAGGGCGCCGAGCAGACCGCACACGGTGTTACCCGCGCCCTGGGCCATCAGCTCCTTGTTGAAGTCCGTACGCGGCCCGTTGTGCAGACGGTCCACGGCGGCGGCGCTGAACAGGCTCTCGGCCGAGGCGATGAGGGTGAAGGCGACGACGGTTCCGAGGACACCGACCTGGGCGAGCGCCCCGAAGTCGCCGCCGCCGGGAAGGTCGACGGACTCGAGCAGGCCCCGCACCTCGACCTTCTTCAGCGGAAGGTCGAACAGCCAGGTGACGGAGGCGGACAGCACCACGGCGATCAGGGCGCCGGGGACCAGACGGACCCGCTGCGGCATCCGCTGCCAGAGGAGCATCACCAGGACGGTTCCGGCGCCGACGCCGAGGGCGGACAGGGCGTGGGGCGAACCGGCGACGTCCGAGACCAGACCGGGCAGACCCGTGATCTTGCCGAGCCCGCTGGAGGGCGACGACTGGTCCGCCATGGCGTAGAGCTGCCCGGCGATGATCACCAGGCCGACGCCGGCGAGCATGCCCTCGACCACGGAGACCGAGACGGCGCGGAACCAGCGGCCCAGTCCCAGGAATCCGAGGAGCAGCTGGATGAGCCCGGCGGCCAGGACGATGACGCCGAGCGCGCCGAGGCCGAACTCGCGGACCGCCTCGGCGACCAGCACGGTCAGACCGGCGGCGGGACCACTGACCTGCATGCTGCTGCCGGGCAGCATGCCGACGACGATGCCGCCGACGATCCCGGTGATCAGCCCGGTCTCGGCCGGGACACCGGAAGCGACGGCCACACCCACGCAGAGGGGCAGGGCGACGAGGAACACGACGACCGACGCGCTGAGATCGCGTCCGAAGGAGGGGGGAAGCATCAAGGACCTCTCGGTTCTGTCATCCGCGTCATCGCGCGGTGACGGGTCGGGCTTGGCGCGGGGCACCACGGCTCACAGGGGCAGGAATTCCTCGCTGCCGGCGTCGTGGGTGGTGACACGGCCGGTGTGGACCTCGTAGAACCAGGCGTGCAGGCGCAGCCGGCCGTCGGCGACGCGGGCGGACACACAGGGGTAGGCGCGTAGCGTCTCGAGCTGGATGAGGATGTGCTCCTGCACCGCACGGGGGATGTCGGGCTCGCCGGACCCGGGGACCTTCGCCGCGGCGGTCACGGTCGCCTCACGCTCCAGCCAGCCCCGCACCGCCGGTACGCCACCCAGATCCGCACCGGTCACCAGCGCGGTGACCGCGCCGCAGCCCGAGTGCCCGCAGATCACGACGTCGGAGACGCCGAGCACCTCGACCGCGTACTCGATGGTGGCCGCCTCGCCCGACGGGCGTCCCGCGGAATAGCGGGGGACGACACCGCCCGCGGTGCGCAGCTCGAACAACTCGCCCGGGCGGGCACCGGTGATGAGCGCCGGGACGACCCGGGAGTCGGAGCAGCTCAGGAAGAGCGTTCCCGGGGACTGCCCGGCCTCCAGATGGCTCAACTCCTCGCCGCGGCTTGCGAATGCCCTGGCGTTCTCGATCAGTGCTTGCACGTCGGTCTCCCCTTGTGTCGGTGACAGTGGCAACCGGGCCGGAGGAGTGCTCCGTTGGCTGTCGGAGTGCTCCGTCCGGCTGATGTCGATCACCGTGCCAAAGCGCACCTGAAGCTCACCTGAAGCTGTTCACAGGGTGAGACGGGGCAGGGCCGCGGCGGGTGGGAAACGCGGTCGTACAGGCCGGGAAGGCCGTCGTACCCAGGCCGGGCAAGGCGCTCGTACCAGGGGCGGAGGCGCCGTGCACCCCGGTAGGCACACGAAGAGGCACCCCCGGAACAACCGGGGATGCCTCTTCGCCGGAACGACTTCAGGGTGCGGGTTCGGATGCCGTGCGCCGTGCGGGCTCCGAACTCCCGCTCAGAACATGGGCAGTTACGGATGACGAACCGTCATCAGGCCGCTCTGCGGCCCACCGTGACCGTCCCCCGCTTCCTCTCGCCCTCCACCACGGTCAGCGCGACGACCGGCACCTCGCGCGACCGCCACAGCCACAGGACGTCGCGTCCGAACGACCAGACGAGCCAGGCCAGCGCGAGCGCCACGATCCCGAACGTGGCCGCGTACGGCAGGAGTTCGCTGCCCGCCACGACCAGGACGATGCCCTGCAGCGCCGCCACCGTCTTGCGCGCCCGGCTCGGCGGCAGGGCCCGGTTCATCCAGGGCAGCACCCAGGCCGCCGCCACGAACGCGTACCGCATCATGCCGATCGCCAGCACCCACGGGCCCAGCGAGAACGACACGTACAGGCTCAGCACCAGGATCAGGAACGCGTCGACCTCCATGTCGAAGCGCGCCCCGAGCCGGGACGACGTTCCGGTGCGCCGGGCCACCTGACCGTCGACCGCGTCGAGGATGAGGGCCACCGTGGCGAGCGCCACCAGGACCGTGACCGGCGGCCGGCCTCCGAGGGAGTCGGCGACGAGCGCCGCCACACCTCCCGCGAGGGTCGCGCGGGCCAGCGTGACCTGGTTGGCCGGACCGAAGGTCCGGGTTCCCGAACGACGCAGGGCGAGCGTGAGCACCGCCCAGGTGGTGACCGCGAAGACGAACCCGGTCAGCCAGCCCACCGGACCCAGGCCGACCGCCAGCCAGAGCAGCGCGAGGAGCAGCATCTGAGCGCCCATTCCCGCGGTCGTTTCCTGCCGGAACGGCCGGGTCTCGTACCCGCCGTATACGGCCATTGCGCCTCCTTGCGGCTGTGTGACAAGTCGATCAGTGCCGCGTACCGTTCCTGCGGACTTCGTGACTACTAACAACGGGAGCCGTCGCTCCAGCGTTCAAGGAGGCTGCCGATGAATCGCACGATGAATCGCACCGCCCGCGCCTTCTGGCTCCGCTCTCCCGGGGAGGGGGAGATCCGGACGGCCTCCCTCCCCGCCCCCGGCCCGGACGACGTCGTCGTCCGGGCGCTCTGCTCGGGGGTGAGCCGCGGGACGGAGACACTGGTCTTCCGCGGCGGGGTGCCCGAGAACCAGTACGGGACCATGCGGGCGCCGTTCCAGGACGGCGACTTCCCCGCCCCCGTCAAGTACGGCTACCTCAGCGTCGGGGTGGTCGAGGAAGGGCCGCCGGCACTCCTCGGCCGTACGGTCTTCTGTCTGTACCCGCACCAGACCCGGTACGTCGTCCCGGCGAGCGCCGTGACCCCGGTGCCGGATGACGTCCCCGCCGAGCGCGCCGTACTGGCCGGGACGGTGGAGACCGCGGTGAACGCCCTGTGGGACGCCGCGCCCATGATCGGCGACCGGGTCGCCGTGATCGGGGCCGGCATGGTCGGCGCGAGCGTCGCCGCGCTCCTGGCCCGCTTCCCCGCCACCCGGGTGCAACTGGTCGACGCCAACCCTGCCCGCGCCTCCCTTGCCGAGGCGCTGGGCGTGGACTTCGCGCTCCCGGAAGAGGCGGCGGACGGATGTGACCTCGTCGTCCACGCCAGCGCGACCGAGGCCGGCCTCACGCGCGCCCTGGAACTCCTCGACCCGGAGGGCACCGTCCTCGAACTGAGCTGGTACGGCGACCGGCGGGTCAGTCTCCCGCTGGGCGAGGCCTTCCACTCGCGCCGCCTCGTCGTGCGCAGCAGCCAGGTCGGCACCGTCTCCCCGGCCCGCGCGTCCCGGCGCACCTACGCCGACCGGCTCGCCCTCTCCCTCGGCCTCCTCGCCGATCCCGCCTTCGACGCGCTGATCACCGGCGAGTGCGCCTTCGAGGAGCTGCCGCAGGTCATGCCCCGCCTGGCCTCCGGCGATCTACCCGCGCTCTGCCACCGCGTCCGGTACGGAACCGGTCCCGAATCCGGCTGAGCAGAGCTGAGCAGATCCCCGCTCCGGCCCGTACCCATGGGCACGAGAAGCGAGCCCGGACCGGGACACGCGCCCGGCCCGCACCCGTACGCCCCGGCCTGGGGCGTTCTCCGCACAACCTGGAGGGTCATCCGTTGTTCAGCGTCACCGTCCGCGACCACATCATGGTCGCCCACAGCTTCCGCGGCGAGGTCTTCGGGCCCGCGCAGCGCCTGCACGGCGCGACCTTCCTCGTGGATGCCACGTTCCGACGGACCGAACTGGACGCGGACAACATCGTCGTCGACATCGGGCTCGCCTCCCAGGAGCTGAACGGCATCACCGCCGCCCTCAACTACCGCAATCTGGACGACGAACCGGACTTCGCGGGCATCAACACCTCCACGGAGTTCCTCGCCAAGGTCGTCGCCGACCGGCTCGCCGACCGCATCCACGCCGGCGCGCTCGGCGAGGGCGCCCGCGGACTCGACAGCATCGGCGTCACCCTCCACGAGTCCCACATCGCCTGGGCCGGTTACGAGCGCTCGCTGTGAAGCCCGCCGACGCCACCCCGACGACCGTGCCCACGGTGCACTTCGTCCTGCCCGGTGACGTCGACGACCCGGCCGCGCCCAGCGGCGGCAACACCTACGACCGCCGCGTGTGCCAGGAACTGCCCCGCGCCGGCTGGCGCGTCTACGAGCACCCGGTGCCCGGCGCCTGGCCCGAGCCCGGAGCGGCGGGCCGGGCGAAACTGGCCCGGCTCCTCGGCGGCCTCGCGGACGGCAGCGTCGTCCTCCTGGACGGGCTCGTGGCCTGCGCCGTGCCCGACATCGTCGTCCCCGAGGCCGCCCGTCTGCACCTCGTGGTGCTCCTGCACCTCCCGCTCGGCGACGAGACGGGCCTGGCCCCCGCCACCGCCGCCGACCTCGACGCCCGCGAGCGCCGCACCCTGCGCGCCGTGT
Source organism: Streptomyces sp. NPDC047108 (assembly GCF_040643575.1). NCBI lineage: Bacteria > Bacillati > Actinomycetota > Actinomycetes > Kitasatosporales > Streptomycetaceae > Streptomyces > Streptomyces sp. NPDC047108. The sequence goes on from NZ_JBEYUP010000012.1 coordinate 67,131, forward strand.
CGGCCGTCGTGGCGACCAGCACCTGGGCGGCCCGCCGGCTCGTCGCGCACCACGGACTCGCCTCCGACCGCGTCCATGTCGCCGTGCCGGGCGCCGACCCCGCACCCCAGGCCCCCGGCAGCGACGGTGCCTCGCGGCTGCTGTGCGTCGCGTCGGTCACCCCGCGCAAGGGACAGCACCGGCTCGTCAGTGCGCTGGCGACGGTCGCCGACCTGCCGTGGTCCTGCTCTTGCGTCGGCGGACTCGGCCACGACCCCGCGTACGTCGTACGACTGCGGGCCCTGATCGCGGAGTTCGGGCTCGGAGACCGGGTGCGCCTCGTCGGCCCGCAGACCGGCGAGGACCTGGAGGCGAGCTACGCCGCGGCCGACCTCCTCGTGCTCACCTCGTACGCCGAGACCTACGGCATGGTCGTGACGGAAGCGCTCGCCCGCGGCATTCCCGTCCTGGCCACGGCTGTGGACGGACTCCCGGAGGCGGTGGGGCGGGCGCCGGACGGCAACGTGCCGGGGCTCCTCGTACCGCCGGGCGATCTGCCGGCGCTCGGCACCGCGCTGCGGCGCTGGTTCGACGAACCCGATCTGCGCGCGCAGTTGAAGGTCTCCGCACGCCGTCGGCGGGCCACGTTGGAAAGGTGGGACATGACGTCGCGCAATCTCGCCGCCGTGCTGGAGCGGCTTCCGCAAGCAACCCGGAGGTCGGCATGAACAGCACCGAGGTACCGCCGTACGCGCCCGAGTGGCTGGAACTGCGCGAGAGCGCCGACGCCGCGGCCCGCGCGGACGACCTGCTCGTCCCCCTGCGCCGTCATCTGTCGGCGCTGGCGCGGTGGGAGCCGGGCGCGGGGCTGGTGATCCGCGATCTGGGCTGCGGCACCGGCTCGATGGGGCGCTGGCTCGCGCCCCGGCTTCCCGGGCCGCAGCGCTGGGTGCTGCACGACCGCGACCCCGGGCTGCTGGAGCACGCGGTCGCGCGAATGCCCGTCGCGTCCGCCGACGGCAGCCGCGTCACGGTGACCACCAAACACGGCGACATCGGGCGGCTGACCGCGGAGGACCTGTCCGGCACCGCACTGGTGACGGCCTCGGCCCTGCTGGACGTGCTCACCCCCGACGAGGTGGACGTGCTCGTCGCGGCCTGCGCCGGCGCCGGATGCCCGGCGCTGCTCGCACTCTCCGTGGTCGGACGCGTCGAACTGACCCCGGAGGATCCGCTCGACGCCGAGATCGCCGAGGCGTTCAACGCCCATCAGCGGCGCAGCGACGCCACCCGCCGCCTGCTCGGCCCCGATGCCGTCGCCGTGGCCTCGGAGGTGTTCACCCGGCAGGGCATGGACGTCCGCGTGCACGGCAGCCCCTGGCACCTCGGCGCCGACGAGTCCGCGCTGACCGCGGAGTGGCTGCGCGGCTGGGTCGGTGCGGCCTGCGCGGAGCGGCCGGACCTCGACGCCTCCGCCGTCGCGTATCTGCAGCGCCGCCTGGCGGCGTGCGAGGCGGGCGGGCTGCGCGTGGTGGTGCACCACAGCGATCTCCTCGCCCTGCCCCGCCCGAGGCCCGGGGGGTCGGTGTGATGCGTGCCGCCTGGCCGAAGATCCGGAACCTCGTCGGCGTGGGGATCCTCGTCGTACTGCTGTGGCGGCTGGGCAGCGACGCGTTCGTGGACGGACTGCGCCGGATCGACGCGGCGGCGCTCCTGGCAGCGCTCGCACTCGGCCTGATCACCACCGTGTTCAGCGCCTGGCGCTGGTGCCTGGTGGCCCGCGGCCTGGGGATGAAGCTCCCGCTCGGTCAGGCCGTGGCCGACTACTACCGCTCGCTGTTCCTGAACGCGGCCCTGCCCGGCGGCATCCTCGGCGACGTGCACCGCGCCGTACGCCACGGTCAGGACGCCGGTGACGTCGGGCGCGGCGTACGGGCGGTGGTGCTGGAGCGGACCGCGGGCCAGGTGGTGCTCATCGGCGTCGGCGTCACGGTGCTGTTCGCCTCGCCGTCGCCCGCCCTGCACGCCATGAGGTCCCTGGTGGCCCCCGGTGCGGTCCTGGTGTTCGCGGTGGCGGCCGCGATCGTGATCGCGGCCGCCGTGGGGCTCCGGCTGGTGCCCGGCGCCTCCCGCGTCCGCAGTGCCGTCGCCTCCGCACTGGCGGAGGCCCGTCAGGGGCTGTTCGCCCGCGAGAGCCTGCCCGGGGTGGCGCTCTCGTCGGCGGCCGTGCTCGCCGGGCACCTGGCCACGTTCCTGCTCGCCGCGCGGGTCGCCGGATCCCCGGCGCCCGCCGCCGAGTTGCTGCCCCTGATGGTGGTGGCGCTGCTCGCCATGGCCCTGCCGCTGAACGTCGGCGGCTGGGGTCCGCGGGAGGGCGCCACCGCGTGGGCCTTCGGTGCCGCCGGCCTAGGCGCGACCCAGGGGCTGACGGTCGCCGTGGTGTACGGCGTGCTCACCTTCGTCGCGAGCCTGCCCGGCGCGGGCGTGCTCGCCGGCCGGTGGCTCGCCGGACTCCGTCCCCAGCGGCCGGAGTTCGAGTTCGAAGAGCGTGTCCTCGCCGAGAGCGGAGCGGCGCATCGCGGGGCGTAGGGCGTCGCGCATCACCGGGGTGCCGTCGAAGCGGAGGCCCGGGATGCCGTTGCCGATGAGGACCGGGGCAACAGTGACATAGAGACGGTGGAGGGCCTGTTCATGGAGAAAGCGCGAGACCGTGACGCCGCCGCCCTCGACCAGAAGCCGGCCGAGGCCGCGTTCGGCCAGCGCGCTGAGGAGGCGCCCGGGGGCGAACGCGGCACGGTCCGGCAGCGTGAGGACGTCGACTCCGTCGGGAAGATCCCGGCCCCGCGGTCCGTCATGGTCCGGCCCCACCACCCACAGGGTCGGCGCGGCCCCGTCGGTGAACACCGTGCGGTCGAGCGGTACGCGGCCGTGCGGGTCGAGGACGACGCGCACCGGGTCCGGCCCAGCGCAGGCACGCACGGTGAGCCGGGGGTCGTCGGCGACAGCGGTGCCCGCACCGACGAGGACCGCGTCGACGAGCGCGCGCAGCCGGTGGAGGTGGCACCGGTCCTCCTCGCCGGTGACGAAGTCGGCGTCGCCGGTGCGGGTGGCGATGAAACCGTCGAGGCTCTGGCCGAGCTGGGCGAACGCCAGGCGCGGACCGGCCAGGCACAGCGGCACATAGCGCTCCGCCAGGACGGCCGCTTCGGGCGATGCCTCCTCGTCCCACCGCCACACCCCGTCCGTGCCCCGGGCCAGCCCGGCGGCCGCGGCCTGGGCCGCGGTCCGCACGCCGAGCAGCCGGTCCCAGGCGTCGGCCGGTTCCAGCGGAACGGTGCGGCGCTGCGCGCTGCCGGTGGTCATCGGTTCACCTCGGGGTGTTCGGGGCCCGCGGAACCGGAGCCGGTCCCGGAGAGGAGGGAGTGGTACTCGCCGAAGGATTCCACAAGACTCGCCAGAAGTTGTTTTCCCTTTTCCGCCGAGGCCTTCGAAGGACGGCCGATCACACCCGAGTCCGTATAGGCGGCCATACCGAGCGTGAGCAGATGCCTGCGATCGTCGGCGACACAATCCGACGTTTCATATCCGGGGCGTACGAGTTCTGGGTGGGCATGCAGCAGGATGGAGGTCTCGAGTTCTCCCGCATGCATATCGCTGAACGACGACGTCTCGACACCCGCCCGTGTGCGTGCGGCATCCCAGTCCGGCGATCCGGGGAATAGGGCCATGCGCATGCCGGTGCCCACGGATTCCTGAACTACGTTACGCAGTACGTAGTTTCCGCCGTGTCCGTTCACCAGAATCAAGGACTCGATGCCGGAACGGCGGAGCGACTCCGCGATATCCCGTACGACGGCGTGGAGCGTCGCGGCGGAAATCGAGACCGTGCCCGGCCACGCGGCGTGCTCGTGCGAGCAGGAGACGGTGAGCGGAGGAAGGTGGTGAACCGGATGTACCGCCGCGATCTCCTGGGCGATGGTGCAGGCCACGACGGTGTCCGTGACCAGCGGGAGGTACGCCCCGTGCTGCTCGAAACTGCCGACGGGAAGCACGGCGACACGGGGGCGCCGCTCCCTCACTTCCTCGGTCGTGCTCAGTGGCAACAGACCTCCGAAGGTCCTCCCACAGGTTCCCGAACCGCTCATGCCATTCCGGCCTTTCGTGCCTCGATACGTGTATGCGGCCGCCATCCCGACCGAATGCGAGCGCGCAAACGGCCATTCCCGGAGGGTGCCCGTACGAGCAGAGTACGCGCCATCGGTGATCCCTCCCAAGGGGCGAACGCGACGAACCCCGCAACTCGTTGACGCGGTACCGATTCATTCTTCATACAGGTCCCGCACGGCGCCAATTAGGGGTAGCATCTCGGCATGACAGCAATGGATGTCGTGACCGACCCAGGCCCTGGTCCATCAGGTGTCGTTCGCGTGGTAAATGTCCGACTGCCCACCGTGCACGGAGATTTCCGCGCAATCGGGTACCTGGACCGTGACGGCGGCGAGGAACAAGTCGCGCTGGTGTACGGCGACGTCGCAGGAGAGCGTACGCTCACCCGCCTCCATTCCGAGTGCCTGACCGGGGACGCCTTCGGGTCCCTGCACTGCGACTGCGGCGACCAACTGTCGGCCGCGCTGCGCGCCATCGCGGCGGAGGGCAGCGGTGTGCTCGTCTACCTCCGGGGCCACGAGGGCCGGGGCATCGGCCTGTTGGCCAAGCTGCAGGCGATGAAGCTCCAGACGGAGGGGCTCGACACGGTCGAGGCCAACCTCGCTCTCGGCTTCCCCGTCGACGCCCGCGACTACCGCGTGGCGGCGGACATCCTGCACGACCTGGACGTGGATTCGGTCCGGTTGATGTCCAACAACCCCTGCAAACGCGAGGCGTTGCTGCGGCACGGCATCAAGGTCGCCGAGCAGGTCCCCCTGCTCATGCCGCCGCACGAGGAGAACATCCGCTATCTGCGGACGAAGCGGGAGCGTCTCGACCACTACCTGCCGCATCTGAACGCGGCCGGGGAGTAGCCTCGACTGCCCCCGCGCAGGGTCGCGCGGGGGCAGAGGCGCTGTCCCGTGGTCGAGCCGCGGTGCGGTTTCCGTGCCGCCCTGCCGCGGCCGGAGACAGCGACGGCCGGGAGCCGAACTCCCCCTGCCCGGACAGCGCATGACGATGTGTCATCCACGTCTCGGCACACGCCTCACCACCTCCGCGGAGGATCCGGCCAGGACTGTACGCGCGGCGACGGAACGCCGCGCGGAGCCCAGGGCCCCGATGCCTCGGCGCGGCTCGTACGGCCCTGTACGTCCGCGGCTATGCCAGCCATGCCCCGTCGCGCATGATGACCCTCCCTTGCAGCTCCGGCTCGCCCCGCCAGGCGCGTACGGTCCTCGGCACCACGTGCAGGTAGAGGAATGACCCGTCCTCCGTGCGCGGATCCCATCCGAACTTCCCGGCGAACGCGTCCGCGCCGCCTTCGGGGACGTCCCGGTCCGAGAAGTGCTCCGCCTCCCCCTGCAGAAGCACCACGTCGAAGGTGTCCGGCAGCGCCAGGCGCACCCGGGGCTCCCGACGGACGTTGCGTGCGGTCGCCGAGGGCCCGCCGGTGCACATCCAGATCCCCCGCCCGTCCCACACGAACCACAAAGGGACCTGGTGCGGCCCGTGATCGGGGTGGGAGGTCGACACCCACATGTCCCGTTCCGCGTCGAGTCGTTGCAGGGTGTCGTGCCTGCGCTGCGACGTCTCACGGCGAGCGATGGATTCGGCCGGCATGACACCGACGCTAACCGGCATGCCCGCACCGCGCATGGGGCGTTCGTCCTACTCCGTACGACCGACGACGGCTCGGCCCGTCGGGTACTGCGGCTCCGCCCAGGAGCGGACGGGCTCGACCGTGAGGGTGGCGAGTTCCCCCAGCACACGCGCCGCCGGGCGAGCACCCCTGGGACAGGCCGGTGGTGGGGGAGATGCGTGTCCTACCCCGGAACTCCCGGGGTATCAGGCCGGTGTGACGGGGCGTACTGCTTGTCCACCACCAGGACGTGCAGGCCGAGTTCGCTCAGGGCACGCGCCGTGGCGCGACCGGCGGCACCGGTGCCGCACACCACCGTGTCGTACCTGGGACCGATCGGTCCGATCATGCCGTGGCTCCGTTCGTTCGCCTCATGCGCCGTCCTCGGCCGTGCCCGGACCGCAGAGCCGCGCCAGGGCACGTACGGCGAGTCCGCAGGCGATGACGTCGTCGGAGTAGCGGGAGCAGAGACGGACGTACTCGTTCACCGGGCCGCCCTGCCAGCCCCCGTCCTCCAGTTGGGCGGCGAGCAGCCGCCGTGCCGCCCCGACGGCCACCTCGTCGTCCGGGGCCATGCCCGCCGTCAGCAGCGCGTGCAGCGCCCATGCGGTCTCCTCGGCGGTGCCCGGCTCCTGGCAGCGCCCCGTGCCCCACGATCCGTCGGCCTGCCGGGCGCGCAGCAGCCAGTCGCGGGCCTTCCGGGCCACGGGGTGCCCGAACCCGTGGGCGCGGCAGAACGCTTCGAGGACGGCGGCGGTGCCGGGAGTCCTCCCGCGGTACCACAGCGCCTCGAAGGAGCCGTCCGGATCCTGACGGGACGTCAGCCACCGCAGTGCCTTGCGGACGCGCGGGTCGCGGGTTTCGGCGCCGTGGTCCAGCAGCGCCAGTACGGCCTTGGCGGTCATCTGGGGACAGGGCCCGAACCCGCCGGGTCCGCTGTTCCGTACGGCCAGGCTCCATGACCCGCGGGAGTCCTGCATGCGCGTCAGCCAGTCCACGCCCTCCCGGGCGTGCGGGTCGTCCGCGCCGCCGGGCAGACGCCGCAGCAGGGAGGAGATCTCCGCGGTCTCCAGCGCCATGGGCCAGGAGCGTTCGTCGGAGAAGCCCCAGTAGCCCGGCGGGCAGGCCAGCGCGGAGAACGGGGCGTCGTGGTGCCGGTCGCGGAACATCGCGCGGGTCGCCGCCAGGCGGGGGTCGTCGCCGCGGCCGGCTTCGAGCAGCGCCGCGCCCGCGAAGCCGGACCACGTCAGGTCCAGCGGCATCAGATCCCAGCCGCCGTCCGGAGACGCCGCCGAGCGCAGCCAGTCGGAGGCGGACTCGGCGATGTCGGGGGCCAGGTCCGAGCGGGCCACGCCGATGCAGATGAGGCCGGTGAGCCACGGGTCGGTGCTGAACCCGCCGGTGGCGCCCCCGTGTTCGTACACCTCGCGTACCAGGGACAGCGCGGTGGGCCGCGCGCGGGAGTCGAGCCACCGGCGGGCCGGACCCGGTCGCCGCTGAGCCGACTGCCCCAGCGCCATGGCCGCGAAGATCGGCAGCCGCAGGCTCAGCAGCCGCCGCGCCATCCCGGGCAGGAGCAGCAGCTCCGACGGCAGACGGCGCAGTGCGTCGTGAGGGGACCGGCCTGTGAGGACCCCGAACTGCTCGACGAGTCCCGCCATGACCGGCTCGGGCAGCGACTCGGCGCCGCCGAGCGCCTCGATCCGGCGCCTGCCCGCCCTCACGGCCCACGTCGCCCGCCGGCCGCCGATGATGTCCAGGACGTCCGTCACGAGAGCGGTGGCGAGCAGCTCGGTGGGCACCCCCGACATGGCCCAGCCCCCGTCGCTCCGCTGCGTCTCCAGCAGCCGGGCGACGGCGCGGGCGCTCGTCCTGTCGAGCTGATCGTCCCCGTCACCGCCGTCGCCGTCGTCGGAGCCGGTGAGCCACAGGGCCATCAGGGCCACGGCAGTGTTGCCGGGGGAGAACCGGTCGCCGGGGGGCGTGAACACGCCGTCCGGGCCGCGGCGGGCGAACAGCCACTCCGTCCCGGCCGTGACGGCCGTACGGGCGTGGTCGCGCAGGGGAGAGGTCTGCATGGTGAGGGGTCACCCCTTGCGTAGTGGGTCGGCCGACGGGGTTGGCCGACCGAGGTGGGTCTCGCCGGTGCCGGTGCGGAGCTTCGTACCGCTGGTGCCCGTACGGATCCTCGTACCGTCGGCGGTGCGGCTTCTCGTACCGTCTCCGGTGCCGCTGTCCGTTCCGCCGATGCCTCCGGGCACGCGTCAGTTCTCCCGGTCGACGGCCAGGTCGGCGACGGCGGCGAGGATTTCGACGGACTCCGTCACCGGAAGCCGCGTCAGATACGTCTTGGCGAGCTCGCTCTCCGTGCGCGACCGCTCCTGCGCGAGGTCGAGGGCGCCGGTGGAGTCCAGCAGGTCCTGGACGACCTGGTGCGCCTCCGCGGTCGGGATGCGTCCGGCGAGGGCGGCCGAGAGCCTGGCCCGCCCGGACGGTCCGCTCATCTCGTGGCAGAGCAGCACGGGGAAGGTGGGTCGGTGGTTGGCCATGTCGCTCAGATCCGGCTTGCCGGTGGCCGCGCTGTCACTGATGTGCGGCAGGAGGTCGTCGTGCATCTGGAAGGCACGCCCCAAGTGGTGGGCGTAGCCCGTCAGGGTGCCGTCGTCCTCGGCCGACCCGCCGCCGAGCGCCACGCCGGCGCGGCACGCTCCGCGGAACAGCGCGCCGGTCTTGAGCGTGGTCATGGAGTAGTAGGCGGGCAGCCCGCAGCCGATGTTGCCGCGCAACTGGCCCTCCATGGCCTGGCCGCTGCACTGGTCCATGCCCGCCTGCGCGAGGATCCGTACCGCTTCGAGGACGCGCGAGGGCGGCAGCCCGTAGCTCGCGCACTCGGCGACGGCCGAGAACATCCGCATCATCAGGGAGTCCCCGGTGACGATCGCGTCGGTGGTGCCGTGGAGTGCGGAGACGGTGGGACGGCCCCGGCGGAGTGCGTCCCCGTCGATGACGTCGTCGTGGACGAGCGAACCGACGTGCAGATACTCCACGCCGAGGGCGGCGGGGAGGAAGAGCTCGCGCCGGTTGCCCAGGGCCGCGGCCGATTCCACGAGCAGGAGCGGGCGGAGCATCTTGCCCGCCGGGACGAGCGCGTAGCGGGATATCCGGTGCACCCGTTCGTCGTCCGGCTGCCAGCGGGCGTGCAGTTCGCGCTGCAGCATCGCGAGAGTGGGACGGGCGGCGGCGAGATGGCGCCCGGGGACATGTGTCGCCGGGTTCGGCGTAGTCATGGGGCCCCTTTCGGTGAGGGGTGGTCGTGCCGGCCGGTCCGAAGGCCCGGACGGACAGGGGGAGTTAGGAGTGCGGCGGAGCGGAGGAGTGCGGCGGAGTGGAGGAGTGCGGCGGACCGGGGGAGCGGGGTGACAGGCACGTCCAGGTGTCCGGCGATGGCGGCGGACAGTCCGGAACCGAGGGCGTCGAGGGTGCGGTGCGCCTCCTCGGCCGTGGCGGCGACGGCCCGGAGCACCGCGGGCGAGGGCGGATGGTGCGTTTCGTTCAGCGACATCTGATGACGCGTCGCGCCCCGCGCCAAGACCGGCTGCAGGCGATTCCAGCGGTCGTCATGGTGAGACATCGTGCCGTCCAAGGTGCGTCAGCGGGACAGGGCCCGGCCCCGGTCAGGCCGTCGAATTCATCGACCGCGGGGTCCTGTGGTCAACGGATGCGGGTATGGCGGTGCCCGGTGCGAATTCTTCAAAGGAGGAATGGAGGGGAACGGGTTTCCTCGCGTCCGCCGCCGAAGTTCTCCGAATTATCCGCGAGATGGCGTTCGCTTCGACCCGGAATTGCAGTCCCGGAAAGGGAGAAACGGGTCACGGGGAGCGCTCAGGGTTCCGGGCGGTCCGGGACATGGTCGTCGGAAGCGGGCGGACTCCCGTCTCCGCGGGGCGTCTGCGCGGGTCGACTCGGGCGCTGCGCCCGTGGCGGGCGCACGGCGGCACCGTGGTCAGGAGGTGCCGTCTCCCGGCACCGCGGCGTACTCCGCGTTGTTCCAGTTGCTCACGACGGGGTCGTCGACGGTGAGCCCACCGGGAATCCTCAGGAACAGCGTGTCCTTGTCCAAGGAGAGGTCGAAGCCGTTGAACGACCGCCCCGCATCGCCCCTGCCGGTCTTCGGGTTCAGGCCCGCGTAGGCGGTGACCGTGCTGTTCAGTGTGATGGGCCGTCCGACGGTCTGCTCGGCGGGCCTGGCGTGGGCGCCCGAGTCGAAGCTGACGGAGGGGAGTTCCGCGGGCAGAACGCAGGTGACTCCGGGGCGGGCCTTGACGCTGATCATGACGAAACCGCCCGCCTGCGTCCGCTCCTCGGCGGAAGCCGAGACATCGCTCTTCCGGCAGGGCCGCTTGCCGGACCCGCTCGGATCGTTGCCGGTCCCGCTGTCGCCCGGGGTACCGGCCCTCGTGTCCGTGGCATCGCCGTTCGCTCGGCCGTCATCGCTCGTGCCGCCCCGCTCCTTGTCCGATTCGCCGCCCCCTTTGTCCGAGCCCTTGGACGGACGCGGTTCGGCGCTGAACGTGCCGCCCACTTCGCACGCCGCCGTGGAGAGCGCCAGAATGCCGGCGGCGGTGGCCGCGGTCGCGATACGGGCGGCGCGGGAGTGTCGGATACGCATGGAACATTCTCCTGTCGGCGGGCAAGAACTGACCGTGATTCATCTCCGTAGACGCTGCCGGTCTGTCCTGGGTTCAAATCCCGCGGCAATTGGCAAGAGGCCGCGGAGGGGCAGCCGAAAAGGAGTCGATCCGGTACGGAGGAAAGGCCGGTCACTTCCGGCGCCGCATTCGGGCAGGGCATTCTCCGCTCATCGCCGCCTTCTGCCGCCCGACCCGGTACGTCCTGGCTCGGGAAACGGGCATGAACGGTCGCCACGTCGCCGGAAGCGGGCGCCGCGGATCGCGACGGTGAGGCGCAGATGCGCTGTCGGCTCCCGCGAAGACAAGGGCGGGGCAAGCCGGTGGCAGGCGGGGAGGCAGCGAACACAAACGAGCCGGTCTACCGTGCCGCTCACCGCAGTCGGCAGAGCGGAATCTCATCAAGAGCCATGGGGAATCGGTGAGGTTCTGCCGCGCCTGTATCGGCAAGGCGGCACTCCCCGGAGCCGGAGTCGTGTCTGCGGCATCGCGTCCGCCGTCGTCGGCCCACGGCGGCGGCGGACGCGCATGATCCCCGTCCTGGCTCCCGTCAGCCTCCCGTCTCGCCTCCGTCCCCCCCCCGGAGCCTCATGGCACCGCCGACAGGCGCCGGCATCCGGAACCGATCCGCGTACCGCCCCAGCAGGAGAGGACAGTTGATGCCCCCGGAGGATGCGAGCGCCGACACGTCCCCGCCGGTCGCCGGGACCCGCTGATGGTGGAAGAGAAGGTCCACCTCGCGTCGTCCCCGTCCGTGTCGTCCCCCTCGGGCCCGGCCTGCGACTCCTGGCAGCTCGCGGTCAGATTGCTGACGGGCTATCACATGCCTGTCCGCGACCGGATCTTCGACGCACTGATCGGCGACGCGGGGATTCCGCTGATGCGGGTGGAGATCTCCGACCACGACGGTGAGCCGTACAACGCCGTCGTCGACGCGGCGAGGGCGCTGGAGGGCTGGCAGAGCCGGGGCTCCGGGAGGCGGGGCGAGAACACCGCGGTCGTGATCCCGTTCTACTCCGGGTGCGCCGGACCGATCGGTCCGGCGCCGCACGGGACCGAGGTCGTGATGAAGAACGCGCGCATCACCTTCCTCGACGCCCCGGAGCCGTCGGACGATCCGCACGAAGGGCTCCCCGACGGCAGCGCCGCCGGAGACATGGAGCACGGGGGCACGGAGCACCCGGGTACGGTGCCCGAGCGGTCAGGTGACGCGGCGCCGGGGCGTCCGGACAGCGATGCGGCCCTGGCCCAGTACGGCCAGGGGGGAGGCATGGCCCTCGAGAGGCTCCTCCGCTCCGGAACCACGCACGGCTTCGCCTGGAGCGGCATCGCCGTGGACGCGCCCGACGCCGTGTCCCTCGACGTCTTCACCGGGTCCGCCTCGGCACGCGACGGCGCCCTGCGCTTCTTCCGGGCACGCCAACGCGACCTGGAGAACGCGCAGTCGGACCTGCGCGCGGACGCCGCCGCGCGACGCGTCCCGCCGACGGGCGCGCTCCGGGACCTCGTCAACGGTCTCCATCGCACCTGCCGGAGGTACGGCGACGCGCTGTCCGAGGCCGGCGAGCCTGACACCCGGTGGAGCCATGACCTGCCGCGGTTCCGCGAGAATCTGCGAGCCGCGGCGGCCGGCCTCCACGACTCCTGGTCCGTGTGGCAGGAGTTCAACGGAGATCCGCAGAGATGGCTGCACGACCTCCTGATGGAGGTCACGCAGAACGTCTGGCTGCACAACATCGCGCGGGTGGGCTACGACCACGGGGCGGGAGAGCACAGGGGCTCCCCGGGTCCGATGACGGGGCGTCACACGGTGACGTCCCCGGGCTTCTACGGCGGTGATCCGGCGTACGGGGCGCTGGAGGACCCGGCGACGTGGAGGAGGATCGGCACCACGGCGGTCGACCGATGGCGCAAGTCCGTCGACGAGCTGCTGGGGCGTGCCGGGATACGGGCCCTCCAGCACCTCGGCGATTTCTGACCCGCGGCGCGCCCCATGTGGCGCGTGACGCGCACCATGTGCCGCGTGCCGCGTGCCGCGAGGGAGCGGAGACACGCACCCTCCTCCGGCACGATCCGGCCCCGGCCGGCCTCAGAGCTGCTGGAGTTGTGCCGGGCAGCGGTCCGGCTCGATGCGGCGGGCCGCGCGCAGCGCCTCGTCACGCAGCGTGGGATGGTCCGAGCCGAACATGGCCGCGCGTTCGAACCAGAGGAGGGCCGCGTCGGTCCGGCCACGGTCCGCGCAGTGCCGGCCCGATCGCAGGGCCGCCCTGGCCATCGCGTCGGCGGGGATCAGCGGGCCCGCCGCGGCCAGGTGGTCGGCGATCCGCACCGGATGCCGTCCGGGCAGGGTGGACAGGAAACGGGCGTGCGACTGGTGCCGGAGCTGCCGGGCCGCCGGGGAGAGCGTGCTGAGCACGGTCTCGCGCAGCAGGTCGGGGAAGCGGTAGTTCCCCGAGCCGCTGCCGTCCTCGTCCCAGACCAGGAACCGGGCCTTCTCGGCTGCGTCGACGAGCAGCAACAGCCGTTCCAGGGAAAGGTTCTGGACCGCGGCGAGGAGCTCGATGTCCAGGTGTTCCCCGTCGACGGCGGCGTTGACGAGCAAGGTACGTACGGGGGACTCCAGCTCCGCGAAGCGAGCCCGGACCACACTGCCCACGGACGCGGGCACCTGCGCCGCCGGACCGGTGCGGCGTCCCGGGGGAAGTGTCAGCAGTTCGTTCAGGACGAAGGGATTGCCCTCGCTGCGGTGGCGCAGCGCGGCGGCCTCGTCCGGTCCGCCTCCGGCTCCGCTGCCCCGGAGGCTCAGCAGTTCCTCCACGTCCGGGACGGACAGTGGTCCGAGATGCATCCGGGCGGCGCCGTGGCGGGCCAGTTCGGCGAGCAGCCCGGCGACTTCGGGCGCTTCCGCGTCACGGACCGTGCACACGACGAGTACCGGTGCGTCCCGCAGGACGACCAGGAACTGGTGGAGCAGGTGCAGTACATCGGAACCGGCCCGGCCCACGTCGTCGAGGACGCAGACCGTGGGTCCCTCCATCAGTGCCGTCGTCAGGTCGCGTACGACGGCGTCGTCCGAGGAACGCGCGGGATCGGTCCCCGGAGACGCCGGCGCCGCCTCCGGGGCACCGCCGTCGGCGGGGGCGGAAGGAGCGAAGCCCGAACTCCGGGGTGCGAAGCCCGAACTCCGGGGTGCGAAGCCCGAACTCCGGGGCGCGAAGCCCGAGCTCCCGGGCCTGACAGCGTTGTCCATGAGCCGTCCGGCCCGGCGCAGCGAATCCAGGAGCTGCGCGGCGGGGTGGAAGACCGGGTCACCGGCGCCGGTGTCGCCTATGGCGTGGCAGGAGCGGGCCCAGGCCACGGCGAACCCGGTCTCCTCCGCGCGGGAGGCGAACTCCTCCAGCAGGCGCGACTTTCCTGATCCGGGGGCACCCGACACGACCGCCCACTGGGTACGGCCCGCGGACGCGGCGTCGAGCAACATGCCCAGCCGTGCCGTCTCCTCGCTCCGGCCCACCATCGGAGGGCTCCCGGCCTCCGCAGGGCCGCGCAGCGTCACGGGCGGGCGGCGGCGAGGGCCGCCGATCGCGGCGGTGTCATGGCGCAGGATGGCCAGGTGCAGCTCACGCAGCGCCGGGCCCGGATCCACGCCCAGGTCCTCCGCGAGCATGGTGCGGAACGACTCGTAGTGCTGCAGCGCCTCGGCCGACCGGCCCGCTCCGTACAGGGCGCGCATCAGCAGGGACCACGACATCTCCCGCAGCGGCATGGTCTCCGTGAGCTGGCGGGCGACGGATATCGCCTGCTCCAGCTGCCCCTGCTCGATGAGGATCGTGGCGTGCAGCTCCTCGGCGAGCTGGCGGGTCGCATGCAGGCGCGTGATGTACTGCGCGGCGAAGCCGTACTCCGCGGCGTCGCTGAGCGCCGGACCGCGCCACAGCTGGAGGGCCGCGTCGAGACGGCGGCCGGCCTCGTCCGTCCGGCCCTGCTTCACCGATTCCTGGGTCGAGTTGACCAGGTCCTCGAACCGCACACTGTCACGGGCTTCGGCCGGTACGCGGAGCGAGTATCCGGCGCTGCCGCTGACGAGCATGGTCGACCGGCCGCGGCTGATGCGTTCCGGTTCGAGGACCGAGCGCAGCCTGCTGATGTGGGCGTGCAGGGAGGACACGGTTCCCGAGGACTGCCGTCCGTCCCAGAGATCCTTGCAGAGCCGGCTCACGGAGACGGGCCGTCCGTTCTCCAGGAGAAGACGGATCAGAAGGACCCGGCGCTTCGGCGGGCCGAGTTCCAGAGCGGAATTCTCGTGCCATGCCTCTACCGGACCCAGGAGACCGAATCGCACCGCTTGGCTCTGCACCGTCCGCCTTTCAAGTTTGCTCGATCGACCGCTTCGAATTCCGGCGCCGATCCCCCTTCGTATTCAGCACCGGGACGGGTCATCATTTCAGCGGGATCTCGCTCCGTGTCAAGCGTCAATTGTGCGGGCGCGCAATGGATTTGGGCCTCCCGAAACCACAAACGGGCGTCACCGGCGGGGGCCTCCGGGCGGCGTCCGGCCCGCCAACAGCGGGGAGCCGCCCCACTGCCGGGTGAGAAGCGGGCATGTCCCGGGCGCCACACCCACGGGATCGGTCAGGCCCATGACCGGTCGCGATCGACCGGACGAGCGGAGGACTCCCGGGAATTGTGTCCGGTCTCACGTACTTATCCGCAAGGTATCGCAGCGCATACGGTCCGCGACGGTGAGTTCCGTCTTTTCTGCCCTGTTGGTGTCAGGAGCAATAGGGCGGTTCGGGTATGGCCGCTGGGTGCGATCAAGAGTACTCGACGTGTCCGTGGAAACTTCCTCTCGGGTGGCGGAGGTTTCCGTGATCTCCCGGCCCGCGGCCGTGCATTCGGCCTCCGCGCCGGGCGGGGAATTCATCGAAGTCCGTGACGGGCGGCCCGAGTTCGCCGGGGAAGCACCCTCGGCGGGAACACGGAACCGCCCGGCCGTCGTCGTCCGCTTCCGGGAATCTTCCGGGAATCCGTGACGGATTCCCGCTTCCCCGCGGGACGGCGACGGCCGGGCGGCCGGTGGAGAGGGGGCGGAAGGTCCGCCCCGGCTCAGGCGCGGATCACCCGGGGGCCCAGATGCGCGTAGCGCTGCGCCTCGGCCGACGGCAGCGCGGTGTCGGTGATGATGACATCGATGTCCCCGACGTCGGCGAAACGGCAGAAGCTCGCCGCACCGAATTTGGTGTGCGCCCCGCAGAACACCTTGCGCCGCGCGGCTCGTACGGCGTGGCCCTTGACCGTGCTCACCGCCGGATCAGGGGTCGTCAGGCCGTACTTGCGGGAGATGCCGTTGGCACCGACGTACGCCAGGTCGATCACGAAGCCCGACAGCATTCGCGACGCCCACTCGCCGACGGCGCCCATCGTGCCGCCCCGGACCCGCCCGCCCAGCAGGAACACGGTGAAGTTCTCCACGGAGGCGAGCGCCCCCGCCACCGTCAGGGAGGCGGTGACGACCGTCAGCCGGCGGTCACGGGGCAGCGCCTCCGCGATGAGCAGCGGCGTGTACCCCTCGTCGATGAAGACCGTTTCCGCGTCGGCGAGCTGGCTTGCCGCGGCGGCGGCGATCCGGGTCTTCTGTGGCACGTTCCGGGTGGTCCGGTAGGCGAGGTTGGTCTCGAACCCCGCGCTCTCCACGGGATAGGCGCCGCCGTGCGTACGGCGGACCAGGCCGTGGTCCTCCAGCGTGCGCAGATCGCGCCGGACGGTTTCCCGGGAGACGTCGAGGTCCGCGGCGAGTTTCCCGACATCCACGGACCCAGTGTGTCGCGCGGTCTCGAGAACTTTCCGTCTGCGCTCATCGGCGTCCAAGGTCCCACCCCTTGTTCATCGTCGGTACACCTTCGTCGCCGGGCGGCGACTGCGCCCCCCGTCCGGGGGCAGTCGACCGAGTCGCGCGGCGCGCTCCCCAGGTCGTTACTACTGGTAAGTGACGGCGTTCGTTCCCTGGGCGATGCCTCACGGACGACTTTGATGCCGTTCGGTCACACTCTCGTAAGAAGTTGCGCCATTCTGGCAGTACGCCGCAGCCCCGGAGCACGGGGCTGCCCGGGGCCGCAAGACGTACGGGTGGAAGAACGAGCAATCTAGACGTCCCGTCCGGAGCGCTCGGCGTAGCGCGAGCGGGTCCGGAGCAGGTCCAGGGCGACGTCGACGATCATGTCCTCCTGGCCGCCGACCAGTCCGCGCCGCCCCGCCTCCACCAGGATGTCGCGGGTGTCGAGACCGTAGCGGCCCGCAGCGTCCTCGGCGTGGAGGAGGAAGCTGGAGTACACGCCCGCGTACCCCAGGGCCAGGGTCTCCCGGTCCACGCGGACCGGACGCTCCTGGAGCGGGCGCACGATGTCGTCCGCGGCGTCCATCAACGCCATGACGTCGCACCCGTGCTGCCAGTGCATCAGGTCCGCGACGGCGACGAACGCCTCCAGCGGGCAGTTGCCCGCTCCCGCGCCCATCCCGGCCAGGGAGGCGTCCACGCGGCGCGCCCCGTTCTCCACCGCCTCGACCGAATTGGCCACGCCGAGCCCGAGGTTGTGATGGGCGTGGATGCCGATCTCGGTCTCCGGCTCCAGCACGTCGCGGTACGCGCGGATCCGCTCCCGTACGCCGTCGAGCGTCAGACGGCCTCCGGAGTCGGTGACGTAGACGCACTGGGCGCCGTAGGACTCCATCAGCTTGGCCTGCCGCGCCAGTTCCGCCGGCTCCGCCATGTGCGACAGCATCAGGAACCCGGCGACGTCCATGCCGAGTTCGCGCGCCGCGCCGATGTGCTGGGCGGAGATGTCGGCCTCGGTGCAGTGGGTGGCGACCCGTACCGACCGCACACCGAGTGCGTGGGCGCGCCGCAGCTCCGCGACGGTCCCGACGCCGGGCAGCAGGAGGGTGGTGAGCCGTGCACGGGTGACGACCTCGGCGGCCACCGCGATCCACTCCTCGTCACGGTGCGCTCCGGGGCCGTAGTTGACGCTGCCGCCCGCCAGCCCGTCCCCGTGGGAGACCTCGATGGCGTCGACCCCGGCGGCGTCCAGCGCCGCGGCGATGTCGCGGACCTGGTCGAGGGTGAAGCGATGCCGGACGGCGTGCATGCCGTCGCGCAACGTCACATCCTGGACATAGAGGGAGGGGGTCATCGGGTCGCGAGCCTTTCCGCGACACGCAGTGCCGCCGAGGTCATGATGTCGAGATTGCCCGCATAGGCCGGCAAGTAGTGGGCGGCGCCCTCCACTTCGAGGAAGACGGACACCAGGTGACCGGGACCGCCGATGTCGGCGAGGGGATCGTCCGGGGCGACCGGGCGGATCTGCACGTCCTGCTTGAGACGGTATCCCGGCACATAGGCGGCGACCTCGCCGACCATCCTCTCCACGGACGTGACGACGGCCTCGTGGTCGCAGTCCCCGACCACGCAGTACACGGTGTCGCGCATGATCAGAGGCGGCTCGGCCGGGTTGAGGACGATCACGGCCTTGCCCTTCGCGGCGCCGCCGACCTCCTCCAGGGCGCGGGCCGTGGTCTCGGTGAACTCGTCGATGTTGGCGCGGGTTCCCGGACCCGCCGAGCGCGACGCGATCGAGGCCACGATCTCGGCGTAGCGGACGGGGGTGACACGGGAGACGGCGGCCACGATCGGCACGGTCGCCTGGCCCCCGCACGTCACCATGTTGAGGTCCGGCGCGTCGAGGTGGGCGTCGAGGTTCACCGGCGGCACCACGTAAGGGCCGATCGCCGCGGGCGTCAGGTCGACGACCGTCGTCCCGTGCGCCGCGAGCACCGCGGAGTTGTGCCGGTGCGCCGCGGCCGAGGTGGCGTCGAAGACCACCGCGACCTCGTCGAACCCGTCCATGGCCACCAGACCCTCGACGCCCAGATGCGTCGTGGCGACCCCGAGCCGTTGCGCCCGCGCGAGCCCGTCGGAGCCCGGGTCGATCCCGGCCATCGCCGTGACCTCCAGCGTCTCCGACAGCCGGATCAGCTTGATCATCAAGTCGGTACCGATGTTTCCCGACCCGATGATCGCGACCTTCGTCCTGGCGCTCATCGCCCTCCCTCCGTGTGTGTTACGGCTCTTGCGCCTGCCGGTGAGACGCCGTTGTCCGCCGCAGGGTTCTCAACCGCGCGTCGGGATCGGGTACCGGCCCGTGCGCCGCGGCTCATGACACGGCCCCGGCCCGAGGGCGGAACGCCGCGAGCAGCCGGTCCTTCGGACCCGCGCCGCCGTCCCCGCCCGCGTACGCCCGTGCGATGAGGATCAGCAGCATCAGCCCGAGCCCCACGCTCTCCTTCCAGGCGCTGGAGAGATATCCGGCCGCGTAGTTCTCCGCGAGGCCCAGCACCAGGGCGCCGACGACGGCACCGGGATACGTCCAGCGGCCCAGCGCCGCGGCGATGAACCCCTTGATGCCCAGCAGCAGTCCGCTCTCCCAGCCGATCGGTGTGACCGGCACCAGCAGCACGCCGGCGATCCCGGCCAGCACCCCGGCGAGCAGGAACGCCAGCGTGCGCAGGCCCAGCGGATCGGTCCCGGACAGCCGCAGCCCGTCCGGGTTCTGGGCGCAGGCCAGCAGCGCCCGCCCCAGCAGCGTCTTCTCGAAGAGCAGATAGAGCCCGGCGACCACCACCGCCGTGCCGCCCCACAGCAGGAGGGCGTGCGGCAGGACCGGCGCGCCCAGGACGTTCACCGGATCGCGCGGCAGGAACGGTTCGAGCAGCAGCGGGTCGACGCCCCAGATGCCGCGCGCGCCCTCGGCGATGACCAGTGCCGCGCCCAGGGTCACGATGATCGGCCCGCCAGGACCCGACGGTCGCGCCGGTCGCAGCAGCGCGCGGTCGAGAACGACGGCCAGGGCTCCGGCGGCCGCGATCCCGGCCAGGACGGCGAGGGGCAGCCCGACGGGACCGGCGAGCGAGGTCGTGGTGAGCCCGCCGACGACCAGGAACGAGCCCTGCGCCAGATTGAGCACCCCGGACACCTGGTGGATCACCACCCAACCGAGGCCGAGCAGGACCAGGACGCAGGCGAGCGTCAGTCCGTACGTGGTGAACTGCACGAAACGGTCCATCAGACGGCTCCTCCCAGATATCCGGCGCGGACGCGCTCGTCGTCGGCCAGCCGGTCGGCGGGCCCTGTCAGGGTGACCGTGCCGCGTTCCAGCACGACGGCCTCGTCCGCCAACTGCAGGGCCTGGACCGCGTTCTGCTCGATGAGCAGCACCCCCAGCCCCTCCGACGCCAGCGTGCTCAGCGTGGTGAGAATCGAGTGGACGATCCGCGGTGCGAGGCCGAGGCTCGGCTCGTCCAGGATGAGATGGCGGGGCCGGGCCATCAGCGCCTTGGCGACGGCCAGCATCTGCTGCTGCCCGCCCGACATCGTCCCCGCGGCCTGGGCGCGCCGGTCGGCGAGCACGGGGAAGAGCGTGAACACCCGCTCCAGGGAGTCCTCCACCGATCCGTCCCCGTGCGCCCGGCGGGCGCCCAGCCGCAGGTTGTCGGAGACCGACAGGCCGGGGAAGAGCCCGCGTCCCTCGGGGACGAGCGTGACGCCGGCCCTGGCCCGGCGGTGGGCGGCCGTGCGGTGGATCTCCCTCCCGTCGAGCGTCACGCGCCCGCCGGTCACCGGCAGGAGACCGGCGACGGCGCGGGCGGTCGTCGACTTCCCGGCACCGTTGGCACCCAGGAGCGCCACGACCGAGCCGGGCCGCACCGTCAGGTCGACGCCGTGCAGCACCTTCGTTCCGCCGTAACCGGCGCACAGTCCCTCGACGGTCAGCATGGGACGTCCTCTCCCAAGTAGGCGGAGATCACGGCGGGTTCGGCACGGACCTCGCCGGGGCTGCCGTGGGCGATGAGCCGGCCCTCCGCGAGGACGAGGACCTCGTCGCACAGCGCCATCACGAACGCCAGATGGTGCTCGATGACGATCAGCGTCAGCCCGCGGTCGGCCGCGACGGCCCGCAGGTTCTCCGCGAGGTGCTCGGTCTCGGTGTCGTTCAGCCCGGCCGCGGGCTCGTCGAGCAGCAGCAACTCCGGCCCGGTGGCGAGGCTTCTGGCCAGTGCCACGAGCCGCTGCCGCCCGGCGCTGAGCGACCCCGCGGCCGCACCGGCCAGGCCGGCGCAGCCCACCGCGTCCAGCGCCTCGAAGGCGGCGGCCCGCATCCTTCGCTCGTCACGGCGGGCCGAGGGCAGCCGGAGCGTGGCGGCGAGCATGCCCGCACTGCCCGTACGGTGAGCACCGGCCATCACGTTGTCGAGCACGCTGCGGCCGGGGAACAGCCGGGCCTGCTGGAAGGTGCGGGTGACCCCGTCCGCGACGGCCTGTTCGGGCGAACGGCCGCTGATGACGCGGTCCTTCCAGCGCGCCGTTCCGGAGCTGGGTACGAGCGCCCCGGTCAGGCAGTTGACCAGAGTGGTCTTCCCGGCGCCGTTGGGTCCGATCAGTCCGGCGATACGGCCGCCGCCGATGGAGAAGCTCACCTCGGTGAGAGCGGCGAGCCCGGCGAAGTTCCGGGAGAGAGCGTCGACCTGAAGCATCGTCACGTCTCCTTCCGTGTCCGGCGGAGGCGGCCCAGACGCAGCAGCGCCTCCGAGAGGCCGCCGGGGAAGAACACCATCACCGCGATCATCAGGACCCCCGTGGCCAGCGGGGTGGAGACGCCGAGGTCGCGGGTGGCCTGCGGAAGGGCCTGGAGCAGCCACATGCCGAGGACCGGGCCGAGGCGGAGCCCCGTACCACCGATGATCACGGCGGCGACGATCTGCACGGAGGCGTCGATGCCGAACTGGTCGGGGGAGAGGAACTGCAAGTGGTGCGCGTAGAGGGCCCCGGAGACCGCGGTGAGCGCGGAGGCGATCAGCCACAGCGCCGTCTTGTACCGGAAGACCGGGATGCCGAGCGCGCGGGCCGCCGCCTCGTCCTGCTCGATCGCCGCGAACGCCTGCCCGTAGCGGGAGCGCATGAGGTTGCCGACGCCCGCCAGGACCACGGTGAGCACGACCCACCCGGTCCAGAACGACGCCTCCCGCGAGTCCAGGGTCGTACCCCCGACCGACAGCGGCGGCACGCTCCTGCCGCTGACGCCACCGGTCAGACCGCCGAGGTTGGTGAACGCCTGAGTGATGATCAGGCCCAGCGCCAGGGTGGCGAGCGCGAGGTAGAAGCCGTGCAGCCGGAGCAGTGGGGCCGTGATCAGCGCGACGGCCAGGGCGACGCCGATCGCCAGGAGGACGCCCAGCGGCTCGGGCATCCCCCACTCGGTGACCGCGAGGGCCGCGGCGTACGCGCCCAGGCCCAGGACCGCGCCCTGACCGAGGGAGACCTGCCCGCCGTAGCCGGAGAGCAGCCCCGTGCCGAGCGCCGCGATGCCCCAGATCCCGGTCAGCACCAGGACGTCGAAGAAGGCGTACGCGGAGAACAGCGGTGGCGCGGCCAGCGTGAACAGCGCCACGCACCCCACCAGCGGCCACGGCGAGCGCGGCGCCGCGGCCTCCGCCGCCCGGGCCGGCCTGCACGGGATCCGGCGCGCGCGGGCGGCGGCGGGCCCGGAGGGCGCACGCATGACGCGGGAAGCGCCGGGCGCAGCGGGTGTCGGCGTCGAGGGCGGAGCGAGCGTCGCCGTCATGACGCCTCCAACCCGAAGAACCGCTGGGCGTTCCCGCCGAGGATGAGGGCCCGGTCGGCCTCGCTCAGTTCGGGGCAGGCGCGGATCGACTCGCCCGGCTGCTGTTCCCCCAGGGGGAAGGGGTGGTCGGTGCCCAGCATCACCCGGTCCACGCCCATGACCTCCACCAGCAGCCGCAGCGCCCGCGGGTCGAAGACGGCGGAGTCGACATGGAAGCGCCGGACGTACGCGGACGGCGGCCGGGGCGAGCCGGCCCGCACCACCTGGCGGTGATGCCAGGCGTTCTCCGCCCGCCCGAGCAGGTACGCGAAGCTGCCCCCGCCGTGGCAGAAGCACAACTTCAGTGATTCCGGCAGTCGTTCGAAGCTGCCGGAGAGCATCATGCTGAGGATGCTGAGATGGGTCTCGGCCGGCATCCCCACCAGCCAGGCCAGCATGTGGCGGCTCATGCGCTCGGCGCCGAGCATGTCCCAGGGATGCACGAGCACGGGGATGCCCTCGTCGGCGCAGTGGGTGAGGAAGTCGGTGATCCCGCGGTCGTCCAGGTCCCGGGAACCGACGTGGTTGCCGATGTGCACCCCGTGGTGGCCGGCGGCCACCGCCTTGGTCGCCATCTCGGCGGCCACCGCCACGTCCTGGAGCGGCACCTGGCAGAGCGGCAGGAGACGGTCCGGGGCCTGGGCGCAGTAGTCGAGGATCCGGTCGTTGATCAGTTCGCACCAGTCGCGGGCGCGCCCGGGCTCGGCCGCGTAGCCGAACAGCAGCGGTGTCGAGGAGATCACCTGCACGTCGACACCGAACGTGTCCATGTCGGCGAGCCGTTGGTGCGGGTCCCACAACGGCGCGCGGACGGGGCGGTACGACTCGTCGCCGTCCATCATCATCCCGCTGCCGTCCGGCTCGACGCGCAGCCACGGCTCGTGGGGGCCGCCGAGCACGCGGGCCTCGGTGCGGGACAGACGGGGGAAGACATGGGCGTGAACGTCGATGACAGTCACGGAACCTCCAGTGTTGCGGCACGCCGCGGACCGCCGTGTCCGGGCGCGGTCGGCCCGGGCGGGGCGGTGGCGGGGGAGAGGGAAGGGTCAGGTACGGGGGACGGTGACGGGGCGCGCGGCATCCGGCCACTCGCGCCCGGGGTGCACCGTGCCGCAGTGCCGGCAGGTGCGGTCACCGCCGTAGAAGGCCTCGAAGACCGGCGGCAGATCGGCGGTGATGGACCGCACGTGGACCTCGGCGCGGTGGACGAGGCGGTGGCAGTTCACGCAGTACCACTCGAAGGCGTCGGCCTGGTCGAGCGGGCGGGCGAACTCCACGACCAGGCCGATGCTGCCGGGTTCGGGGCGCTGCGGTGAGTGCCGGACGTGCGGCGGCAGCAGGAAGACGTCTCCCTCGTTGATCTGCACGTCGGCGGGAGGGCGTCCCTCCTCCTCCATGACGCGGAGCACCATGTTGCCCTGGAGCTGGTAGAAGAACTCCTCGACGGGGTCGTCGTGGAAGTCGGTGCGCTGGTTCGGGCCGCCCACGACGGTGACCATGAGGTCGGCCTCCTGCCAGATCTGCACGTTGCCGACCGGCGGCTCGAGCCGGTCCCGGTGCTCCTCGATCCAGCGGTCGAAGTTGAACGGCTGTCCGTGGGAGAGCTTCGGCAGGGTCATCGTGGTGGTTCCTTCGGTGCCGGCCCGGGCCGCGCCGGGGTGGGGGTGCTGGTGCCGTGGGTGCCGGAGCCCGGGGTGTCGGCCCGGACCGAGGCGGAGTCCGGTGCCCGTGCCGGGACATGGGCGACGCAGCTCATCTCCACGGCGAGATGCGGGTGCGGGAGCTGGTGGACGGCGACTGTCGTACGGGCGGGACCGGTCTCGTCGAAGAACTCCGCGTAGACCTCGTTGTAGCCACCGAAGTCGTTCATGTTCACCAGGTAGGCGGTGACCGACACGATGTCGCCGAGGCCTCCGCCTGCGGCGCGGAGCAGTGTACGGATGTTCTCCAGGACCGCCCGCGTCTGGGTACGGATGTCGACGTCGGTGACGCCCATCGCGTCCGCGGAGGCCCCCGCGAACGTGCCGTCGGGACGCCGCGAACTCGTTCCGGAGACGAAGACGAAGTCGCCCGCGCGGCGCACGTGCGGGAAGCGGCCCCGGGGTCCGGCCGCCCCCGCCACGGTGATCGCCTCGTTCATCGCGTGGTCACCTCCACCCGGCCGAGGCGCGCTGACGCCACTTTGACGTGGGCGCGGCGCGGGAGCGGTACGGCGGTGGTGGCCGCGCCGGCGAGGACGATCCAGCCGGCCTCGAGGCCGGTGCCCGCGGTGCCGGCGAGCCGCGCCGCGGCGGCCAGGGCACGCAGCGGATGGCCGAGGACCGCGGCGGACGAACCCGTCTCGGCGGTGCGTCCGTCGATCTCCAGGACCAGGCCCAGATTCGCGACGTCCACCGGGTCGTGCCAGGGCCCGACGCCGAAGGCCGCGGCGGACGCGTTGTCCGCGATCACATCCGGCAGGGTGAACCGGAAGTCCTGGTAGCGGGAGTCCAGCACCTCGTAGGCGACCGCCACCGCGGAGACCGCGCGGGCCGCCTCGTACGGGCTCACCCGGCCGGACAGCGGGCTGCCCAGCAGGAAGGCGATCTCCGGTTCGATCCGCGGATGGATCAGGCCGCCGGTGTCCAGGGTGCCGCCGTCCTCGACGGCCATCGCGTCGGTCAACCGCCCGAGGATCAGGTCGTCGACGCCCATCTGCGCCATCTTCGCCCTGCTGGTGAAGCCCATCTTCACGCCGACGACGCTCTCGCCGCGGGCACACCGGCGTTCCGTCGCCAGACGCTGCACGCCGTATGCCTCCGCGAGGCCGAGCGGTGCCGCGTCGGTGAGCGGCGGGATGGGACGGGCGGCGCGGGCGGCGTCGTCCAGGGCCAGTGCGAGACCGGCGGGGGTCGGGCCGGTCACATCGGCTCCTTTCCGAAGGCGACCCGGACGTCGCCGAGTCCGTCGATACGGGCTTCCAGGGCGTCCCCGTGAGCCACGCTCACCATCGGGCCGAGCGCGCCGGTCAGCACGGTGTCCCCCGCGCGCAGGGGACGCCCGCAGCGGACCATCGTGTCGGCCAGCCAGAGCGCGGCGTTGAGGGGGTGGCCGAGGCATGCCGCGCCGGTCCCCGTGGAGACCTGGTCACCGCGGCGCTCCATGACCATGCCGGCCAGGCGCAGATCGAGATCGCGCAGCGGCACCGGCCGGGTCCCCAGCACGTACAGACCGCTGGAGGCGTTGTCGGCCACGGTGTCCACGACGGTGATGTCCCAGTCGCGGATCCGGCTGCCCACCACCTCGATGGCCGGCAGGGCGAACGCCGTGGCGCGCAGGAGGTCGGCGACGGTGTGGCGCTCATGGGTGAGGTCTTGCTCCAGCACCAGGGCCACTTCGGCCTCGGCGCGGGCCTGGGCCACCGCTCCTGCCGGGATCTCCTCCCCGTCGGGGACGGCCATGTCGGCGTACAGCATTCCGAAGTCCGGTCGGTCGACGCCGAGTTGGCGCTGCACCGCGGGCGAGGTCAGGCCGATCTTCCGGCCGACGGGCCTGCGGCCCTGCGCCAGCCAGCCCTCGCCGAGCCGCTCCTGGACGGCGTAGGCCGACTCGACGTCGGAGATGAGGTCGCGTACGGGAGCGCAGGGCAGCCCGGTGGCGTACGCGTCGCGCAGCCGCTCGGCCGCGGCGTCGCGGGCCGACTCGATCGTTGCTGTCATCGCTTCAGATCCCTACACACACGTTGACGGGCTCGGAGAAGAAGTCGAGGGAGTGCTCCCCGCCTTCGCGCCCGATGCCGCTGGCCTTGACGCCTCCGAAGGGCGTCCGCAGATCGCGGACGTTCCAGCAGTTCACCCACACGACGCCGGCCTCGACCCGCGGCGCGACCCGGTGCGCCCGGGACAGGTCCTTCGTCCACACCGTCGCCGCGAGGCCGTACGGGCTGTCGTTGGCGAGCCGCACCGCCTCCTCCTCGGTGTCGAACGGCGCGACGTGGCAGACCGGGCCGAAGATCTCCTCGCGCACGGTGCGCGCGGTCTGCGGCAGGCCGGTGAGGACCGTGGGCTCGACGTAGAAGCCCTCGTCCCGTCCGTCCCCGAAGCGGGGCACGCCACCGCCGGAGACGACGGTGGCGCCCTCCTCGACCGCGAGCCGGTAGTAGGACAGCACCTTCGACCGGTGCGCGGCGGAGATCATGGGGCCGTAACCGCCCAGAGCGGCCGCCTTCCTGCCGAGCGCCGCCACGAACTCCTCGAAGACCGGCCGCTGGACGTACACCCGCTCCGTGCAGAGGCAGATCTGTCCTGAGTGGGTGAAGGAGGACCGCGCCGTCCCGGCCACGGCGGCGTCCAGATCGGCGTCCGCGAACACCAACGCGGCGTTCTTCCCGCCCAGTTCGAACGAGACCGGGGTGAGGTGGTCGGCCGCGGCGCGCATGATCGCCGTCCCGGTGGCCGATGCGCCGGTGAACGCGATGCCGTCCACTCCGGGGTGGGAGGTGAGGAACTCGCCCGCTCCGCCCTGCCCGTGGCCGTGCACGAGGTTGAACACCCCGGGAGGCAGGCCCGCGGCGTCGACGACCTCCGCCAGCAGGGTCGCGGTGCCGGGCGTCTCCTCGGAGGGCTTGGCGACGACCGCGTTCCCGGCCGCCAGCGCAGGAGCCACCTTCCACGACATCAGCAGCAGGGGAAGGTTCCACGGTGCGATCACCGCAACGACGCCCAGGGGCCGCCGGACCGCGTAGTTGAGCACCCCGCCGTCGCCCGAGCCGCCGCCCGTTGCCGGTGTCGTGTACGCCCGCTCGGGCCGGCCGGTGAGCAGGTCCGCGTAGGCCCGGAAGTTACGGATCGCCCGCGGCACGTCGACCGTCTCGGCGAACTCCCGCGGCCGGCCGGTGTCAGCGGCCTCGGCCTCGGCGAACTCCGCGAACCGGGCCTCGATCCCGTCCGCGATCCGGTGCAGCACCCGGGCGCGTTCCTCCGTGCCCGTGGCCCCCCACGGGCCGTGCAGCGCCTCGCGGGCCGCGGTCACGGCGGAGTCCACCAGGGCTTCGGAGGCGGCCGGTGCGGTTCCCGCACTCCTGCCGCTGGTCGGGTCGGTCACGGGGAAGGGATCGCCGTCGGAACGGAACGCCCCCGAGACGTAGTGCGCGTACCTCACCGGTCGACCTCGACCTTCCCGGCGACGGTGAACCGGCCCTTCTCGGTGAACCGCAGCACGATCTCCGGCGGCGTCGTGCCGCGGTGGTCCTTCGCGCTGAAGGAGTAGTCCGACAGCAGACCGCGGTGGTGATTGATCCCCTCGATCTTCTCCGCGACCTGCTCCCCGTCACGGGCGCCCTTCTCGTACGCCGTGGTGATCAGGTGCGCGGCGTCGTAACCGGCGGCGGCCGGCCAGTCGGGACGCGTGTTGTGCCGGTCCTGGTAGATGCGCGTGAACTTCCGTATCGCGGGCCCCACCGGCAGGTCGGCCGGGATCTCGTCGGGCACCTGGATCCAGGTGCCCATCGAGTAGACGCCGCCGGGCGGGAGGTCGGACCTCACCAGCTCGGCGGTGGCGAGGCTGGTGGCACCGGTCCCCGCCCAGACGGGCGCCTCGATGCCCTGGGCCTTCACGGCCTTGACCACGGGCGCGATGTTGGCGCCGGTGACACAGCCGTAGAGGACATCCGGGCGGTCGGCCGCGATGTTGGTGATCTGGGTGTCGACATTGGTGTCGCCGGGGGCGAACGTCTCGGTGCCCAGGACCCGGACCTGGTTCTCCTTGGCCCCGCGACGGAAGAGGCGGTCGTAGTCCTCTCCCGACTTGTCGCTCGTGGCGATGCACGCGGCCTTGGTCAGACCCTTGTCCTTCATCCACCGGGCCGGCAGTTCGCCGAGGTAGAACGACGGGTCGAAGGAGGCGCCGAAGACCCGTCCGCCGAGCGGCACATCGGCGCCGGACATGCAGTACTGGGTCACCTTGCGGGCCTCGGCGAGCGGCCGGACCGCCATGCAGGTGGCGGCGAGCGAGGTCCCGATGATCGTCTGCGCTCCGTCGTCCATGAGGCGCCTCGCCTGCTGGGCGGCGATGTCCGGTTTGCTCTGGCTGTCGGCGAAGACGGTCTCGATCTTCCGCCCGTCGATGCCGCCCCTCTTGTTGATCTCGTCGACGGCGATGCGGATTCCGTTCTTCTCCTGGACGCCCAGGGTGGCACCGGGTCCCGTCACGTCGAGCAGCACCCCGATCCTGATGCTGCCGTCCCCGCCGGCGCCGCTGTCGTCCACCTTGGCGCAGGCCACCAGCCCCGCGAAGGCCGTCAGCCCGGCCAGCCCGGCCCTGATCGGCATCAGAGTTCTCCGCCGCATCGCTCATCCTCTCCACGAGTCGTCCGTGGTCCGGCGCGTTCCGGATAAAGGAATGATGCGAACCCTAGCTATGCCCGTCTAATACCGAATACCGTGAGAGGCATATCGGTCGTGTTATGTGAGGGCTGTGTGCGAACCATCGATCTGCTGAACGGGCGTGTGAAACTGCGGCACTTGACGCTGGTCGTCGCCATCGCCGAGCACGGCGCCGTCTCCCACGCCGCCGACCATCTGCGCATCGCGCAGCCCGCGCTCACCCGCAGCCTCCGGGAGCTCGAACACATCCTGGGCGTGGACCTCTTCGTCCGCGGCCCGCGCGGCGTGCGGCCGACGCTCTACGGGGACGCCTTCCTGGAGCACGCGCGCGCCGTGCTGGCCGAGCTGCGCCGCGCCGGGGAGCGCATCACCGGGCTCGCCGACGGCGAGGTGGGCACGGTGACCATCGGCACCCTGCTCGCCGGGTCGAACGTCCTGCTGCCGCGGGCCATCGCCACCCTCAAGGAGGACCGGCCCGGCATCACCGTCGTCGTGCAGGAAGCCCCGTTCGACACGCAGATCCCCCGGCTCCTCGAAGGTGACATCGACCTGATCCTCGGCAGGCTCAACCCCATCGACGACCTGCCAGGGCTCCGCCAGATCACCCTCTACAGCGAGCCGGTCAGGCTGGTCGTGCGCCGCGGCCACCCCGCGCGGAGCGTCGACGGCCTCGCTCTCGGCGACCTCCTGGGCTTCCCCTGGGTGCTCCCGCTGGAACAGACCGCGCTCCGCCACGAACTCGAGCAGGTCTTCCATGCCGAGGGGCTGCCGCTGCCCGGCAATCGCACGGAGTGCACGTCGATCACGACCGTCCGTACCCTGCTGCAGACCACCGACATGATCGCGGCCATCCCCGAGTCCCTGGTCCGTACGGACGACGAGCTGGTCGCGCTGCCCATCCCGCTGTCCTCGGTGCGCCGTTCGGTCGGCATCACCCTGCCCGCCCGCGGATCGCTGACCCCGTCGGCGCGGATCATGCTGGAGCACCTCCACACGCACGCGGCCGAGATCACCGATCTGATGGAGGCGGAGGACGGCTGACCGCGGCGCGCGGTCGGTCCGGTCAAGGATGCCGGCAGGCCGGTCCGGTCAGGGATACTGGCGGCCATGCGCATCGATCTGGACCCCGCAGCCATGGACAGGAACTCCTTCTACAGGCTCCTGACCTCCGTGGTCGTCCCTCGCCCCATCGCGTGGGTCTCCACCGTCTCCCGCGACGGCTGCACCCCGAACCTCGCCCCCCATTCGTTCTTCACCATCGCCTGCGTCGCACCGCCCGTCGTGCAGTTCACCTCCGTCGGGCGGAAGGACACCCTGCGCAACGTCGAGGACACGGGTGAGTTCGTGGTCAACCTCGCCCCAGAACCGCTCTTCGAGAAGATCAACGCCACCGCGACCGACTTCCCGCCCGGCATCAGCGAGTTCGAGGCCGTCGGCGTCGAGACCGAGCCGAGCCTGCGGGTGAAGCCGCCGCGGGTCGCCGACTCGCCGGTGGCCCTGGAGTGCACGCTGCACAGCACGCTGTGCCTCGGCGACTCCACGGTCGTCCTGGGGCGGGTGGTGCACGCGGCCGTCTCCGAGGACGTGATGGACGGGCGGCACCCGGAGATCACCAGGCTGCGTCCGCTGTCCCGGCTCGGCAAGGACGAGTGGGGCGTGCATGGGGACGTGCTCGAGATCTCCCGCGTCCCGTACGCGGACTGGGACGACCGCCGGCGCGGCGACGCGGGCTGACGGGCCCCCGGCACCCGCCGTACGCACGACGTCCCACGGAGCGCAGCAGGTGCGCGCGCCGTGGGACGTCGTACGGGAGGGGCCGTACGGGAGCGGGGTCGCGTACGGGGGCGGGCCGTCTAACCCGCGGAGGCCGCCGCCCGCGGGTCGAGCCCCCCGGTCGCGACCAGCGCGAAGATCACGATGCCCAGCAGGATCCGGTAGATCACGAACGGCATGAAGCTCTTGGTGGTGATGAAGCGCATAAACCACGCAATTACCGCATATCCGACAGCGAACGCCACCAGCGTCGCGAAGATCGTCGGCCCCCAGGAGACATGCCCCTCGCCCGCGTCCTTCAGCTCGTACGCGCCGGAGGCCAGGACCGCCGGGATCGCCAGCAGGAAGGAATAGCGGGCCGCGGACTCGCGCGTGTAGCCCATGAGCAGACCGCCGCTGATCGTCGCGCCGGACCGGGAGACACCGGGGATCAGCGCCATGGCCTGGCACACGCCGTAGATCAGGCCGTCCCGGACGCCGAGGTCGGAGAGCGTCTTCCGCTCCTGCACGGCACGGTGCTTGGCGCCCTGCTCGTCGCGGGCGGCCAGCCGGTCCGCGACGCCCAGCACGATGCCCATCACGATCAGCGTGGTGGCGATGAGCCGCAGATCGCGGAAGGGGCCCTCGATCTGGTCCTTGAGCGTCACGCCCAGCACACCGATCGGGATCGAGCCGACGATCACCAGCCAGCCCATCTTGGCGTCGTGGTCGCTGCGCATCTCCTTGTCGAACAGCGACTTCGACCAGGCGCTGATGATCCGTGCGATGTCCTTGCGGAAGTAGATCAGCACGGCGGTCTCCGTGCCGATCTGGGTGATCGCCGTGAAGGCGGCGCCGGGGTCGTGCCAGTTCGCGAACGCCGCGGTCAGCCGCAGATGGGCGCTGGAGGAGATCGGCAGGAACTCGGTCAGCCCCTGGACGAGCCCGAGGATGAATGATTCGAACCATGTCATGACGGGGTGCGCTCGTCCTTGTGATCGTGATCGTCGGGGAGTTCGCCTAGATGCTATGGCCTCCGGGTGACGGCCATGACCGCCGGGGTCGCCTGTGGCGCATCAACAGCCGCGCCGCACGTGCTGTCCGGCCCCCCTGGACCGTCCGAACCGGCCTTGCCGGATCGTCAGTTCCGGTGCATCCGGCCGCGCTTGCGCCAGGCGACGGCGGCGCCCGCGATCCCCGTCACGGCGATGAACCCGGCGGCGGCGAGGAATGCGGGAGAGGCCGGTGTCGCGGCGCGGCTGCCCGCGATGGCGTACGCGGCCGTGTTCGGGATGCAGCCGATGCCGGTGGCCAGCAGGAACGGAAGCCAGCCCATCCGGGATACGGCGGCGCAGTAGTTGGCCGCGGCGAACGGCACACCGGGAAAGAGCCGTACGGCCAGCATCGAGCGGAAGCCGTGCCGGCTGAGCTGCCGGTCCGCGGCGACCAGGAAACGGGCACGCAGCAGCGGACGCAATGCGTCCTGCCCGAGGATCCGGCCGAGGCCGAAGGAGAGTCCCGCCCCGATCACCGTGCCCGCGACGGCGGCGGCCAGCCCGAACTGCGCGCCGAAGAGCGCTCCGGCCGCGAGGTTCAGGATCGGCCGCGGCACGAGCGCCGCGGTGCAGACCCCGTACGCGAGCGCGAACAGCACGACGGCGCCGCCGCCGGAGACACGCGGCCAGCCGTCGGTCAGCATCTGCTGCGGCTCGACGAGCACGACGGTGACGGCCGCGGCCGTGAGCAGGACGAGGAGCAGGGCCAGCCGCGCCCACGGCGACAACAGCGCCCTGGCGCAACGTGCGACCGCCCCCGGGGCCGTGACCTGCGGCGTCGCCGGGCCGGGACCCACGGGTGCGGGTCGTGACGGCTCTGCGGCCGCCGCAGCCGCAGTCAGGGGCTGCGGGCCGGGGACGGTGGGGGCTGGCATCCGGGGAGACTAACCGACATGTCGGTGCCTCGCCGTATGTTGGGGCCCATGCGATCCATCACAGCGGGGCCGGGGGAACCGGAGGGCGCGGCGGGCGGGAGCGGCGCGGGCGGCGCGAGCGGACGCGGGATCCCGGGCCCGGAGATCCCGCGGAGCGACCTCGCGGACACCGTGCTGGAGCGGCTCACCGAGATCTATGCGGCGGCCGCCGACCCCGAGCGGGCCGTGGGCGCGGCCGCGTACATGAAGCATGTAGCGCCCTTCCTCGGCATGCCCACCGCCGAGCGCCGGGCCCTCTCCCGTACGGTCCTCGCCGGTACGCCCCGGCCGGACGAGGCGGACTGCGCGGCGATCGCCCTGCGCTGCTGGGAGCTGCCCGAGCGCGAGTACCAGTACTTCGCGGCCGACTATCTGCGCCGCCATGTGAAGCGGTGCTCCTCGGACTTCCTGCCCGTCGCGCGCCGCCTCGTCGCGGACAAGTCCTGGTGGGACACCGTGGACACCCTCGCCGCGCATGTCGTCGGCCCGCTCGTCGCCGCCGACCCCCGGCTCGCGGCCGAGATGGACCGGTGGATCGCCGACGACGACCTCTGGATCGCCCGCACCGCCCTCCTGCACCAGCTCCGGTACAAGGACGCCACCGACACCGAGCGCCTCTTCGGCTACTGCCTGCGTCAGGCGGACCACCGCGACTTCTTCATCCGCAAGGCCATCGGCTGGGCGCTCCGGGAGTACGCCAAGACCGATCCCGGCGCGGTCCGTTCGTTCGTCGAGTCCGCCCAGGACCGGCTGGCGCCCCTCTCGGTCCGTGAGGCACTGAAGAACATCTGAGCCGCGGCCCGCCGCTCCACTGGCCCGAACGGGCCGTGCGCGCAAATTCGTTGGACGGTGCCGGCGCCTGCGGCGATCATTGGCGTCATGTTCCGGCACGCCTTCCTCGCGTCTCCGTCCGCAGTCGCGGACGCGCCGAAGGCTGCCCTCGCCGTGCAGGTGACGACTCCCTCGGCCCACGCCTCGCTCGCATCCCGGGCCGTCGCCGCCGTGGCCGCTGCCACGGCAGCCGCCGCCTCAGCTGCCGCGGTGGCCGCGGATGCCACCGTCACGGCGCCCCTCGGCGGCGCCCGAAGCTGACCCTTCCCGGAACGTCCGGCGGACCCCGCAGGGGGAGGGTCGGCCAGGTTCCCGGGGTCCCGCTCTCCGCTCACTTCCGAGGAAGAAGCCATGTCCAAGCAGGCATTCGTGCGCACCAAGCCGCACCTGAACATCGGCACCATGGGCCACGTCGACCACGGGAAGACCACCCTGACCGCCGCGATCACCAAGGTGCTCAGCTCCCGCGGCTCCGGGACGTTCGTGCCGTTCGACCGGATCGACCGGGCGCCCGAGGAGGCGGCGCGCGGCATCACCATCAACATCGCGCACGTCGAGTACGAGACGGACACCCGGCACTACGCGCACGTCGACATGCCCGGCCACGCCGACTACATCAAGAACATGGTCACCGGCGCCGCCCAGCTCGACGGCGCCATCCTCGTCGTCTCGGCACTCGACGGCATCATGCCGCAGACCGCCGAACACGTTCTGCTGGCCCGTCAGGTCGGCGTCGAGCACATCGTCGTCGCCCTCAACAAGTCCGACGCGGGCGACTCCGAGCTGACCGACCTGGTCGAGCTGGAAGTACGGGATCTGCTGTCGGCGCACGGGTACGACGGGGAGCACGCGCCCGTCGTACGGGTCTCCGGACTCCGCGCGCTGGAGGGCGACCCGCGCTGGACCGGTGCCGTGGAGGCGCTGCTCGACGCGGTCGACACCTACGTACCGACGCCGGAGCGCTACACGGACGCGCCGTTCCTGCTCCCCGTCGAGAACGTGCTCACCATCACCGGGCGCGGCACGGTCGTCACCGGGGCGGTCGAGCGCGGACAAGTGCGGGTCGGCGACCGGGTCGAGGTGCTCGGCGCGGACATCGAGACCGTCGTCACCGGACTCGAGACCTTCGGCAAGCCCATGGAGTCCGCGGAGGCGGGAGACAACGTGGCGCTGCTGCTGCGCGGTGTGCAACGCGACGCCGTCCGGCGTGGGCACGTCGTGGCAGCCACGGGGAGCGTCACGCCGCGACGCCGCTTCACGGCGGAGGTGTACGTGCTGTCGGCGGCCGAGGGCGGCCGGACCACTCCGGTCGCGACCGGCTACCGGCCGCAGTTCTACATCCGTACGGCGGACGCGGTCGGTGACGTCGACCTCGGCGAAGCCGCGGTCGTCCGGCCCGGGGACACCGTCACCATGACGGTGGAGCTGGGCCGCGAGGTGCCCCTGGAGCCCGGCCTCGGCTTCGCCATCCGTGAAGGCGGACGCACGGTGGGCGCGGGCACGGTCCTCACGGTCGCGGACTGACGCGGCGTACGGCGCGCCCGCGCCCGCGCCCGGTCACCCGGACCGACGCGGTTGCGAAGGCAGGACGCAGGACGCAGGAACGCAGTACGCGGGCCCCCGGCGGCTCAACAGCCGCCGGGGGCCTTCCGCCTGGCCTTCCGCTCGGCCTCCCCTCGGCCTTCCGCTCGGCCTTCCGCCTGGCCGTGACCTTGGCGGGAGCGGCGTACTCGCCGGCCAGGCCGCGCGTCACACGGTGCGGTCGGACGGCCTGCCGGGGTGCGCGGTGCGTACGTGCGGTGCCAGGTCGTGCCGGGCCATCAGGAGACCGGTCCACGGATCCGCCTGCCACCGCCGGCTGGAGCGGGCGGTGGCAGGCGGTGCGTGCCGCGGACCGGGCGGGCGACAACGGGGGGTGTCACTCGCTCGCCGGTCTACGGCCGTTGTGGGGCGATTCCCGCGTCGGGCCGAGCGGTTGTCGCCGTTTGTCCATCCGTCCGGGAGATGTGGTCAGGAGCGGACTTCCCTCTTATCGGCCCCGGGTGAGCGGGAAAGCCGAAAGAGTTCGGCGTTCGGATGGTGCGGAAGGGGAGTGTAGCCCCGGTCGTCCGTCCTCGGCCTCTCGTGACTTGTGACCCCATTGCGGCTCTCTTGTCACCACAGCGCCGCGGTCGCCTGCGCCTCGCCGCGTGCGGCTGTCCGGACCGGGCTCCGCTGCGCCGACGCAGAACGGGGACCGGCGCAGGGTCCGCATGGGCTACCGCGTTACGGCGCTCCCGGCCATGATTCGACGAGCTGTGCCGCCGGTTCGGCGGCCGGCCGATGACGGCGGGAGAGCGGGAGGAACGCGTGTGAAGACGACGGCACTTGTCCTCGGGGGCGGCGGCATCACCGGAGTCGGCTGGGAAGCCGGCATGCTCGCCGGACTCGCCGCGGCCGGAGTGGACGTGAGTACGGCGGCCACCGTGATCGGAACCTCCGCGGGGTCCGTCGTCGGCGCCCAGCTCACCTCCGGCCGCCTCACGCCGGCCGAGCTGTACGAGCGCCAACTCGCCGATTCCACGGGCGAGATCGGGGCGCGCTTGAGGAAGGCGACGGTCGCCCGGTACGCCCTCGCCGTCCTCCTCTCCCGTGACACCGAGGCGTTCGGCGCCCGGATCGGCCGTCTCGCCCTGTCCGCGAGGACACCGGCCGAGCCCGAGCGGCGAGCCGTCATCGAGCAGCGGCTCCTCTCGCACGACTGGCCGGCCCGCCGCCTGGTGATCACGGCGGTGAACGCGGCCACAGGGGAGTTCGCGGCCTTCGACGACTCCAGCGGGGTGGGACTCGTCGACGCGGTGACCGCCAGTTGCGCCGTTCCGGGAGTCTGGCCGCCGACCACCATCGACGGCGACCGCTGGATCGACGGCGGCATTCGGTCGGTCGTCAACGCCGATCTCGCCGCCGGGCACGACCGGGTCGTGATCCTGGCGCCGATGGCCCGGGGCGGCGGTCCCCTTCCGAGCGCCGGGGCACAGGCCGCGCAACTCACCTCCGCCGGAGCACGCGTCGTCCTGATCACTCCGGACAGCGCGGCTCGCGCCGCCATCGGGCGCAACCCCCTCGACCCCGCGCGCCGCGCGTCCGCCGCACGCGCGGGACACGCCCAGGCGGCCGCGCACGCGGAGGCGGTCGCGAGGGTGTGGACGGGCTGAACCCCTCGGCCGGTGACCCGAGGTGCGGCATCAAAGGACGTTCAGCGGCGTGGAGTTCGGACCGGCCGCGCGACGCTCTCAGGGCTCCGCACCGTAGCGGGCCGCCAGCTCGTGAACCGTCCGGGCGACCGCCTCGCGCAGCTCGGGCGGGTGCAGGACCTCGGCCTCCCTCCCGAGGCGCAGCAGGTCCCCGACGGCTACGGTCTGCGACTCGACGGGGATCTCCACCCGCACCCAGCCGTCAGGGTCAGCCGGCTCCGCGTCCTCCAGCGCTTGCGCACCCGGCGCACCGAACAGCATCGGCAGGAGCTGCCCGCCGCGCGGCGAGATGCGCAGCCGCGCCGTTCCCTTGAACCGTGCCGCCTCCAGGCGCCGCGTGGCGTCCTCCCAGTGCCCGGCGAGATCGAACCCGGCCGGGCGCTCGAAGCACGCCCCGGGGGCGTCGACGGCGAGGAAGCGGGCTATGCGATAGGTGCGGATCGACGCGGCCGCCTGCTCCGGGTCCCGGTCCTCGGCCGGGTCGGCCCGCCCCAACTCGGCTCCCTGCTCGGCTTGTTGCTCCCCTGTCCGAGCCGGTGGTGGTGTCGCCCGTGGCCGCGCGCCCGCCCGCGCGACGACGTACCAGATCCCGCTCTTGAGCACGACGCCGAGCGGATGCAGCTCCCGGTGCACCTCACCGCTCCAGCGCCGGTAGTGGACGTGCAGCACCCGCTGGTCCCACACGGCGTGCGCCACGTCCCCCAGGAACGGGACCGGTTCGGCGTCCCGGAACCATCCCGGCGCGTCCAGATGGAAACGGTCCTCGATGCGCCGGGTGCGCTCGGCGAGACCGGCCGGCAAGGCGGCCTGCAGTTTCAGCCGCGCGGTCGCCAGAACGGCCCCGAGTCCCAGGTCCCGCGCGGGTCCCGGCGTTCCGACGAGGAACAGCGCTCCCGCCTCCGCATCGGTCAGACCCGTCAGCCGGGTGCGGTACCCCTCCATCAAGCGGAAGCCGCCGGCCGGGCCTCGGTCGGCGTGCACCGGGACACCCGACGCGCTGAGCGCTTCGACGTCGCGGTAGACCGTACGGACGGACACCTCCAGCTCGCGGGCCAGCTCGGGAGCGGTCATCCGTCCGCGGTTCTGCAGCAGAAGCAGCAACGAGAGCAGCCGGTCAGCACGCATGGACGCATCCTTCTCCGTACCTGACAGGAGATGTCAGGTAGCGAACCTAACGTGATCGGCGGCCGTCCGGACCCCTCCGTACGCGCCGTCCGGCATATCCACGATCGACATATCCGCAAACCGACGTACCCGCAGTCCGGTGCATCCGCCGGCCGGAACAGACCGCTGACCGGAACAGAAAGGGCACCCATGCCGCAGACCACAGGCCACTTCATCTCCGCCGACTGGGAGGAGCGCCCGGCCGGGACCGGGGGAGAGCGCCCCGCCCTCGCTCACGCCTCGGTGACCAACACCTTCTCCGGCGGGATCCGGGCCACCGGAACCACCTGCGCGTACGCAATCGTCTACGTGACCGAGGCGACCGGCACCTTCTCCGGCATGCAGGTCCTGAGCGGGAGTCTCGACGGGCGCGCAGGCGCCTTCGCGCTCGAGGAGCGCGGCTCGTTCGGCGCCGACGGCACGCTGCGCTGCACCTTCGAGGTCGTCCCCGGGTCGGGCACGGGAGAGCTGGCAGGGCTCCGCGGAAGCGGCGACTTCACCACGCGGCAGGGCGAGGCATCGGTTCCCTACGCCTTCACCTACGACTACGACCGTGACAAGGACCGACCCGCGACAGGGACTGACCCGCGACAGGGACAGACCGGGCGGTGACCCGCCCCGACGAGAGAGCGCGCACGACATGAACTACTACGACACCTTGATCGCGGTGGCGGACGACTGCCCCGTCACGGCCGGCGCAGAGCCGCCCCTGCGCGGCGGCAGGAAGACCGTCGCCGTGCTGCAGTACGAGATGCTCGCGGAGGGAACGGAACGGCTCACGCAGGAAGACGTGCTCTTCCTGTCCTGGCTGCGGCGGCAGCCCCGGGCCGACGAGATCACGGAGGCGGAGACGGCCGCCCTGCGGGCGGAGTTCTTCTCCAGGGACCAGCCGTGCCTGCGCACGTCGCCCCTCCCGAAGACGTACGGCTTCGGGCTGCTCTTCGACGCCGACGGGGTGGTGTCGCTCTGCCCCATGGAGTCCGATGAGTACCGGCGCATCGTCGGGGGCGCCGGGGACGTCCGGGTCGTCGCGGCCATGCGCTCGGCGCGCCGCCGCTGATCCGGCGGACCGCTGATCCCGCGCGTGGCCGTTCCGGGGTCTTGAGGGACCGGCCAAGGGGGCCTGCGACCCGGCCGCTCCCGCTCCCCGGGACAATGGAGCCGTGGACGTGCCGATTCCCGTGACCCGGGCCGTGGATTCCGGAACCGCCAAGCTGATGCCCGATGTCGACCGGCGGAGGGCCTGGCTGCTCACGGTCGACGACGCACCCCAGTCGTACGTCGATCTCGACGACCCGTCACACCTGGAGTTCGAGTACACGCGGCGGATCGCCCATGTCCTCGACGCCGTGATCGACAGGGCGCCCGGCCCGGAGGATCCGGTCGGCGTCGTCCACCTCGGCGGCGGCGCGCTCACCTTGCCGCGCTACGTGGCCTCGGCCCGCCCCGGCGCGCGGCAGACCGTGATCGAGGCCGACCGGGCCCTGCTCGAACTCGTCGCCGACGTCCTGCCGTTGCCGCCGGACAGCGGGATCGAGCTTCGCGGCGAGGACGCCCGGACGTGGCTGGAGAGCGCCCGGCCGCAGCAGGCGGACGTCCTCGTCGCCGATGTCTTCGGCGGCTCGCGCGTGCCGGCCCACCTCACCTCGGTCGAGTACGCCCGGCTCGCCGCCCGCGTCCTCCGCCCCGGCGGCGTCTACGTCGCGAACCTCGCCGACGCGGCCCCGTTCGCGTTTCTCGGGTCCCAACTCGCCAACCTGGCAGAGGCGTTCGGTCATCTCGCGCTGATCGCCGAGCCGTCAGTGCTGCGGGGGCGGCGCTTCGGCAACGCCGTACTGGTCGCCTCGGACGGCGAACTGCCGGTGCTGGAGCTGGCCCGCCGTACGGCGGCCGACGCCTTCCCCGCGCGCGTGGAGCACGGCCTCGCCCTGGACCGCCTCCGGGCGGGAGCCCGTCCGGTCCACGACGCGGACGCCGTGCCCTCGCCGGAGCCGCCGGACGGCGCGTTCAGCATCGGCTGAACGTCCTCGGTCCCGGCCTGTTCCGGTCGGTGATCCGGACGGTTCCCGTCGGCGGGCGCCTCAGGGGCGGGCAGGGGACCCGGTGGACTCCGACGCTCCCGCCGGGGGCTCGCACGGCTCCGACGCCCCGGCTACCCCGCCCTTCGCCGGAGCAGACCCGGTCCCGGCGTCCCCGCGCCGACGCAGGCGGCGTACGTCCGGGACCGTCAGAACGGCCGCCGTCAGCAGGGCGACCAGCGCCGAGCACCCCCAGAGCGCGGCCTCACGCCCGAACACGTCCGCCGCGGGTCCCGACAGGGCCGTGGCGACCGGGACCATGGCGACCGAGCCGAACCAGTCGTACGAGGAGACCCGCGACAGCTTCTCCTCCGGGATCTCCTGGTGCAGGGCCATCATCCAGGTCACCGCGAACACCTCGACCGAGACACCGGCGACGAGCATCACGGCCGTCAGCGCAGGTGCCGGGAGGGGGACCGCGAGTGCGGCCGACGGCAGGGCGAGCGGGAAGATGCTCAGCGTGCCGGCGAGGAGGATGCGGTCCGGCTTCCAGCGGGTCATCACCAGCGCACCGCACACGGTGCCCGCGCCGAACGCCGCGAGGGCCAGGCCCCACGGACCGGCGCCGCCCAGGTGGTCGCGAGCGACCAGGGGGCCGTAGACCGCCTCCGCCGCGCCGACGACCGCGTTGATCACCGCGAACTGGCACACGATGCTCCACAGCCAGGGGCGGCCCACGACCTCCCGCCAGCCGTCCCGGAGGTCGTGCAGCAGCCCGGCGCGCCGCACCCGTGCGGGAATGTGGCTGACGTCGAGGAAGGCGCGCAGTCCGCCCGCGACGGCGAAGGCGGCCGCGTCGACGGCGAGTACCCAGCCGGGTCCGACGGTGGCGACGAGCGCGCCGCCGAGCGCTGCCCCGCCGATGTTCGCGCCGTTCATACCCATGCGGAAGAAGGCGAACGCCCGGCCCGCCTGTTCGCCGGAGACGGTGGAGAGCACCATGCCCTCCGCCGCCGGGGCGAAGAACGCCTGTCCGGTGCCGCCGAGCGCCGACAGCAGCGCCATCTGCCACAGCTGCGGATCGCCGGAGAGGACGAGAACGGCGAACGCGCCCTGCGAGACACAGGTGGCGGCGTTGGCGGTGACCATGACACGGTGCCGCGGCAGCCGGTCCGCGACCGCGCCGCCGATCAGCAGGAAGACGACGAGAGGGACCGTACGGGCGGCCGCCACGAGCCCGACGTCCGTTCCGTCGCCCCCGCACTGGAGCACGGCGAACGCCGCCGCGATCATGGCTCCGGAGTGCCCGAGGCCCGTGATCACGGCGGCGGCCGTGAGCAGGGTGTAGTTCCGCCCGGCCCAGGCAGGGCGGCGGCGCGGGGTGCGTGAACTCACGTCAGGACTGTCCTCGTGGCCGGCTCCGGTGGCAACTCGTTTTTCCGTCCCGCCGATTCGGGCGGCAGCGGCGCGGGACGGAGACTCGTCCAGGGCCCTGCGCGCAACGGCGTCCGGGCCGCGTCCGGGCGCCCGGTCCCCGCGTACGGACTGCGCTAGGGGCGCGGGGACCGGGGCGCGGTCGCTCGCGCCCCGGTCACGACAGGCTCAAGGACCGGCTCAGGAGGTGGTCTTGAGCGGACGCAGCGAGTTCATGACTTTCTTGATCGTCGCGTCCGGGATCTCGCCCTTGACGCCCTTCGCCGCGTACAGCGACCAGATCGCCAGGTCCCCGTTCTCGGCCTTGTACGCGACCGTGAAGGACTTGCCGTCGGAGGAGCACTTGTCGGTCTTCTTCACGCCCGTGACCGTGGCCGAGGAGGTGAAGCCGGTGAGCCCGTGCTCGCTGGAGAACGGCTTGGCCTTGGTGACCTTGCGCGTGCCCGTCTCTCGCTGGTCGTACCCGGCGTAGACCCACATCTCGGCCGCGTCCTGCGCGGCGTTGGCCGTACTCCTCGCACCCTGCGCGCCCTTGGTCCCGGCCGCACCGAGGGCGGTGCTGGACTCGTAGCCGCTCTCCGACTTGGACGTGCACCACTTCTTGTCGGCGAATGCGGGAGCGGACATGACGATGAGCGCCCGCGGGAAGTCGGACTTGTCCTTGGAGTCCTCGAAGCCGATGGAGGTCCCCTGGGACTCCACCGACCACTCCTGCGGGACGTCGAAGACGTTCTGCCGCTTGGCGTTGACCACGGTCTTCCAGCCCGGGACGACCGGCTCGACCTCCGTGTCGCTGCCGCCGCGCGGATTGTCCAGCTCGTCCTCGCCGGACGGCTCCTCCTCCGGCGACTTCTCCGCCGACGGCACCGTCCTGCCGGGCTTCCGGTCCTTCTGCGCGTCGTCGGTCCTCGCGTCGTCGCCCCCCAGGACGACGACTCCGGTGATGACAGCGGCGGCCACCACGGCGGCGGCGGTGACGATCGCGATCGTCGCGACCTTCTTGTTCCGGCCGCCCTGCGGCGGCTGCGGCGGGCCGGGAGGTACGCCCTGGTTCCACTGCGGCGCCGGGGTCTGCTGATACGGATTCGGCTGCTGATACCCCTGCTGCTGATAGGGGTTCTGCTGGTGATATCCCGGCTGCTGATACGGATTCGCGTGCGGATCCTGCGGGTTCTGCTCGCCCCCGGGCGGCTGCTGTCCTTGCCACATGGCCCGTAACAATAGAGGGGTCGCACATCGCCTGCCACGGGCCCCTCCACAGGCTTGCTACTCGCTGGTAACGTAACTGCCATGTCCGAGACCATGCCGTCGATCGGCGAGATGCTGGCGGCCACCGTTCCGATGGCCCGCACCCTGAACCTCGAGTTCCTCGAGACCACGGCGGAGCGTGCCGTACTGCGGCTGCCCGACCAGTCCGAATTCCACAACCACGTCGGCGGACCGCACGCCGGCGCGATGTTCACGCTCGCCGAGTCGGCCAGCGGTGCCATCGTGCTGGCCGCCTTCGGCGAGCAGCTCACGCGGGCGGTGCCCCTCGCCGTACGGGCCGAGATCGGCTACAAGAAGCTCGCCATGGGCCCGGTCACCGCCACCGCGACCCTCGGCCGCACGATCGCCGATGTCGTCGCCGAACTCGACGCGGGGCAGCGCCCCGAGTTCCCGGTGGGCATCGAGATCACGCGCGAGGACGGCGCGGTGACCGGTGAGATGACCGTGGTGTGGACCCTGCGGCCCAACAAGTGACCCCGTCCCGCATGTGATCCGCTCGAGCAGGTGATCCGCCGCCCCGGTCGCCTCTCGCCGAGGACCGGCCGGGGTACGGATCCGCCCGGACCCGGGCGATCGCGCCGGGCGGGCAGGTGACTCCGTCCGGTCCGCGTGATCACCTCGCCCTCGGGTGATCGACTTCCCGTGATCGACCGCTGCGCGTGATCGACCGCTTCCCGCGATCGACCGCCGCGCGTGAGCGCGGCCCTCCGCACCGCTCGATCCGCCCCGCTCGATCCCGTCCCGATCACCCGCCGGCCCGTTCGTTTCGGCCGCTGCGGGGCTCGCACAGGAGTTTCCCCGGATCCAGTAGGCTGCCCGGGACCGCCTGCGCGCCGCTCGCCGGGCACTGTGGAAAGACAACGGGGAGGACCGGCCTTGCACGTCCAGGAGTGGCTCGAGACCGTTCCCGCGCTCAGCATCTACCTGCTCGTCGGCGTCGTCATCGGCCTCGAAAGCCTCGGCATTCCGCTGCCCGGTGAGATCATCCTCGTCAGTTCCGCGCTGCTGGCCTCCCAGCACGGCGAGATCGACCCCGTGATCCTGGGTGCCTGCGCCACGACCGGCGCGATCGTCGGCGACTCCATCGGCTACGCCATCGGACGCAGGGGCGGCAAGCCGCTGCTGACGTGGCTCGGCGGGAAGTTCCCCAAGCATTTCGGTCCGCATCACATCGCCTCGGCCGAGCGGTCCTTCGAGCGGTGGGGCATGTGGGCGGTCTTCTTCGGCCGCTTCGTCGCCCTGCTGCGGATCTTCGCCGGGCCGCTCGCGGGCGTGCTGCGCATGCCGTACTGGAAGTTCCTCATCGCCAACGTGCTCGGCGGCATCGTCTGGGCCGGCGGCACGACCGCGGTCATCTACTCCGTGGGCGTGGTCGCCGAGGCGTGGCTGAAGCGGTTCTCCTGGGTCGGGTTCGGCGTGGCGCTGCTCTTCGGCATCATCTCGTTCCTGGTCATGAAGAACCGGGCGAAGAAGGCCGCGGCACGGTTCGAGCTGGAGGCCCAGGGCGAGCTCACGGGCAAGGAGCCCGCCCGCACCGGCGACTGAGGACGGTGCGGGAGACGGGAACGGGCCCGGCCTGCCGGACATGTACAGGTCATCCACGGTGCCCCGCGCTGTGATCTTCGTCTACCCGCGCTCCGCGCCGCCCTTCGCCGGTCTACCGTGCCCCTGACGAGACCGAGCGGAAACGAGGCGGGAGAGACGATGGCGCACGAGGCACTGATCGCGGGCATCGGCGGCAAGGAACCGAAGATCGACCCGTCGGCGTACGTCGCGCCCACGTCCGTCGTCATCGGGGACGTGACGGTGGCCTCCGGCGCCAGTGTCTGGTACCACACGGTCCTGCGCGCCGACGGCGACACCATCACCCTCGGCGCCGACAGCAACATCCAGGACAACTGCACGGTGCATGTCGACCCCGGATTTCCCGCCACCATCGGCGAGCGCGTGTCCGTCGGGCACAACGCCGTCCTGCACGGCTGCACCGTCGAGGACGACGTCCTGATCGGCATGGGCGCGACCGTGCTCAACGGGGCCGTCATCGGGGCGGGTTCGCTGGTGGCCGCCCAGGCGCTCGTACCGCAGGGCATGCAGGTGCCCCCGGGCTCGCTCGTCGCCGGAGTGCCCGCGAAGGTGAAGCGTCAGCTCACCGACGAGGAGCGGGAGGGCGTCACCTTCAATGCCACGGCGTACGTGGACCTCGCCACGGCACACCGCGACGCCATCGGCGGGGGCACGGCGGCGAGTTGAGCCTGCCGGCGGTACCCGTGCGAACGCCCCAGTTCGCAAGCGCCGGAAACCGTCCGTGTTTGCTGCCGTGAGGAGCGGCAACGCGGACACCATGACTGACAAGAAGACGACGAACGCGAACGGCACCGCCCGCAAGTCCTCGGCCACCGCCGGGTCCCGTAAGTCCTCGACGACCGCGGCCGCGCGCAAGTCCACGGCCAATGCCACGGCGAGGAAGTCGACCGCGAAGGCCAAGGCCGCCGCGGACAAGGCGCGTGACACGGCCAAGGACACCGCCGAGGACACCAAGAGCGGGACGGAGAGCACGGCCCGTAAGGCCACCGCGCGGGCGAGCGGCGCCACGACGCAGGCGGCACGCAAGACCTCGGCCGCCGTGAGCGCCGCCGGGACCACGATGAAGCGTCATGCGGTC
Organism: Streptomyces sp. NPDC047108; assembly: GCF_040643575.1. NCBI lineage: Bacteria > Bacillati > Actinomycetota > Actinomycetes > Kitasatosporales > Streptomycetaceae > Streptomyces > Streptomyces sp. NPDC047108. The sequence continues at coordinate 111,991 of NZ_JBEYUP010000012.1, forward strand.
ACGGCGAGCACCAAGGCGAGCGCCGCCGGCCACACGCTGGCCGACGCGCCCAAGAAGGCCGGGGCGACGGCCGGTACGGCCTGGAAGCTGATCCGGGCCCGTAAGGCCATCGCCGCCGCCGGTGGCGCGGGCATCGCGCTCATCGGTGCCGCCTCGGTCTTCGTACGGCAGCGGGCCAAGCGCCGTCGCAGCACGCTCGCGCGGCTGACCGGCGGGCGCCTGGGCGCCTGAGCGCCCGCCCCTCCGGGGCAGTCCGCTTCGGGACAGCACAGCAGACGCACTGCACAGCAAACGCACAGCAACGCACAGCACGGTCGGCACCACACGGCCGGCACTGCACGTGACGGCCCGTGGGGGAGCCGAGATGCCGACCTCGAACGCCGACCTGGGGGCGGCCGCGGGACCGGAGCCCGCCGGAGACACATCCGGCGCGACTCCGACGTCCCCGGCCGCCGCCCCCGCGAACGGCCGCCCCGGTCTTCCCGCCGCGGCGGACTGCCGGACCGCACTGCGCAGAACTCCGGCGTCCGTCTGGAACGACGACGTGACCGACTGGGCCGCCGCCCTCACCTACTACGCGATGCTCGCGATCTTTCCGGCGCTGCTCGTCACGGTGTCGCTGATCGGCGCGGCGGACCCGACCGCGGTCCAGCACCTCATCGACCAGGTCGGCGCCGTCGTGCCCGCCGAGTCACGGGACATCATCGAACGGACCCTGGAAGGGATGGCCGACCGCGGCTCGGCCCTCTGGCTGCTCGTCACCGCGGGTGCGGTCGGCGCCCTCTGGTCCGCCTCCAGTTACCTCGCCGTCTTCCGGCGCGCCCTGCACACCATGCACGGGGCGGAGGATCGGCGCCCGGTGTGGAAGACCGCGCCGCGCGTCGTCATCACCGCGCTCGTGCTGCTGGTGCTGCTCATCTCCAGCGCGATGGTCCTGATGCTGACGGACGAGGCGGCCGGGGTCCTCGGCCGGTCCATGGGTGTGGACAGCGCCGGAGTCACAGCATGGAATGTCCTGAAATGGCCTCTCATTCTGGGACTCGCGGCCGTTCTGGTCCTCGTACTGTTCCGCACGGGGCCGGCCGAAACGCGCGGTGTGCGGCGCCGCGCCGTCGGTGGTGCGCTCGCCGTCGCCCTGTGGGTCATCTGCTCGGCGGGATTTGCCCTTTATGTCAGCTATGTCGACACCTACAGCCGCCTCTACGGTTCCCTCGCCGGGATGGTCGTGTTCCTGGTGTGGCTCTGGGTGTCCAACCTCGCGCTGCTGACCGGTGCTCAGTTCAACGCCGAACTGGCCAAGCTGAGCCGGCGCTGACCGCCGACCACTCGGGCCGCGGCCGCCCCCTCAAATCGACCCATTACGTCCCTGGTTGGCACCACGACCGGGGACCTTCTGCTTTCCGGGCGAAGAACCTTGCGATCGCGTGCATGGGAAATCCTTCCAGGGGCACTCGGCGGGCCGGAGGTTGATGCACATGGTCCCGCTTCTTCTCGTTCTGCTTCTCGCCCTGCTTCTCTTCGGGGCGGGATTCGCACTCAAGGCTCTCTGGTGGATTGCCGTCATCGTCCTGGTGGTGTGGCTGCTGGGGTTCGTGATCCGGCCCGCCGCGGCCGGCGGTCGCAGGGGCCGTTGGTACCGCTGGTAGATCCGCGTATCGCAGTCATCGGCCGGGGCCGGTGCCCGGAGAAGGAAATTCCGCGCACCGGTCCCGGCCCTTGACTGCCGGATATCCAAGGCGTGTTGCCCGGTGGAAGTCGTACGGCCCGCACGGGCTTCGTGCACCGACGATTTCCGGCCGATGTTGATGGCTCCCCGCGTGGGTCGAGCCGCCGGGGACGTCTCCGCTCAGGACTCAACTACGCCTGGACACAGGGGTGTTGGGTGCTGCCGACCACACGCCGGGACGACCGTCGAACTCGTTCCGAAAATCATGGATTCGAACGCATATGCATCGCGCAGAGGGGCACCCGCGCATCCGACGCACAAGACCACACATGACCGCAGGGTCGAATTCCGGACCCACGCCAGGGAAGGTTCCTATGCCTGCCGCTGACAGCAGGAGCAGCGACAGAAAAGAGGGCGAACGCGCCTCAGCCGCTGTCGCGATTCGGAAAGCAGGGCAGCAGCTCTCCGAACTCCTCGGAATGGTGCCCGACTCGATCTCGGCCCTGAAGCCCAACGACGACGGATGGGCCGTGGACGTCGAGGTCGTGGAAATCGAGCGCATCCCCGAGACCACGAGTGTGATGGCCACCTACCGCGTTCTGCTCGATCCCGGTGGCGAACTTCTGGGATATGAGCGCGTACGGCGATACGCGCGCGGTCAGACCGACAGCGAAAGGCGCCGCGGCTAGGCGGACACCGCCCGAGGATCGCTCCGAGCTGAAGCCCACAACGAAAGGAACAACCGTGACCGTCATGCAGCAATCCCGTCCCACCCCGGCCACGAGCGGGGGCGGGGGCGGCACATCCGGCCTGTACGACGTCCTGGAACTCATCCTCGACCGCGGCCTCGTCATCGACGCGTTCGTCCGGGTCTCCCTCGTCGGCATCGAGATCCTCAAGATCGACGTACGCGTCGTCGTCGCCAGCGTCGACACCTACCTCCGCTTCGCCGAGGCGTGCAACCGCCTCGACCTCGAAGCCGGCCGCAAGGCCCCGAGCCAGCTCACCGACCTGACCGGCCAGCTCACCGAGAGCGGCGCCAAGGGCAAGTCGAAAGGAGCGCTGACCGGCGCGGTCGAGGCGTTCACCGATTCGCTCCAGGGCGGCAAGGACTCCGAGGAAGAGGAGGAGCGTCCGGCGCGCCGCACCACCAAGTCGTCCAGCAGCCGCCGCACCACCCGTCGCAAGGAGGAGGACGCATAAGCCATGGCCGTCTACATCTACGCCATCACCGCGGCCGACCATCCGCTGCGCCTCGACGGGCTGCACGGCGTGGGGGAGTCCGGAGGCGCCGTCCGTGCGCTGGGCTCGGGCACGCACCGGGCCGTGGTGAGCGACGCTCCCGAGGAGCTGCGGGCCAAGCGGCGCGACCTCCTCGCCCACCAGGCCGTCCAGGAAAGGCTCCTGGAGGACGGAGCCGTGCTCCCCATGCGCTTCGGGCTCGTGGCTCCCGACGAAGAGGCCGTGACCGCGGCACTGGACGAGAACACCGAGGGCTACACCGAACGTCTCCAGCAGCTCGAAGGCTGCGTCGAGTACAACCTGAAGGCCGCGCGGGACGAGGACGACCTGCTGCGGGAGATCGTCGGCGAGTCCGAGGAGATCCAGGCGCTCAACGAGCGCACCCGGCAGCACCCGGACGCCCACGACGACAAGGTCGCCCTCGGCGAACTGATCTCGCAGGAGGTCGAACGGCGCAACAACGACGCCGCTCAGGAGGTCGTCGAGGCCGCGGCGCCGGCCGCCGTCACGTACACCCCCGGCGAGCCGACCCGGGAGCACTTCCTCAACGTGTCCTTCCTGGTGCAGCGCAAGCGGGCCGGTGAGTTCTCCCAGGCCGTGGCGGACGAGGCCCGCCGCCGGGGCGAGACCTACGACCTCACGCTGCACGGCCCTCTGCCGCCGTACAGCTTCGTCTGATCCGGGCCCGTGGACATGGGACTCATCACGCAGGTCCTCACGTTCCCGTTCGCGCCGGTACGCGGCGCCGGATGGGTGATGAACCAGGTGGTCCTCGCCGCGGAGCGCGAGTACTACGACCCGGCCCCTGTCCAGCGGGAACTCCGGGAGCTGGCGCAGGAGCTGGCGGAAGGCCGTATCGGCGAGGCCGAATTCGACCGGCGCGAGGACGAGTTGCTCGACCACCTGGAGTGGCTCGAGACACGGAACCGAGAACTGGACGCCCGTTCCTGACCAGCTCCGGTCCGGTCCCTCCGACCTGGAGGGGCGACGACCGAGACGACAGAGATTGAGACAAACACCATGATGACCAACGGAAAGATAGCCGTGGCGCTCGTGGGGGGTTACCTCCTCGGGCGGACGAAGAAGGCGAAAGTCGCCCTCGGCCTGGGCATGTTCCTGGCCGGGAAGAAGCTCAGCCTGGATCCGCAGCAGCTCGGCAAGCTGCTCGCCAACTCGCCCGCTCTCAGCGGCCTGAGCAACCAGGCGCGGAAGCAACTCGTCGACGCCACGAAGTCGGCCGCCACGACAGCGCTGACCAACCGCGCGAACAGCCTGGCCGAGTCGCTGCACGACCGGACGCTGAGCCTGCGCGACGGCGGCCCGGACCGCGACGCCGCGGACGAGGCTCCGGCGGACGACGACACGGAGTACGAGGACGAGGACGCCGGGCGCGAGGACGACCGCGGCAGCGCGCGCAAGAAGACGCAGCGCGCCGAACGCGACGAAGAGCCGCGCGGCGACCAGAGGTCCACGCCGCGGCGCAAGGCTGCGGCGGCCTCCCGGCCCCGTAAGAGCACCGCCTCCTCCACTGCCCGCAAGACCGCCTCCGGCGGAGCGCGCAAGACGGCGAGCGGTGCCCGCAAGACCGCCTCGGGCACACCCAAGAAGGCGGCCAAGTCCCGCGGGAGCCGCAATGAGTGACACGCTCGGCAAGATGCGCGACGAGATCGCGAAGAACCCCGCGACCGACCGGCTCAAGGAGGAGCTGCGCGGCTACCTGCAGGCCCGCGCCGAACACGCCGTGGCCGGACTCGGCCAGAAGCTCGGCGACACCATCCGCAAGGCGGGCGACCCCACACAGGGGCCGGGCACCCTCGTGGGCAGCCTTACCAAGTGCGGACAGGCACTCGCCGAAGGCAAGTCACCCGCCCAAGCGGCCATGAAGGTCGGGACCTCCCATGTGAAGTACACCCTGAAGGAGAAGGTCAAAGGGCTGTTCGGCAAGGGGCGCGGCAAGAGCGGCGGAGGCAAGTCCAAGAGCGTCGTGATCGTCGAGGACATCGACGTCGGCGTGCCGCTGCGTGAGGCGTACGACCAGTGGACCCAGTTCCAGGAGTTCTCCACCTTCGCCAAGGGCGTCGTCAGCGTCGAGACGTCCGACGACACCACCAGCAACTGGAAGGTGAAGGTCGCGAAGTCCACGCGGAGCTGGCAGGCCAACGTCACCGAGCAGGTCCCCGACGAGAAGATCGTGTGGACCACCGAGGGCGCCAAGGGCACGGTCAAGGGCGTCGTCACCTTCCACGCCCTCGGCGATTCCCTCACCCGGGTGCTGCTCGTGCTGGAGTACTTCCCGAAGGGACTCTTCGAGAAGACCGGCAACATCTGGCGCGCCCAGGGCCGTCGGGCCCGGCTGGACCTCAAGCTCTACCGCAAGTTCATCATGATGCGCGGTGAGGCCACCGACGGCTGGCGGGGCGAGATCCGCGACGGCGAGGTCGTTCTCGACCACGAGGAGGCCGTCGAGGAGGAGGAGCGCGCCGAGCAGGACGAGGACGCTCCTGACGGGCGCTCGGACGACGAGGACGCCCAAGACGGGGACGACGGCGAGGAGTCCGACGAGGACGGCGAACACGCCGACGACGACCCGGAAGCCTCCCACGAGGACGACGAGCAGGACGGCGAGGAGCCGTACGACGACGAGCCGTACGAGGCGGACGCGTACGAGGAGCCGCACGACGACGACGCGGACCCGGCGGACGAGCCCGAGGCCCACGCCGACGGTGACGAGGAGTTCGAGGACGAACCGGAGCCCGAGGACGCGTACGAGGACGACGCGTACGAGGACGACGGGGACGACGAAGCCGAAGCGGACGCGGACGACGAGGCGGACGTGGACGACGAGGCGGACGAGGAACCGGAAGACGCCGAGCCCGAGCCGCCCCGCCGTCGCCGACGCACCGCCGCGGCCCGCCGCTGACGCCGACCACCAGGAAACGAGGCTGATCTCATGGCGTCCGATTCTCTGGCCGGCCGGATGGGACCGTCCCCCGCCCGGGGTGCGGCTCCCTACGGCGGGGGAGGCTCGTCGGCCAACCTCGCCGACATCCTCGAGCGTGTCCTCGACAAGGGTGTCGTCATCGCCGGTGACATCCAGATCAATCTGCTCGACATCGAGCTGCTCACCATCAAGCTCCGGCTCCTCGTCGCCTCGGTCGACAAGGCGAAGGAGATGGGGATCGACTGGTGGGAGCACGACCCCTCCCTGTCCTCCCGCGCCCGCACCGGTCCGCGGGAAGTGGAGAACGGCGCGCCGCGCCAGGTGGACGGCGGAGCCGGGGACCGTCCCTCGCTCGCCGAGGAGAACGAGCGGCTGCGGGCGGAGATCGCGCGGCTGCAGGCCGCGGAACCGGGGCAGGGGAGCTGACGCGTGATGAGCAGTGACGTGACACCTGCGACGCCCGGCGTCCTGAGTTACGTGTACGCCGTCGGTCGTGCCGGCCCCGAACTGGAGGACGCCGCGTCCCGGCTGAGCGGCCACGGAGGCGCCGCGCTGCGCACGGTCGGTGCGGACGACCTGACCGCCGTGGTCTGCACTGTGCCGGCGGTCGACTTCGACGAGGCCGGTCTCAAGGCCCAGTTGGAGGACCTGACCCGGCTGGAGGCGATCGCGCGCTCGCATCACGGCGTCATCGGCGCGCTCGCGGAGCGTACGGCGGTGCTGCCGCTGCGGCTGGCCACCGTCTACCTCGACGACGCGCGCGTCACCGGAATGCTGGTGGAGTCCAGGGACGCTTTCGCCGCCACGCTGGAGCGGCTGGAAGGGCACGTCGAGTGGGGCGTGAAGGTGTACGCGGAACCGGCGGAGCCGCATCCGGCGCCAGAGGTGGCGGCCGATTCCGGAGTTGCGTCGGAGGAGGAGCCGCGGGTCAGCCCTGGTCGTGCCTATCTCCAGCGGCGCCGGGTGCAGCGCACCCGCCGGGACGACGCGTACCGGAGCGCGACCGAGGCGGCGAACCGCGTCGCCGCCGTCGCGGCGTCCTTCGCCGCCGACCGGGTGGTGCACCGGCCCCAGCAGGGGGCGCTCGCCGAGGGCGCGGGCCAGAACATCGCCAACGACGCCTACTTGGTGCCGCTGGAGCGCAGCGAGGAGTTCCGGGCCGCGGTCGCGGAGGAGGGCAGGACGCTGTCCGGGGCGCGCGTGGACGTGACCGGCCCCTGGGCCCCGTACTCCTTCGCCACTCCGGTGCAGGGCGGCGCGGGAGGGGACGCACATGTCGGCTGACCTGACGTTCCACGGTGACACCGCGCACGAGTCCGCCGTCCGGTCGGCGTACGAGTCCGCGTACGAGCCCCCGTCGGGATCGGCCGATACCGTCGGTCCGCAGGTGGCCCTCATCGATCTGCTCGACCGGCTGCTGAACGGCGGCGCCGTGCTGACGGGGGACCTGGTGCTGTCGGTGGCGGATGTGGACCTGGTGCACATCAATCTGCGGGCGGTGATCCGCTCGATCACGGAAGACGGTCCGGCTCCGTGGTGAGGGCGAGCGGCGCCGGCGCGAGGGCAGACCGGCCAACCACGCCCGGCGAGACAGGAGTTGGCGGACGGCGGCAGAACGAGGAAGGGACGGAGACGGTGACGGTGACGGGCAGCTCCGAGCGGACGAGTGCGTCCGAGGGCGCGGGCACGGCACGCCTCGACGAGGTCGCCACGGCCGCGGCCAGGGCGTTCGACCTTCTTCCCGCCGGTCCTGACGACCGTGGTGGGGGAGGAGTGGCGCAGCGGCTGAAGACCGACCCCGACACGGTCGAGCGCGATCTCCTCAAACTGGTGCTGACGATCGTCGAACTGCTCCGGCAGTTGATGGAGCGGACCGCTCTGCACCGGGTGGACCAGGGCGATCTGACGGAGGCGCAGGAAGAGCGGATCGGTATGACGCTGATGACGCTCCAGGACCGGATGGCCGTGCTGTGTGAGCGGTACGACCTGACGCTCGAGGACCTGAACCTGGACCTCGGCCCTCTCGGCTCCCTGCTGCCGCAGTCCTGACGGCCGAGGGGCCGAGGGGGCGAGCGGCGAGGGGCCGAAGGGCCGAAGGGCCGTGGGCGCGTACGGGAGGCGATGGTCCGCTGTCCGGCCAGGTGGCGGGTGGGGCTCGTCGATCGTCGACCTTCGTCCCGGGGCCGAGGCGCCCGGTGGTGGCGCCTGCCCGGTCCGAGATGACTGAGGGGGCTGCGGGAGGCAGGGGGTCTCGGGGGCCGATCCGCCTGGATGGGGCGAAGATCACAGCACAGCGCAGGCGCCGCCCGATGTGCGGCTGAGTACCGTGTGCGGGTGCCGAAGAACCGGAACACGTTCTCATCGCTCGTCGCCTGGCGCCGACGCCTGGTCACGCGCGCGGTGCACCGTGGCTGGCGCTGGATGCAGAGCGCGGGAGCGGTCACGGCCGAACGTCCGGGGCGCCACCGCTTCGGCCGCATAGGCGACGGGACCCGGCTCGCCTTCCCGCAGGGGACGGTTTTCGGCGAACCGTGGATCCACCTCGGCGATCACTGCATCATCGGCGAGCAGGTCACGCTGACCGCCGGGATGATGCCCGAGCTCGACCTCGGTCCCGATCCGGTGCTGCGGCTGGGCAACGGCGTCGTCCTCGGCCGCGGCAGCCACGTCGTGGCCTCCCGGCCCGTCGTGTTCGGCGACGACGTGTTCTGCGGTCCGTACGTCTACGTCACGAGCGACAACCACAGCTACGACGACCCCGACGAGCCGGTGGGCCGGCAATGGCCCCGCTCCGCCCCTGTGGAGATCGGCTCGGGCAGCTGGCTCGGCGCGGGCGCGGTGATACTCCCCGGTGCGCGCCTCGGCCGGAACGTGGTCGTGGCGGCCGGTGCGGTGGTCCGCGGAGAGGTCCCCGACCGGGCCGTGGTCGCGGGGGCGCCCGCGCGCATCGTCCGCCGCTGGGACCCCGAGTCGGGCTGGCAGCCCCCGCTGCGCACCCCGCCGCCCGTGCCGATCCCCGAAGGCATCACGCCGGAGCAACTCATCGCACTGACGGAGCTGGACGGACAGCCTGCGGACCCGGGCACACTGGACCTGTCGGCCGACCGCTGAGGACGCGGGGCCGGGCGAGGAGAGTGCGGGCGATGAGCAACCGGAACTTGCGCGTCCTGCTGGCGATCGCCGTGGTGATCCAGGGCATCGCCCTGGCGGTGTACGCCATACGGCAGTTGTGACCCCGTCTCCTGTCTTATGGGCCTCTGGCCGATGACCGCTACCGCGGTCGGCAACTCCGCGCCCGCGCCGCGATCAGCCCTTGCCCGCCGATGCCGGGCCGAACCCCTGCGGCCAGCGGGCCCGCGTCAGCCCGCCGCCAGGAGCAGTGTGCCGAACAACGCCAGCCCCGCACCCGCCGCCTGCACCATCCGCAACCGCTCGTTGAGGAAACCGCGCGCCGCCAGTGCCGTGATCACGGGGTAGAGGGAGGCGAGCACGGCGGCGACGGTCACCGGACCGTACTGAGCCGCCATCGCGTACGTGCCGTTGGCCGCCACGTCCGCGAGCCCCACGAAGCCGAGCGCCGGCAGCGAGGTGCGTATCGCCTGCCAGCCGCCGTCCGCCGGCAGGGCGTCGCCGCCGCGCAGTACGGACGCGAACAGTGCCGCGCCGCCGACCACCACATTCGTGATCCGCTGCACGAAGAGTGCGAGGAAGAGTCCCGTCACCGTGGTCGAGGACTCCGCGATCAGGGCCATGACCGAGCCGAACCCGAAGGCGGCCACCAGCGTCAGCAGGATCGCCTGGCGCTGCACCGGTGCGCCCCGGAGCTGCGGGCCGCCGGCCAGCACCACGCCGGCCACGGCCACCAGGATCCCCGCGATCTGCAGCAGCCCGGGCCGCTCGCCGATCATGAGGCCGACCCCCACGGGCACGGCCACACCCAGCGAGCCGAGGGGCGAGACCACGCCCATCGGGCCGAGCGCGAGCGCGCGGTAGAAGCAGAGCATCGCGACCGGTCCCACGACGCCCGCCGCGACGGCGAACCACAACTGGGGACCCGCCTCGTGCCAGCCTCCGGTCGCGACCACGATCGCGCCGAGCACGGCCGCCGCCAGGATCTGCGAGACCACGACCACGGTGAGGGCCGGGATGCGCTTGGTGAGCAGCCCGCCGCCGAAGTCGGCCAGCCCCCACAGGAGGCTGGTGGCCAGGGCGAAAACGGCTGTCATCGGAAACCTCGCAGTACAGTGGAGTGAACGCCGGGGTACAGCACACGGTAGTACAGCACAGTGAACCCTGTCATCCAGAATACTGAACGGAACGGCGGAAGCGGCCAGCGTGACCGACCTCGACCACCTCACCCAGTCCCTCGCGCGCAATCTCAAGCACTGGCGCACCGAGCGCGGCTTCACCCTCGAAGCCCTCGCCGCCCGCGCCGGGGTGAGCAGGGGCATGATCATCCAGATCGAGCAGGCGCGGACGAATCCGAGTGTCGGGACGACCGTGAAGCTCGCAGACGCCCTCGGCGTCAGCATCACCACCCTGCTCGACTACGACGAGGAGCCCAGGGTCCGGATCGTCCCCGCCGACCAGGCGGTGCGCATGTGGTCGACCGAGGCCGGGAGTTCGGTCTCGCTGCTCGCCGGCACCCAGGCCCCCGGTCCGCTCGAACTGTGGGTCTGGCGCCTCATGCCCGGTGACGGCAGCAGCTCGGATCCTCACCCCAGCGGCACGTTCGAGATGGTGCACGTGACGGCGGGCGAGCTGACCCTCGTCGTCGACACCGAGGAGTACCACGTGCCCACGGGCGCCTCGGCCAGTTTCGAGGCCAGCGGCTCGCACACCTATCGCAACGACGGCGAGGAACCGGTCGAGATGACCATGACCGTCTCCGTCCCGCCGGTGCGCTGAGCCGTCCCGCCGGTGGCTCGAGCCGTCCCGCCGGTGCGCTGAGCCGTATCCACTTCCGCTTCGACGCGTGCTCGCCGGTGCGCCGACGCGTACCGCTCGCCCGTGGTGCCGGACGCTTCGTTCGTCGCCCGGTCCTGTCATCGCTTCCTGTTAGCGTGGCGGCATGCGCGCTCCCATCGGCACTTTCGATTCCGTCCGGCCCGTCCCGGAGGCGCTCGACGACCTCCACCCGGCCGTCGCCGAAGGCATCCGCTCCTGGAGCGGCCCGGTCCCCGTGGAGCAGCTCCTGTACGTCGACACCGACCCGGAGAAGGCCGACACCGCCGTCTTCGCCGAGACCTACGGACCCGGTCTCGAGGATGCCTCGGCCAACTGCGTCGTCGTCGCGGGGAAGCGCGGCCAGACCGTCACGCTGGCCGCCTGCATGGTCCTGGCCACCACCCGCCTCGACGTCAACGGCACGGTGCGCCGTCATCTCGGCGTGCGCAAGGCCTCGTTCGCGCCGATGGACACCGCGGTCGGTGAGTCCGGCATGGAGTACGGCGGCATCACGCCCATCGGGCTGCCCCCGGGCTGGCCGGTGCTGGTCGACGCGGCGGTCGTCGACGTGCCGTACGTCGTCATCGGCAGCGGACGCCGCCGCGGCAAGCTGCTCGTCCCGGGCAAGGCGCTCTCATCGCTCCCCGGCGCCACCGTGCTGGACGGCCTGGCGGGCTGATCCGGCTCGGCGCGGTGTGTCCGCGCCCGGCGCTCGGTCCGGCAGCGGGATCAGTCCAGCAGCGGGATCTCGATCGCGGGGCAGCGGTCCATGACCATGTCGAGTCCCGCCGCGCGGGTGCGCCCGTACGCGTCCTCGTCCACGACTCCGAGCTGGTACCAGACGGCCTTCGCGCCGATCGTGACGGCCTCGTCCGCCACCGCCCCGGCCAGCTCGCTGTTCACGAACACGTCGACCACGTCCACCGGGAACGGGATGTCCGCCAGCGAGGCGTACCCCTGCTCCCCGTGCACCGTCTCCGCCTTGGGGTGCACCGGCACCACGCGCTTGCCGAAGCGCTGCAGCACGCGGGCCACCCCGTAGGCGGCGCGCCGTTCGTTCGTCGACAGGCCGACCACCGCCCAGGTGTCCCCCGCGGCGGTCAGAATCCTGCGGATCGTGGCGTCGTCTGCGTACATGCACCCGTCAACCACCGGCCCGGCGGCACCATTCCCGGCGCCCGGCATAGGGTGAGCCGAATGCAGGAGCAGTACCGTACGGTCGCGCGCGAAGGCGTGCACGAGATCGAGATCAACAAGTCGCGCTTCCTGTGCACCCTCGCCCCCGCCGCGACCGAGGGGGAGGCGCAGGAGCTCATCCGGCGCATCCGCAAGGAGCACCCGAGTGCGAGCCACAACTGCTGGGCGTACGTCATCGGGGCCGACGCCGGACTGCAGAAGGCGAGCGACGACGGGGAGCCCGGCGGCACCGCCGGGGTTCCCATGCTGCAGATGCTGCTGCGCCGCGAGATCCGGTACGCGGTCGCCGTCGTCACGCGGTACTACGGCGGGGTCAAGCTCGGCGCCGGCGGGCTGATCCGGGCCTACGGCGGCGCGGTCGGCGAGGCGCTCGACGCCCTTGGCACCCTCACCCGCAGACGCTTCCGGCTGGCCACCGTCACCGTGGACCACCAGCGGGCCGGGAAGCTGGAGAACGACCTGAGGGCGACCGGCCGCGATGTGCGGGACGTCCGGTACACGCACGAGGTCACCCTCGAGATCGGTCTGCCCGAGGCGGAGGTCGACGCTTTCCGCTCCTGGCTGGCCGACACCACCGCGGGCACAGCCGTCCTCGAACTCGGCGGCGAGGCCTACGGAACGGTCTGAGCCCCACAGAGCGGCCCGAGGCGGCGCCCCGCCCGGGAAGTGATGGCACCCGGGCCCGTACGGATCACGGACCCGCGCAGTCCCCGGACACGGCATCCAGGTCCGCGCCGTCCAGCGATTCCGTCAGCGCCCGCAGGCGCGCGCGGACCTCACGCATCTCCTCCAGCGAGAAGCCGGTCGCCGCCGCGATCCTGCGCGGTACGTCCAGTGCCTGCGCGCGCAGCTCGGTGCCCGCGGACGTGGGGCGGGCCGTGACCGAGCGCTCGTCGTCGGCGCTGCGCCGCCGCTCCACGTAGCCCGCCGACTCCAGACGCTTGAGAAGGGGCGACAACGTGCCGGAATCCAGGCGCAGATGCTCGCCGATCCGCTTGACCGGAAGCTCGCCGTGCTCCCAGAGCACCAGCATGACCAGGTACTGGGGGTAGGTGAGGCCGAGGTCCTTGAGCACGGTGCGGTAGACGCCGTTGAAGGCGCGCGAGGCGGCGTGCAGCGAGAAGCAGATCTGGTTGTCGAGGCGGAGGAACTCCTCCTCGGGTGCGGTCGTCGGCGTCTCCATGGCGTCCAGACTACCGCGCACCATTAAGTTGCGCACAATTTAATTGTGTGCTGTAGTCATCTCCGTCGGTTCCCACGGACTCATGACAAGTAGGGATGGAACTCATGGACGCGCTGTACACCGCTGTCGCCACCGCCAACGGCCGCGAAGGTCGTGCCGTCAGCTCCGACGGCCGGATCGACCTGCCGCTCGCCTTCCCGGTCCAGCTCGGCGGCAACGGGGAGGGCACCAACCCCGAGCAGCTCTTCGCCGCGGGCTACGCCGCCTGCTTCGCCAGCGCGATGGGGGCCGTCGGCCGCCAGGAGAAGATCGACGTCAAGGACGCGTCCGTGACCGCCGAGGTCGGCATAGGCAAGGACACCGACGGCGGCTTCGGTCTCGCCGTGGTCATGCGGGTCGAGCTGCCCGAGCACCTCCAGGGCGAGGCGGGTCGCGACCTCGTCGAGAAGACCCACGCCTACTGCCCCTACTCCAAGGCCACCCGCGGCAACATCGACGTCACGCTCGTCGTCGAGTGACCCGCGTCCCCGCGCGAGCGGGCGCCTGACGCCGCATCGCCCGCGCCGCACCCTCCGGAGCCCGGCCCCCTGTCCTGCCGACACGGGCCGGGTTCCGGTCGTGTTCCGCCGCGGTGCACCCTGGGTTCCGCCGCGGTGCGCCCAGGGTTGCGCCGCGGTGTGCCGCGGACCGGACGCGGATGAAAATCCGAGGTCGGTGATCGGGGAGGGGCACGGCGGGTTACGGTGGTCGGTGCCGGTCTCCGCGCCCGAACGGGCGGTGCCGGGCGCAGGGGTGGAGAAAGGAAGAACGTGCTGGTCGGTGTCCGCTGGTGAGAGTGCTGCACACATCCGACTGGCACCTCGGCCGGTCGTTCCACCGGGTCGGCCTCCTCTCCGCGCAAGAGGCCTTCCTCGACCACCTCGTCGAGACGGCGCGGGAGCGGCGCGTCGACGCGGTGCTCGTCTCGGGTGATGTGTACGACAGGGCCGTACCGCCGCTGTCCGCCGTCGAGTTGTACGACGACGCCCTCCACCGCCTCGCCGGACTCGGTGTGCCCACCCTCATGATCTCCGGCAACCACGACTCGGCGCGCCGGCTCGGCGTCGGTGCCGGGCTGATGGAGCGTGCGGGCATCCATCTGCGGACCGACCCGGCCCGGTGCGGCGAACCAGTCGTCCTCGCCGACGAGCACGGTGATGTCGCCGTGTACGGCCTGCCCTACCTCGAACCCGCCCTCGTCCGCGACGTGTTGGGCGCCGGGAAAGCCGGGCACACCGCCGTACTCCGTGCCGCCCTGGATCGCGTACGCGCCGATCTCGCCACCCGCCCGGCCGGCACCCGCTCGATCGTCCTCGCCCACGCCTTCGTCGCGGGCGGCGCGCCGAGCGACAGCGAACGTGACATCACCGTCGGCGGGGTGGCGGCCGTACCGGCCGAACTCTTCGACGGCATCGACTATGTGGCGCTCGGTCACCTGCACGGCTGCCAGACCATCGGCGAGCGCATCCGCTACTCCGGCTCGCCGCTCGCGTACTCCTTCTCGGAGAGCGACCAGCGCAAGAGCATGTGGCTCGTCGACCTCGGCGCGGGCCACGCATTCACCGCCGAGCGGATCGACTGCCCCGTACCCCGCACCCTCGCCCGGATCCGCGGTCGCATCGAGGAGCTTCTCGCAGGCCCGGAGTTCGCCCCGTACGAAGGGGCGTGGCTGGAGGCCACACTCACCGACCCCGTCCGCCCGCATGAGCCGATGGCGCGGCTCGCGGAGCGGTTCCCGCACGTGCTCAGTCTGGTCTTCGCGCCCGAGCGGTCCGACGAGGACGCGCACACGGGCTATGCGGAGCGGCTGAAGGGGCGTACGGACCGCGAGGTCGCCGAGGACTTCGTGGCCCACGTACGCGGCGGCACCGGTCCGGACGAGAGTGAACGGGCCGTGCTCCACGGCGCGTTGGACGATGTACGTACCGACGACACGCTGAACGAGGTGGCCCGTTGAGGCTGCACCGGCTCCGGATCACCGCCTTCGGCCCGTTCGCGGGCACGGCCGACGTCGACTTCGACGACCTGTCAGGGGCCGGTCTTTTCCTGCTCCACGGGGCCACGGGCGCCGGCAAGACCTCGGTGCTCGACGCTGTCTGCTTCGCGCTGTACGGCGGTGTGCCCGGAGCCCGGCAGGGCGGGCAGTCCCTGCGCAGCGACCACGCCGACCCCGGCACGCCGACCGAAGTGCTGCTCGAACTCACCGTCGGCGAGCGGCGGTTGGAGATCACCCGCCGCCCCGAGCAGCTGCGGCCCAAGAAGCGCGGCGAGGGTCTGACGCGCGACAAGGCACAGACCTGGCTGCGGGAGCGCACCGCCTCGGGGGCGGACGGGGCGGACGGGGCGGCGAGGCCCGACGGGCCGGGCGTCGGCTGGAAGGCCCTGAGCCGTTCCCACCAGGAAGTGGGAGAGGAGATCGGGCAGCTCCTCGGCATGAGCAGGGAGCAGTTCTGCCAGGTCGTCCTGCTGCCGCAGGGCGACTTCGCGCGTTTCCTCCGCGCCGACGCCGAGGCCCGCGCCCATCTGCTGGGCAGACTCTTCGACACGCGCCGGTTCGCCGCCGTCGAGGAGCGACTTGCGGACCTGCGACGCGCCGCGGAGAAGCGGGTGAGCAGCGGCGACGAGCGTCTGCTCGCTCTCGCCCACCGCATGGCACAGGCCGCGGGCGACAGCGCCGACCTCCGCGACCATCCGCTCCCCGAACAGGCCCCCGGGGAACCGGGGTTGGCGGATACGGTCCTGGAGTGGGCGGCCATCGCCCGTACGAGTGCGCGCGAGCGCCACGCCGTCGCCGCTGAGGCCGTGAGCGCGGCCGAGAGCGCCCATGAACGGGCCCAGCGACACGCCGAGGCAGTCCGGGAACTCGCCGCCCTTCAAGAACGACACGCCGAGGCCCGTCGTCGCGCCACGGTCCTCGAGTCGCGCCGCGACGAGGCCGACCGCCTCCGCGCCCGGATGGACCGTGCCCGCGCGGCGGAGAAGGTGGTCCCCGCACTCGAACTGCGCGACGCGGCCGAGCGCGAACACGGCACCGCGGCCGCGGTGTTGGGGGAGACCCGGTCGGCACTGGCCCGCGCGTCCGCTGTCCTGGGAGCCGGTCTCGCCGACGCGGGCGCCGACCGGCTCGCCGCCCTGGAGCGGGAACTCCGTGAGGAGCTGGGCGGACTGGCCGCAGCGCAGCGCGCCGAGGAACGGGGCGCCCGGCTGGCGGCCGAGCGCGCCGGACTCGACCGCGAGGCACGGTCGGACGACGACGTCCTGCGGGAGGCCGAAGGCTGGCTCGCCGCATGGGAGCCGGCGCGCGACCGGCTCCGGCAGCGCATCGAATCCGCGCAGGAGGCCGCCACCCGCGCCGAACAGCTCGCCGGTCAGGTCACGGAGACCGTCAGACAGCTCGAGTCCGCCGAGGAACGCGACCGCCTCTCGGCACGACGGGCCACCGCGGAGGAGGACGCGGCGCGCGCCCGGAGCCGTACGTCCGGCGCGCGCGAACACTGGCTCGACCTCAAGGAACGGCGACTGGCGGGGATCGCCGCCGAACTGGCCGCGGGACTCCGGCCCGGCGAACCCTGCAAGGTCTGCGGCGCGACCGAACACCCCGACCCGGCGCGCGCCGCCGACGACCACGTCGACCGTGCCGCCGAGGACGGCGCGCTCCAGATGTACCAGCGGGCCGACAAGGTCCGGGAGGATGCCGAGCACCGGGTGCTGGCACTGCGCGAATCCATGGCGACCGCGCACGCGGCCGCGGGCGACACGCCCGCATCCGCCCTGAGGGACGAGGTCGCATCCCTGCGCCGCTCCCACGCCGACGCGCGGACCGCCGCCGCCGACGCACATGACGCCCGCGAAGCCCTCACACACGCCGAGCGGGAGTACGAACTCCGGCGCGCCGCCCAGCAGGAGGCCGGGCGCCGCGCCTCCGCCCGTGCGTCACGCCGCGAGGTGCTGGACGGTCAACTCGCCGAGGCAGAGGCGGAGGTGGAGCGCGCACGGGGCGACGCGCCGAGCGTCGCCGACCGTGCCGCCCGGCTGG
The DNA here is from genome assembly GCF_040643575.1 of Streptomyces sp. NPDC047108. NCBI lineage: Bacteria > Bacillati > Actinomycetota > Actinomycetes > Kitasatosporales > Streptomycetaceae > Streptomyces > Streptomyces sp. NPDC047108. Next base: position 129,242 of record NZ_JBEYUP010000012.1, read on the forward strand.
AGTCCCGTGCACTGCTGCTGTCCGAGGCGGCCACGGCCGTACGCACCGCCGAGGCGACGGCGCAGCGGCTGAAGGAGGCCGACGCGCGACTCGCCGACGTGGCCTACCGCGCCAAGTTCGACACGCCGGAGGCGGCGGCCGATGCGGTGCTCGACGCGGCACAGTGGCGGGAGGTGCAGCACCGCCTCGACCAGTGGCAGGCGGAGACCACCTCCGTCGCCGCCGAGCTGGCGGACCACCGCCTGGCCACGGCAGCGGACCGTCCGCCGGCCGACATCGCCGGGGCGCAGACCGCCGTCGACGCCGCCACGCGCCGGTTGCGCACGGCGTCCGCAGCAGAGGCGGCCGCCGCGACGCGCTGCGCCGAACTCGACGCCATCGGCGCCGACGCCGAGGCCGGGGCGCGCCGACTCGCCCCGCTGCGGCGCGAGTACGACCGGGTGGCGCGCCTCGCGGGGCTCGCCGCGGGAACCTCCGCCGAGAACGAGCGCAGGATGCGCCTGGAGTCCTACGTCCTCGCCGCCCGGCTCGAACAGGTCGCCGCGGCGGCCAGCGCCCGCCTGGAGCGCATGTCCTCGGGGCGCTACACCCTCGTCCACTCCGATGCCAGGGCGATCGGTCGCGGCCGGTCCGGTCTCGGTCTGCACGTGATCGACGCCTGGACAGGCAGCGAGCGCGACACCGCGAGCCTCTCCGGCGGCGAGACGTTCTTCGCCTCGCTCTCCCTGGCCCTGGGGCTGGCGGACGTGGTCACGGAGGAGGCGGGAGGCGCGCGGCTCGACACCCTCTTCATCGACGAGGGGTTCGGAAGCCTGGACGAGCAGACGCTCGACGACGTCCTCGACGTGCTGGACTCCCTGCGCGAGCGTGACCGGACCGTCGGCATCGTCAGCCACGTCGCCGATCTGCGCGGGCGCATCCCGGCGCAGCTCGAGGTCACCAAGACCCGTACGGGATCGGCCCTGCGCCACCGCAGGCACGGCTGACGGCTCCGCACGCAGGGCCGACGGCACCGTCGGCCGGGCCGCAACCAGCCCGCGCCGGAAGGGAGTCCGGGGCCCGGCGCCCGCAGCTGGGGTGTGGCCGAGGCGAGTCGGGGCACCCGGTGCGGACGCGTCCCCCCGGTGAGGGGTCGGCGGCGGTGTTCTCCCGGGGCCGTCCACGCTCCGCCCTCGGCAGCACGGAGCGGCCGGACGGGGTGCACACCCTGAGGTGCCACTGTCTGTTTTGTGTGTTTCTGTTGCGAAATGCCGTGCAGTGCCCGCTAGAGACCCTGCCTGACGAAAGGTGAAGCCATGAGCGCGCAGGACAAGGCGAAGGCCAAGGGCGAGCAGATGAAGGGCAAGGCCAAGGAGGTCGCCGGGCGCGGTACGGGCGATGAGGACATGGAAGCCGAGGGCCGCGGCGACCAGGCCAAGGGCGACGCCCGCGAGGCGATCGAGAAGGCCAAGGACGCCGCCAAGGACGTCTTCAAGGACTGACCGTCCGATTCCAGGACCGGCCCCTTCGTTCCCAGGACCCGCCCCTTCGTTCCCAGGCCCGACCCGGCCGTTCCGCGGACCGACGCGTCCGCTGCGCTCCGGACGCACGGCTGCGGCACGGCCACGGAGGACCGCGGCGGACGCGTCAGACGTGTGGCCCGGCGGACACCCGCCGGGCCACACGTCTCTCCGGCCTCAGAGCCGGGACAACTCCTCCACCAGGTCGTCCAGGCCGAGCGAACCCAGCGACAGCGCCGCCATGTGCCACGCCTTCAGGTCGAAGGAGTCGCCGTGCGCCGCACGCGCCGCCTCACGTCCCTTCAGCCACGCGCGCTCGCCGAGCTTGTAGCCGATGGCCTGCCCCGGCATGCCGAGGTAGCGGATCAGCTCGCTGTCGACGAAGTCGTCAGGACGGCCGCTGTGCATACCGAAGAACTCCCGTGCCAGCTCGGGCGTCCAGCGCTCGCCCGGGTGGTAGGGCGAGTCCGCTGGGATCTCCAGCTCCAGGTGCATGCCGATGTCGACGATCACCCGTGTCGAGCGCATCATCTGCGCGTCGAGGTAGCCGAGCCGCCGCTCCGCGTCGGTGAGGAAGCCCAGTTCGTCCATCAGGCGTTCCGCGTACAGGGCCCAGCCCTCGGCGTTCGCGCTGACCCCGCCGACCGTCGCCTGGTACCGCGAGAGGCGGTCGGCCACGTGCACCCACTGCGCGAGCTGCAGATGGTGCCCGGGAACGCCCTCGTGGTACCAGGTCGACACCAGGTCGTAGACGGGGAACCGGGTCTCGCCCATCGTCGGCAGCCACGTGATGCCCGGCCGGGAGAAGTCCACCGTCGGAGCCGTGTAGTAAGGGGCCGCGGCGCCGCCCGCCGGGGCGATCCGTGACTCCACCCTCCTGACGCGCTCGGCGAGTTCGAAGTGCGTGCCGTCCAGGCTCTCGATCGCCTCGTCCATCACACCCTGCAGCCAGACCCGCACCTCCTCGACGCCCTCGATGTGCTTGCCGTGCTCGTCCAGGTACTTGATGGCCTCCCAGGGCGTGGCCGCGCCGGGAAGGATCTTCTCGGCCTCGGTGCGCATCTCCGCCATCAGACGGTGGTACTCCGACCACCCGTACGCGTACGCCTCGTCCAGGTCGAGGTCCGTGCCGTTCCAGTAGCGGGACCAGCGGGCGTAGCGGTCGCGGCCCACCACGTCCGGGGAGCCCTGGACGGCGGGGGCGTACGTGTCGTGCAGCCAGTCGCGCAGATCCTCGAACGCGCCGGTCGCGACCGCGGCCGCCATGTCCAGTTCGGTGCGCAGCTCTTTCGGACCGGCGGACGTGAACTCCGCGAACCAGCTCCGGTCCTTGCCCACCCACTCGTCCAACTGTCCGACGAAGGTCTCGACTTGGCGCGGTCCGGCCGGCAGCTTGCGCTCCAGGCCCTCGGCCAGCGACGCGCGGTAGCCGTCCAGTGCGGCGGGGACGGCGCGCAGCCGCTCGGCGATGGCGGCCCAGTGTTCCGTCGTCTCGGCCGGGGTCACGGTGAGGACCGTACGGATCGAGTGCACGGGGGAGTGGATGTTGCTGACGGCTCGCAGGCCCTCGTGGGCCTCGTGCACGGCCAGTTCCGCGGTCAGCCGTTCGCGCAGCAGCCGGGCGCAGCGCCGCTCGGCGTCGCTGTCGCCGCCCGGCCGGGCCTCCGCCTCGGTCAGCCGGTCCAGTGTCGTACGGGCCAGGTCGGCGAGGGCCTCCTGGCCGGCTGGGGAGAAGTCCGGGAGCCGGGTCGAGCTCTCGGCATCGCCCAGGTAGGTGCCGGTGATCGGGTCGAGGCCGATGAGCGCGTCCACATAGGCGTCGGCGACCTGGCGGGGCAACGGGCTGCTGATGTTGTCGGACATGGGCTCATCCTCGTACGTGACCCGTGCTCACGTCACCACCACCTGGCGCGTCGCGATTCGGCCGTGCACGACCGGCCACCGTGTGGGGCATGGGCGGCCCGGACCTGCGGTGCTCGTCCGCGCCCGGACAGCCGGCGCGCGGGAGTGCGGACACCCGGCGCGCCCGGCCGCGGACGCCCGGTGAACCCGGCCCGCGGGACCCTCGGCGCCACCGGCCGGCGGGTTCTCGGCGACACCGGCCCGCGGGTGCTCGGAACGCGGGTGCTCCGAACGCGGGTGCTTCGTTACGCGTCCGGCCCCGGGGGCAGCAGCGGTCCGCACTCCCACTGCTGGAAGATCAGTCGCGTCTCGACCCGGGCGACCTCGCGACGTGACGTGAACTCGTCGAGCACCAAGCGCTGGAGGTCGGCGGTGTCGGTCACGGCGACATGGACGAGATAGTCGTCGGGCCCGGTCAGATGGAACAGCGCCCGCGACTCCGGGATGGCGCGGATCCGCTCCACGAACGGGCCGATCAGCTCACGGCGGTGCGGCCGTACCTGCACCAGCAGCAGGGCTTCCAGCCCGCGCCCCATCTTCGCCGGGTCCAGGCGCAGCTCATGGCCGAGGATCACCCCGGCGCGCCGCAGCCGGGCCACCCGGTCCAGACAGGTGGACGGCGCGACGCCGACTTCTGCCGCGAGGTCGCGGTACGTGGTCCGGGCGTCGTTCTGCAGAAGCCGCAGAATCTGCAGATCGACCGGATCCAGAGGTACGGAATCGGCCATCGGCCGAACATAGCACGGGCCGTCCCCGCCGAAGGCCGTCGAGTGTTCAGCATCGACCCATGGACACCGCAGCCACAGAGCTCACCCGCTCGCTCGCCACCCAGGCCGTGCACGCAGGACGCGAAGACCTCGCCGACCTGGGCCTGCACGCCCCGCCCCTGGACCTGTCCACCACCTACCCCTCGCGTGACAGCCGCGCGGAGGCGGCCCGCATCGACGCCTTCGCGGCGACCGGTGCTCAGCTCGACGGGCCGCCCGTCTACGCCCGCCTCGACAACCCGACGACGGCCCGCTTCGAGACGGCGCTCGCGCGGCTCGAGGGCACGGAGAGCGCGGTCGCGTTCGCCAGCGGGATGGCGGCCCTCACCGCCTGCCTGCTCGCCCGGTCGGCCGCCGGCCTGCGCCACGTGGTCGCGGTCCGCCCGCTCTACGGCTGCAGCGACCACCTGCTCACCGCCGGACTCCTCGGCACCGAGGTCACCTGGGTCGACCCGGACGGGGTGGCCGATGCGATCCGCCCCGACACCGGGCTCGTCATGGTGGAGTCCCCGGCCAACCCGACGCTCGCCGAGCTCGACCTGCGGGCGATCGCCGACGCGTGCGGCGAGGTGCCGCTGCTGGCCGACAACACCTTCGCCACGCCCGTACTCCAGCGCCCCGCCGAGCAGGGTGCACGCCTCGTGCTGCACAGCGCGACGAAGTACCTGGGCGGGCACGGTGACGTGCTCGGCGGCGTGGTCGCCTGCGACGAGGCGTTCGCCCGGCAGCTCCGGCAGGTGCGGTTCGCCACCGGCGGTGTCCTGCACCCGCTCGCGGGCTACATGCTGCTCCGCGGCCTGTCCACCCTGCCCGTCCGCGTACGGGCCCAGTCCGCGACCGCCGCGCAGCTCGCGCAGCGGCTGGCGGACGACCCCCGCATCGCCCGCGTGCACTACCCGAAGCTGGGCGGCGCGATGGTGGCCTTCGAGGTGAAGGGGGACCCGCACGAGGTGATCGCCGGAGTACGGCTCATCACCCCCGCGGTCAGCCTCGGCAGCGTCGACACTCTCATCCAGCACCCCGCCTCGATCAGCCACCGCATCGTGGAGGAGGGCGACCGTCACGCGTCCGGGGTGAGCGACCGGCTGCTGCGGATGTCGGTCGGGCTGGAGGACGTCGAGGATCTGTGGCGCGATCTCGACCACGCGCTCGGCGCCCCGCCCGCGCTGCGAGCAGCAGGGGAGGGCGCCGGAGCGGCGGTGGACGGCGGGCTGCCGACGGGCTCTACGCGGCCCCGTACGAACCCTGCTCCTGACGCTCCGGTTCCGGCGCGTCATGCGGCTGCTGCCGCGGGCCGTGCGGTCCATGGGTCACGACGGGCGTCGGCGCCGGCCGGGCGGTGATGACGAGAGTGCCCTCCTCGACCTGGTAGTCCAGGGGCAGGCCGAGGCCGCGCATGGCGGCGACCATCCCGGTGTTCGACGCCTGGGTGACGGCGTACACGCTGTCGCAGCCTGCCTCCACGGCCAGCGCGACGAGGCGGCGCAGCAGCTCGGCGCCGATGCCGCGGCGCTGCCAGTCGTCCTCGACGAGCAGCGCCACCTCGGTCTCGTCGCCGTCCCACAGCAGGTGGCCGAGGGCGACGAGCCGCCCGGAGGAGGTCTCGACGGCGAGCGTACGGCCGTAGCGGGGGCTGAGCAGATGGCCGAGGTAACGGTCGGCGTCGTGGACCGGGCCGTGGTAGCGCAGGTCGAGCGTGCGCGACGAGCAGCGCTCGTGCATCGCGAGGGCGGCGTCCAGATCGTCGGTGTCGGCCCGCCTCACGGTGATGTCGTTGCCCTCGGGGAGGGTGTGGACGTCACTGCTGCGGGGCACGCGCGGCCCCAGCTGCGCGTCGAGTTCGACCAGGGCGCGAGCCCGGGCGAACTCGGTGGGGGTGAACGGCAGATACGGCCGGTCGACCGTGATGACCCCGCCGGAGGGGTCGGGCAGCCGCATCACCGTGTCCTCCAGGACGCCTTCCTCGGGCACCTTCGACTCCATGGGCCGACCGCCGAGGGAGGTCGCGGGGAGCGAGTGGATGGTGCACCGGCCGAGCAACTGGCGCAGGGCGAGCGGGAGTTCGGCCGCGTCGAGGGCGGTCCGGGTGGCGAGGTGCAGCACCCGCGTCGGCGCGTCGACGAGGTCGTGCGTGTCGGCGCGCTCCACCCAGGTGTCGCGGCCGCCGGCGGCCGCGATGGTCCGGGTCAGCTCGGCGGCCGTCATCCCGGCCGGGGCCCGCAGCAGGAACTCGTCTACCGTTCCGGCGGAGAGCGGATGGGTCTGCAGGGTCAGGATGTCGATCCGGCCGCGGGCGAACGTCGTGCACAGCACGGCGAGACTCCCGGGCTCGTCGCGGACGGTGGTGCGCAGGCGCCACAGCGTCGTCCCGTTCGCGTCCCGGCCCGCGGATGCGGCCGGTGCCTGCGAGGGGGCGGCGCTGTGGCCGGTATCGCTGGGATCGGGGCTGGGGCCCGGCGGAGCGTCATGCCTGTGGCGCCGGGCCCACCATGTGCGGAAGCCCGCCGTGGCGATCATGACGGCGGCCGAGACGCCGAGCAGCACCGGCCTGCCGGAGCCGTGGACGAAGGTGGCGGCGGCCGTGCCGGCGACCGCCACGGCCGTGAAGAGAGCCGCGAGTTCAACGAGGTCCCGCCGCCGGTGGTGCGGTCGGCGGACGTGTTTCGACGATGTCATACGAGTCATGGGATTCACCCTCCCTGACAGGTGTTGCGTGATCACAAACGCTTTGTGACCGATGAGTTAAGGCGGTTATGGTCGCTATGGGCCTGTTATTGACTGTTTGACGGGTGGTTGTGCGGCGATGGTTCGTACCCGATGAGCTCGGCCCCGAGGGTTCCCACCCGAGGGGTTCTCACCTGATGGGGCCCGGACCGGAGCTTCGCGGGGGTCTCCCGCCGGCACCGTCCCGAACGGCGCTCAGGCGTGCGCCGCCGGTGACGCCGCGGCCGCCTCGGTGGAGCGGAGCCGCGGTCCCGGCTCGGCAGCCGGGACGATTCCGTACGGCCGTGACCGTCGCAAGACGGGGAAATCAGCCGCCTCCCCGGTGCCCGCCGATCCGGGCGTCACGCATCAACAGCCCAGCCCACGGGCCTGTTTCGGCCAGCCCGGGGGCAGCGCGGAGCGGCGGCCGGACCCCTTCTCGTACGGTCCGGCCGCCGCTGTCCGCCTCCCGCCGTACGCATCCCGTGGTACGGGCCCGGAGCCGTGGTCGCGGCGCTCGGGCCGTGGTCGCTCAGACGGCCGTCACCCCCTCCTCACTGTCCGACCCGTCCCGGCTGGAGCACCTTCGTGAACAGCACGGCGCCGCCCTCCTCGAGCAGACGCACCGTCAGTTCCCCGCTCTCCCCGTCGATGTCCACCTCGCCGTAGAACTGGTAGCCCTCGGCCGGGGAGACGTTCGCCCGCGTCGGGGCTTTCATGAAGACCCGATCGGGGCCGAACGTGGAGTCCAGCGCGGTCGCCGGGAACGCCCCCGCATTGAGAGGGCCCGACACGAACTCCCAGAACGGCTCGAAGTCACCGAACGCGGCGCGCGACGGGTCGTAGTGCTGCGCCGAGGTGTAGTGGACGTCGGCCGTGAGCCACACCGTGCCGGTGATCCGGCGGCGCTTGATGTGCCGCAGCAGCTCCGCGATCTGCAGCTCACGGCCCAGCGGCGCGCCCGGGTCCGCGTTCGCCACCGCCTCGAAGTCCGTCGCGCCGTCGGGCACCACGAGCCCCAGCGGCATGTCCGAGGCGATCACCTTCCACACCGCCCGCGACCGCTCCAGCTCGCGCTTCAGCCAGTCGAGTTGCTCCCGGCCGAGGATGCCCTGGGCGTCCTGCGGCTGCCGGTTCGGCGAGTTCCGGTTCCGGTACGTCCGCATGTCCAGCACGAAGACGTCCAGCAGCGGACCGTGCCGCACCACCCGGTGCACCCGGCCGTCCGTGCGGCCGGGCCGCAGCGTCGGCACCGGGAAGTACTCGGAGAACGCCCGCTTCGCCCGCGCCGCGAGGACGTCCACGGACTTCTCCGTGTAGCGGGTGTCGCCCAGGATCTCCCCGGGATACCAGTTGTTGAGGACCTCGTGGTCGTCCCACTGGACGATCGCGGGCACCTGGGCATTGAAGCGCCGGAAGGTGGCGTCCAGCAGGTTGTAGCGGAAATTGCCCCGGAACTCGGCGAGCGTCTCGGCGACCTTGGACTTCTCCTCGGTGGTCACGTTCCGCCACACGCGCCCGTCCGGCAGCGTCACGCTCGCGGTCAGCGGCCCGTCGGCGTAGACGGTGTCCCCGCTGAAGAGGAAGAAGTCCGGGTCGCGGCGGCGCATCTCCTCGAAGACGGGGTAGCCCCCGCGCTCGGGATTGATGCCCCAGCCCTGCCCGGCGAGGTCGCCGGACCACACGAACCGCACGCCCTGGCGCCGCCGCACCGGGGCCGTACGGAACGTGCCGTGGACCGGCTCGCTCGTGCGCCGCGGGTCGTCGGGGTCGGCGAGCACGACGCGATAGTGCACCTGCTCGCCGGGCGGCAGGCCGTGCAGCGCGGTCGTCCCGGTGAAGTCGGTGACGGGGCCGATCAGCGGGCCGAACGTCCGCCGTGCGGTGCGGAACGTGTCCGTGGCCGAGGTCTCGACGATCATCCGTGCCGGGCGGTCCGACCGCACCCACACCAGCGCCGACGAGCTGGTCACGTCCCCGGCCTGCACGCCCCACCGGGCCTCCGGCCGTCCCGACAGCGTCTGAGCGGCGGCCGGTCCGGCCCCCGACAGCGCCGCGGGGAGGGCGAGCCCGGCCGACGGGAGCGCGAGCCCCGCCGACGCCAACGCCCCGCCCCGCAGGACGGACCGCCGTCCGATGCTTCCCGACTCCTGCTCCATGGCCCAGCCTCCCGTTTCTCGTGCGCACGGTTGTCGCGCGAAGTGCCGCTCGGGCCGCCCCGGTCGCCGGTGACGGCCCCCCGTTGCTACCGGTGCCGGATGCCGCGCACCAAAACTCTCAGTGAACAGCGGTCCGTGGTTTCGCAGAAGACCCCGTACGGCACAGCGAGCACGCCGCAGGCGGTCCCGTGGTCAGGGGCGCGCACCCGCATCGAGGATTGACGCGGACAGGGGTGCGTAAGCGCCCGGTCACCCGATCGCCCCGTGCCCACCCGGCTCCGTACGGTCGGTCCGGTCCTGACGGTCGGTCAGTCACCGTCTCCGTGGGCCCGGAACACGCGGGAACGAGTGGGCACGCGCGCGGGGCCGCGGCGCACGCCGGTGCGGGGAACGCCCGGTTCCCCGCCGGCGCACCTCGCCTCAGACCTCCAGGGTCGCCTCTATCGCCTTCAACTGGTGGCGGGCCATGGCCAGGTTGGCCCGTGTCTTGTCGAGGGCCAGGTAGAGGAAGAGACCGGCTCCGCCACGCCCCTTGAGCAGCCGGATGAGGTGGTACTGGCCGCCCAGGGTGATGAGGATGTCCTCGATGGAGTCCTTGATGTTGAGGAGTTCCATGGCGCGCACCTTGGCGCGGACCACGTCGGTGTTGCCCGCGGCGGCCACCGTGAGGTCGAGTTCCTTGCTGCCGCCGACGGTGCCGAGCGCCATGCCGCTGCCGTAGTCGACGAGGGCGACGCCGATGGTGCCCTCGATGGCGGTCATCGCTTCCTTGAGGGCGGATTCGATATTGGCCATGATCGTGGTGCTTCCTTCCAGTGGGTGAACAGTCAGCGTGGTTCCGGGCATGTCGAGCCCGGCCCACGCCGTTTCGGAGGGGGCTTGATGCGTGCGGATTCAGGGGTGCGAGATACGGCTCAGGTCGTCTCCCGCCGCTCGAGTGCGTCCGCGACGACGTCGCCGATGCGGGCGCTGGACCGGCGGGCTTCCAGATGGAGCCGGCCCACGTTCGCGCGTGGCCCGGCCAGCACGGTGAGGACCGCTCCCGCCCCCGCGGCGTATGTGGCGACGTAGCCCTGCTCGCCGCGGATCACCAACTCGCGGAAGTCCCCGCGGCCGGTGGCGTCGGTGAGCCGCAGCGCGACGCCGAGGGCCGCCGCCGTGAGTGCGGCCGTCCCTTCCGCCTCCGCCTCGTCTCCGGTGCTCTCGGCCAGGACGAGACCGTCGACGCTGGCGGCGAGGGCTCCGGTGAGATGGGGAACGCGGGCGAGCAAACCCTTGAGCTCGTCGAGGACTTCGGGGCTCGAGGCCATCATCTGTCTTCTTCCGGCGCGTTGTTTCATCACGCGCCTCATGAGGGTGCGGCCGGGGCCTGATGGACGGGCGGGGGGATCACAGACGAGCCTCCAGAGCATCACGGATCCGGCGCAGCAGGGCGGTGTCGGGGTCGTCGGTGATGTCCGACACCCAGGCGGGGACGGGAGGTTGTGCGGGCGCCGTGCGCGAGCTGGGCGTCTCGATGTGCCCGGCGGCGGCCAGGCGCCGTACGTCGGTGAGGGTGTGGAAGGCGGGGCGGCCCAGCAGCCGGGCGATGTCGGCGGGCGTACGGACGCCGTCCGCGAGGTCGAGCAGGGCGCGCTGGCGGGGTACGAGGGACGGGTTGCGTGCGGCCGGACGCCGGACGACGGGCGCGGTGTCGACCTCGGGCCGGGGCCACAGGCTCTCCAGCAGGTCCCGGCGGCGCCGGGTCTCCCGTTCGAGCGTATCGGCCGGGACGGGGACGACGGGGCCGAGCCAGTGCGCGGCGCCGCTGCGGAAGCGGGTGGGTCCCGCACCGCCGGCGAGGGCGAAGAACGCGGCGTCGAAGAGCGCGCCCCGATGGCATATCTCCAGCTCGCCGCTGGAGACTTGACCGCTCTCCACGAGATAGCGACCGACCTGCCGGCGGGCGCCGGCCCGGTCGACGGCGTCCTGCCAGCCCGCGGCCGGGAGCCGCCCGCCCGTGGTGAGGAGGACGTCTATGCCGGGCGCCACGGGACTCTCCGCGTGCACGATCTCGCCGTCGATCAGATAGAGCGTGCCGGTGTCGCGCAGGAGGGCGCCGGTGGCGCGCTCGGAGGCGAGGCGGGCGAGGGTGGGGAAGGCGACGCTGTTCACCCGAGCACCAACCGTTCGGCGAGACCGGCGAGTCCGATGCGGGCGAGGGCGAGATTGCCCTCCTCGCGATCGAGCCACACATGGATGAAGACGCTGGAGTCGAAGGTGGTCTCCACGAAGCGCAGCAGGTGGTAGCCGGACCGGGTGGTGACGATGACGTCCTCGACCGGGTTGCTCCCGCCGCCCGCCGTGTCCCCGTCGTGCACCGGCGCGAAGGTCGGCTGATCGGTGGCGACGCGCGCGAGTTCCGCCGTCTCGGCGACGCTGGCCTCGTGGTCGCCGTTGGGTGAGTCCCCGATCGTGCCCAGTGCGAGCCCGCTCGTGCAGTCGGCCACGGCGGCGCCGCGTGCCCCGGGCAGCGTCATCGCCTTGAGCAGGCACTCTTCGATTCCGGGCACGACAAAGACTCCCCTCCCCAGGACATGTGGTGTGGCCCGCCGACGGGGCAGCGGGTGACGAGCACGTTACCGAACGTGGCGGGTCCGCAAAGGAGTTCGGGCAATTTTCCGTGGAACATGCCGATCGAGGTTGCCCGGTGGGGGCGCGCGGTGGGTAAATGGATAGTTTTCGAGCCGGGTTGGAGAGGGTCCGGGCGATGTGGAAAGGGTCCCCGCGGTGAAGCTCAGCGGTGTGGAGCGGCTCAGCGGCGCGGAGAGGCGTCGACGGGTCTCAAGAGGCGCCGACGCTGGTTGCAAGGGCCGCCGTGCCGACCGCTCCTGACGCCCGGTTAGGGTGACGTCATGGCCCGGCTGGTGGATCTTCCCGGTTACGTCCGGCTGTGGACCGCCGCCACGGTCTCGTCCTTCGGTACGCACGTGACGACGCTGGCGCTGCAGATCCTCGCCGCCGTCACGCTGCACGCCACCGCCTTCGAGCTGGGGCTGCTCAACGCGGCCCGTTGGCTGCCGTATCTGCTGTTCGGTCTCGTCGCGGGCGTCGTCGTCGACCGCTGCCGGCGCAAACCGGTGCTCGTCGCCACGGACCTGGGGCGCGCCGTGCTCCTGGCCGTGATCCCGCTGCTCGACTTCGTGGACCTGCTCGGCATCGCGGCCCTCGCCCTCTTCGTGTTCGCCTTCGGCGTGCTGTCGCTGCTGTTCGAGGCTGCGCACCAGTCGTATCTGCCGCGGCTGGTGCCCAGGGAGCTGCTGACGCCCGCCAACGCCCGCCTGGAGCAGGCGGGTTCGGTCGCGCAGACCACCGGGCCCCTGATCGGCGGCGCCCTGATCAAGGCGGTGGGCGCCCCGGTGGCCATGGTCGCCGACGCCGTCTCGTACCTCGTCTCCGGACTGCTGCTGGCCTCGGTCACCGCACCCGAGCCGGAGCGCCACGCGGTGCGCCGGAATCTGCGGGCCGAACTCCGCGAAGGGCTGGCCTGGGTCTACCGGCACCGCACGCTCGCCCCGATGGCGCTGACCTCGCACGCCCGCTTCCTCTTCGCGCACATGCTGACCACCGTCTATGTCCTCTACGCCCTGCGGGAGTTGAGGATCGGGGCGTTCGGGCTCGGCGTGAGCTACGCGTGCGCCGGTGTCGGGGCGGTGCTCGGCGGGGCGCTGTCCGGCTGGGCGGGCCGGAGGTTCGATGTGGGTCCGACGATGATCGCCACCCGCGCGGTCGTGCCGTTCGCCTGGCTTCTCGTCCCTCTGGCCTCACCCGGCTCCGGTGCCGTGTGGGCTGTCTCGGCCACTCAGTTCGCCATGTGGCTCGCCCTGGGCGCGGAGAGCCCCACCGAACTGGGCTACCGGCAGTCGGTGACCCCCGACCGCTTGCTGGGCCGGATGAACGCCACGATCCGCTCACTGAACTGGGGCATGATCGCCGTGGGCGCGCCGCTGGGCGGCCTGCTGGCCGACATCGCCGGATACCGCCCCGCGCTCTGGACGGGCATCGCCGGGCTCGCCGTCGCGGCGGTGGTGCTCGGGCTGTCGCGCTTCCGCGAGGCCCGGCTCGCCGACGGGGCGGACGCGGTGTCCGCCTCCTGAGAGGCGGCCACGTATCCGCACGCCCCTGGGTGATGCGCCCGCGTGTCCGCTCACCAGGTGCCCGTTCGCCCACGACTCACGCGCCCCGCCGCAGGTGCCCGCCCGCCCCCCGTAGGTGCCCGCGCCGACCGGAGCCCGGCTCGACGCGCGCGGCGTGCGGACCGCCGCGCCACGGCGCGCGGACCGGGCCGCGACCCGCCCGACGGTTCGTTCGGGCGTGACGGGGGCGTGCGGGGCCACTAGGGTCGCCGCGTACGCGCCGGTCCCCGCCCCCGGGGCCACCTGGGAAATTGCCTGGGAGGGCGCGCCACCATGGTGTATACGAGGCGGAATGAAGGCGCATTTCGGGGTCCTGGGCACCTTGGACGTCCAGCACGACGGTCAGCCGCTTCCCGTGCAGAGCCGCCGGCAGCGGGCGATCCTGGCACGTCTTCTGCTGAGCCCGGGCCAGATCGTTACGCCCGACGTGCTCATAGCCTGCGCCTGGGACGAGGAGATCATCCCGGATCATCCGCATTCGGCTCTGCAGAACCACATATCCCGCCTCCGTAAGACCCTCGGCCCGCTGCGCTGCTCCTTGGCCACGTCGAGCGCCGGTTACGCCCTGCGCGCCGACGGCGACGCCGTCGACTCCCTGATGTTCGAGCGGCTGGTCGCCGACGCGCGGCAGGCCCGGGACACCGACGTCCCGGCAGCGCTCGGCAGCTTCGCGGAGGCCCAGGCGCTGTGGCGGGGCCCCGCCTTCGCGGAGTTCGCGCAGAGCTTCGCCCGCCCGCAGGCGATCATGCTCGAACAGATGCGGGTCACGGCCGCCGAGGAACGCATCGACCTCCTGCTCGGCACGGGCGCGTACGGCCGGGCCACGGAGGAGGCCGAATCGGTCATCGCCGCCCATCCGCTGCGCGAGGGCGCCTACGCCCTGCGCATGCGCGCACTGGCCCTCGCCGGTCAGGTCAACGACGCGCTCGCCGCCTACCAGCACCTGCGCCGGCAGCTCGCGGAGGAGTTCGGGACCGAGCCGTCTGCCGGTGTCCGCGATCTCTACGTGCAGTTGCTGCGCGGCGAGATCGCACCGGTCCCCGAGCCGCCCACACGCCCTCCCACCGCGGCGGCCCCCGCGCACCCCGCACCGGCCGCCCTCCCTCCGCACGCAGCGGCGTGTCCGCAGCATTCGCCGCATCCTCCGGCCGGGGCCCACTCCGTCCCGTCCGTCCCCACGTCGCTCAGCAGCTTCGTGGGCCGGCGGGCGGAGATCCTGCGGGTCGTGGACGTCCTCTCCCGCCGGCGTGTGGTAACCCTCGTCGGCCCCGGCGGCGTCGGGAAGACCCGGCTGGCCATGGAGACCGCGCCGCGCCTGGCGGACGCCGACGCCCTTCGATGGGTGGAGCTGTCCGCGGTCCGGGACCCCGAACTCGTCCCGCACGCGTGCCTCGACGCGATGGGTGTGCCGGACCCGCCCACCGGCACGGCGCTCGACGCCCTGGCGATCGTCCTGCGCAAGCGTGAGCTGACCCTCATCCTCGACAACTGCGAGCACGTCGTGGACGGCGTCGCCGAGACGATCACGCGGATCGCGCCGTCCTGCCCCGGCGTCCGGTTCCTGGCGACGAGCCGCGAGCGCCTCGCCGTCGACGGCGAACAGGTCATCGCGATCCCGCCCCTCTCCCTCTCCTCCGACGAAGGCAGCTCGGAGGCCGTGCGCCTGCTGGCCGACCGTATGTCCGCGGCGGGGTTCGAGATCGACCTCGGCGACCCGGCCACCTGGGACCGCGCCCACCTCCTCGGCCGCCGGATGGACGGCCTGCCGCTCGCCATCGAACTGGCTGCCGCGACGGCCGCCTCGCTCGGACTCGAAGCCGTCGTCCACGGGGTCAACCCGCTCGGCATGACGGGAGCCAGCCGCACCGCCCACCCCCGCCACCAGGACCTGCGCGAGCTGCTGATGTGGTCCTACGACCTCCTCACCGGTGAGGAGAAGGCCCTGGTGCGCCGGCTGGCCGCCTTTCCCGGGTGGTTCTCGGTGGCGTGGGCCGAGGAGGTCTGCGCGGACGGTGAGCTCCCGAGGGACCGGGTGGCTCCCACCCTCGCCTCCCTCGTGGCCAAGTCCCTGGTGGTGCGGCGGCCGATCCCGCTGGAAGGCGGGCGCAGACACCGGCTCCTGGCGACTGTCGCCGGTTTCGCGGAGGAGCGCTGCGAGGCTGCCGGGGAGCTGGGCCGGTTCCGCCGCGCGCATGCCCGGCACACGGTGAACTGGGCCGACCGGGCCGCGGAGATGATCGCCGACGGTCGCGACGAGGGGCACGGCATCGCCCTGCTCAGCGCCGGCGCGAGCGACCTCCGGGCCACCCAGCACTGGGCGTCGCGTCACGACCGGCCGCTGGCGCTCGAGCTCTCGTCCGTGCTCATGCGGTACGGCTTCATCCGCGCCGACTACGAGATCCTCGGCTGGGCCGAGAAGGCACTGGAGCAAGCAGGCCCGGACGAACCCCCGCTGCACCCCCATGTCTACGGTTCGGCCGCCCTCGCCGCCCTGGGGCGCGGCGAGTTGGAACTCGCCGAACAGCGCGCCCACGAGGCCATCCGCGTCGCCGGCTCCGAGCGCGCCGCCCTGGCCGGTCTGACGATCCTCGCGCACTGTCTGCTCTTCACCGAGCGCCCGGCCAAGTCGGTCGAGATCTGCGAGAAGATGTGGCCCACGGTGCGGGCCGGCGGAGGAGGGGACGCGGTCAACGAGGTGGAGGTGGCCGGGCTCGCGGCCATCTGCCTCAGCTACGCCGGGGACCGGGCCGGTGCCGAGGAGTGGATCGAATGCTGCCGGAAGTGCCGCGACCGGAGTTCGTCGGCCCTGGTCGCGGCCTACGCGGCGTACTTCACCGGTGAGGCGGTGATGCCCCACGAGCCGGACCGGGCGCTCGCCGAACTGCGCAGGAGCTACGAGATCGCCTCGCGGATCGGTGCCACGTTCGTCGCGGGCGTCGCCAAGACGAGCTTCGCGACCCTCCGGGCCCGTCACGCCCCCACCGCCGCGAGCTTCATCCTCTACGGCGACACCCTGCGGCACTGGCACGACCACGGGAACCGGACCCAGTTGTGGGTCACGATCCGCAATCTCATCCCGCTGCTGTCCTGCCGGTCCGAGGACGAACGGGCGGTCGCCATCCACGCGGCCATGGCCTCCTCGCCCGCCGCACCCCGGGTCTACGGCCCCGAACTCGCCGCGATCGAACGGTCGGTGGAGGTGTCGCGGCACCGGCTGGGGACGTCGCGCGCCGAGGGCGTCCGCTCGCAGTGGCGGGGCGCGGACCTGACGGCCGTCTTCGACCTCGCCGTGGAGTCCACCCATGTGCTCGCCCGGTCGGCGGGAGAGGGACAGGACGCCGCCGTACGGAACTGAGGCCGGCGGCGGAGCCGCGGCACACCGCCTGTACGCTGCGGCGATCGCTCCGTAAGGACCCGGACGGGGCGGGAACCGAAACCGCATCCGCCGCCGTATGGGCGTGGAGGAGAGGCGTGTCCCCAGCGGGCCCCGCACCTCCCACCCGGAGCCACCCGGAGCCGCGTACCGAAGCCACGGTCCGCGGGTCACCGTTGTCCACCACCCCTCGAACCGAACCCGGAGGCCGGTCATGGAACGAGCCATGCACCTCGAGGAGATCACGCATGTGCGTGCCGATCCGGAGCGCGTCTTCCGACTCGTCTCCGATGTCCGGAACATGAAGCGTTGGAGTCCCGAGTGCGTGGGCGTGCTGCCCCTCGGCCCGCCGTCCCGTGTGGGCTCGGTCTTCCTGGGCTTCAACCGGAAGCGTTTCTTCGTCTGGTTCACCCGCTGCAAGGTCACGGAATGGACGCCGGGCCAGAGCTTCGCCTTCCGCGTCGACGCGTTCGGAGTCCCCATCGCGGAATGGGGCTACCGCGTCGCCGCCGATCAGGGCGGGACACGTCTGACGGAGTCGTGGACCGACGTCCGTACGGGGCGCTCGGCCCGCTTCGCCCATGCGCTCGGCGTGATCTTCACCGGCACCACCCCGGAGGCCAGAGTCGGCCTCAACCGGGCCGGTATGCGGGCCACTCTGGACGCCGTCCGCCGCCACGCCGAAGCGAGCGGCTGAGCCCGGGGCCTTCGCCCGGGCCAGGCCACCACGGACCGCGGATACGCACCACGGAGGCGGATACGCACCACGGAAGATCGCCGGGAACCGTTTCCGCCGGTCGCCCCGTACAGGTGGGTGCGACGGCCTCCCCGAGGGGCGCCGGTGACGGACAGTCCGCCGCCGGTCCTTGACAGGCCACCTCCGCCTGACGGGGCCGGCGCTTCCCGCAGCCCCGCGGGACCTTCGATCCGCTGTCCCCGGCCGCCGCCCCGGTCGGGGACGGCGGATCACCGGTCGCGGGGCCCCTTCCGGCGCGCACGGCCGCGCCTCATCGACAGCATCTGCGACGAGCGCCACTCCGGTGAGGCGTGGACTGCCGACGCGTCACGGCATAGGAAGAGCCCGAGCCTTCAACCGGAGCCCGTCGTCGGAGCCGCACACCGGCGTGCCCGGCCCGAGCCGACGACGCAACACCCCTGACACCACGGTCGAGAGGACAGACGTGACGACCACCCCGCATCCCGAGATCGACGAGTGCATCACCGTCCGAACGCAGGGATTCGACCTCGCCGCACGGGTGACCCGCCCCCGCGAGGCACCCGTCGCCGTGATCGTGCTCTGGTCGGCCATGGGCGTGAAGGCCTCGCACTACGACGCCTTCGGCGCCGAACTCGCCGCCTCCGGCTTCGGCGTCGTCACCGTGGACCTCAGGGGCCAGGGCGACAGCCTGCCCGTGCCGCGGCGCGGCCACGCCTACGGGTACGAGGACGTCGCCACCCAGGACTGGCCGCGGGTGATCGCCGCCGCCCGGGAGACCTTCGGGCCGGACCTTCCCCTCTACGTCCTCGGGCACAGCCTCGGCGGGCAGATGTCGCTGCTGCACCTGGCGCGCCACCCCGAGTCGGTGGACGGCATGGTGCTCGTGGCCTCAGGCTCCGTCCACTACCGCTGCTACTCCGGGCTCGCGCGGCTGAAGGTGCTCCTCGGCCCGATGCTCATCGCGCTCATCTCGGCCGTGCTGGGCTACTGGCCGGGGGACCGACTGGGCTTCGGCGGGCGGCAGTCGGCGCGTCTCGTCCGCGACTGGGCCCGTACCGCGCGGACGGGCAGGTGGCGCCCCGCGGGTGCCGGAGTGGACTACGAGAGCCTTCTCCCCGGCGTCCGGATCCCCGTCCTCGCGATATCCGTCGAGGGCGACGACCTGGCTCCGCCGTCGGCCGTGGACGGGCTGTGCCGCAAGCTGCCGTCCGCCCGGGTGGAGCGGTGGCACACGGCCCTTCCCGCGCGGGGTGGTTCACCCCACTTCCGGTGGGTTCGCGACGCGGAGGGCATCGCCCTCCGGATCCGAGAGTGGTTCGACGCGGGGCGCCCGGGAGCGGCCGTCGAGGAGGGGCGCGCCGAACTGGCCGGCGGCGACGCCGGAACGCCGCCCGACGAGGGGCGCGCCGGAACGGCCGACGGTGACGGGCGGGTCGCCGGCTGACGACGCGTGGCGGGCCGGGCGTGATCGCACCGGCCGGCACTTCTCGGTGCCGTGGCGCCCGGTCGCGATGAACCGGGCGCCACGGCACCGCCGTTCATGCGGACCGTACGCGCAGGCGCTCGAGCAGGTACGTGAAGGTGTCGGTGACCTCGGCCCGCTGCGCGGCAGGGTCGTCGGCGTGGGCGACCAGCAGGGCTCCTTCGTTGAGCGCGCCGAGGAGCATGTGCGCGAGCGGCCGGACGGGGCGCCGCTCCAGGTACCCGCGCTCCATGAGCGCATCGAGGGCGCCGATGACGATGCCGAGCCCGTACTGCGCGTCCAGCTCGCGCCATGCGGACCAGCCGAGCACCGAGGGCGCCTCCAGGAAGACGATCCGCTGCACGGTGTCGTCCCGGGCGCAGGCGTCGAGGAACGCCTCGACGCAGGCCGACAGATCGGCCCACAGATCGTCCCCTCCGCTGAGCGCCGCGCCGAACACCGTCACGAGTTCGAGCTCGACCTGCTCGAACACGGCCCGGAACACATCGCGTTTGTCCGTGAAGTGGTGGTACAGCGCGCCCCGGCTGACCCGGGCGCGGCGCACGATCTCCTCCGTCGGCACCGCGCTGTAGCCGCGCTCGGCGAACAACTCGCGTGCGGCCTCCACGAGGGCTTCGCGGGTGGCCTCGGTCGCCTCGGCCCGACGGCTCTTCGATTGAGGGCTCATCGTCGGCACCTTATCCGTCGCTGCTGGACCGCATCCCGGCCTTCCCGTTGACCTCACATACAGACTGTCGGTAACGTGCAGCCTGTCGGTCAATCGACGTCATGAGCATCGGACCAACCTGTGGAGGTACCCATGCCAACTCATGTCGAGCGTTTTCTGGAGAAGTTCACCGAAATCTGGGCAAAGCCGGTGGCTTCGCGATTCCCGGAGCTGTATCACGAGGACGCGACGCTGCTGCACCCGGGCATGCCGAAGCCGATCACCCGGAGCGGGGTCGAGGACTACATGACGACCGTCCTCGCCGGAGCCCCGGACATCCATCTCATCCCTGACGGCTGGGCGTCGCGCGGCGACCTGCTCTACATCGACTCCACGGTCCACGCGACCGTGGCCGGGCAGGCCAGGTCCTGGCCGGTCGTCGACAAGATCGTCCTGCGCGGCGACAAGGCCACCTACATCCAGGCGTACTTCGACTCCCACCCCCTGTGGGTGGCGATCGAGCCGACCATGGCGCGTACGACGGCGCTCGAGCACGTCGTCGCCGAGAAGGCCGCGCTCGCGGGCTGACCATCGGTCAGCGATCCGGCGTTCGCCGTGGGCGGCGGACGACCGGTTCCCCCGTAAATCCTCCGACGACCTTCGCGCGGGCGGGCGCGAGGTCCGGTGGGGAGCCCACCGGTCAATTCCCCTGACTTTCTTGACGCATCGATGTCTTCTTCGGAGAGGAACCGCCCATGTCCGCAGTGACCGAGCCCGACCCGACCGCCGCCGTCACCGATCTCGTCCGGCGCTACCAAGCGGCGTGGGCCACCCGCGACGTCGACCGGATCATGGAACTGCACGCCCCCGGCACCAGCTTCTGCATCCACAACGGGTCGCCCCGGAGCGAAGGCGCGGACGAGGTGCGGAAGACGTTCGAGGGGCTTCTCGCCATGGCCCCCGACCTCGAGTTCCATGAACTCCGGCTCTTCACCACCGCGAACAGCTTCACGTTCGAGTACCGCATGACGGCCACGCTGCCCGGCGCGGACGGGAAGGCGAGCCTGGACGGCGTCGACGTCGTCACCGTCTCCGGGGGCCGGGTCGAGCACAAGGACACGTACCTCGACTCCGCCGCCCTCGACGCAGTCCTCACGCAGGCCGCGGCGTAGGCGATCGACGTCCACCGACCGGCCCGAGCCGCCCGGCTCGGGCCGGTTCGCCGTGTCCGCGTCCGCGTCACCGCGGGCTCCGGCCCGTTGCCGCCCGCCCACGCCTTGGGTGTACGGCCCGTCGTCGGCGTACGGACCGTCCTCGGTGTACGGCGGATCCGGCGTACGGCGGATCCGGTGAACGGGGGCCGGGCGAACCGGCGTACGCAGCGCACCGGAACTGGTGAGCCGTACGGGGATATGGGAGAGGCGCCGCGGCGGCAGCCGGGCGTCGTCCCGGTGTCGCCGCGCCGGTACGAGCGTCAGTTCTCCTGTGCCGTGCCGCCGGCCGGGTCCTCGGTGAGATGCGCCAGAAGTCCCGCCAGCTTCCTGTGGGCGCGCGCGGACCGGCTCTTCACCGTGCCCAGGGGCACCTTCAGACAGCGGCTTATCTCGCTCTGCGTCAGGTCCTCGTAGTACGTGAGGCGGAGCACCTCGCGCTCTCCCGGGGCCAGTTGATCGAGACCCTTGCGCACCTGCCAGGCGTGCCAGGCCACTTCGAAGGACTGCGGTTCGACCGACATGGTCGCCTCGTGGACCAGGTCGAGCGGGATGTTGCCCATGGAGCGGCGCGTGCTGCGGTAGACGTCGATCGCCGTACGGCGTGTGATCGCGTACAGCCACGGCTTGAGGTCCCGCGTCGCGTCGAACCGCCCGGCCGCCCGCCATGCCTGTATGAAGGCCTGCTGCACGGCGTCGCCGGCCAGATCGCGATCACCGACCAGGCTGAACGCCGTGACGAACATCGAGTCGGCGAAGAGCCGGTGCATCTCGGTGATCGCTTGCTCGTCGCCCTGCTGGAAGCGCGCCGCGAGGCTCGGGGGACTGTCCGATTTCGTCAACATGGCACCTGACGCCGGGACACGGTCCCTCCTCGGCGTCCTCCTGGGAATGAGCTTCTGGGTGGGACGTGGAACATCCTTCGAGAAGCTGCTCCCAGACGACTCTCATCCCGCTGTCACGCAGCGGAAACGGCGCCGGCGCCCGGCCGCTCAGGGTGCCGTGAGGATCACCGGACCTTCCTCCGTGATCGCGACCGTGTGCTCGATGTGCGCGGCCCGGCTGCCGTCCACGGTGTGCAGGGTCCATCCGTCGGCATTCGTCCGGTAGTCGTCGCGCCCGCCGGCCATCAGCATCGGTTCGATGGCGAGCGTCAGGCCGTGGCGGAGAAGGAAGCCCCGCCCGGGGCGGCCCCGGTTGGGGACCTCGGGATCCTCGTGCATACGGCGGCCGATGCCGTGTCCTCCGAAGTCACGCGGCATGCCGCAGCCGGCCCGCCGCGCGACGTCACCGATCGCGTGCGAGATGTCGCCCATACGGTTGCCGACCGTGGCCGCGGCGATGCCCGCGTCGAGCGCCCGTTGCGTGGCGGCGATGAGGGCGAGATCGGCGGGACGGGGCGTGCCGACGACGAAGCTGATGGCGGCGTCGCCGGTCCAGCCGTCGAGTTCGGCGCCGCAGTCGATGCTGACCAGGTCCCCGTCCCGCAGGCGGTCGTCGGTGGGGATTCCGTGCACCACGGCGTCGTTGACCGACGTGCAGATCACGGCGGGGAAGGGGGTCGGGGCGAACGAGGGGTGGTATCCGAGGAAGGGGGAGCGCGCCCCCGCGCCGCGCAGGACGGCGCGTGCCGCCTCGTCCAGTTCGAGCAGGGACACCCCGACCTCGGCGGCCTTCCGGGCGGCCGCGAGTGCATGGGCGACGACCCGCCCGGCTTCCCTCATGGCCTCCAGCGCGGCATCGCTCTTGATCTCCACCATGTCTGTGCCCCCGTTGCGTGACGCCCGACTTCCCCAATAACTATACCGGTATTAGTATCACGGACATGGTGAGAACGCCTTTGACTCCGTCGGAACGCCGGCGTGGAGAGCGGTTCGGCGCACTGCTGCGCGAGGCACGCGGCGAACGCAGCATGGTGGAGGTCGCCGCGGCGGCCGGGCTGTCCGCGGAGACCCTGCGCAAGATCGAGACGGGCCGCGCGCCGACCCCCGCCTTCTTCACCGTCGCGGCCCTGGCCGGTGCGCTGGAGATCTCCCTGGACACACTGGCGTCCGCCTGCGCCGCGGAGGAAGCGGACGACGTGCAGGAGGCCGTACCCGCCTGACGGGGGTGACGAGCTGATGCCCAGGCGCCCGACTCACCCTCCCGAGGCGGGAGTTGTGTGCTCCACGGCGTAACGGCCGGACGCCTACGCGAAGACCCCCGACACCGACCCGCGCCCCAGGGCCGGACGGGAGAGCCGCCCGGGCCGTCCCGCTCAGGCGTCGTCGCCGGGACGGTCCCTGCCCGGCCCCTGCTCCGCGGGCGGGCCGGACGTGGACGCCGGGTCGGGGAACGCGAGATCGAGCCGCACCTCCTCCGCGTCCAGCAGCGCCTGGACCCGCTGCAGCACCGTGCCGTCGATCAGGCGCTCGTCCCGCAGCCGGATCAGCTCCGTCCGCTTGACCTGAAGGATCGCCCGCGACAGCGAGGCCGACACCAGATACGGATCGACGGCGCCGTCCCCATCCGCCTCGGATCCGCGCGCGGCCAGCCCCCGCAACTCCGTGGCGGTCCTGTCCGCGATCTCGTCCGGGACGTTGAGCCGCTCCACATGCGTGGGCAGCGCCTCAAGAGCCGCGGCCGACAGCCGACGGCGCGCCAGCCGCTCCTCGTCGTCCCCCGGATCCGCGGGCATCCGGGCCCACCGCACGATCGCGGGGAGCGTCTGCCCGAGCAGCACCAGCGTGATCAGGATGACCCCGACGGTGATGAAGACGATCGCGTCCCGGCCCACCAGGCGGCCCCCGTCCACGGTGACGGTGGGCACCGCGAGCGCCGCGGCCAGCGAGACCGCCCCCCGTACCCCCGCCCACGCCAGCGGCAGCCGCTGCCGTGCACCCACGCGCCGGAGGCGCTGCTGCGGTCGCCGGTCGAGGGCGCGGATCACATAGGGCATGGTGTACGACCATCCGAGACGGGTGAAGATCACCGCTCCGCTGACCGCCAGGGCCGCCCAGAGAGCGGCGGAGAGCGAGATCGACTCCAGTCCTCGTACGGCGGACGGGAGTTGCATGCCGACGAGGACGAAGAGCGCGCCGTTGAGGACGAAGCAGCTCACGTCCCAGAACGGGGTGGCCTGCACCCGGATCCTGGCGTCGATCAGCCGAGGGCTGGCCTGGCTCGTGATCAGGCCGCAGGTGACGACGGCCAGGACCCCGGAGGCGTGTGCCAGCTCGGCCGGCAGATAGGCGGCGAAGGGGACGAGCAACGACAGCCCGGCGCCCAGCATCGGTTCGTGCACCCGGCGCCGGACGGCGAGCAGGAGCAGCGCGATCACGGCGCCGATCGTCACGCCGCCCGCGTAGTTCCAGAGCAGCCGGAGCGCGGTGTCCGACCAGGAGAACGTGTGCTCGCGGGTGGCGATGCCGGCCGCGACCGCGAAGAGCGCCAGCGCCGTACCGTCGTTGACCAGGCTCTCGGCGCGCAGCATGGTCACGGCCCGACGCGGCATGCCGTGCGAGACCGCGGCCACCGCCACCGCGTCGGTCGGGGCGACCGCCGCGCCCAGCATGAAGGCCACCGGCCAGGACAGCCCGAAGGCGTGGGCGGTGGCGGCGACGGTCACCGTGGTGACGAGGACCAGGCTGGTGGCGAGCAGGATGATGGGGCGGAGATTGGCGCGGATCTCGCGCAGTGACGTCTTGATCGACTCCCAGTACAGCAGCGCCGGGAGGAACAGCAGCAGGACGACCTCGGGCGGCAGCGCGACCGAGTCGAATTCCGGGGTGAGGCCGATCAGGCAGCCGCCGACGAGGAGCAGCACGGGCTCGCTGAGACGGAGCCGCCGGGCGGCCCAGGTGAAGAAGAGGACCGCGGCCAGAACGACGACCGTGATCTCCAGGCCCATCACACGACCAGGGTGTCACCGGTCGACGGGCCTCACCAGCGCGGCCACCGGGCCTCCGGCCGCTCGCCCGCCCGTGCGGACCGGACAGTGATCCGGTCCGCACGGTCCCGCGAGCCGCGCCTCAGCCCGTGAGGTCCAGCGCCGCCGTCACGATGCCGTCCGCGTCGATCCCGTGGTAGCGGTGCACGTCCTCCAGCGTTCCGCACTGCCCGAAGCCCGACACCCCCAGCGCACGGCTGCGCACCTGGTTGATCCCCGCCAGGAACGCCAGCGTGTGCGGGTGCCCGTCGAGGACGGTGACGAGGGGGCGGGCGCGTTCGCGGGGGAACGCCTGGTCCAGGATCCAGTCCGCGCCCTCCTGAAGGCCCTGCCGTGCGCGGGTGGCACGGAAGAGCAGGTCGGGGCTGGTGACGCAGACGACGTCCGCGCCGAAGCCGAGGTCGTCGAGCCGGTCGGCCGCGGCCAGTGCCTCCGGAACCATCGCGCCCGCCGCGGCGATGGTCACCGCGGGGTCGCTGTGGCGGCGGAGCAGGTAGCCACCCGCGACGGCCTGCTTCCGGCGCCGCTCGCGCGCCGCCGGGTCGGCGGGCACGTCGGCCAGCGACTGATCCACCGGCCGGGTCGACAGCCGCAGATACGTGGAGCCGCCGCCCTGCTTGCCGAGCTGCGCCAGCGAGGCCAGCAGACACCACTCCACGTCGATCGCGAACGCGGGTTCGTAGGCGGTGCAGCCGGGCTGCTCCAGGCCGATGGACGGGGTGATGACCGACTGGTGGGCGCCGCCCTCAGGGGCGAGGCTGACCCCGGACGGCGTGCCGACGAGGATCGACTGCCCGCCCGCGTACATCCCGAACGCCCAGGGTTCCAGGGCCCGTCCGACGAACGGGTCGTAGACGACGCCGATCGGCATCAGCGGCCTGCCCCACCGGCTCCATGTCGCGCCCAACTCGCCCAGCAGACCGACCAGGTTGGTCTCGGCGATGCCCAACTCGATGTGCTGGCCGCTGGGTTGCTCGCGCCAGTGCAGGATGGTCTCGGCGTCGTCGGCGAACCAGTCCCGGCGCTCGGTCGGTGACCAGGTGCCGACCTTGTTGAGCCAGCCCCCGAGGTTCGTCGTCGAAGCGACGTCCGGGCTGACGGTGACCACATGGCGCGCCGCCTCCGGAGCCTCGCGCGTCAGGTCCAGCAGCGCCCGGCCGAGCGCCTGCTGGGTGGTGCCCTTGCCCGACGGGGTGCGCCCGATGTCCGTCGGCAGCGGCGGAGGAGTCTGCTCGGGTGTCGCCGGGCGGAGCAGCCGGGCCGCCGTACGGTCGCACAGCTCACCCTCGGCGCTGCCCTGCGGGAAACGGGCCCAGGGCCGCTCGGCGTCCATGCCGACACGGGCGGCGAGTTCGGTCATCTGCTCGCCGGTCAGCAGGGAGGAGTGATTCTGCGGATGCCCGGCCGTCGGCAGGCCGTGGCCCTTGACGGTGTAGGCGAAGATGACGGTCGGCCGGGTGTCGTCGATGGAGGCGTACGCGTCGAGCAGCGCGCCGAGGTCGTGGCCGCCGAGGTTGCGGATGACCGCGTCGACGGCGGTGTCGTCGAGGTCCGCGAGCAGCCGGGAGACCGCCTCGCGCCCGGGGCCGTCGCCGGGCAGCCGTTCGCGGAGCTGGTCGGGGGTGCAGCGCAGCAGCCGCTGGTACTCGGGGTTGGTCATCCCGTCGATCCGGGCGCGCAGCGCGTCACCGCCGGGCCGGGCGAACAGGTCCTCCAGGAGGCGCCCGTACTTGACCGTGACGACCTGCCAGCCGGCCGCGGCGAACATCCCCTGCAGGCGGGTCGCGGAGATGTTGGGCACCACGCGGTCCAGCGACTGGCGGTTGAAGTCCACGATCCAGACGACCTCGCCGAGTTCGGCGACGCCGGGGTCGAGGATCGCCTCCCAGCAGGCACCCTCGTCGAGTTCGGCGTCCCCGACCAGGGAGTACTGCCGCCCGGTGGTGCCGCCCTCGAAGCGCGCGTTGACGTAACGGCGGGCGACCGCCCCCCAGATGGGGGCAGTGGCGCCGATGCCGACCGAGCCGGTGGAGTAGTCGACCGGGTCGGGGTCCTTCTCGCGGCTCGGGTAGCTCTGCAGACCGCCGAAGCTGCGCAGCGTCGTCAGATACGACTCGTCCAGCTCGCCGAGCAGGTAGTTGATCGCGTGGAGCACCGGTGAGGCGTGCGGCTTGACCGAGACACGGTCGTCCCGGCCGAGCTCGTGGAACCACAGGGACGTCATGATCGACGTCATGGAGGCGCTGGACGCCTGGTGGCCGCCGACCTTCAGCCCGCTGGGGTTGGGGCGGACGCGGTTGGCGTGGTCGATGATCGCCGTCGACAGCCACAGCACGCGCTGTTCCACGGCCCGGAGCGCGTCGAGGCCGGTGCGGTCCGGCCGGGGCTCCGAGCCGGAGGGCGCGGCGATGCCCGCCAAGGGGTCCGTGGTCTTCATGCCAGTCCGTCCCGGTCGGTGGTGAAGTCAACAGATTGCATCCGCATGACAACAGAGCCATGATGATCGCACAAGCATGCCCTCCTGGATTGAGCAATCTGCTCGATGATGCGGCTCCCCGACCTAGCGAGGTTGAGCACTGTGACAGGCGAGGAGCCCCTCGACGCCGTCGACGCGAGGCTGCTGCTCGCTCTGGCCGAGGAGCCCCGGGCGCCGGTCCTGGCCCTGGCCCAGCGGCTCGGGCTCTCCCGGAACACCGTCCAGGCGCGGCTCGCGAAGCTGGACCGCCGCGGCGCGCTGCGGTCGTTCGAGCGGCGGATCGATCCGGCCGCGCTGGGCTATCCGCTGTCGGCGGTCATCACGACCCGGGTGACGCAGAACCGGCTGGAGGAGGTCGCCGAGGTGCTCGGCCGGATCCCGGAGGTCGTCGAGGTCGAGGGCTTGAGCGGAGAGGCGGACCTGCTGGTCCGGGTCGTCGCGGAGGACGCCGACGACCTTTACCGGATCGCGGGCCGGGTGCTGGCCAGTCCCGGGGTGGAGCGGACGAGTACCGCCCTGATCATGAGCAAACTCGTCGACTACCGGCTGTCGCCGCTGCTCCAGCGGTCGGGGGAGGGCACCGGGAACGACGGGCGCGGCGGAACCGCGACGACAGGCCGTACGTGAGCGCGACGACAGGCCGTACGTGAGCGCGACGACAGGCCGTACGTGAGAGCGGCCTGGCGCCCGGTGTGAGGGTCGGGCGCGCGGCCGGCCGTGTGGCGTTCGTCAGGTCTCGTACGCGTCGGGGATACGCAGTGCGGGGCCGCCGACGTGCAGACCCAGCGGGACCGCGCGTCCCTTCGGCTCCTCCCAGGCCTCCTGGCGGCCGAGCGCCGTGAGGTCCAGGTAGTTGTTGCTGTTGTGGAACTCCTCGATGCCCCGGCCGAACGTGGAGTAGGTGTGGAAGACCTCATCGCCCACGCGGAGGAAGGCGCTGATGCCCGGGTAGTCGCCGCGCATGCTCGCGTCCCACGGGGTTCCGGTGCCGGCGAGTTCCTCGGCCGTGCGGTAGTTGAGCAGCACCGGCGCGACGCGGTCGTCGAGGGTGGCGTGGAAGTCCTGGTTGAAGGTGCTGCCCGCCGAGGAGTACCACGGGAACGTCCAGCCCATCCGGTCGCGGAACGCGGCGATCTTCTCGTACGGCGCGCGGGACACCGCGGCCAGCGTGGTGTTCCGGACCCGGAGTTGGCGCAGCCGGGCGGGGATCTGGTCGGCCGCGGAGGAACAGCTCGTGCACCCGTCGTCACGGGGGTGTTCCGTGCCGTCGGCATCGATGTCGTAGGTCCACATGAAGTGGTGCACGACGAGCTGGGGCCGCCCCTCGAACAGGTCGGTAAGGCCGACCGTCCCGTCAGGACCCTCGAACGCGTACGCCGTGTCGACGCGGACCATCGGCAGCCGCCGCCGGTGGGCGTTGACCCGGTCACGCGCGCGGGTGAGCTCCTTCTCCTCGGCCAGCAGCTCCTTGCGGGCGGCCAGCCACTCCTCGCGCGACACCACCTCGGGAAGGTCTCCGGTCGTCGTCATCACGGCTCTCCCCACTGCGTCTCGGAGACGGTCTCGCTCACCATGGTTCTCCTTCCCGGGGCCGCTCGCCATCGGCCGGGGGATGAGGGGCCGCCACCCGAGGCGGGCGGCGCATTCCGGGCGGTGCTTCCGCATCCGCCGGCCGCCCGCTCACACCTCCCGGCCGAACTCCTCGTGAATCCTGGGAAGGAAGGCCGCGAGATGCGCCATCTCCTGGGCGCAGTGCACGAGCAGGTCGGCGGCGTCCTGGGCGGTTCTCGCGGCCATCCGCCCGACGAAGGAGGGCAGAGGGCGGTTCAGCGCTCCGATACGGGTACGGGGCGCCGCGTACCGCCCGCCGATCCAGAAGCGCGAGCGCATCTCGGAACCGCCGGCGGTCCGGCGCACATGGTGCAGCAGATGACCGGCGTCGAGCGGGTGGCCGGAGAGCCCGATGCGCGCGCAGATCGCCGTGGCCCGCGCAGGGTCGGCCAGGAGCGATTCCCCGAGCCCGAGCCGGGCCGGTGGCACGAAGGAGATGGCGGCCCGGGTGAGCGTGGACCCGATGTACTCGTCGACGAACGAGGTGCGGCCGATGTAGGACCGCGGGCCGCTGTGCGTCCCGTCGTCCGCCCACTGGGCGAAGACATGGGCACGCGGGTGCCAGAGCTTGTACTTGCGTGTGTCGTCGCCGTGCCAGGAGAACCACCAGTCCCACATCGCGGGGGTGACCTCGGGCATCGGGGTGTGCACGGCGACGCACATGGAGCCGTCGGTGCCGAGTGCGTAGCCCGTCTCGACCGGCTCCTGGTCGCCGACGAGCAGGGAACCGGCCTCCTCCAGCGGGGTGAAGAGCGGTGCGGGCTGCGGCCCGGTGTGCAGTGCCTCGACCACATGCGGCGCGAGGGGGGCCATCTCCGCGTCGAAGTAGGAGCCGAACGGGGAGCCGGCGTCGCCGAACCGGTAGCCGAGATACGGGGTGCTCGTGCGCGACGGGCGCCGTCGCGCGCTCATACCCGGCCCATCCAGGAGTGGAAGCGGCCGTCGGGGTCGTAGGCGGCCCGCGCCCGGTCCAGGCGCTCCATGGCGGCGTCGGTGGCGAACCGGGCCGGCCGTCGGCCGAGATTCTCGTCGGCGAGCTGGATTCCGGTCGCGTACGGGGCCATGGCCTCCATGTTCGACCGGGCCCAGTCGCCGTACGCTGCGTCCTCGGCCGCGTCGGACCAGACGGTGTAGAGCGCGATGTAGACCTGGTCCTCCATCGAGTACGCCATGTCCTGACGGGCCGGTGAGGGGCCCCAGTTGAGCCAGAGGCAGTGCGACGGCGCAGGGGGCAGACTCTCGGCGATGCGCCGCAGGCCGGGAAGGAGATCGTCGAACGGGGCCGACGTCCACATGTTGTCGGTCGCGTACCGCCGGTCCTCCGGATACGCCTGCATCACCGCCGCGTACCAGTCGGGCAGTTGAGCCGGTGCGAACGGCACCGCCATCAGCGCCCGGTCGCGGACCGGGCAGGTCTCCAGGACGGCCAGGGCCTCCTGCGCCTCGGACTCGGAGTCCGCGAACACCGGTGAGGCGATCACGATCGCGGGGCGGTCGACGCCGAGCTCCTCGAACCCGCGGGACATGAGGATCTGCATCTCGACGCGGCGGTCGACGTCCGGGCCGATGGCGTGCGCCCAGCGGTAGACCTCCTCCAAGAGCTCCAGGGGATAGACGTAGAGGCTGAAGCCGCAGACGGCGGGCTTCGCGTGGACGCGCACATGGAAGCGGGTGACCACGCCGAAGAAGCCGGGGCCCGCGCCGCGCGCGGACCAGTACAGGTCGGCGTTGTCGTCGGGGCCGGCGTGGACGAGGTCGCCGTCGGCCGTGACGACGTCGAGGCCGATCACGCTCTCGCAGGCCGGGCCGAGCACGCGGCTGTTCCAGCCGTAGCCGCCCTGCAGCAGATAGCCGCCGACGGCGACGCCCCTGCAGTGCCCGGCAGGGAAGAACAGATCGTGCACCGCGAGGTCCTCGCACATCTCGTGGCCCTTCTTGCCGGGGCCCACGGTCGCGGTCATCGCCTCCCGGTCCACCTCGACGTCGTCGAGCCGCGAGACGTCGATGAGCATGCCGCCGTCGCGCACATGGTTGGCGGCCCAGCTGTGGCCGCCGGAGCGGACCCCGACGCGCAGGCCGTGGGCCTTGGCGTAGCGGACGGCCGCCTGGACGTCGCTCACCGACGCCGCCTGCACGATCAGGTCCGGGAACCGGTCCGGGATCCGGGCGTTCCAGACAGTGGCGCGGCGCGCCTGCTCATAACCCGCCGCGTCCCGCTCGAATACCGCGCCCGTGAGTTTCATCCGACTCGCCGTCCCTCGATCTGTCATCTGATCTGCATTGTGGATCCTGAGATCTGCTATGTGGACTATACTCGGACCATGTCTTCATCACCAGAGGCCGGAAGGTCGGGCATCCAGGTCATCCGCAGGGCGGCGGCCGTCCTCGCCGCGGTCGGCGCGCGCAACGGCGCCCTGCGTCTCGCCGAACTCGACGACGTGGTCGGGCTCGCCAAGACCACGACGCACCGCATCGTCAACGCCCTCGCCGAGGAGCGAATGCTGCGGATCGACGCCGACGGGCGCATCTGGCTGGGCAGCGCGCTGAGCGCTCTCGCGGGCGCCGCGGCCACCGGGCTCGTCGACGAACTCCGGCCCACGATCAAGGAGTTGCAGCAGGAGGTGGACGAAACCGTGGATCTGTCGGTGCTGGAGGGCAATGCGGCCCGCTTCGTGGACCAGGTGCAGAGCACCCAGCCGCTCCGGGCCGTGTCGGCCGTGGGGACGGCTTTCCCCCTGCACTGCACGGCCAACGGCAAGGCGTTCCTGGCGGCCATGCCGGACGAGGCCGCCGAGCGGCTGCTGCCCTCCCGGTTGGAGGGGCTCACGCCGGCCACGATCACGTCCAAGGAGCGCCTGCTCGCGGAGTTGGTGACGGTGCGCGAAGAGGGCCTGGCGTTCGACCGCGAGGAGCACACCACCGGTATCGCCGCCATCGGCGCGGTGGTGACCCGTGACGGCGTGCCGGTCGCGGCCATCTCGATGCCGGTTCCGGCGGAGCGCTTCGCCGAGCGCGAGACCCACCTCGCCGAGCGGCTTCGAGCGGCGTGCGAGGCCGCCTCGACCTGAGCGGTCCGTGTGTACGCGTACGAGGTGCTGCGGGGCTGTCCAGGCGTACGAGGTGGAGCGGGGGTTTGCACGCGTACGAAGGTGGAGCGGGGCCGTGCGCGCGTACGAAGGTGGAGCGGGGCCGTGTGCGCGTACGAAGGTGGAGCGCGGCTGCGGGCATGGCGCGGGCGCCCGCCGAGCCCGCCGCTCCGGGCGGGTGTCTGCGAACGGCCGTCCTGGGCGGGTGCGTGCGGAACGTCGTCCTCCCGCCACGCCCCGGAGCTGAGTAGGAACACCCGTTCCATCGGTCGTGGACCCGGTGCTTGACTCCGCGCCGTGACCGCGAACAGAACCGGAGCCGGAGGGGGCTCGCAACGGCTCAGCCACCGCGAGATGCGCCTGGTCTCGGGCACCGCGCTGGCGCTGCTGCCTGCCGTGTTCTTCGTGGCGCTGCTCTTCGTCGTGGACCAGACGCTCGACGGGACCGGGCACGGTGTGTCGGCGCTCGGCACGACGGGCGGGTGGCTCCTCGGTCTTTCCGGCGTGGTCGGTCTCGCCGCGCTGATGCTGCCCACGCGCGGAGTGGGACACGCTGGACGCTCGGCGCTGCTCTCCGGCCAGATGGTCCTGATGTTCGTCGGGCTGGTCCTCTTCATCGCCACCGCGTAGTCCCGGCGTCCTTGCCCGCCTTGCCGTGCGCGGACGTCGTGCGCGCCCCAGTCCGAACAACTCCATGTTCATTTCGAACATCCTGTGTTAGAAATACGTCCATGGGTGTCGCCAACCGTTTGGACCTGACCCTGCGGCTGGTGCAGGGCTCCGACCGGGTCTCCGTGTCGGAGCTCTCCCGGCGCCTCGGGGTCTCGGAGATGACCGTGCGCCGGGACCTCGACGCACTCGAACGTCAGGGCCTGCTCCGCCGCGTGCACGGCGGCGCGGTCGCCACGCGCTCCCGCGAGGAGGGAGCCGGGTTCGCCGCGCGCGAGCCCTGGCAGTCCGCGACGAAGGACCGGCTCGGCGCGGCCCTCGCCGCGCAGGTGGAGCCGGGATCGCGCGTGCTGCTGGACGCTGGGACCACCACCGTCCACGTCGCGGATCACCTCGCCGCCCGTGCGCCCCTGACCATCGCAGTGCTCAGCATCCAGGCCGCCGTACGCCTCGCCGACCGGCCGGGGATCGAACTCCTCGTCGTCGGCGGCCGTTCACGTCCCGGCGAGCGATCCCTCGTCGGCCCCCTCGCCCTGCGCACGCTGGAAGCCCTCGTCTTCGACTGCTTCGTGATGTCCATCGGCGGTGTGCACGCGGAACACGGCTGGTCGGAGTTCTCCCTGGACGACGCCGCCGTCAAGCAGGCCGGACTCGCCCAGGCCGCGCGCACGATCGCGGTCGCGGACGCCACCAAGCTCGGTGTCCGCGCGTTCCGTCAGGTGGCGCCGCTCGGCGCGGTCGACGCCTTCGTCACCGACACCGCCGCCGAGGACGCCGGAACCCATCCGGGCGGTCCCCAGACACTCCAGGCCCTACGAGAGGCGGGCGTCGACACCCACCTTGCCTGAGCCTTTCCTTCGAGCCGCAGCCGGGACCGGCGCCTCCCGTCCGGCCTGAACCGCCCCTGGCCGCAACTCCGTCGGCCCGCCCCATCCCCACGAGGAGTCACCCATGAGTGCACCGCCACCGTCGCAGATGATTCTCGTCGCCGGCCCGTACCGCTCGGGCACGGGCGACGACCCCGCCGCACTCGGCGCCAACGTACGGGCCATGAACGAGGCAGCCCTCGCGCTCTTCCGCGACGGTCATCTCCCCGTCACCGGCGAGGCCCTTGCGCTGCCCCTGCTGGAGACAGCGGGAAGCACCGGTCCCGGAGACCGGCTCTTCGACGAGATCTTCCACCCCATCGCCGAGCAACTGCTCGCGCGCTGCGACGCCGTCCTGCGGATCGGAGGGCCCTCCGACGGCGCGGACCGGATGGTCGTCCTCGCGCGCGCCGCGGGCAAGCGCGTCTACACGGATCTCGTGGACGTCCCCGCTGTCCGATGACCGCCGGCATCGACACCCCTGACCGCCGCGGACGTACGGGCCTGGACCGGCACGGACGCGATCTGACCGGCAACCCGCGGGTGCGGATCACCGATGTGGAGGTGCTGTCCTGCGACTGGTACGTCCTGCGCAGGACCACCTTCGACTACCGTCACGGCGAGGGCCGTTGGAGCCGTGAGCAACGCGAGACCTACGACCGGGGCGACGGTGCCACGATCCTGCTCCACGACACCGACCGCCGGACCGTCCTGCTCACCCGCCAGTTCCGCCTGCCCGCGTACGTCAACGGCCACCCGGACGGGATGCTCGTCGAGGCCGCGGCCGGACTGCTCGACGGTGACGGCCCCGAGGAGGCCATCCGCCGGGAGGCGGCCGAGGAGACGGGGCACACGGTCGGTGCGGCCGAGCACGTCTTCGACGTCTACATGAGTCCCGGCTCGGTCACCGAACGCCTTCACTTCTTCGCCGCCCCCTACGATCCGTCGGCCGCCACGGGGGAGGGCGGCGGGGTCGCATCCGAGGGCGAGGACATCACCGTCGTGGAACTGCCCTTCGACGAGGCGCTGGCGATGGTGCGCCGCGGGGACATCGCGGACGCCAAGACGATCATGCTGCTCCAATGGGCGGCGCTGGACGGCCCGTTCAGCCCGGACGCCGACCCCGTAGGCGGTGCCGACCCCGTCCGCGGTGTCCCTCGCAGTACGGAGGACGCGGGCGAGGTCGAGGGCGAGGGCGAGGTCGAGGA
Source organism: Streptomyces sp. NPDC047108 (assembly GCF_040643575.1). Classification (NCBI taxonomy): domain Bacteria; kingdom Bacillati; phylum Actinomycetota; class Actinomycetes; order Kitasatosporales; family Streptomycetaceae; genus Streptomyces; species Streptomyces sp. NPDC047108. The sequence continues at coordinate 163,722 of NZ_JBEYUP010000012.1, forward strand.
CGAGGGCGCCGCGCCCGGGGCGTGACGAGATCCGGCTTTCCGGGGGTCCGTGTCCCGCGAGGGCTACGGTTCGGGGGACCGCCGCCGCAACCCCGTCCCCGGACCGGGCCTCTACCAGAGCGGCCACGTACGTACGCGCCGGCGTGCTCGCCCACCCGGGGCACGTACGACCGACGCACTCCGACCCGAGAAGGACCCTCGCCATGACACCCGACGACCACTTCGACCGCGTCGCCGACGACCTCGCCCAGCGTGGCGCGGTCGCCGGCGCGATGTTCGGCAAGCGCGCGCTCAAAGCTGAGGGAAAGGCGTTCGCCTGCCTCAAGGGCGACCTGCTCGCCGTCAAACTCGGCGACGGCACACCCGCCCACCGTGCCACGCTCGACCTGACAGGAGCCGAACTCTTCGACCCCTCGGGCAAAGGCCGCCCCTTCAAGGACTGGGTCGCCGTGCCCGTCACCCACGCCGAACGCTGGCAGGACCTCGCCGAAACCGCCCTCGACGCCGTCGCCTCGAGGAGCTGACCGGGTACGGGGGATGCCGTTCACGGGTGAGGCGCGGGGCGAGAGCCGCGACATTTCACAGAAGATTCACGGCGTGAGAGCGCGGCGGAATTCGTCACAGCCGTGTCACAGGAGGGGGCCGCACGCGGGGTCGGCGGAACGAGGATCCCGCTCAGCGCATTCCTTATCGCGACATGGAACGGACACGGTGGCGGAGCGACGTGTCCGCGTCCTGAGTAAGACGTGCTCATCGACCATCGCCCGCACGGCCCGTTACCTTCATCGGGCAATTCACGGTCCGTTCAAGGGGATTCTGCTCACCATGCGTCTGCGAAACCGCAAACTCACGTGTGCGCTTGTCGTGTCGGCGGTCCTGACCCTGTCGCTTTCCGCATGTGGGCCCGATGAGGCGGACGGCTCCGGCGGCAAGCCGGACGGTGCCGCGTCCGCCTCCCAGGACCATGGCTCCTCGGGGCAAGGAGGAGCTGACGGTTCGTCCGGCAGGGGCGGACAGGGGAAGTCCGTGGCGCTGCCCCTGCCGAAGGGGGCCGAGGTGAGCCGCGCCGTGACCGAGGGCGCGACCCTCGAACTCGGCTTCTCACCCGGCGACGGGTCGGCACGGGACGCGCTCACCGCGTACGACCGACAGCTCGCGAAAGGCGGATACGAGCGTCACGACGGCACATGGACCCGCGGAAAGCAGACCCTGGACACGGCCGCCGAAGGCGACGCCCTCCAGGTGACGCTCACCTACCCCGGCCAGGCGCCCCCGCTCCCCGAGGCGCCCCTGCTGGAGGTCGGCAGCCGTGCGGACGACACCCTGAGGCTCACGTACGGCGTGGACCGGAACTCCTCCGACTCCGTGTCGATGGCCAAGTCCTACTACGCCGACCTGATCGGTCAGGGGTGGGAGGTGCCCACGGACGGCGGAATGTCGGCGACCAAGGGCACGTCGACGATCGAGTTCGACAGTACGGACCCCGAACGGGCCGCGCTGACGATCGACGTCCCGGCCTCCTCCGCCCGCTAGGAATCGGCGCATCGCCGTGTCACCGCACCGGCACCAGCATCTCGACCACCGAGCGGGGCCGCTGTCTCTCAGGGTTCGGCGCCCCGCCACATCCATGGGCGGGCGGTCCCCTCGGGCCGCGCGCCGCATGACGCTCGCATCCACCCCGGCCGCGCGGGCGCACGCAGGAACCGCGGGGACCGCAACGGCGGTCACCCGTCCTCGTGCGGGCGCACACCGGGGTACACGACCGACTTGGGGCAGACGTGCCTGAACTTGTACTGCATGCCAACGGACGCACCTGGAACCTGGACGCGTCCCGGAGCTACACCGTCGGGCGCGACCTCGACGCCGACATCTCCTGCGTCGACCGCAGGGTCTCCCGGCAACACGTCACGATCCGGTACGACGGCGGGACGTGGGTCATCGAGGATCTCGGCAGCGCGAACGGCACGTTCGCCGAGGGACGCCGGATACAGCGGGTCGAGGTCGGCCACGGTTCGATCATCCGGCTGGGGAACGTCTCCACCGGCACACGACTGGACTTCACCGAGCAGGTGTCGGCGGACAGCGGCGACCAGGCGCGGGCCGCCGCCCAGGCCCGCGCGGCGGCCCACCTCGCCGATGGCCCCCCGGAGCCCCGGCAGGCAGCGGCGTCCCGGCAACCCGCAGCATCCCGGGGAGCCGCGGCCTCCCAACGTCCCGCGGATCCCGGTCCGTCGGCCCCGCGTCCCGCGGATCCCGGTCCGTCGGCCCTGCGTCCCGCGGATCCCGGCACGTCGGCCGCGCGGCCCGCGGATCCCGGACGGCAGCAGCCCCGGACCGCCCCTGCTCCCGCGACCGGACCCGCAACGCCCTCGCCCGCAGCACGGCGCCCCGCGGAGCCGTCCGCCCCGGCAGCGTCCGCGGGCGGATCGGCGGCCGGACGCGCAACGCCTCACGCAGCCGGACCTGCAACGCCTCCCGCGGCCGGACGCGCAACGTCTCCCGCGGCCGCACCCGTAACGCCTCCAGCCGCCGCACCGGCCTCCGCTCCGCGAACGCGTCCGGAGCCGCACGCCCAGCACGCCGAGTACCACCACGCCGCGCCCCACCACGCCGCGCCCCACCACACCGCGCGGCCCGCGGCCCAGGCCCCCGCCGCCACCGGGTTCGCGTCCCACGGCCCTGGAGCGCCCGGATCCGCAGCTCCCGGCCCGCGTGCCGGAGGCCCCGGTGCTCCCGCCGGTCATGACGACGACCGGGACGCCGCCCGGCCTCGCGGTGCCGCCGCGGCCCTCTCCATCGACCACAGCCCTTCGGGCGTCCACAAGCTCGTCGTCGGGCGGCGGTTGTGCATCGGCCGTGGGGCGGACAACGAACTCGTGGTGGAGGGCCCGTACGTCTCCCGCCGCCACGCGGAGTTCCGGCCCACGCCCGACGGCCGCTTCGAGATCGTCGACCTCGGCAGCCACAACGGCACCTACGTCAACGGGCAGCCGGTGCACCGCCGGATCATCGGCCCGAACGACATCGTCGGCGTCGGCCACTCCACGTTCCGGCTGGTCGGGGACCGGCTGGAGGAGTTCGTCGACACCGGTGAGGTCTCCTTCGCCGCCCGGAACCTGACGGTGACCGTCGGCCGGGGGAAGACCATCCTCGACGACGTCTCCTTCGGCGTCCCGGAGAAGTCGCTCGTCGCGGTGGTCGGACCGTCCGGTTCCGGGAAGTCCACCCTCTTGCGCGCCCTCACCGGCTACCGCCCCGCCGACCGCGGCCAGGTCCTCTACGACCACCGCGATCTCTACACGCAGTTCGCCGAGTTGCGCCGCCGTATCGGTCTGGTCCCGCAGGACGACATCCTGCACAAGGAACTGACCGTCGACACCGCCCTCAAGTACGCCGCGAAGCTCCGCTTCCCCGGCGACACCAAGACCGCCGAGCGCAAGGCCAGGATCGACGAGGTGCTCCAGGAGCTGCGGCTCGACGCGCACCGCGACAAGAAGGTCGCCTCGCTCTCCGGCGGTCAGCGCAAGCGCGTGTCCGTCGCCCTCGAACTCCTCACCAAGCCGTCGCTGATCTTCCTGGACGAGCCCACCTCCGGCCTGGACCCGGGCATGGACCGCGACGTCATGCAGCTGCTGCGGGGTCTCGCCGACGACGGCCGCACCGTGCTGGTCGTCACCCACTCCGTCGCCGAACTCTCCCTGTGCGACCGGCTGTTGGTGATGGCGCCGGGCGGCTCCGTCGCGTACTTCGGTCCGCCGGACGAGGCGCTGGACTTCTTCGGCCACAACAGCTGGGCCGATGTCTTCTCCGCCTTCGAGAACCACCGTGACGACGACTGGGGCGGACGCTGGCGGACCTCCCGGGAGTACGAGTTCTGCGCCGCGGAGATCGACTCGGCCGCCCCGCCGCAGGCCCCGGGCAGCAGCCCGGTGCAGCCGGGGTCACGTGCCCGGCCCCCCAAACCGCAGCGCTGGATCGGCCAGTTGTGGACCCTGGTCCGCCGCTACGTCTCGGTCATCGCCTCCGACAAGGGCTTCATGGCGTTGATGCTCATGCTGCCCGCCGTGCTGGGCGGGGTGAGCTGTCTGGTCCCGGCCAAGTACGGACTCGTCCCGCCACCCCCGGACAGCGGGTTCCGCTACAACCAGGAGTCCGGAACGATCCTGCTGGTCCTCGTCGTCGGCATGTGCTTCTCGGGCGCCGCCAACTCCGTACGTGAATTGATCAAAGAACGGGTCATCTACGAGCGGGAGAGAGCCACCGGGCTGTCACGGTCGGCCTATTTGATGTCCAAGGTGATCGTCCTCGGCATGATCACCGCGGTCCAGGGCACCGTCATCTGCGCCATCGGCTTCTCCGTCCGCGAACTTCCGGCCCAGGGCCTCGTCATGCCCACGGCCGTCGAGGTCGGCGTAATGATCAGCGCGCTGGGCTTCACCTCGATGATGGTCGGTCTGGTCATCTCCTCGCTGGTGAAGACCCCCGAGAAGACCATGCCGCTGCTGGTGATGTTCGCCGTCGTGCAGGTCGTCTTCACCGGCGTCCTGTTCAAGCTGTTCGACGCGCCGGGCATCGAGCAGGTCGGCTGGCTGATGCCCGCCCGCTGGGCCGTCGCCGGTGCGGGGACCACGCTCGACCTCTCGCACACCATGCCGCCGTGGGAGATGGACCGGCCGGACTACCTCGACCCGCTGTGGGCCCATACCGTCACCCAGTGGGGCATCGACCTCGGCGTGCTCCTGGGGCTGGGGATGCTCTGCGGATTCGCCGTCGCCCGGCTCCTGCGCCGGCACGAACCGGAGGTCATGCGCGGATAGGCGCGGGCCGACCGTGCCCGCCCACCCCGCTCGAGGGCCCTGGGCGGGGTCGGGCCGCCTTCAGGCCGCGGCGGCCAGTGCCAGCGAGACGGGGATCAGCGCGCACTGGCCGATGAGGAGAGCCTTGCGCGTCGGGCGGTCCATCGTCCGTGCGGGCAGGAGCAGTACGGCGAGGCCGAGCAGCGCGGAGCCGACCTGCACCCAGAAGCTGATGTCATAGAGGACCGTGGGGCCCATGGGGCCGAGAGCTTCATCGATGATCATGAGGACGCTCGCGAAGAACGCGACGGGCAGGAGAGCGAGGGCAATCCCGGAGGCGATGCGCAGGCTGCGCAGGCTGGGTGTGTGCGGGCCGTCCTCGGGGCCCGGGGTATCGGTCGTCATAGCGGGGAGTCAAACACCGCCACCGGCGGACGAGACATCCGTACTCCTACTCACCGCGTACTCATAGGCGGCGCCTCGTACCCAGGATCGCCAGGGAGGCGGACGCCGGCCGGGGGCGGGTGATGAGCCGATCGCGGCATCAACAGCCCGTCCCCGTACGGCAACGCATGCGTGACGGGATGCGTGGGTTCAGTGCAGCGCGGGATGCCGGTGCACGGCCCAGTGCTCGGCGGCGGTGATACCGAGCATCACGCTGTCGTGGTACCGGCCCGCGAAGAACTCGTGCTGGCGCAGGCGGCCCTCCTCGACGAAACCCAGCTTGCTGTAGAGGGCGAGCGAGGCGTCGTTGAACGCGTAGACCTCGACCTCGCACTTGTTGAAGCGCTGCTCCGCGAACATGTAGGTGAGCAGCAGCGTGGTCGCCTCGGCCGCGAACCCCTGCCCGCGCTGGGAGCGGAGGACTTCGATACCGGTCTTGAACCGCCCCGCCCGTTGATCGGACTCACCGACGGTCAGTGCCCCCGCGAACATACAGTCGGCCAGCGATTCGATGACGAGCCGGAACGATGTGCTCTCCGGGGTGCGGACCGCGCATTCCGCCGTCCAGGACCGGTAATTCTCGTCCGAGCGCGGCGGTTCCACCAGATCGGCGCTACGGGCGTCCACGGTGTTCAGCGCCAACTCGCGGAAACCTTCCCAGTCATACCGCTCGACACCGCGCAGGCGTACTTTCTCGCCGATCCACATCTCGCTCATGGCGCCATACCGTTTCAGTCGATATCTCGGGTGTTCCAGGGATCCCGCGCCTGCGCACGCCACTCGGTACGAGAGGGCGGCCTGCCCACCTGGCGGGAATTCTTCTCGGGCGCACACCGGGGGCCCCGGAGCGCCTGGGGCACTCAGTGCACGTCAGCTCTCCCGGTGGATGCTGTAGGCCGCGCCACCCGAGGCGCCGCTGCCCCGGGTGACATGCACCCGCAGATCGGAGCCCGCGGCGGTCAGCCGGACGTACGCGGTACCGGCCTCGACGCTGGAGCAGCGCACGCGTTCTGTGGCCCGGGCCCTGCCCGAGACGGCCGCGATCCGGATGGACCCGGTGCCCACGCAGGCGGCGCGGACCGTGATCCGCTGTCCCCGTCGCACCCCGACCTCCGAGGCGCCGGGACCGTTGCGCAGGCTGCCCGATGTCGTACCGAGGCCGGGGCCCTCGTCCTGGTCCGGGAGGGTGCGCAGGGCGCGGTTGGCGAGCAGGGTGTCGCGGGCGGCGCCGGTGTCCATGGCGAGTCCGTGGGCGATGAACCCCATCGCGCCGCGCGTGCCGTGCCCGGTGATGCCGACGATCACATGCCCGTCGCCGACGGTGAAGAAGTACGGCTGCGACCAGGCCGCGTCGTCCCGCTGGCAGGTCACCTTCGTCGTCTTCGGGCCGTCGCCGGAGTCCACGCTGAGTGTGACCTGGTCACCGCCGGTGCAGGCGACGGCGATCTTCACGGACTGGCCGGGCCGCAAGGTACTGGGGAACGCGGCACGCAGGGGCCCTTCGCGCTTCGTGCCGACCATCGACCCGAGACGGTCCGCATCGGGGAAGACCGCGTCGGGATCGGGATCGGCCAGCACGGATCGGACGAGCTCCGTCTGCCGTCTCTCGACGGGGGTGAGCGTCCCGGCCCTGCCGTTGCCCGCGGATCCGGTGTCCGGCTCGATCCCGGTACTGCTGCATGCCGTCCCGCCCGCCAGCACGCAGCCGGCGGTGGCAGCCGCGAGCACGAGGCTTCGCGCGCGCGACGACGGTACGGGATCCACGAGTTCCGGTATCTCCTTGTTCGGCGTCGACACGAACCGGAGCCTCACGCTGCGCGAACCGTCGCGACCAGCGGAGCGCACAAGAACCGAAAGCCCGCAGCGCGTTGGCGCATGATCGGCCATTCCCACGGAACTTTAGGGAGAGATGCCCGTAGCGTCAGGAGCATCCACTACTCAATTTCGCGTCACACGCTGCACCCGGGGCGAGGCCCCGCTATCCAGCTGCTCGCCTGTGCTCTAATGCCGCGCATGAACAACAGAAGGGACAGGCTCGCCGTCGAGCGATTCCTGATACGCAGTGGATTGCCTCAACTGGTGCCTGGATGGACTGTACGCACTCATGTACTGCCGCGCATGCTACCGGCTTTGATCTTCCTTCCGGTCTTTGTGATGTCGGCCCCCTGGGAGGCGGATACCCTCGCGGAATTCCTGGTCACGATTCTTCCCCCGGTGGGTGTGACCCTGCTCGCATGGGTGTTGCTGGGCAAGTTGAGGCGGCACCAGTGGACTCTGCCCCGATGGGCGGCGTTCATGATCGCGGCGGCGTTTGTCCTCCTCCCGGTGGCGCTGATGGTGACCGTCTATGAGACCTCTCCGCAGTACTTCGTGGACGAGGCCAGGGGCGAGAAGCTCTCCGTGCCCGTCCTTTTTGCCATGATGGCGATCGTATTCACGCTGTTTGCCGCAACGTGGCTGTTCCTCTGCTACGCCGGTGTGCAACTCGGTGTCGTCGCGCTCGCCCGGATCGCCTTCCGGCAGTCCTGGCGCGATCTCGGGAACTCGGGACGCCTGCACGGGCGGGCTCTGCCCACCATGCTCTTCGTGACCTTCCTCGCCTTCTTCGCGGGGGAGATGTGGCAGCTCGGGGCTCACATCACCTGGGGCCGCACTGCGCTTGTCATGTGCCTGTTCGCCCTGGTGACCACGGCCGCCAGCGCGAGCCATCTCCGGGACGAACTCGACGCCATCGACGAGGTGACCCTCACGCGTAAGCAGATGCGGAACGTCCTCACCGTGCTGGCGACGCGTCAGCTCGTCCAGGCCACCGTCGTCGGTGTCGCCGTCTTCGCCTTCTTCACGGTCCTCGGCATGATCGCGGTGGATCCCGCGACCGTGGAGACCTGGGTGGGCGAGGAGCCGAAGCCGTCCCTGATTCCCGGTGCTTCCCAGGCCCTGCTGCGGTGCGCGGCGCTGCTCGCGGGCTTCGGCGCGACGAACTTCGCCGTGAGCACCATGACCGATGACAATGCGCGCAGGGAGTTCTTCCGCCCGATCGTCAGCGATCTGGAGGACATGCTGCGGCGTTACGCCCGGGAGACGCAGGCGACCGAGGAGCCCGAGTCGTCCCCGGCCGCCGCTCCCGCTCCTGCCACGACCCCCGCCTGAACCGTACGACGTCCTACCCGCACAACTCACCGAAAGGCACCGGGTGTCGCCGCCCGGTGCCTTTCTCGGTCCCGACGTCCCCTGCCGGGTCACTGCGCCTGCAGCACCAGGACCGCCAGATCGTCACTGGGCGGAGCGGCGCCGAAGGCGTGCACGGCCCTCCGGATGCGCTCGGCGACCCCGGCCGCCCTCAATCCGGCGCAGGTGCTGAGGACTCTCGCCAGCCCGTCCCCGTCGTCGAACAGATGGCGCCCCGAGCGGCGCTCGGTCACCCCGTCCGTGACGCACAGCAGGGTGTCGCCCCGCTGGAACTCGAAGCTCTGCCGCTGGTACGTCGTGTTGTCCACGACCCCCAGCAGCACCTGTGGTTCGGCCGCGGGCAGCACCTGCCCGTCGGGCTTGAGCAGCAGGGGCAGCGGGTGCCCGGCGCTGGCGAGGGTGCACCGTATGCGGCTGCCGTCCCCGGTGAGCGACAGTTCGCCGAAGAGGAGCGAGAGGAACCGCGACGGCTCGTCGGCCTCGGGCGTGAGGTGGCCCGCGGCGACGACGGCGGCGGCCGCCGCCTCAACGGCCCGCGCCTCGTCGACGAGCATGCTGTTGAGACGATTGAGCACCCGCGCCACGCCGTATCCCTCCTGCGCCAGTGCCTTGAGGAGGGGTCTGACCAGGCCGGTGACGACGGCTGCCTCGGGCCCGCTGCCGCAGACGTCACCGAGGACGAAGCACCACCGCCCGTCACCCGCGCGGAAGAGGTCGTAGAAGTCGCCGCCCGCCCACGCTCCTTCGCCCGCCGGTTCGTACACGACGTGGGTGTCGACGCCGGGCACCGAGGCGAGGCTGGTGGGGAGCAGGCCGCGTTGCAGCACGGTGCTGGTGACGACCTGGCGTGTGTAGTCCTGCGCGCCCACCAGTGCCTTGGCGAAGCGCCGCGCGAAGTCCCCGACCAGGCCCGTCACTTCGTCGGGCATTTTCGCGACACCCTGGCGCCCCAGGACGAGCGTGCCCACCTGCTGCTCGCCGTCCGTCAGGCGACAGGCCAGCGCCGCGCCGCCGGACGCGCCCGTGCCCATGCCGAGGGGCGAGGGGGCGAGCGAAGGCCAGGGCACCGGCGCCGGCCACTGCAGCCCGGCCCGTACGAGGTCGGCGGTGTTCATCTCCAGCGAGGCCCGCAGTTCGCCGATGCGGCTCTCGTTGACGTGCCACACCCGGGCGAGCCGGGGGTGGGTGGTCCCGGCCCCCGAGGGGGTGTCGATCCAGACGGCGCACCAGTCGGCGAGCCGCGGTACGAGCAGCAGCGCGGCGAGCGACGCCAGCTTGTCCTCGTCGAACTGGCCGGCGAGCAGGTCCGACGCCTCGGCGAGGAAGGACCAGCGTTCCACGGTCGTACGAGGCGGCACCGGCTCGTGGCCGGTGTACTGCCGCGGCACGAAGACGGCTGTGGGCAGCTCGGGATGCGGGGTGCTGACCTCCGGTTGCGGGAGGGGCGGGATCTCCAGGTCGTCGCCCGCGGGGACGGGCAGCCGGAACCACACCGTCTTGACCTCCCGCCCGTAGGTGACGCCCCAGTCCTCGGCGACGGTTCCCACGATGCGCAGGCCCCGGCCGTGTTCGCCGGGCGCGTGCTGATGGTCGGCCGTCGTCCAGTTGGGGTCGCGGTCGCAGACCTCGACCACCAGGGCCACCGGGGACTTGAGGGAGTGAAGGTCCTCCTCCGCCCCCTCCAGGTGCAGGCGCAGCTCGACCATCGTCCCGGCGTGAACGACGGCGTTGGTGACCAGTTCACTGACCAGGAGCACCGCGTCGTCGGTGACCTGGCCCAGGAGAGGGGTGTTCGCGCGGGAGAGTCCGGCCCAGTCCGTGAGCGAGGAGCGGACGAACTTGCGGGCGGTGGACGGCGCGAGGGGGCTGCCGGGCAGGATGGTCAGCTTGCGTGTCGCCTGGTCCGGCCCGCCGTAACGTGACGTGCTCATACGCTACTTCCTCCCGGGGCCATGGGGGACGGCGGCCTGCGGGCCGGCCTCGGTACCTGCGACTGCCCCGGTGCCTGCGATGTCTGCGGTGCGTGCTGTGTCTGCAGTGGAGCGCGACGGTGCCCGCGGGTGGGGTGCGTTCCCCAGCAGGTCTCCGTGCGCGGTGCTGCCGACTTCGGCTTCTGCGGTCCCGGTCCCGGTCCCGGTTCCAGAGGTTCCGGTTCCAGGGGTTCCGGTGCGCGGCGTGCTGGTGCGCGTTCTTCCGGTGAACTCCTCTCCGTATGGCTGCCGACCGGTCTCGCCCTCACCGTGGAGAGGGCGAGTGGTTCCTACTGTGGCCAGTGGTGGGCCGTCCCGTCGAGACCTCGGCGGGTGCGGAATATTCACGACGATATTCGGCACCGGATGCCAGGGCGGTGGGCACGGGCGATGCCACCGCCCTTCGCGCGGAGCGCACAGCGCCGACGGGCCGGATGCTCGGGCTCGTTGAGCCCGGGGGCCGGTCGTCGTGGATATCCGAGCGGTGGGGGAAATGATCGTCGGTCCTTCGTAAGCAGTGGATTTCGAGAATGTGGTGCGGTCTGGATTCTGTCCATTTCTTCAGCAGATCCATCCGGTCGTGAATTTGTGTCATGAACCTCCATCGCGCGGCCTCGAGTTCGTTATCCGGCGCGTCCCACATTGGGATTTCCGCGGTGCGCTTTATATCCGCCATCTGGCCCGACATCGGTCCTCCCGGTCCGGCCCGAGAGGTGAGGGGACCGGGGCGTGCACGCCTGCCCGGCCACGCCTCCGCGCAGGTGGGAGAGGTCCGTGCACGGAGAGCCAGCGGGCGCGTACGCGGGACGCGGCGAGCGCGGCGAGGAGCGCGGCAGGGGAGTGCGGTGTCGCGGAGTACCGGCCGAGGGCGGTGGCATTCCACGATCCGGACTCCGCCACGTGGCGGAATGCTGTGACGAATGGGGCCCACGGGGTCGCTCGCTGAGCAACGGGGGATCGGTGAGGACGGTGCACGGGCCCGTCCGTACGGTCGCGCCGACGGTGATCTGGGCGGGCAGAAGGCTCGTCCCGGTCAGGGCAGGGAGAGCCGGTGCTCCGCCTCGAGGTGCGCGACGGCCTGCCGCGGGAGCACCAGGACACCGTCGAGGAGTTCGCGTGCCTTCGCGTACGCGGCCCGGCGCTCGTGTTCCCCGCCGCCCCCGTCGACGGCCCGCTCCAGCAGCGCGCGGGCCTTGGAGACGGCCGCGCTCTCCTTCGGCGACAGATGGCCCGTACCCGTACGGCGGGCGTGCTCGTCGGCGGCTCGCCACGCCAGCTTCAGCGTGCTCACGGCCGCACGGTACGTATCGAGGTCGCCGCCGCGGCGTGCGTCATCGGCCGTGTCCATCGCGCGGAGGAAGTCCGCGGTCCGCGGCACGGTGACGTCGTCGAGGGCGGGGCGGTCGAGCACGGCGAGGGCGTCGATCACGTAACTGCCGTACGCCTCCCTGACCGCGTCGTGCTCGGCCTCGATGGCCCGGCGCCGGCCGGCGCCCGCTCCGGCCCCGGAGTCCGCCCCACCGGCGGTGCCCCTGGTGGAGAGCGGCGGGGGAAGGGCGGAGGGGGCGTACGAGGGCGGCGGCGCGTAGAGCACCTCGCCGCCGGAGGTGTCGGCGAGCGCCTCGTCCGGATGCGGGCGGCGGGTCAGCAGGCGGAGCAGGCGCCGTCCGCGCATGGCCGGAGCGCCCGGCCGGACGGCTTGCCCGAGAGCGAGGGCGATCAGGCTGAGGGGAGCCGTGCCCCACCACAGGCCGGGCAGCCAGGCCGCCCCCGCCGAGAGGCAGGCGCCCGCGCCGACGGTGATCTCGGCGGGCAGACCCAGCGGCTTCCGGTCGTGCAGTTCGCGGATCCGGGCCGTGCGCCGGTCCATCCACGTACGCAGGTGCGCGCGCCGCTCGGCATCGGAGGCGGGGGTGTCGCCGAACTCCACGCTGTAGCCATGGCGTTCGGCCGCGAGGCGTGCGATCTCCTCGTCCGGGGTCTCGATGGGCACTGCCCCACTCCTTGCCGTCGAGCCGTCCGCGTCACCGAAGGCATGCCCGCCGGGTCCGGCCGCGTGCGCGACCTGCCGCGCGCGGCAGGCGCGTTCGGTCCTGCCGAGTATGACCTCCCCAGGGGCCCGGTGGTTGAGCGGGTGGCCGCAGCGGAGAGGAGCCCGCTACGGGCCCGCCGGAACGGGTACGCGGATCACTGCTCGGCCCGGGACGCGACCAACTCCTGCTGCGGTCCGCAGAACGTCCGGCGATAGGTCTGCGGCGTCGTGCCCAGCCGCCGCAGGAACTGGTGCCGGAGTGCTGCCCCGTTGCCGAACCCGGCGCGCGCCGCGATCCCGTCCACCGTCAGCTCCGTGTCCTCCAGCAGGTGCTGTGCGAGGAGCAGCCGCTGCCCCAGCATCCACTGGTACGGCGTCGTCCCGGTCTCCTGCCGGAAGCGGCGCGCGAACGTCCGGGGCGAGAGATGAGCCCGCGCCGCGAGCTGCTCGACGGTGATCTCCTCGTGCAGATGCTCCTCCATCCACTGCAGCGACCGTCCGATGGCGTCGTCGCTGTGCGAGCGCGGCATCGGGTGATCGATGAACTGGGCCTGCCCGCCGTCGCGGTGGGGCGGCACCACCATGCGCCGGGCGATGTGGTTGGCCACCTTGCTGCCGAGCTCCCGCCGTACGAGGTGCAGGCAGGCATCGATCCCCGCCGCTGTCCCCGCCGAGGTGATGACCGGCCCGTCCTCCACGTAGAGGACGCCGGGCTCGAGCAGCGCCGTGGGATACCGCCGGGCCAGGTCGTCGGTGTGGATCCAGTGCGCGGTGCAGCGCCGTCCGTCCAGCAGCCCGGCCGCACCCAGGACGAAGGCGCCCGAGCACACGCTCAGCACCCACGCCCCGCGGTCCACGGCTGCGCGCAGCGCCTCCAGCAGCTCTTCGGGGAAGTCGCGCTCGGTGTAGTTCTCGCCCGCCGGAACGGCGATCAGATCGGCCTCGGCGAGGCGGTCGAGCCCGTGCGGGGTGTCGATGGTGAAGCCCGGCTTGGCCCGTACGGGGGCGGGCTCCGCGGCGACCATCGCGAAGTCGAGGACCGGCAGTCCCTGCTCGCTGCGGTCCATGCCGAAGACCTCGGCGATCACGCCGAGCTCGAAGGCGTTGACCCCGTGGGTGAGTGGCACGGCTACGTTCGTCAGCACCCGCCCATCATGGCAGTAATTCGAGGTATGGCGACAGTCCTGCCACTGCCCTCGTCGTGACGGACCGGCGAAGGTGGCAGACATGGACGACACCGCACTCACCTTCATCATCCGGACGGGCCTGGTCCTCGCCCTGGCGCTCGTCGTCACCCTTCCCGCGCTCCTCGGGGCGCGGCGCGAACGCCGTATCGATGTTCAACTGCGGAACGCCGAGCGGGGGATCAGGACTCCGGTGCCCCCGGCCCGGACCCGGCCGGCGCGGCACAAGCCCGTCCGTCCGGCCGTCACGCCCCTGCGCACCGGCCGCGGCGAGGCGTGCAATGTGGCCGACCCCGCGGCCTGAGCGCGGCCGGTGGGACCGTGGCCGGGGAGACAGGACGTGGCACACCCAGGCACGTCCGGACGGAGTTCCCTAGCCTTGAGCGCATGACCGGCAACGATCTCGGAGACTTCCTGCGGGCCCGCCGCGCGCGCGTCACGCCCGACGAGGCGGGACTGGCCTCGTACGGCCGCCGCCGGGTGGCGGGTCTCCGGCGGGAGGAGGTCGCCGTCCTCGCCGGTATGAACACCGACTACTACGCCCGCCTGGAACAGGGGCGCGAACGCCGTCCGTCCCCGCAGATGCTCGACGCGATCAGCAGGGCGCTGCGGCTCGACGAGGACATGCGCGCCCACCTGTTCCGCCTCGCGGGGGCCGTGCCGGACCAGCGCCCGGGGGCCGTCCCGAGGGAGACGGTGGATCCCGGTCTGCGGCGGCTGCTGGACAGCTGGGCACACACCCCGGCCTTAGTGCTCGACCCCGCCCTGGAGATCCTGACGGCCAACGACCTGGCCACCGCGCTGTTCTCGCGGTTCCGGCGCGCGGACAACCTCGCCCGCATGACGTTCCTCGACCCGGAGGCGCGTGCCTTCTACCCGCGGTGGGACGAGGTGGCGCGCGCGACGGTGGCGGCGCTCCGCGAGTCGACCGGACTCCATCCGGACCACCGGCGCCTGAAGGACCTGGTGGAACAACTCACCGGCGAGAGCGAGGAGTTCGCCGAACTCTGGCGCTCCCACACCGTCCAGGGGAAGTCGCGGGGCGGCAAGGAGTTCCACCACCCCGACGTGGGCCGTCTGTCGCTGGCCTTCCAGTCCTTCGACGTGCGGGGCGCGCCGGGGCGGCAGCTCGTGGTCTATCACGCGGAACCGGGGAGCAGCAGCGCCGAACGGCTCGCCCTGCTGGGCACCCTCGGGGCGACGTGGAGGCAGGGGCGGATCGCGCTGGAGGACCGCTAGATGTACTGATCACGAGCGTCACCGACCGGTACGGATGCCGTACGCGGGACGTGGCACTTCGTACGCGGGCCGTGAACCGGTGCGGGTGCGGGTGCGGGTGCGGGTGCAGCGTGGTGCGGGTGCGGGTGCGGGTGCGGGTGCGGGTGCGGGTGCGGGTGCAGCGTGGTGCGGGTGCGGGTGCGGGTGCGGGTGCGGCGTGGTGCGGGTGCGGCGTGGTGCGGCTCACCGCGCACGGGGTTTCGCCCGCCGGGTGCGGGAAACGCGCAGGTGATGACCATGCAACATCCCGCCGAGCGGTCCCGGGACGGCCGGGGCCGGTTCGAGCGACTGGCCGGGGCGGCGTCCCACCTGACCGCCTCACCCCTGTTCTACGCGTTCTGCCTCGCCCTGGTGGCGCTGTTCATCGCCGTCCATGCCGCCGGCGCCTCGATCGCCACGCAGATCCTGGTCGGGGACATCATGACCGCCGTCACCCTCCTCCTGCTGGCCCTGCTCAAGAACTCCGAACTGCGTGCGGAGCGTGCGGTCCAGCGCAAGCTCGACAGCATCGCCGCCGCGCTCCTTGAGCAGCGCGACGGTACGTCCCACAAGGCGCATGACGACCTCGAGCGGGTCATCCGCATCGAGGAGGAACTCTGAGGCGTACGCTCCCGCCCGCGTGCCACCCGACCTCTCCTCCCGCGGCACCTTCGGCCCGCGCGACCTGACGCGGCGTCCCGCGGCGCTGTGGCCTCTGCGATGATGACCGGCGAAAAGGGCGACGGCGGACGAGGAAGCCGGTGCGAATCCGGCGCGGTCCCGCCACTGTGATCGGCGAGCGGACCCCGAACAGGCCACGACCCGCGTGCGGGTGGGAAGGCCGGGGCGAGCGACGACCCGAGAGCCAGGAGACTCACGCGGTCGCCTCCTCGAAGGAGCTGGGGCGGATCTCCCCAGGAGGAGGTCGGGCCGGGATGCCCATGGAGTCATCGCAGGTCGCGGAGCGGTCGGACGGCGTGGAACGGATGTGGTTCGCCGCGTCGTCGTCGTTCGCGGAGTCGTCGCCCGCCGAACCGTCGCCCGCCGAATCGTCGCCTGGCGCGGAACTCCCGCCGCTCGTACGGCCGTCGGTCACCCCGGCGTCACCGCCGGTCGAGGCCGCCGTGTCCGTCGAAGCGACGGTACCGACCGCCCCGGCGCCGTGCCGGATCGTGGTCTGCCGCGACTGCTGCTGCGGCACCCCCAAGGTCTCCGGGGTCGACCACGCGGAGCAGACGGCCCGCCTCGCCGAGGCCGCGCCCGTACGGGTCTCCGCATGCCTGGACGTCTGCGAGCGGGCCAACGTCGTCGTCGTGCAGCCATCGGCCGCCGCCCGCGCCACCGGTGCCCGGCCCGTCTGGCTCGGCCTGGTCAACGACCCGGCCGCGACCGAGGACATCGTCACCTGGGTCCGGGCCGGAGGCCCCGGTGTCGCGGCACAGCCCGACATCCTGGAGCTGTACACCTTCCCGCCGCCGCGCCGGGCCCCGGCCGCACCCCCGAGCCGCACTCCGGGCGTTCCGCCCGCCGACGTGCCGTGACGTCCTCCGCGGGGGGCGGGCGCACGCGGTTCCCCTGACAGCCCCGCCCGGGGTCACCGTCGGCGCTTCCGTTCGCGCCTCCGTTTCCCGCTTCGGCTCGGGGTCGCCGAGGCGACCGCCGTGGCCTCGGTCCGTGCCGCCGCCCGCATCTGAAGGGCCGTCACCGTTCCGGCGGCCGAGCACGCGAGCCCCGGCCAGGGTCAGGGCGATGATCGGGGCGTACGCGGCGAGCGGGTCACCGGGCGAGGTCGTGCGGAAGAACGGCAGTCCGCTCAGCACCAGCAGATGGTGGCGGCGGAGCCCGGTACGCAACCCCCGGTTCCGCAACTGCTGGACGGCACAGGGCAGTTCGGCGGGACGCAGCGACCAGTCGGGACGCAGCGACCACCAGAACCGGAACAGGTCGGCCCCCTGGGGGCGATCGCCGCGCCCATGAACGTGAAACGGCCCGGCGGTGCCGTGAAGGCGAGCCGCACACCCGCCGGGCAGGCCATCGCCCCGCCGCCGAACATCAGGACACGGAGCGGGCCTTGAGCGATCGAGCCCGGTGGCAGCCACACCATGAGCGCTTGCTGCCGGGCGCTCCGGCACACGGCCCCGGACCGGGTGGCACCCGCGTCAGAGCGCGCTCAGGTCTCCTCGTCCGCTTCCGCCTCCGCGCGCAGGGCAGCAGCCGCGGTCCGGGCGAGACGGTCGAGGTATGTGCGCGGCAACGGCGTACGGACCACCGCCAGCCGCCAGTAGAGCGGGCCGATGACCACGTCCAGGGCGAGCCGGGTGTCGGTGTCCTCCGGCAGTTCGCCGCGCGCGACTGCCTGGCCGACGATCGCCGCACCGATGGTCTCCTGCGCCTTGCTGAGGGCGGACTGGAGCGTCTCGCCGATCTCGGGGTTGCGCGCGGCCTCGGCCAGCAGGTCGGGAACGATCTGCGAGGCCAGCGGGTGGCGCAGGGCCTGCGCCGTCGAGGCGAGCAGGGCGCGGAGATCCCCGCGGAGGCTGCCGGTGTCGGGGGCGGGGGTGTCGTGGATCGCGACGGCGGACACCACCTCGATCACCATCTGCAGCTTGGACGGCCAGCGGCGGTAGACGGCGGTCTTGCCCACCCCGGCCCGCCGCGCGACGGCCTCGATGGACATGCGTCCGTAACCGGTGGTGGCGAGTTCCTGGAACACGGCGGCCCGGATCGCCGCGGTGACGTCCTCCTGCAGTACGGCCGCTCCGGCGGGGGCACGGCGAGGGGTCTGCTTCTCCGCTGGTGGCATGCGCTCACCCTACCGGGGCCGGGACGGAACGGTTGCGTTGCGTCGTCAATCTGCTCTAGCGTGACCGTGACGACGAAACGGTTGCGTTCTGACGTACGGGGAGGCGTGTGCCGGTGGAACCGCGACCACCCCAGGAGCGCGCGAGCGACCCGAGGAGCATCGATGAACGGACCTCCAGCCGCGCTGGCCGCGCGCCACGGGCTGACGGAGTGCGGCACCCGGCCGGGCCTGGCGGAGTACGTCCGGCAGCTGTGGGGGCGGCGCCACTTCGTCCTCGGCTTCTCCCGCGCGCAGCTCCACGCCCAGTACAGCCACGCGAGGCTCGGTCAGTGGTGGCAGGTGGCGACTCCGCTCCTGAACGCGGCCGTCTTCTACCTGATCTTCGGGAAGCTGGTCGGGACGGGGAAAGGGGTGCCGGACTTCGTCCCGTTCCTCGTCACCGGGGTGTTCGTCTTCGCCTTCACGCAGAGTTCGGTCCTCGGCGGCACGCGGTCGATCTCCGGGAACCTGCGGCTGGTGCAGAGCGTGCACTTCCCGCGCGCCTCGCTGCCGATCTCGCTCTGCCTGACCCAGCTCCAGCAGATGCTCTACTCGATGGCGGTCCTGGTCGCGATCGTGCTCGCCTGGGGTGAACGCCCCTGCTGGGCCTGGCTGCTGGCCCTTCCCGCGCTCCTCCTGCAGTACGTGTTCACCACCGGCCTCGCGCTGGTGACGGCGCGACTCGGCAGCCGGGTACCGGACTTGGCGCAGCTCATGCCGTTCGTACTCAGGACCTGGATGTACGGATCCGGGGTCATGTACAGCATCGACCGCCTCACCGCCGGCGGGCGAGCCCCGGGCGCGGTGCGGTGGCTGCTGGAGGTCAATCCGGCCGCGATCCACATCGACCTGATGCGGTTCGCGCTGATCGACAGCTTCCGGGCATCGGGACATCTGCCGTCGCACGTCTGGGCCTGGGCCGTTGGCTGGGCCGTGCTCGTCGGCGTCGGCGGATTCGTGTTCTTCTGGAAGGCGGAGGAGCGGTACGGCCGTGGCTGAACAGAGTGAGACCCGTGAGGGAGCGCCCGGGCGTCAGGCTCCCGAGACCCGGATCCCGACCGTCATCGCGGATGAGCTGCACATCGTCTACCGCGTCAACGGCGGTCCCCGCGGCAGAGGCGCCGCGACCGCCGCGCTCAGCCGCATCCTGGGCCGGAGGAAGGCCGCGGGCCTGCGCGAGGTGCACGCGGTGCGGGGGGTGTCCTTCACGGCGTACCGGGGTGAGGCGATCGGTCTGATCGGTTCGAACGGTTCGGGGAAGTCGACGCTGCTGCGGGCCATCGCGGGGCTGCTGCCGCCGGAGAGCGGGAAGGTCTACACCGGCGGGCAGCCGTCGCTGCTGGGTGTGAACGCGGCGTTGATGAACGATCTGACCGGTGAGCGGAACGTGATCCTGGGCGGGCTGGCGATGGGCATGTC